>CAXSCE010000040.1:0-31079 GCA_964236545.1 uncultured Bryocella sp.
CCTGATCCTCGTTGCCGAACTGGCGCGGACCGGCGATGCAGCTCATGCGGAAGACGACCGTGGGCAGGTCGTAGATGCGGGCGTAGTCGCGAACGTACTGGTCGGCGGTGCCCTTGGAGCAGCCGTAGGGGGAGTGGAAGTCGAGGGGCTCGGACTCGGTCACACCGCGGAAGGCGGGGTCGGCGGCGATGTAGCGGGTGCCGGCGGGGGTGACGGGGACGCCGTACAGCGAGCCGTAAACCTTGTTGGTGGAGGTGAAAAGCAGAAATGGCTTGTGGGGGGAGCGACGGGCGGCTTCGAGGAGGCGGAAGGTACCGGCGGCATTGGTGTCGAAGTCGGTTTCGGGGTCGTCGATGGAGGTGGTGACGGCGACCTGGGAGGCCAGGTGGTAGATTTCGCCGGCGTCGCGGACGGCTTCGCTGACGTCGCGGGCGTGGCGGACGTCGCCCTCTATGATTTCCAGGCGGGAGGTGGCACCGCGCAGGGAGCGCAGCCAGGCGACATTATGTTCGACGCCGCGGCGGGAGAGGTTATCCAGAATGCGGATGCGGAGGTCGGTTTCCGCAAGCAGGCGCGCGGCGAGGTTGGAGCCGACGAAGCCGGCGCCGCCTGTGATCAAGGCTGTTTGCGCACGGGAAACCTTCACTGCCCGGTCCTTTCCCCGGCTGCCGCTGCCGTCAGTTGTCCTTGCGGCTCCCACTAGGCGGTCAGCCCATAGGTGGAAAGCTCTTTGAGCATGGTTTCAGCCTTGTCTTCGGCCTCCTGCTCGGAGAGCCAGGCGGCGAGCTCGCGGAAACCCTGTTCGTGGGTGACCTGTGGCTCGTAGCCGAGCAGGGTGCGGGCTTTCGAGATATCGGCGTAGCAGTGGCGGATGTCGCCGGCGCGGAATTTCTGGCTGATTACAGGCTCGACGTGCCTGCCGAGGGCTTCGGAGAGCAGTTCAGCGACGCGGCGAATGGTGATGGGTTTCCCGCAGCCGATGTTGATGACCTCGCCGTCAGACTGGGGGCGCTCCATGGCGAGGAGGTTGGCGCGGACGATGTCATGGATGCTGACGAAGTCGCGCATCTGGTTCCCGTCCTCGAAGACCATGGGGGCGTTGCCGTTCATCATGCGCGAGGCGAAGACCGCGGCGACACCGGTGTAGGGGTTGGAGAGCGCCTGGCGGGTGCCGTAGATGTTGAAGAAGCGCAGCGCGGTGACGGGCAGATCGTAATTGCGTCCGTAGATGAGGCAGAGCTCTTCCTGATCGCGCTTGGAGAGGGCGTAGACGGAGTTGATCTCAGAGGGCTTGGGTTCGTCGGTCGGTAGGGGGTTGAGCACCCCGCCGCAGAGGGTGCAGGGGAGATCCCATTGGCCGGAGCGGAGTTGCGCGACGGAGCGTACGGGCGGTGCGGCGGGCTCGCCGCAGGCGGAGCAGAGGTAGCGACCCTCGCCGTAGATGGACATGGAGCTGGCGACGATGAGCTTTTCGGGGGTGAGCTTGGCGTCGAGCATGGCCTGCAGGAGTTCGGCGGTGCCCTGGGTGTTGACGCTCATGTAGCGGGCGATTTCGTACATGCTTTGCCCGACGCCCACGGTCGCGGCGAAGTGGTAGATCACGTCGACGCCGGCCAGGACTTCACGCAGACGGTTGGGATCGCGGACGTCGCCGACGACGAGTTCGACGCCGGGCGAGAGGTAGTCCGGGCGGCCGCCGCTGGCATGAACCTGGGGGGTGAGGTCGTCGAGGACCCGCACATTGTGGCCGGCGGCGAGAAGGCCGTCCGCCAGATGGGAGCCGACGAAGCCGGCGCCGCCGGTGATGAGGATTTGCTTGGCCTGCTGGCTCATAGGCTGGCTACGGGCTCCTCTTGCTGCTGGGGTTGGATGGCCGCGGAGGTTCCGGGGGCATACCGTTTTACGGCCCAGGCCGCGAAATCGGCGAAGTCCCCATTGTCCTTGGGCGGGCTGGTGTGGTGGTCTTCAAGGCCCAGGTGCCCGGGGGTGAAGCAGAGGGTGAGGGCGACGCGGAAGGGATCGAGCGCGGTCATCTGGCGGTCAAACCAGGCCTCGCAGTTCGGGCGGTAGCTGTCGGCCCAACTGAGGCCGGTGCGGAGGTACTGGACGTTGTGGTCGCGCATCCAGGTGACGGCGTCGTCCAGGCGGGGATCTTCGAAGTGAAACCACTGGCAGAAGCCGGCCGAGCCGTCGGTGGGAAAGTGCGGTTCGGCGAGTTTGGGTGTGCCGTCGGCTTTGACGAGGCCGAGGTAATAGTGGCGGTAGTAGGAGGAGCCTTCGGCTTCCTTGTGGCGGGTTTCGGCAGGCCAGGAGGGTGGAAGGTCGAAGAGCGAGTACCAATGGATGCGTTCGACCTTGTCTCTGAGAAGTTCGAGGGTGCGGTCAAGGCCGAAGACCTGGACCTCCTCGGCGCCGAAGGAGCTGACGCCGACTTCGGTGACCCAGACGGGAAGGCCGGAGACCTCATGCGCTTCGCGGATGCGGTCGGGCCACTCGGTGAGCTGCCAGTGGTTCCAGTCGAGCGGAAAACCATGCACGCCGACGGCATCCACATGCTCCATGACGCCCTGCGAGGCCATGTTGCGCAGAAAATCGATGTCGCAGGAACTCACGCCGCCGAGGACGATGGGCAGGCGGGGATTGACCGCGCGGATGGCGGCGGAGGCGCGCTTGACCATGTCGGCAAACCGTTCCCAATTGGGATCGAGCTTGAAGTTCCAATGGGACAGGTTGTTCGGCTCGTTCCACAACACAACGGCTTCAACCATTCTGAAAAAGTCCTCGAGTGCAGCAAGGCGATTTGACGGACGCTTCGCGGGATGCACCAGGTGCACGCACGAGGCGATGGGTACAAACCTTAACAAAGTTGGATCATACACATTTCTGCAGGTAAGTAGAAGATCGGTTTTCACGGGAATCATCGTGGCATGAAGTTTGCGGAAAAAGCTGGGGGGTCTGTGCGGGGCTTCGAGGCGGCCCAGACAACTCCGGGAAGGACCGCACTCTCTACCAAGGGATGTGCCGGCGGAGTGGCGGCAAAGGAGCGAATGTGCCTGGTTCGGGTCTTGTGGTGGTAGTGACCGGCGCATCCGCCGGTCTGGGACGTTCCATTGCTCACGGATTTGCGAAGCGTGGCGCTCGCGTGGCGCTGCTGGCGCGCAACCCGCAGGCGCTGGAGGCCGCGGCGAAGGAGTGCGAGATCCTGGGCGGGGAGGGATTGGCGATTCCGACCGATGTTTCTGACGCCGAAGCGGTGGAAGCGGCGGCGGTCCGCGTGGAGCGGGAGTTCGGCCCCATTGACGTCTGGGTGAACGACGCGATGGTGAGCGTTTTTTCGCCGGCGAAGGAGATGGAGGCCTCCGACTACAAGCGCGTGACGGAGGTGGTGTACCTGGGAACGGTGCACGGGACGCTGGCGGCGATGAAGCGGATGCTCCCGCGGGATAAGGGAACGATTGTACAGGTGGGATCGGCGCTGGCGTACCGGTCCATCCCGCTGCAGTCTGCTTATTGCGCCTGTAAACATGCGATCAACGGGTTCACGGATTCAATCCGTTGCGAGCTTCATCACGACAAGAGCAACGTAAAGATCTCCGTTGTGCAGATGCCGGCGATGAACACCTGGCAGTTTGACTGGGTGAAGAATCGTATGCCGAACAACACGCAGCCTGTGCCGCCGATCTATGACCCCGAGTTGGCAGCGGAGGTGGTGGTCGCGGCTGGGCTGGCGAAACGGCCACGGCGGGAGTATTGGGTGGGAGCGCCGACGGTGGTGGCAATTCTCGGGCAAAAGTTCATTCCGGGTCTGCTGGACCGGTATCTTGGGGCGACCGGCTATGACTCACAGCAGATTGAGGGCGAGCCGACGGATCCGAACGCGCCGAACAACCTGTATGACTACGTCCCGGGAACCCACAGTGCGGTCGGAAAGTTCACGCGTCGGCAAAAGCAGACAAGCCTGGAGGTGTTTCTGCTGTTGCACCGGAACTGGTTTGCGATTGGGGCGGCGGCGCTAGCGGCCGGTGGAACCGTGTTGGCGACGCGGTCGAAGAGGAGCTAATGGTAGAGGCGATGAGTAAGACGGGTATGAGCCAGACCGACAAGACTGTGGCGCTCGCTGCATGCGGCGTGGCGCTGGGCACCCTGGCGGCCGTGGCCCTTTTTCAGGGTGGAGCGATCGATGCCCTGCCGGACCCTCCCGGCCAGATCTTCGATTCCGAGCGGATTACGCTGTCGAAAATGGCGCATCCCCTGGGGATTCCGGATAGCTATCTCGGACTGGCGAGCTATGGCGCGACGCTGGCGTTGTTGGTCTTGGCGGACGAAAATTTGTGGGCCCGGCGCGCGCTCGGCTTCAAGTTGATGGGGGATGCCGGCGCTGCAGGGTTCAATGCGGTGCGTCAGGTGGTGAGCTTCGGCCAGCTGTGCAGTTGGTGCACGGCGACGGCGGTGGCCACCGGCGTAATGGTGTACGGCGGGCGCAGGGCCGTGGTGAGGGCGGTACGGTTCGGCGCCCACGCACTTTAGCCATGACGGGAAAGCGGAAACCAGGGGAGGGCAACCTGACGGTTTCCGGGGCGGAGATGCGACCGCATCTGGCCAGTCTGGTCGAGGTCTGGCGCGCCTCGGTCGGCGAAAATGCCGTGGTTGCGCATCGGGGCAATCGGGCGTTGTGTACGTCCTACCCGGAACTGGCTCGCCTGGCTGGACGATTCGCGGCCGTGCTGCGAGCGCGGTCGGTCGGGCCCGGTGCGCGGGTTGTGCTCTGGGGTGAGAACTCGGCGGAGTGGATTGCCGCCTTTTTTGGTTGTGTGCTCCGCGGCGCGCTGGCGGTGCCCCTGGATGCGGGCAGCTCGCCTGACTTTGTGCGGCGGGTGGTAGCGGAGGTGTCGCCGGTGATGGTCGTGGGTGATCCCGGTCTGCTTGCACAGCTGGGAGGCGCGCTGCCCGCGTTCAACCTGCGAACGATGGCGGAGTGGCTGCCGGCCGAGCCGGATTTCCTGGTGGACGCCGCGGTGATGCCCGATGCACCGGTGCAGATCGTGTTTACTTCCGGGACCACCGGGGAGCCGAAGGGTGTGGTGCATACCCACCGCAATATTCTCGCCAGCGTGGGGCCGATTGAACGCGAGATGGCGAGGTATCGGCGGTACGAGCGGCCGTTTCATCCGCTGCGCTTTCTGCACACGCTCCCGCTGAGCCATGTTTTCGGGCAGTTCATGGGAATGTGGCTGCCTCCGCTGTTGCGGGCGGAGGTGCATTTTGTGGATTCGGTAGAGCCGGTGCGACTACTGGGGCTGCTGCGGCGCGAGCGGATCTCGGTGCTGGTGGCGGTGCCGCGCATCCTGGAGCTTCTGCGTGCGTACCTGCTGGGACGCTTTCCGGAGTTGCCGGAGCGGTTGGCGGCGAGTGCAGGGATTCGCGCGTGGAAGCGTTGGTGGCGGTTCCGGGCGGTGCACCGGCTGCTGGGATGGAAGTTCTGGGCGCTGATCTGCGGGGGCGCGACGCTGCCGGCGGAGCTGGAAGGCTTCTGGAACGGGCTGGGGCTGGCGCTGATCCAGGGCTATGGCATGACGGAAACGGCGGCGCTGGTCACGCTGAACCATCCTTTCCGGGTGGGCAAGGGAACGCTGGGCAAGACCCTGCCGGGACGCGAGGTCCGGTTGAGCGCGGAGGGCGAGATCGAGGTGCGCGGGGATGTGCTGGCCGCGGGAGCCTGGCGGGGCGGCCGCTTCCAGCCGCGCGAAGAGGAGTGGCTCGCCACGGGGGATCTGGGGGTGCAGGAGGCGTCGGGCGAGCTGCGCTTTGCGGGGCGCAAGGGCGATGCGATTGTGATGGCGGCGGGGCTAAATGTCTATCCCGCCGACCTGGAAGCAGCGCTGCTGCGGCAGCCGGGCGTGCGTGGAGCAGCGGTGGTGGGGTGCGAGACCCCGCTGGGCCCCCAGCCTGTGGCGGCCGTGTTGTTCACGGGTGCTGAGGACGATCTGGCGAGGGTGCGGGATGCGGCCAATACGGAGCTGGCCGGCTTTCAGAGAATGGGGCATGTGCTGCGGTGGCCGGAGCCGGCGTTTCCGTACACGTCCACGGGCAAGCTGCTGCGGAGGCAGGTGGCGGAATGGGCCTGTGCGCAGATCGGCGCGGGACGGGAAAACGCAGTGGCGGCGGCAACGGCGGCAACGTCCGAGGCAGGCGACCGGCTGCTGCGGCTGATCGGGGAGGTGACGCGGGAACCGGTGCGGAGTGGGGATGGGGCGCAACGGCTCACGGAGGATCTGCACCTGGACAGTCTTGGCCGAGTGCAGCTGCAATCGGTGCTGGCGGAACGGTTTGGGGTGGAAATCGACGATGCGCCCATGGCGGCCATCGCGACCCTGGGTGAGTTGCGGGCGCGGGTAGCTGCGGGCTCCGGCTGGAGCCTGTCTGCGGATTTCCTAAGCGATCCTCCAACGGACTCCCCGGCCGAGATAGGGGCCGATAGATTGCCGCAAAGGAACGACGTGGCCGCCCCGGAGGCGGTGCGCTACGTGCGATGGCCTTGGAGTGCCCCTGTGCGGTGGTTGCGGATTGGCTTTACCGAGGTGGTGGTGCGCGGTCTGGTGCGGGCTTTGGTGAGACCGCGCGTGGCCTCGGCGGGGTTGGTGAGCGCGTTGACCGGTCCGGTGCTGCTGGTGGCCAATCATGTAAATACGTTTGACTTGCCGCTGCTGCTGTACGCCCTGCCGGGAGCGGTGCGGCGGCGTTTGGCGACGGCGATGTCGGCGGAGGTGCTGGGGGATCTGCGAGGGGGGCGTGGTCAGGGAAGCTGGTGGCGAAACCTGCTGGCACGGCCGGCATACCCGTTGCTGCCGGCGCTGTTTAATGTATTTCCGCTGCCGCGGTTTTCGGGGTTTCGGCGCAGTTTCGCACATGCCGGGCAGGCGCTGGATCGGGGCTACTCCGTACTGGTGTTTCCCGAAGGCCGGCGCAGCCGGACGGGCGGTTTGCAGCCGTTTCGGCCGGGGATCGGGTTGCTGGTACAGGCCTCGGGGGTGCCGGTTGTGCCGGTGGCGCTGCAGGGAATGGGGTCTGCGGCGCGGGTAGGTGGAAGATGGTTCCGGACGGGGCAGGTAGCGGTTCGATTTGGGACACCGCTTCGCTTCGCCGAGGGCGAGTCGGCTGAGGAAATCACCACGCGTTTGCAGGAGGCATTGCGGATTTTAGAGCCTAGTTGAGCCTACTACCGTACTTTTCCTCGTCTTCCCTGGGGTACGCTGGTTTTGCCGATTGTTCGCCTTTTGGGTGATTGGCAAGGGTGGGGTGCATGCCGGAGGATGGGTCGAGATGGAGGGGAGCTGCCGCGCTGCGGCGGGAGTTGGCGGGGCGGGGTTTAGCGCGTGCGGAGCGGCATGCATGTGATGTGGGGTTTGGGCGGACGCCGGCGGTTCTATACGCGGAGGATGCGGCAGGTGGGCATGGAAATTTCTTAGAGGCCTCATACCGGCGCATTTTGGCGAACTCCGATTGGGCGCGGCGGCTGGAAAAGGCTTACACCGGTGGGCAGTACCTGCCGCGGCGGGCGGACCGGTGGCGGGGCGAGCTGGAGTGCGCGACGAGCTCGGATGCGCTGCTGATGAATGTGTTTTGTTACCCGGGCGTGCTGAGGAGGCAGGCCGTGTGCGCACGGCTGGGCGTGGAGGCTGGGCTGCGACCGGCGTTTGGGGTACGGGCGGAGTTGGCCATGTGCAAGGGGGAGGTGGACCGGACGGAGATGGACATGGGGTTGGGGGATGGACCGGGGTCCACGCTGGTGGAGGCCAAGCTCACGGAAAGTGGGTTTGGGAAGGCCTCGCGGGAGCGGCTGCTGCGCTATCGGGGTGTGGAGGAGGTATTTGACGTCGACGCATTGCCGGGTGCGGGCACCCGAGGAGCGTACCGAGGTTACCAGCTCGTGCGGGGCATTTTGGCGGCGCGACAGATGGACGGGCGGTACCTTGTGTTGCTGGATGGGAGGCGGGCGGATTTGAGGGAGCTTTGCCTGCGGGTGCTGATGGCGGTGCGGCGAGTGGAGGAGCGTGAGCGGTTGCGGCTTTGTACTTGGCAGGAGCTGGCGGGGTGTCTACCGGGGGCGTTGCAGGTGTTTTTAGGAGAGAAGTATGGGATCGAGGCCGTTTAGTAGGCCGTATTCGGGATGTTTGGGGCCCTGGAGGACGGGTTATCTTTCCCCCTGGCCTTCGAGCAGCCGCGAGCGGAATGCAGAGATCCTTCGCTGCGCTCAGGATGACGGCGGCGTTACATCTGGAGGTAAACCGGTCTAGGCGAGATAGGCCTTCAGCCAGGGGTCGTCAGTGTGGGTTAGGTCGCGGGTGGTGCCGTCGAAGGTGACCTGTCCCTCGTTGAGTACGAGGTAGCGGGTATGGGGGTCGATGCCGTTGTCCGGGATGGGCTGCATGTGGTCGGTTCCGGGGGTGAAGCAGTGCGTCGCGAGAGTGAAGGCGTCCTGGAGGCGGTGGGTGATGAGCAGGGCGGTTGTTCCGGAGACGTCGCGCTGTTTCACGATGAGTTCGATGATGGTGGTGGAGGTGATGGGGTCGAGGCCGCCGGTGGGGGAGTCGTAGAGCAGAAGTTCAGGGCGGCTGATGATGGCGCGGGCAATGGAGGCGCGGCGGCGCATACCGCCGGAGAGTTCGGAGGGAAATTTGTCGATGGCTCGCTCGAGTTCGACGAAGCGAAGGGCTTCGAGGACGCGCTCGTGGACGTCGGCAGGAGGCACCTGTTCTTCGTGAAGACGGTAGGCGACGTTGTCTTCGACACTCATGGAGTCAAAGAGGGCGCTCTCCTGAAAGACCATGCCGATGCGGGCGCGCAGGGCGAACATCTCGCGATCGGTGAGTTTCGCGAGATTGTTGCCAAAGACGCGAATCTCGCCAGAGTCGGGCTGCAGGAGGCCGTTGGCGAGCTTCATGAGAACGCTTTTGCCGCCGCCGGCCGGACCGAGGAGGATGCGTGTTTCGCCACGGAGTACATGAAAGCTGACGTCGCGGAGGACGGGATTGCGGTCGAAGGCGATAGAAACGTTATGGAATTCGATGACGGGGGCGGTCGGGGTGATGTCAGGCATGGTGGTTTGGTGGGAATTGAGGTTGCTTCGGGGAATGACGGGCTGAGGTGCGGGTGCAAACGCAGGTCCCCTTCGGGGATGACAACCAAAGGGGCAGATGCAACGGCAATGGCAAACGCAACGGCAAGCGCAGAGATCCCCTTCGGGGATGACAACTAGAGAGGCAAGAGCAACGGCAAATGCAGATTCCCTTCGGGAATGACAAACAAAGAAACAAGCAAAAAAGAGAGGAGCTGGAGTGTGAAAACTATCTTCCGAAGATGCCGATCATCAGCTTGGTGACGAGGGTGTCTACGATGATGAGGAGCACCGAAGAGGTGACGACGGCTTGGGTGGTGGCCTTGCCGACGCCGCGTGTGCCGCCCGAGGTGGAAAGGCCGTAGTAGCAGCCGACGGTGGCGATGATGAAGCCGGAGAAGAGCGGTTTGACGAGGCCTTCGATGACGTCGCCAAACTGCAGGGCGTTGAGGGCGTTGTGGAAGAAGGCCGGACCGCTCTGCCGGAGCAGGGTAACGGCCACGAGAGCACCGCCGGAGATGCCGAGGGTGTCCGAAATGATGGTGAGGAAGAAGAGCATGGTGACGGTGGCCACGATGCGCGGGGTGACGAGCTTACGGATGGGATCGGTGCCGAGGGCGCGCATGGCGTCGATCTGCTCGGAGACCTTCATGGAGCCGAGTTCGGACGCCATGCCGGAGGCGTTGCGGCCGGAGACCATCAGGCCGGTGAGCACGGGGCCGAGCTCCTTGACCATGGAGAGGGCGACGAGTTTGCCGGTGAGGTTCACGGCGCCGAACTGTTTCAGGGTGGTGGTGGATTGGAGGGTAAGCACGGCGCCGGTGAAGAAGCCGGCGAGGATGACGATCGGGACGGAGCCGACGCCGATGGAGTCGAGCTGAAGAAAGGTGTCGCCGAGGTAGCGCGGGGCTGAGAAGAGGGCGGCGAGGGAACGGCCGGTGAGCAGCGAGTAGTCCTGCACCGAGGTTGTGAGGCGTTTTAGATAGGCGCCTGGAGAGACAAGAGTCATGCGGCTCGCTGGTGGTCAGGGTAACAGATTGCGTGCGCCGGGCCGCTGTCGGGAGCGCATCCCTTTGCGCCGGGTTTAGCAGGGGCCCGGTTCCGGTAGCAGCTGCTCAGGGGCCAAGGGTGTTGAGTCGCTCGGCCATTTCACGTCGTGGTGTAGAGGGTAGGGGATGCGAGAATAAACGGGTATGGGTGAGACGATGCTGGCCGCGGTGTTGCACGGGAAGGAAGACCTGCGCTTAGAGCGAGTCCCCCTGCCGGTGGCCGCGCCGGGTGAGTTGGTGCTGCGGGTGGATGCGGCATTAACGTGCGGGACGGATCTGAAGGTGTTCCGGCGGGGCTACCATGCCAAGATGCTGACGCCGGAGCGGCTTTTTGGGCACGAGCTGGTGGGCACGGTGGTCGAAACCGGGGCCGGGATGACGCGGTTTGGGGTGGGTGACCGGGTGGTGCCGCTGAACTCGGCGCCATGCGATGCGTGTTTCTTCTGTGCGAATGGGCAGGCGAACCTTTGCGATGATTTGCTCTTCAACAACGGAGCGTATGCGGAGTACATCCGGGTGCCCGCGCGAATCGCCGAGCGGAATACGCTGGCGGTGCCGGACGGGATGCCGCCCGAGCATGGGGCGTTGACGGAGCCGTTGGCCTGCGTGATGCGCGGGCTTGAGGAGGCAGGCGCGCGAGCGGGGCAGACGGCCATCGTCCTGGGCGCGGGGCCGATTGGGTTGCTATTTGCCCATGCGGGGTCGCTGATGGGGCTGCGGGTGATTGCCGTGGTCAAGCGCAGAGACCAGGTGGGGATGGCGCTGGCGCTGGGGGCTGAGCAAGTGGTGCGAATCGGCGAGGTGGACGACCCGGTAGCGGCGGTGCGGGCGCTGACGCCGGAGGGACGCGGGGCCGATCTTGTGTTTGAGGCTGTGGCGACGCCGGAAGCCTGGCAGTGGGCGGTGCGGATGGCGCGCAAGGGTGGCGTGGTGAACCTATTCGGCGGGCCGCCGGCGGGGACGACGGTCGCCCTGGATACCAATCTGCTGCACTACTCGGATTTGACGCTGAAGGCGAGCTTTCATCACACGCCGGCGACGGCGCGGGCGGCCTTCGCGCTGCTGACCTCGGGGAGCTTCCGATGCGAGACCTTTTTGACCGGAGCCGCGTCTTTGACAGAGGTGCCGGGGGTATTTCAGCGTATGTTGAGTCGTCCCGAGGAAGGAACGGCGCCTGAGATCAAGACGGTGATCCGGCCAGGTGGCGGTAACCGACCCGAAGCGGCGGCGGCGTTAGAGGTCGCGGAATCCCGGGCTTTGGAGATGATCCTGTGAGCGCAGCGTTCCCCCTACCGCAGCCCAAGGTGAAGTCCCCCGCCGAAGCGGGCGGTCCGCTGCGGTTTGCATCAGGCGATGGATCACAAATCGGACAGCAAATTGGGTCGCTGGAAAAGGCGCCACCGCCCTATGGGACACCCGCTGAGCGGCCGTCGCTGGCCGAGGCGCAGGCATGGTGCAAGCGGCTGGCCGAGACGCATTACGAGAATTTCCACGTAGCGACGTTCTTTTTGCCCAAGTCACTGCGGCCCCATTTTCGCAGCATGTATGGATTTTGCCGGACCTCCGATGATCTGGGGGATGAGGCTGGCAGCACGGAGGCGGCGACGCGGCTGTTGCGCGAATGGCGGGCGATGCTGGGGGAGTGCTTTGCTACACCGGAGCGCTCGCGGCACCCGGTTTTTGTGGCGCTGCAACCGACGATTGCGGCGTGTGCGCTGCCGCGCGAGCCGTTCGACGATCTGATTAGCGCATTTGAGGCGGACCAGGTGTACACCCATCACGAGTCGCTGGCGACGCTGGAGGCGTACTCGCGGTATTCGGCAAATCCCGTAGGACGGCTGGTGCTGCTGGTGAGCGGATACCGGGACCAGGAGCTGATGCGGCTTTCCGATGAGATCTGCACGGGGTTGCAGTTGGCGAATTTCTACCAGGATGTGGTGACGGACTGGTTCGATCGCGGACGCCGCTATCTGCCGGCGGATGCGATGGCGCGCTACGGGGTTACGGACGAGCAGATTGCAGCGCGGCGTTTTGATTCCAAGTTCCGGGCGCTGATGGAGTTTCTGGTGAACGATGCACGGGCGCGGCTGACGCGCGGAGGGCGCATCACGACCCTCGTAGAACGCGACCTGGCGAGCACGCTGGCGCTGTTTGCGGAGGGCGGGCACGCGATCCTGGATGCCATTGAGGCGATGAACTACAACACATTGCGGACTCGGCCGGTGGTGAGCAAAGCCAGGAAGATGCTTCTGCTGGGCGGGGCTCTGGCGGGCAAGGTGCGTTCGGCAGTGGCTCCCACGCGGATGCGGCCGGCATGAGCGCGGAACGTCCGGCAGCGCTGGCGGCGGCCTATGCCTATTGTCGCGCGGTAGCGAGGCATGAGGCCAAGAACTTTTACTGGGCCTTTATGGCGCTACCGCGACACAAATCCGATGCGATGTGCGCGGTGTATGCCTTTATGCGCAAGGCGGATGATCTGGCTGATGATGAGGCTTTTTCCGTAGAGGAGCGGCGGGCGGCGATGCGCGCCTGGACGGAAGAGTGGATCCATTCGCGCACAGAGCCGGCCACCGAGGGAACAGATCCGTTGTTTCTGGCGGTCAACGACGTGCAGCGGCGATTCGATATCCCCTCTGCATTGCTGGAGATGCTGGTTGCGGGCACAACGCTGGACCTGCAGGACGCGCCGGAGGGTGTGGCCGTGGTGCCGGCTGAGGACCGGGGCACGGCGTACCAGGTGTATGAGAGCTTTGGGGCGCTGTACCGGTATTGTTTCCTGGTGGCGTCCGTGGTGGGCCTGGTCACGATCCGGATCTTCGGGTACAGCGATCCACGGGCGGAGGTTCTGGCCGAGCGCACGGGGATCGCCTTTCAGTTAACGAACATCCTGCGGGATGTGCGAGAGGATGCCGAGCGGGGGCGTGTGTATCTGCCGCTGGAGCAGATGCGGGAAAGCGGTGTGCACCTGGAGCATTTGCTGGGAGCCGCCTCGGGTGGGGAGGTATCGCCGCAGTTGCGGCGTCTGCTGGGGCGCGAGGTGGAACGCACGCAGATCTTCTACGCGGCCGGGGAGGCGCTGTTGCCGCTGATCGACAAAGATGCACGGCCCGCGATGCGGGTGCTGATAACGATTTACCACCGGCTGCTCCAAAGGATTGCGGCCGACCCCCCGGCTGTGTTTTCGCAGCGGGTCTCGGTGTCCACGGCGGGGAAGGTGGCCATTCTGGGCCGGGGTTTGGCCGGGTCACTGCGGGCGAGGTGGTTCTGAGCGCCGGAGCCTTCCCGGAGCACGCGGGGGAGCGACCGGAGGAGCACGGTGAGCGGAGACCAGATGTGTTGGTGATCGGCGCGGGGCTGGCGGGATTGGCCTCGGCGGTGGCACTGGCCGGTGCCGGTGCGCGGGTGACGGTGCTGGAGCGGAAGCCATATGTGGGCGGCCGGGCGTACAGCTATCTGCACCCGGCGCTCGAGGAGGAGATCGACTCGCAGCACGTGATGCTGGGGTGCTGCACCAATCTCCTGGATCTTTGCCGGCTGAGCGGGGCGGATCGGTTTGTGCGCTGGTATGACCGGATTCCGTTTCTGGAGCCGGGGCGGCCTGAGCGCGGAATGCGGCAGAGCCTGGTCGGGCCGGGCGGGCTGCCAGCGCCGCCCGGCGCAACATGGAACTTTCTACGCATGCCGATGCTGGGCGCGGCGGATAAGCTGGCGGTAGTGCGGGGGGTGGCCGAGTTCCTGCGCGGGTACCCGGCTGAGGACATCGAGTCCTTTGCGGAATGGCTGGAGCGCACCGGGCAGACCCCGCTGGCGGTCAAGCACTTCTGGGAGCCTATCGTGTTGGCGACGCTGAACGATACCGCCGAGCGGAGTTCGACGCGGTACGTGGGCAAGGTGGTGCATGAGACCCTGCTGCGCAACCCGCAGGGCGGACGGTTGGGGATTCCAACGCAGCCGCTGTCCATTTTCTACGACGCGTTTGCGAAGCTGGCGGAGCGAAGCGGGGCCTTGTTTCGGCTGCGCGCGAGTGTCGACCGGCTGGAGCGTGCCGGCGAGGGTTGGCGCGCGGTGTTGAGCGATGGAGGATCGGTGGAGGCGCGGCGCATTGTTCTGGCGCTGCCGTTTGAGGGGACGGCCAGGCTGCTGAAGACGGCACCCCCGTCGCCGGGCATCGAGCAGGTTTGCGGGGATCTGCAACGGTTTTCTCATGCGCCGATCACCACGGTGCACCTCTGGTTCGACCGGGCCGTGACGACCGCCGAGCATGCCGCGCTGCTGGACACGCGGATCCAATGGATGTTCAACAAGACGGCCATTCGGCGAGGGGGTGCCGGCGTGGCGGGGCCGGGTGGGGGGCAGTACCTGGGGTTGCAGTACCTGGAATTGACGATCAGCGGGTCTTTTCAGGAGCTGCGGCTGGGACGGGAAGCGATTCTGGGGTCGGCGCTGGAGGAGCTCGCGGGCTTTTTCCCGGCGGTGCGGGAGGCGCGGCTGGTGAAGTCAGGCGTGTTGAAGGAAGCGCGGGCGACGTTTTCCGTCACGCCGGGGCTGGACCGGTTCCGACCGGTGAGCGACGCGCCCGGGGACGGGCTGTTTCTGGCAGGGGACTGGACGCGCACGGGGTGGCCTTCGACGATGGAGGGCGCGGTGCGCAGCGGAAGATTAGCGGCAGAGGCTGTTCTGCGGGCTGGCGGCTCGGATGTGCAGGCGATCACGGCGGACCTGCCGCCGGCCGGGCTCATGCGCCTTCTGGTCTGAATTGCAGAGATTAATTAAATGTAGGTGCTAGACCCCGCGCTCACCCCAGTGCGCGAAGATGATCGGCTTCATGTCTGAGAGGAAAGCTGTAGAACTGCGAGACGGCTTGGGAGGCGTGAGCAGCTTCAACAGTTCACTGCGGGTCATGAGAGGTCCAGTAAAAAAGTAGATGAACAATCCCCAGGGAGTTGGGTGTGGATGATGGGTGCGTTGGAGCACAAACCCGCCCATGCACACCAAAAACCCGGCCAGCAGCAAACCCTGCACGGTCCACTTCAGCCCCTTGGATTGAAGAAGATGAAGTGATGCCTCAACGGAAGGAGGCGGCCAACGGTTATCCATCAGACCGCGGCGAACGGCCTTGATGCCAGCGAGGCTAGTCCATACGCAAAGACCTGACGGCAAAATAAGGATCAAGCCGATGGCAAGGCACCACTCCGGAAACGAGTCCGGAATCCGTTTAAGCCCTCTGAAAAGGGCCAGAAGCAGAAGGTCCAGAAGAAGTGAGAATGAGCTTCCGAGGGAGATCATCACGAGCTGACGGAGCGAGAACCGGGTCTCAAGCTTCATGCGCAGGAGTATAAGTTCGTCGATGCCAGCTTTTTTCGACATCTTTCTGAGGAGTTCAGCGCGGCAGCAGGAGAACACCTACAGCGACAAACTTACGGCCAGACAGCAGCGGTGGTCTCCATTTCTCGGAGGAAGAACTTGGGATCAGGGGCAGCAGGCAGGCGCCCCGAGCGAGAGCGCCGCCAGACGATTCAGCGAAGACTGAATAGAGCTCCGCCGTTTCACTACTTAGCCGCTGCGTCCATTGCTTCCATGAAGAGGAGGGGATTCCAGTAGTCTCGAAGGTAGGTGATGTACCCGTTTTTGGTCTGGATGCTTGAAATGTAGTTTTGGTGATAAAGTTTGCCGTTGACCAAGCTCGACCCGCTGCAGCTGTATTCGATCACCACCGCGTCTTTTGCCTCGTAGACAACGGGCTGCGTGAACTTGTCGATCTGTAGTATTTTCCCGATACCGCCCACATACTCTTGGATCGCGGCCTTGCCTTGATGTTTCTGCTCCTGGGCGGCGTAGGGTGATTCCCAGACTGCGTCTTCGGAGAGCATGTCAAAGAAGTCCCTGGCTTCTGGACGGATTCGATCGCCCAGGCTGGATCGCACCAGTTCGGTAAATTGCACAAACGGATTGGCAGGTTGGGAAGTTGTTGAACTCATGGTGTGCCCCCGACCATGTAAGTCGTTCGTGTGAACGGATGTTGCCTCCGAGGCACAAGCCGCTGTCCAGCTACACGGCTTTGACTGCTAATCGCAGTGTCAGCCCGGTGACAGCGTCAGCGCGAAAGCAGGACGACACCTACGGCGACAAAACTGACGGCCAGCCAGCGGCGGCGGTCCACGTTTTCGCGGAGGAAGACCTTGGCGGCGACCGCATTGCCGATGTAGGTGAGGGCCGCTATGGCGGGGACGGCGAGTGAGAGGTCGACCAGACTGAGGGTGTAGAGCATAGCAAAGAAGTTCAGCGCCATGAACAACGCACCCGCGACAAAGACCGGGCTACCGAGAATGGCGCGCAGCACGCCCGGCAGGCCAGCAGTGCGGCGAAGGCGGTCCAGGTCGCCGAGACGGTGCATTGCAGCGGCAATGAGTACCTCGCCCAGGATGGCCAGAATGGCCACCGTGGCGATACAGCCCCAGTCGCGCAGGAGGTGGGGAATGTGCGCGGGCAGGGGCATTCGCGGGGGCATCAGCGGCCAAGCCCGGCATCGAGCACGTCGAGATCCCCGGGTGCGGGCGGCTTCCCGGGTGAATGTGCGTCTTCGGTACGTGGGGGCCCGTTCGCGACAAAACCGACCGCACAGACGATCAGCAGGATGCCAAGCCAGCGAAGGCCGGATAGCCTTTCGTGCAGCCAAAAGCGGCTGAGCAGAGCGACGACCACGTAGCCGAAGGCGGTTGCCGGCATGACAAAGGTGAGATCGGCCCAGCTGAGGGCGGTCATGTAGGAAGCAAAAAAGCCGATAAGCAGGAGGATGCCAGCGACGACATAGCCGTTGAACAGGGCGTGCCAGAGTCGCCCGAGGTGTGCGGGGTCTACCTGGCCGACCGTCGACATACCGCGGGAAAGCAGGGTGTCACCGACCGAGGCAGTGAACATCACGGCCACCAGGACGAGGTATTGCGAGGTTTTCAAATGGTGGTTCATGCGCGTTGGCCTCGGCTCCGTTGCCGATAGTTCCCAAGAGCGTAGCCCCCGACCGGCAAAACGAAGCGGCTGGTTTTTAGGCCAGCCGCGGCGATGCCCAGGGCGAGATCAGGCGTTCATGCTGACCGATTCCTGCTGGCGGGTTTCGTTGTCTTCCTTGGCCTTGCGGACCATGGCATTGCGTTCCTTGCGGAGTTTCATGAAGCTCCTGGCCTCAACGTAAAGACGGGGCACGTCGCGGTTGACAATGGCCTTCCAGACGACTCGAGCTGCGGCCTTGGGGCGGAAGTAATACTCGTCATAGAACTTGTGCACCATCTCCATGACGTACTCGGTGGGCAGGCCGGGGTATTCGATGTGGGCCATTTGGTGGCCACCGTGATCGTTCATGCCCTTGTTGGTGATGTAGCCGTTCTTTTCGGCGAAATCGTAGAACTCGGTGCCGGGATAAGCGTGCGCGATGGAGACCTGCACGGTCTCGCAGTCCAGGGTTTTTGCGAAGTTGATCGTGTTGCGGATCGATTCCTTGGTTTCGCCAGGCAGGCCGAGGATGAAGTCGGCGTGGATGACCAGGCCGAGGTCATGGCAGTCTTTGACGAAGTCGCGGGCGCGCTCGATCGTGGCGCCCTTCTTAATGTTCTTCAGGATCTGCGGATCGCCGCTTTCGAAGCCGACGATGAGCAGGCGGCAGCCGGCTTCCTTCATGGCCTTGAGGGTGTCGCGGTCGGTGGTAACGCGCGAGGTGCAGGACCAGGTGATGCCGAGCGGCTTGAGCTTGGCGCAGAGCTCGACGGTGCGCGCCTTCTGGATGTTAAAGGTGTCATCGTCGAAAAAGAACTCCTTGACGTGCGGGAAGTTCTCTTTGGCCCACTTCATCTCGGCTGCCACGTCATCGGTCGACCGCTTGCGCCAGGCATGACCGGAGAGGGTCTGCGGCCAGAGACAGAAGGTGCACTGCGCCGGGCAGCCGCGGGTGGAGTAAAGCGAGATGTAGGGATGAAGGAGAAAAGGGACGTTGTACTTGGTGACGTCCATATCGCGCTTGTAGATTTTGGTCGCCCACGGCATGGCGTCCAGGTCATCCACCTGAGGACGGTCGGGGTTGTGCTGGATGACGCCGGTGGCAGGGTCCTTGTAGCTGATGCCGAGGATCTCAGACAGCGGTCTGCGGTTGGCGAACTCCACGACAGTGTGGTCGAACTCGCGGCGGCAGATGAAGTCGATGGCTTCGCACTCGTTGAGGGCGCGGTCTGGGTCGGTGGTGACCGGCGGGCCGACGAAGGCGATCCTGATGGAAGGGTTCGCCGCCTTGATGGCGCGGGCGAGGCCGTGGTCGCCGGACCAGCCCACGGTTGAGGTGAAAAGCACGAGGAACTCGAAACTTTTGGCAGTTTCGATGACTTCGTCGGCCGAAACGTGATGCGGGGGCGCATCCAGCAGCTTCGATCCCTCCAGCATACCCGCGGGATAGGTGAGCCAGACGGGATACCAGTAGGACTCGATCTCGCGGGTTGCAGGCCAACGGGAGCTGGCGCCCCCATCGAAGTTTTCAAATGAGGGCGGGTTCAGAAGCAGCGTTTTCAACGGAGCCATATCACTTAGAAGTTTACCACCCAGTAACGGCGGATGCGGCGCGACCGCCGTAGAGGAGCGCGGGCGGGGGTCACCTAAGATGTTCTTTTTGCTGGATTAGAGCGGTCCCTTTTCGGATTTGCGGAGGTCCTCAACAGCAGATCCCTCCGCTGCGCTGCGGGATGACAACAAAGAAAAGCATTCCGCTGCGCTGCGGGATGACAACAAAGAAAAGCATTCCGCTGCGCTGCGGGATGACAACGAGAAAAGCTCTCCGTTGCGGTGCGGGATGACAACGAGAAGATGAGGTCAAAGTTCCACCTCAGGGTGGAACGATCGATGATTCTGTGCATTTGCGGCACTACAGGTGCGGCGCGGGTGAGGGTGTGCCGGGCAGGGGGGCTGGAGCTGCCGGGGACGGCGCTGAAACGGGCGCCGAGGGCAAAGCGGACGGCGTGACGCCGGTGGTGGGCGGTGTCTCTGGCGAGGAGGCCGATCCGGGCGTGGCGGCGGCGCCCGGGGTCATGCCATTGGTAGGGGGAAGGATGGGTGTGAGGGAGGGAGTGGCGCCGGCTGGAGCGGCGCCAGCGCCGGGGATGGTGGCCGCGAGCCAGGTATCAAGAGAGCCGGCCTGGCGAAGGAGGGAGATTTCGGCGCGGCGCAGTTGCAGCTCCGCATCAAGAACGTCCACCTCGCGCTGGCGTTCGGCGAGACGAGCGTTTTCGGCGTCTTTGGGCGTCATCTGCTCGCCGGCTATAGCCCCGGCGGAGGCGCGGAGGCGAACGGCGACCGCATCGAGCTGATCCTGCGCGAGATCGTGATCGAGGGTGGCGATTTCGGCCCGGGCGGCGAGCTCCTGCGTGCTGTGCATGAGTTTGTGCCGGTTTTCCAGAAAGGCAATTTGCTGCACCTCGGCGTCAAGAAAGGCACGCTGCGCGTCGATGGCGGCTTCGCGGGCGCGGGCGCGGTGCACCATGTCCAGCAGCGGCAGGGTGAGCTGGACGGCGACGCTGAGGGAGTTGAAACTGTTTTGTTTGCCGCTGTCGACGCAGACCGGGTTGCAGATGATGCGCTCGCGAAAGCCTGGGTAGTAGAGGTCGTAGGTGGTGAAAGCGTCGGAGAGCTTGCTGAACTGGGCGGAAAAGCTGACCTGAGGATGCAGCAGGTAGCGCGATTCCCCGTGGGCAGTGAGCTGTTTGGCGCGGGCGGACTCAAAGGCGGCGGAGGTGTCCCCGGCCGTCGTGGCGTCTTCTCGGGCAGCCGCATTGGCGACGGAGGGCAGCTCGAGCGGGGGGATGGAATGGGGGTCTGTGGTCCAGCCGGCGACGGGGAGCCCGGTGAGCGCGGCGAGGTGGTCGGCGTCGCCGGCGATTTCGTCGTCGGCGAGCAGGGCCTGCAGGTGGATCTGGGCCGCGGTGCGATGGGCCTTGGTGACCTCGATGTGGGGATCGACGCCGAGAGCGAAGCGGTCGTTGACGATGCTGACGAGCCGGTTGGCGATGTCGAGAGCGTCATTGAGGACGCGGCGGCGACCGAGGGCGTTGTCGAGAGAGACATAGGTGCTCGTGACGTCTTCCGCCACATCCGTCCGAGCGACTCCCAGGGCCAGCTGCGCCGCATTGACCCCGGCGTGCGCGGCGCGGATGTAATCCGGCTGAGAGAAGTTATAGACCAGCGACTGCGCAGCCACAGTGAAGACGACCGGCGGGGACAGCGGGGCGCCCGTGGCGCTGCCGACGCCGCCCGATGCAGAAACCGCAGGGACGTAGACATCGTGTGCTTCAGAAAGAACAGCGTCGGCACGATTCAGGTCCGCCTGCGCGATCTTGACCTTGGGGTTGTTTTGCAGCGCGAGATTGACCGCGGTCGAAAGTGAGATCTGCGCCCTGGCGGGGGTGGCGAGCCCGGAGAGGATCAGCGCCAAGGCAAAAGCGAAGGGTAAATCCAGACAGGGTCTGCGTCGGCGCAGCGGGCCGCGCCACAAAAGATCGTGGCTATGAGGTCTCCGGTGGCCATGACCGAGGCTGCTACGGAAGGTGAGCGACATCACAGGCGGGCCAGTCCTTCCTGGGCGGGAGCGTAGCCCGAAGCCAGGCTCAGCGCGGCTTTGTATTCGGCCCGCGCGGCCTCACGCTGGCCCTGTCCGGCTAAAAGGTTGCCGAGTTGGGTGTGTACACGGAAGGCGGGGGCCCGGTCGCTGTGCTGGCCGTGAGCGAGGTAGGCGCGCAGGACGGTTTCGGCGGCGGAGGTTTGACCTGCATCGGCCAAAACGCTGGCGGCTTCCACGACGGTGGCATCCACGGCCCGGTCCGCCGCGACCGTCTGCCCGGCGGTGGCGATCGCCCTGGCACCCTGGCCGTGGCGGTCGTAGAAAGCGGCAAGATCGATGAGGGCCCCGGGGCGATGCGCGACACTGGCTTCGGCCTGGAATTCCCGTTCGGCGGTACCGAGATCTTTATCTTTTTCCGCGGCCATGGCGCGGATGCGGTGCGCGAGCTCGGGCAGGGCGCCTTCAAGGCGGGCAGCCAGGGCAAGCGCCTTGCCGGTGCCGCCGCCGACCACGGCTGGAGCCGCGGTGTAGAACTCGCCCAGATCGACGCAGGCCGGCTCGCTTTCCGGGGCAAGATTTACGGCGGCTTCAAAAGCGGTGCGGACACTCAGGGCAAGGCGCATGCCGGAGAGCATCCCGGCGTGCGAGGCCTGCAGACCAAGGGCGCGACCGGTCCAGTCCTGGGCATCACTGTCGCGAGCCAGGCCATCATTGAGCGCCGTGACACATTCCGCGGCAGCTTCTTTGCCCAGCTCCCGGGAGAGCAGCACGCGGCACAGCAGGAGATGCGCGGCGGCGTTGCCGGGATCCGCGCTCAGCGTTTTGCCCAAGAGGGCTGTAGCCTCATCGGCGCGGCCCTCGAGCAGGGCCCGTTGCGCGGACTGGAGGGAAACTGGGATGTCGGTAGCATTTGCAGGCCGGGCGAAGCAGGCCAGAGCGAGGCAGGCCGCGGCGGAGAGACGGGAGGGGGGCCACAAGCCGGCCAGCAGGCGGTTCAGCAGACGAAGCAGCAGGCGGCCCAGCGGGTGGGGGCGAGCGTAGGCAGTCTGGGCGTGGAGGCAGCGGTCCATCAGAACTGGGCCCGGACGGCTAAACCGTTGTGCAGGTCCGTGTCGGTGGTGGCGCCGAGCGCGACCGTCTCGCCCTCCGCCAAGCCACTCTGAATTTCGAAACGGGTGAGGGTGACAACGCCGACGCGAACCGGCGTACGCACAAGCTCCCCGTTCACGACCCGGAAGACGAAGTCGCTGGCGCCTTCGGTTTTCAGGGCCTCGCGGGGCAGGCTGAGCACGTTTGTGAGCTGCAAGGTGGTCACAGTCACGGTCACGTTGGTATTGGGCAGGAGCTGGCCATCCGCATCATCGACGCTGATGAGGCATTCCCCCACGCTGCGTGTGCCCACGTTGGTGACCGTGGTGGGGGCCTGGGTGACGCGGCCATGCCATTCGCGTCCCAGCCTGGCGCCCCAAACAATGGTCACCGGCTGTCCGGCGTGGAGTGCACCGATGTCCGGTTCATCAAAAAAGGCGCGTACCTGGAGTTTGTAGAGGTCGGCAATGCTAAGCAGGGGCTGTCCCAACTGGACGTAATCGTAGCGGGCAACCGGCAGGGAGTAGACGGTGCCGACAATCGGGGAGTGGATGTCCAAGCCGCCCAGCGCGCTGGTGGCGCTGGCGAGTTCCTGGTCCGCGCGCTGCACCTGGGAGCGATTGTTGGCCAGGTCGCCGGAACCGTAGCGGCCGTGGAGCCGGCCCTCGATTTGAGCGACGCGCGCCTGGGCGTCGGTAACACGCCCCTTGGCCGCGGTGACCTCGTTGGCCGAGGCGGCTCCCTGGGCCTGGAGCGCGGTTAAGGTCTGCAGGGAAGTCTCGGCGCTCGACAAGGAGCGCTGGGCATTGGCGAGATCCGTGTTGGCCGTTAACAGATCATCGTGCGTGCCGCCGGCCTGCGTGTTGCGCAGGTCCTGCGAGGAAAGCTGCAGCTGGTTGCGGGCATTGGCCACGCGCAGCTGAGCGTCACTGGCGTCCAGGAGCAGGAGACGCTCCCCTGGATGGATCTCCTGGCCCAGATGGACGAAAATTTGCTCGACGGTGCTGGGCGCGGGTGCGTGCGCCTGAAAGTCATTCAACGGTTCGACTTTGCCGTTGGTGGGCACGGTTTTGACGATCGAGGTACGGGTGACCTTCGCCGCGCGAACCACGACACGGTCGCGGGAACCTGGAAGAAGGACATACAGGACGCCGGCCGCGATCAGGAGAACCACCGCAATGACGATCCAAATGCGGTTTCGAGTGCTTCCGGGTTCAGGCATAGGTGAGACGTTTCGAGACCAGTATATAGAAGGCCATGTTCATACCAAACGGAGCGGGATGGAGATCGCCCGTGATGCGAGAAGAGTTTTGCGGAGCAGATCCCGTATTACCGGGGATCTGGAGCTGGTTGACTCGCTCACCACGTTTCAGGAGATTTGCCATAGGATTCGCCGAAGGGAAGCCCGGACGCAATTTGTGCGATGGCCACCTATTCGGCGACGATTTGAGCTGCAACGATTTGGGCGGCAACGATCTCCAGCTCCCAGCCGCCGAACTCCGGATGCCAGTTGCGCCGGAGCCGGAAGGCCAGATCGAGGCGGCTGCCCTGGCCCCAGCCTTCGGCCCGGGCGCGTTCCACCCAATTGCAGCGCCGGGTCCAGGCCGTGGCTCGAAACCGACGCCCCGTTTCCGGATCTTCCACCTGGAGGCCGAGGTGGCGTTCGGCAATGATGCGGACCGGCGCTGCCAGCCGCAGGTCCCAGGCCAGAAACACAGGTTCCGGGTTGCCGTTGCCGAACGGTTCCAGCCGCTCGTAGGCAGCGAAGAAGCGCCCGTCCAGGTCGCTGAGTTGCAGGCGAACGTCGCAGGCAACGGCGGGATCGGGCGCGGCGGCGGCCAGCGGGGCAGCCAGCGATTCAAGGCGCAGGCGGAGTTCCCCGACGTGCGCCGAAGGCAGGGCAAAGCCCACCGCGTGGGCGTGACCGCCGAAGCGGGAGAACAGGGGCGTCGGCGACCCCTCGTGCGCAGCGGTCAAGGCATCCAGCAGGTGGAAACCGGGCACGGAGCGCCCCGAGCCGTGCGCCTGGCCGTCCTCATGGGTGAGCACAAGCGCGGGACGGCCGGTGCGGTCGACGACGCGAGAGGCGAGGATGCCAACCACGCCGCGGTGCCAGGGATCGCCCGCGGCATCGTCCAGAACCAGGCAGCCGGCCAGACCGCCGGGCGCGACGGTGAGTTCAGCGAGCCGGACTTCGATCTCGCGGAGGGCGCGGGCCTCGGTGGCGCGGCGTTCGTCGTTGAGGCGGTGCAGTTTTTCCGCGAGGGCGCGGGCGACCTCCGCATCGCGGGTGAGGAAGAGCTCGACCACGTCGGAGGCGATATCCATGCGGCCGGCGGCGTTGATGCGTGGACCGATGCGGAAGCCGACATCGGTGGCCGAGACCGGGCGGGACAGGTCGATGCCGGCGAGCTCCATCAGGATACGCAGACCGCCCTGCGCGGGTTGGCGCAGAGCGAGGAGACCGAGCGAGGCGACCACGCGGTTTTCACCGGTGAGCGGGACGGAGTCGGCGACCGTGGCGATGGCCAGCAGCTTGAGAAAGGAGGGCAGGGTTTTGGAGCGAAGGCGAGCGAGATCTGCGGCGTCGCGGGCGCAGGCTTCGAGGACGGCCTGAGCGAGTTTGAAGGCCACGCCGGCACCGCACAGGTCCTTGTACGGGTAGCGGCAGCCCGGCTGGTTGGGATTGAGGACGGCTAGCGCGTCAGGGACCCCGCCGCCGTCGGGCAGGTGGTGGTCGGTGACGATGAGATCGAGACCGTGGCGGGCGGCCTCTTCGGCAGCGGCGAAGGCGCGGATCCCGGTATCGACGGAGACGACGAGGCGCACACCCTCTTGGGCGGCGTCGGCGATGCGAGCCTCCCGCATGCCGTAGCCCTCGCGGATGCGATGCGGGATGTGGTAGCGCACGTCGGGGATGACGCCCAGCGAGGCGGCAGCGCGTTCCAGGGCGGTTTTGAGCAGAACGGTCGCAACTGTGCCGTCGACGTCGTAGTCGCCGTAGATCAGGATGGGTTGGCGGTCCAAGAGCGCGGCGCGCAGGCGTGTGACCGCTTCGGGCAGGCCGCGCAGGAGATGAGGATCGTGGAAATGGGCGGCGGTGGGCTCGAGAAAGCGGAGCGCGGCCTCCGGTGTGCCGTGGCCGCGGCAAAGCAGCAGGGCGGCCAGGGCGGGCGGCAGATCCAGATTTTCTGCCAGGGCGGCAACGGCGGCCACGGGAATGCTTTCAGCGGCGATCTTCCACAGGGCGGACCGTGCGGGCGCCTGGGGGGCGGCCTCCATACGCGTCTCTATTCGTCGTCGTGGTCGTCGACGATGATGCCGCCGAGCTCCTGCACGGTATCGAGCAGGTTTTGGAAGCGGTCATACCACTCGGTGGCGGTTTCGTAGAGGAAGATGACGCCGCCGTGCGCGAAGCCGAGTTGCAGGTAGCCGGTCTTGCCGACGTGGCGCATGAGCGACTGGGCCTCTTCGAGGTCGCTGGCGTCCGGGTCGGGGTAGTTGGAATCGCGGAGGCGGGCGATGAGGGTGGCGACATCTTCGGGTTCGAGCAGAACGTCGCTCATGGTGATGAAGGGAACCCGCGCAGCCTCGGCATGTTCGACGAAGTCCTTCCAGCCGTCGACGTCGTCGTCCTCAAAAGCGATGGTGGGGACGTCTTCGGGGACGAAGGCGTTCATGCGGCGGAGTCCGTGCCCGGCGACAAAAGCGATCATGTCGTCCTTGAGCGTGGTGAGATCGTCAAAGGTCATCCTCTCCATTTTCGCAGAACCGGGGATGGGGTGGGGAGGTTTTCGGGCGAGCGAGTCTGCTAACCTGATCCTGCCCATGATCTTCTCCAAGGACTACATCGGCTACCTGGCGCGACAGACGACCAAGCATCTCGTGGCGGCCAAGGTGATCCGGACTGACAAACCTGCGCTCGTAGACGAGCGTGTGACCGCCGCGCTGATTGACGAGCTTTCGCTGGAGGACCGCATCAATGATGAGGTGCGCGTGATCTTGGAGGCCTTCCAGGGGGACATGCTCAAAACCGGCGCAAGCTACCCGGAGATGTTCAAAAAGGTCAAGATGGAGCTGACGCGCAAGTACAAGGCGGTGCTATGAGAATCAGCCGCGACAAGCTGAACAAGATCGCGCACACGACGGCCGATGCCCTGGCGGAGATCGACGAGGTTGAGTTCCTGGAAGATCGAAACACGATCCGGCAGGAGGCGCGCAAGATCCTGGAAAAGCTGCTCAATGAGGAACTGAAGCTGGATCAGGCGGCGCGGCTGAAGATCAGTTCCCAGCGGAAGATCATCCTGGAAGGATCGCAGGAATGGGACATTCTGTACCGCAAATACTACACGGACGAGGTGAAAAAGCTGGGTCTATAGGAAGGTTGCGGCCAAGTTCGCTCTGGCTGTGGGTTCAAACGTCTCAGCTTTGCTTCAGGAATCATCCTTGCTATACTCAGGAAGTTCCCGCGGACCTGTTGCGTTCGCGTCGTGGCGATATGGTGTAACTGGTTAACACGTCGCCCTCTCAAGGCGAAGAGTTCGGGTTCGAGCCCCGATATCGCTACCAAAATAAAATTTACGGGCTGCCAAGCGGGGCACAGAACCAGCGGGCATTTAAGGCATTCGGTCCCGCCATGCGGCGAACCTGGGCATTCATTCCCGCCATGCGGCGGTCCATGGCATCCGGGACGAGCGTACGGGTGCCGGTCCTACGGTGGCCTGGTTTGCCGTATTGCACGATGTAGTCTGCCGATCGCACCAGCGGAGAGCAACCGTGTAGTCGCCTTGCGGTCATGTAGCAGGGCTTGATGTGTGTGTTGCGCTGGGTGCTCGTCCATTTCAGGTGGGTAAAGACCCAAGCGGGACTCGCTACCCCGAATACTCAGGAATCATGTAGGGTCTTTCCACCCTTATGTCGCGGACTTGGGCAACAACCGCATCGTCATTGCCGGTCAGCTTACTTCTACCTAGGCCCTTCGATTCTTTAAACGCTTGCGCATGAAATTGCAGTGTCCTTGACTGGAGCTAGATGGCGCCGACGCTTGGAAGAAGCGGCCAGATGGCCGTTTCGAGGTGAGTGTAGAGGCGAGACGGGCTGCGCCGATAGAGATTAAGCAACAACTCCGTCATGTGATGGTAAGCGTTGGCGATCTGATATCCGTCTGAACTGCTGAGTTCCAGGCCGTGTGCCACGGCGTGGCGGCAGAGGCTGTATATCGCAGATCTTCGAAACAAGAGCAGGTCCTGTCTCATAGCATCCAAAGCTACCTTGCTGGCTTGTTTGTCCCAGGCGCCGGCTTGCTCTGCGAGTGCAAGCAGCAGCCCTGTGTTGGAGTGCATCCTGCGAAGGCCTCGCCAACCACCGAACATGGACCAGGCGTTCAGTCCGTCACTTTTGCTGCAGATGCGCGGGTATTCAAGAGCGACCAAAGAGATGTTGCCCATTCTTACCGCATGCAGTTCTGCCATGAGCTGTTCGCAGCTCATCTGTGCGAATTGGCGGCCGCGCCACTCTGCTCTTACGAGTAGGCAAGATAGAAGGACAGAGACGAATACAAGCGTAAGGATCAAGGTTCACCTACTTGCGGTTGGGCGATCCGTCGTGTAGCCACAGTGGCTCTGCAGTAGAGCCACGGAGTCGACTTGCTTAAAGAAAGGAGTTGGATCCGTTGCAGGACGCCAGAAAGTAAGGCTCCAGAAGACCAGGTCAGTCAAGTAAACGACCATGCGAATCTCATCGAAGATTGGGAAATCGTGCCGCCAGCCTGTAGCAACCTTCAGCATGTCTCCCAGGACTGCGACGCCGGCCCACAAAGCCAGACCCTGACCGAGAGCCATGACGTGGTTTCCCCGCTGCAAGCGGAGTCGGTTGCTAGTCATCGAGACGCCTAGGACCAGCACACACGTGAGTAGGGACGTGAAGAGCGTTGCCCGTAGGTCCCACAGATCCAATCCTGTGGTGGAAGGTGGAGCTACCATCAACGATAGCGCCACTGCGCTTAGAACTCCGAACAGAGCCCACCTGAAAATGCCGCGCTGGGCGGAGCGGATCCATGTACCGTCATGACGACCGAGTACAGCCGCCAGCTCGACGGTGAGACCAAGCTGGAGAACGTAGTCGGCAACCGCTCCATACCAGTAGCTCAAGAAATACGCGTGCGGGGAGCCGTGGCGGGATATCAGAAAGAGGAAAAGACTTTCTGCCAGCTGGTACGCAATGAGACCCGTGAACACGGGAAACCTCCGCCACCTGTTACGGATCAGGAGCACGGACAGTAGAGTCACATGGCCAACGAGTCCCAGTAGCCAAAAAGTCTCTTCAAGTCTCGTGAATCGCATGACAAGCCCTGTCGAACTCTACGTTAGAAGCCAGAATTTTCTACGCCTCTTCGACGAGACAAGCGAAGAGGACATGTGATCCAAATGTCGCACGTTCAGCCGAAGGCTATGACGATATTAGCGCCTGCAGGGGAAGGAAATCCATGACCCAAATGTGGGATACGGCCTTCGCCCCGCCTTGATGAGCAACAGGAAAGTCTAGCCGGTACGCTTCTACCGCGCATTTGGATTGCGATCACAAGTTGCATACGTGCGACCCAACGCGGCATAACGATCTTTGTACGTTGGATAGGAACGACTGTCGGTATCCAGGTACGGTTTCCATGCGCATCCGCGCAGAGGGTCAACCATGCAGAAGGTTCTTCAGTCGCTCACAATCGCTGGCATACTCTGCCTTTTTCCTACGGCAACACTGCATGCAGAAACCATGGGGACGAATCCGCGGCCGCGGCCGGCTGTCACGATGTCGGTGATCGACGCGGTGGTCGTCGCACTACATGCCTTCTTTGCAGGCATCTGATCTGGTTTAAAACTACCCGTGTCTCCAGCATGTTAGCGGGTTGCAGCTCGCTAGTGGCGGCATAGGGAGGTAGCTGGGAGGCTCTTGAGCTGGCTTCAAAGGGCGCAAACAAATGTCCGAGAAGCTAAAAAGCCGGCGGCGCAAGAACGCGAAAAGACATATCAACTGCAGGCGTTCTGCGTCGCTGCTTGTCTACAGCTACTGGTTACTCGCCGACGGGGTGCGTGTCGAGGGTATCACCTTGCCACACCCTGAGAATCGCCACGTGCTTGCTTTCGCCGTTCACGGCAAAGCCACTGTCGTCGTCACGAACAACTCGAGAGATTTCTCGAGCCGATTGCTCTTTGCCAAAGCGAGAACAGAGCCACGCTGTGCTGTGGCTCTGTTCCCGCTAAATGGTTTAGTGCGACTGAGCCGCGACGATGCAGCCGGGTAGCTTCCCGCAGTATGCGCTTCCGCTCGCGATTGGCAGGTAGATCGTGTTGGTTACAGGGTTCACGGCGACGGAATGGGCATTTGGCGCGCTCGGGATGTTGGCGATCCACTGGTTGGTTTTCGCGTCGATGATGCCCAACACCGGCGTTGCGGCAGTTTGCGTGGCGCTGGTGAAGTAGTCGCGTGAGGCGGTGTAGTAGCGGTTGTCGCGCAGGTTGTAGGCCACAAAATCCGCGCCGCCCACCTGCGTCACATCCGCAACGATAGCTCCCGTCGCGGCGTTAATGATGTAGGTTTTCGGCGAGAACACGACCGGATCGGGCGCAGGGAAGCCAGGGTCGCAGCCGATGATGACATTCGCGCCCGGCCCTTCGGCCAGGGTAGAGGGCATGCAGCCGTCCAGGCCTTTGATGACGCGCACGACGGCCCCGGTTTCGGGATTCAGCACCGCCACGGCACCCTTGGTTTCATCGCTGCCAAGCGAGGTCGCGGTAACGATGAAGCTGTTCAGAGCATAGTCGTAGAGCACCCCGCCGATGCCGTCGATTGAGGCATCGGGCGTTCCGTTTGTTCCGTCGAAGTTGATGCGTTTGCGAATCTGAAAGGTATGAGTGTCAATGAGTGAGAGAAAGGGGACACTGGGGCTGGTATCGGAGTTTGCGGCGATCACCGTGTGGTTGAACGGGTCGTAATCCACAGAGTCCGCACGGGCCGCGCCGCCGGTATCGATCACTGCAATCTGCGGTGGGTTCGTCAAACTCTTGCGTAGGTCGAAAACACGAATGGTGGACGGGTAGTCAGTTCCCCAAATCTGCGTACCGGCGATAATCGCGCCGTCCGGACCGGACACGTCCACGCTCGCGCCCACACCGGTGAACACCGGCGGGGTCGCGCCGATCGGCTGCCCCGTGAAGGCGTTGAAGATCGTCACGGCCTTGGAGCTGCGGCTCGCGAGCACGCCAAGCTGCAGCAGAGGGTCTACGTAAATCTGATCGAAAGATTTGAAGGGGTTGGCGGTAGAAGTACCGGGGACTGCGAACGCACCGGTTTGGGTAAGGGGGGGGCTTCTGCGCTGAAGCCGCTACTGGGAGGATGGCGGCGGTGAATGCAAGCGAGCAAAGCAGGGCTCTCATGGAAGGATCCTCGTGTACGGCAGTTTTAGAATCCTGCCGGACCGTTATCTGAACTGCCCGGAAATCCTACGCTCTTGGACGACCTCTTGGGAACAAGCCGTGTCAATCCTCCTTTTGCGGCACTTGAGTTCAAGCTCGCTCGCGTCCTCGCTCCCGGTCGCCACCCGGCAATTGATCGGTCTCGCCCGCACCCACCTTGCGGGTACAGGAAGCCGGGCGCTGCTGCTGGTGGGCTATGCAGGGGACCTGCGCCGGTCGGAGCTGGCAGTCTGAAGGTTAGAGGATGCCTGGGTAGAGGACGGCGCGGTTCTCACCTGCGCCGGTCGAGGACGAATCTGAACAGGATGCTCCCATTGCAGACCCAGCAAAAGTCTGCTGACTCGGCTCCGGAGCTAAACCGGAAAAGATTGGAGCGCAACCTACTACTGCCTTTGGTTCTGCTTGAGCCATCTCAGCCCCGGTTATGGCAACAGAGTATAGCGTCACAAGGCTTCTGTCGCAGGCATTTAGAAAGATCCTGCCGACAAAGAGCTAAGCGTGGTAGGCCCGAGATGCAGACATGCCACGCTTGGAATTTGAGCAACAAGTTAGGGATACGAGATCCTACTTGCAACTAAACTGGAGCGCACCAGCCAAGGTAAACAGAACATCCCGTGCGTCATCTGACTCAAAGCCACGGAAGCGATTTGCCTAGCGCCGTTGCCCCTGGCCGATAGACCCGTGTTTACGAATTCTCTACAGGCTCTATTGGGTGACGCCACTTGTCACGAACAGGAAGCCTCCAGGATTGTTTGCCTGGAAACCGACGA
>CAXSCE010000041.1:0-30533 GCA_964236545.1 uncultured Bryocella sp.
AATGAGGAGCGGGCTCTTCCCCGCAAGCTTGCGGAGCTTCGTGCCCTGCACTACCCAGGAGAACTTGTGCAGATCGTCATTGCGTCGGACGGTTCCACCGACGGCACAAATCAGATCCTGCGCGAAGCTCCGGATGTCCTCTCCGTCCTCCTGGAGCCCTCCGTGGGCAAGGCGGAAGCTGTGAACCAGGCCGTACGGTTTGCAAACGGCGAAGTCCTCATATGTCTCGATGTGCGACAGTCAGTTGACCCCGATGCCGTGCAGCAGCTGGTCAGCTGTTTTGCCGATCCTTCCGTTGGCGCTGTTAGCGGTGAATTGCTACTGGAGGATGCCAACGGCGCACCCTCAACGGATGGGCTCGGCATCTACTGGAAGATCGAAAAACTCACCCGCAGGCTCGAGTCCGCCACCGGCTCCGTCGTCGGTGTGACCGGCGCCATTTACGCGATACGGCGGCACCTCTTCGAAGCGATTCCCAAAGGTACGCTTCTGGATGACGTGCTGATTCCCATGCAGGTCGCCCGCGCGGGTAAACGAGTGATCTTCCATCCCGGCGCTATCGCCCGCGATCGAATCTTCACCGACCGCGGCAAGGAGTTCGGCCGCAAGGTCCGCACCTTGACCGGCAACTACCAAATGTTGCAGCTCGCTCCCTGGCTCCTGGGTCGTGGTAATCCCCTGCTTCTGCGCCTGATCAGCCATAAGCTCCTGCGCCTCATGGTCCCGCTCTTTCTGGTCACCCTCCTGCTCAGCTCAGCTCTGGCGCGACCGCCCCTGTACAGGATCTTTCTTGCGCTTCAGATTTTCTTCTACCTGCTGGCTTGCCTCGGTCTTGCCCGTCCGGAAAGCCGCCGGGGGCGCGCTGTCGGCATCCCGTATACCTTTTGCATGTTGAATGCGGCGGCGGCCATGGCGTTCTACAATTTCGTAGGAGGCCGCGCACGCTGGGCCTGATCGGCCAGCGCAAAGCAACGCCATGGGAACAGGCATTGGCCACTACATCCCGTTGATCGCCTACCTGGGTTTCTGGGTGGCCAGCCTGCTTGCGATCTTCAAAAAGCCCGTCTGGGGCCTGTACTACATGATCCCGTTCCTGCCCTACCGCACCATGCGGGATCATTTTCTCGATTGGCCTTTGGGCGGCAACGTGCTCACCATTCTGGTCCTGGCCGTACTGATTGGGGCCATTCTGCGCGGAAAGCGGTTACCAAAGAACCGCATGTACCTGATCTGGTTGATCTTTGGCCTCTACCTCTATCTTTCCATGTGGATGGGCTCCGCCCTGACCTCGGCACCCGCGCCCGTCTGGCTCGATAATGCCAACTTCGCCACATGGAAGGATTACATGCTGATGCCGCTGATCTTTGCGGCAGCCGGACTCACGCTGGAAGACCGGAAATCCATTCGCACAGCTGTCATGATCGCTGCCTTTGCGGTCGTGATGATTGATCGCAGCTCGCTGATGGAAAGCCTCTCTCACAGCTGGACCAGTTTTAACGAAGACAAGCGCAGCGGCGGTCCCCTGGGCTACGGTTCCAACCAGACGGCCGCGTTCCTGGCGCAGTTTGCCCTCTTTTTCTGGGGTTTTTCGCGCTTCCTGCAACGCCGGAAGCTGCGCCTGATCAGTCTTGGCATCGTGAGCTTCACGCTGCTCGCCACCATGTACTGTTTTTCGCGTGGCGCCTACCTTGCCGTCATCGTCAGCGTCATCTTTCTGGGGATCTTGAAGGATCGCAAGCTGCTGATCCTCGCCGCCGTTTTTCTCTTCACCTGGCAGGCCATCGTTCCTGCGGCGGTTACCGAGCGCGTCAACATGACCCACAACGAAGACGGTCAGCTGGAAGCCTCCGCGCAGGAGCGTGTCGATCTATGGACCAATGCGGAACAGACGTTTCTTCACTACCCCGTTCTCGGCACCGGATTTGCCACCTTCATGTACGGCGAACACGTCGACAATCTGAAGGACACCCACAATTGGTACGTTAAACTCCTTGTCGAAACCGGCATCGTGGGCCTCGTGATTGCGCTGCTTTTGCTGCAAGCCATGTTCAGTCTCAGCGTCAACCTCTTCAGCCGCGGTGTGGATCCCCTGTACCGGGGACTGGGGCTGGGTCTGCTGGTCTGCTGTTGTTGCCTGGCAGTCACCAACTTCTTCGGCGACCGTTGGACCTATATCGAAATCAACGGCCTGCTTTGGGTGCTCCTGGGTGCAGGTACCCGGGCAGACGAGTTGGCGCGGAACGTTCTTCCCGCTGAAGCTTCAGCCGCAACCCTTGACCTGCCGCCTCAGTACGTCTATGCCGGATAGTCGCTCGCCATGGGACAGCCCATCCCTCCTGCGACTGCTCTCTGCGGGCACCGCACAGCCGCCGGATCCCGGTCTGCCGCATGTGCTGCTGGCTGTTGATGGCTTTCCTCGCGCTCTTGGCGGCGGCGAGCGCGTTGTGCTGCGTCTGGCGTCGCTTTTGCCACGCTACGGCTTCCGCGTCTCCATCCTGACTTTTTTCATAGATCCGCTCAGCAGCTTCCAACCGGAGGCAAGCCCCTGTCCGCTGTACCTCCTTCCTCTCACCAAGACGTACAACGTCCAGGCCTTGCGTGGCGCACTCGCCCTGCGCCGGCTCATTCGCCGGGAACACATTGGGCTGGTCCAGACCTTCTTTGAAAGCTCGGATCTGTGGGCCGGACCCGTTGCAAGGCTGTTTACGCCGGCGAAACTCATCTGGAGCCGGCGCGACTTAGGCATCCTGCGCGACCGCAAACATGCCCTCGCCTACCGCCTTCTTCGCCGTCTGCCTCACCGTGTGCACACCGTTTCCGAACAGGTACGGTCGCACGCCATTCAGGTCGACGGGGTACCGCCTGAACGCACCTTGACCATCCACAACGGACTTGATCTGGAAAACGTTTACTCACGTCCAGACAAGAGACGCGGGGACAAGCTGACTGTCCTCACCGTAGGAAACATCCGCCGCGTGAAGGGCCATGATGTTTTCGTTAAAGCCGCGGCGCTGGTCCACGCAGAGCTTCCGTACGTTGACTTCGTTGTTGCCGGAGATGTTCTCGAAGAGTCGTTCTTTGCGGAGCTGCAGGATCTGGTAAGGTCTTCCGGTCTCGAAGACGCCTTCCGCTTTGCCGGCAGCGTCGCCGATCTTCAGGGTGAGTTAACGACTGCAGATGTCTTTGTGCTGCCCTCACGAAGCGAGGGCTTTTCCAACTCACTGATCGAAGCCATGGCCTACGCGCTTCCCGTGATCGCGACCGAGGTTGGCGGCAATAGCGAGGCTATCGAGCAGAACGAAACAGGCTTGCTTGTGCCCCCTGAAGATCCCCAGGCGCTGGCCGAGGCAATGCTTGCGCTTCTGGGCTCTCGGGAAGTGCGAGAAACGATGGGTGCGGCGGGCAGGCTAAGGGCAGAAAGGATGTTTTCTGCGGATGCGATGATGCAGAAGCTGACCCGTTCGTATCACGATCTGCTGACCACAAAGTAGGTCACACTTAGTGGTTACCAAAGATATGCAGATTCTTGTTGCCTACAACTTTGGTTGCGGTATGATCAAACCGTTCGCAACAGAACACTGAGCAAATACAAGGCGACCGACCTTGTGTGCGCGGCCTGAAGCGGATTATGAGAGTGCTACACCCGGCCAAGCAGTACTGAGTAATGAGTTAACCCGCTGCCGCGGCACTTAAGGAGCTTTATGAAGTTTGCTAAATTTGCTGTTCTCGGTGCGGTGCTTGCCGCATCGGCGCCTCTCGCGTTTGCTACCCCGATCAATGGTGCTGTAGGCATCGGCGGTGCCGATAGCTTCACTTCGAGCAGCATCACCTTTAATCCCTCGACTGGTTTTGTGTTGTCGGCGAATGGCACCATGGCGCCCTTTCTGCTCGACACCGTTTCATTGACGAGCTTCACCACCGATAGCGCGGTTGGTACGGAGGTTCTCTCCGCGACGACGACCGCCAGCGGCACCTTGGATTTCACCATCACCAATTTGGCCCAGTTTGCGACGGGTATGGACGCGATGGGTGATCCCGTGCTGCTCGTCTCCGGAAGTGGTCTGTTCACTGAGACAGGTTATGATCCGACAGCGGGTTCCTTCTCACTTTCCTCCACATCGACGGGAGCAACAACCTTCCAACTCAACGGTGGCGCCAACGCCGTAACTCCTGAACCCAACAGCCTACTTCTGATGGGTACCGGTCTCATGGGTGCGGCAGGTTTGCTGTTCACGCGTCGTCGCAATGCCTCTGAAGCGGTCTAGTTCTCCAACGCTAACGATCATTAAGGCCGACCCTCGGGTCGGCCTTTTGCTGCTTAGCAGGTTTAGCAGTTCCGCCTGTACTGTCGTCCTTGTGCATCAGTCGCGAAGCAACGGGCGGCGATGCTTTAAAAAATGGGAATAGGTAATTGAGCGGTTTAGCGATGGGAAACAGCCGCCAACAGGGGATAGAAAGTCTTTTCTCGACTCAGGGTCACGGCAGAATTTCCCATGCAAGAACAGCACATTAGAAACATCGAATTAGACCTGTTTTTTCTTCAGGCGTAACTCTGCGTCACCCTGAGCGTGGCTAAAGATCTCTGTATTCCCTCGTGGCTGCTCTACAGCTACAGGAAAGATGCTCTAGCAAGAATGCTTGTTTCAATGCATGCAGAGGCATTTCGAAGCACTCCCCCGGGAGCACATTTCTGCCTCAATTTGGGCGCCACTTGAGAGAAGTTATCTCTCCACGTTACGTAGAGAAGGTACTGCTATCGCATTGAGATACAGCGCCGATTTCCGAAATCGGCACTGTATGTCACCTGACCGCTCCCACTCGTCAGCAAAATCTGCTACAGCTGGTTTAATGCCGTAGTCGCGTCCTTGCCCGTCTGCGACTCGGGCGCTAATTCCGCGGCTTTCTTCAACTGCACCGTGGCATCCGGTTTATTGCCTAACCTGGTGTAGGTCATCCCAAGGTGGTAGTGGATAGATGCGTTCCCGGGCTCGGCCTTTGCCGCGTCCTCAAGCAGATCCCGAGCCAGTGAATACGTGCCCTTGTGGTAGTACACCCAGGCCAGCGTATCTGCTGTATCCGGCGAGTTGGGCATGAGGCGCCGTGCCGTCTCCGCGTAGCTCAGGGCCACATCCGAATTTCCATTTGTCTCCACCATGAGGTACGCCAGGTTGTTGGCCGCAACCGCCTGGGAAGGGTCAAGCTGCAGGGCCTTTTTGTCGTAATCGATCGCCTTGTTTAGATCGCCCTTGGTTTCTTCCAGGGTTCCCAGCAGCATTGCTGCCCTTGCGTCATCTGGGTGCCCGTTGAACCATTGCTGCCACGAGGAGATGGCGCCTTCCGTGTTGCCTTGGGCCACCTGCGCCTGTGCATAAACCTGCAGCGCAGGCTCATAGGTCTTGTTGATGGATAGGGCCTTTTGCGCGCTCTCCTGTGCGGCCGGGAAGTGCTTTAACTGTAGCTGCAGCGCGCCCAAATCGGCATAGAGGGCCGGGTTGTTCGGAGATCGGGCGATCTGCGCTTGAATCAGATCCATGGCCTTGTCCGGCTGCTTATCTTGCAGATCCGCGGATACCAGCAGATTCAAGGCGGTCATCTGATTGGGGTCGTGCGTCAGGGTTTGCTCCAGGAGCGCTCGCCCCTCCGCCGTCTTTCGCTGGGCCAGACGCAACTCGCCGAGATCCAGCGTGGCGGTTTCGTTGTTGGGATCTTTTTTCAACGCGGTTTGAAAGTCGCTGTTTGCCTGGTCCAGTTGCTGCTGTTTCGCCTCAGACGCTCCACGCCACAAATAGCCCTCTGGCGCATCTGGGTGATACGTAATGGTCTGGGTTGCCACCTCGCTCAACTGGCCCATATCCGCATGGGCAAAGGCGAGGGCCGCAAGACCCCGCGCGGCATCCAGGCTGCGGGGATCAAGCCGGGCCGCCTCGCGTAGATTCGTCTCCGCGACCCCGGTTTTGCCGACATTGGAGGCTACCTGCGCGAGCATCAGTCGCAACCGCACATCGTCGGGGGCGCCGGCAACCGCTTTTTGCAAAAGCGTGAAGGCGTCGTTTGGTTTGCCGTCGTGAAGCAACAAATCCGCGTTCAGGCGCTCTACCTGCGGCTTGCTGGCGGAGGTCTTGCTCACATCTTTCAGCACGTCGCGCGCCTGGTCGAACTTGCCTTCCGTCATCAAGGCCTGCGCGTATTCGGTCGCGATCGGAATGCTCTTGGAAAGGCTTCCGTGTAGGCTGGCAAAGGTAGTTTCGGCCTGCCCTAGCTGATGACTGTGTCCGTAGTAGCTAAGCAGCAGTGCCGAGGGTTGATCCTTGTCCGGCATGTCCTTGGCCGCTTGAACCAGTGTCTGCTCGGCCTTCGCCTGGTTGTTCTCTTTCATATATAAGGCGGCCAGCAAAGCTCGGGCCTGCAGGTCGTCCGGCTTTGCCTGAATGGCCGCCTGTATTTGCTGCTCTGCCCCGCTTAGATTTCCTCCCTTCGCCAGAACCTCCGCAAAGGCGATGCGGGCTGAGGGATCCTTGGCGTTTAGAGCAATGGCCTGCTCTAGCTCCCCTTCTCCACTCTTCGCACTGCCTGGTGTCGTGGCCTGCAGCACGCCCAGCGCCGTGTGATAGCTGCTCTTTTGCGGGTCTAGGGCGATGGCCTTCTGGATCAGAGTCAGGGCCTGCTGTGCATCGCCCTGCTTTTGCGCAATGTGCGACAAAAGCGCATAAGCATCCGCATTGTTAGGCTGGGCGGCAAGGATCGTGTTCGCCTGTTCCTTGGCGCGATCCGGCAGCCCGCCGGCGAGCAGCATATTGCCCAGGTCGACACGGGCGGGGATGTTGCCCGGGTTCAGGCTCACCGTCCGCTGCAGTTCCTGATAGGCCGCAATCATCGATCCAAGCTGAATATAGGTTTTTGCCAGCTCGTAATGAGCCGGTGCGAAGTTCCGGTCCACCTTCAGCGCGTTGGAAAATTGAATCGTCGCTTCGCGGTACTTGCCCTCCTTCTCATACCGCTGGCCGCTTTCGAGGTACTTCTGCTTTTGTACGTTTGGGTCATGTTTACAGCCGCCCAGGCCGCAAACCGCAGCCATCGTCAAAGCCGCCAGAGCAAGTCGCCTGCGCTGTTCAGGGTGCATGAGAAACATACTTTCTGTTCTCTCTTTCAAGGTGTGCAGGTGTGCTGCGGAAGTACAAGTCATTAGTTGGGCACGTAGGCCGGAAGCAGGGGGGTCACGTACTTGGTGAATGCCAGCAGTCGCTCATGCGCCTGGGCATTGGTTTCATTGGGAGGAATGGCGGTGATGACGCGAACCAGTGCGGCATCTGTACGTCCTAAGCGAATGGAGTCGGCAAGCATATGAGCTTTTGCGGCGTAGTCGCTCGCTATGCTGTTGCCGTGTGTCTGGTACCAGTACAGAACTTCCTGCTTGAATCGGCCATCGGAGATGAGGTAATCGCCGACCCTGTACTCCTTTCCCGCGTTGTCCGTAAAACGGGTGACATCCGAGGAAAGAAAGGTCCAGCCGGAACCCGGAAGGCAGTTCTGCGGCGAGTGAATCGCTTGTCCTGTGCGTTGGGTGGGAAAGTAAGCAATAAAGAGCTGGATCGGGGGCACTGTGCTCGCGCTGCTGGAAGACGTTGTCGAGGTCCCAGCGCCATCAAAGGTGTATACGCGGTTCAGGAAGTCCCCTTTTCCGAGAATCTCCAAAGTCTCCGGGCTGATTGGAATATCCTGTCCGGCCCACCGGCCAAATCTGTCGGGGACCTGATTTAAAGGAGCGCTGGGGGGGACATGGTCCACATCACCACGCGCGTGCAAAAGAAACATGGTCGCAAGCAGGAGCACGAAGACTGACCAGAACTGGGGACATTTCATCACACCACCGCCTCGCGCCGCCTGCTGCCGGCCTGCAGCGCCGCATGCACAAGGTAAAGCAGGCTAAGGGAAACCAGGAACATCAACCAACCGGAGAACTCATGAAAGAACCCCACTGCTTTGTCCGGATTCCAGTACTGCACGCAGAGTCCCGTGCCCACGATGCGAGCCACATTGGCCGCCACGGCGATCGGGAGGCTCGAAAGGGCGAGGATCACGCGCTTCCCTGTGCTCTTCTCCAGCAGGTAGCCGTAAATCACCGCCAGGGTAAATAAACTCAGCAGGGATCGAATGCCACTGCAGGCCTCGGCCACTTCAAGCTGCATCGTCGGCAGTTGAATCACATTGCCGTCCTGCAGCACCGGCACACCCAGCAAAGGTAAGGCTACGCTGGAGAGTCGTGAAGCGAACAATTGCAGGGGAAAGGTGATCTTGTTGAAGATCAGCGTCGGCAAGGGGATGGCCAACACCAGAACAAAGAGGCTGAAGCGGACCTGTCGCAACATTGGCAGACCCGCCAGCATCCAGACCACGCCACAGGCCAGCACAACAAAGGAGATGCGCGAGAAAAAGAGGTCAGCTCCAAAGACTCCCACCAGAAGCAAAAAGAGCCCCAGCAAAACAACCGGCAACCCCGCCCAGGTAGGCCGCACCGGGGTGTTCGCAATGACCCTTCGCTTCTCCCACAAGATGTAGGCTACAAAGAACGGAATGAGGAAGCCGTGTGAGAAGTCCGGCAGCTCGTACCAATCTGTCACGAGTTTGACGGCGATGCTTCGGTACAGGATAGCGATGAGGACAGCCAGCACCGCGGCCATCCCATACTTCTGGCTCGGATTCATCAAGCGCGGAGTCGTCGCGTTCAGGTCATTGCCGTGCGCCATCGGCATGGAAGCCGTTGGGGTCGCGACGAGGTTCTGGGTCACTGCTTGAAGGAAGAGGCGCACGAGTTCCCTACCACCATACAGAGCTTCGCATAAAACTTCTCTGGTCCTTTAGGGTAATTTGACCACCTATGCGGGTCGGCGACAATAGGCGACGTGAGGGCCGATCGGCGGTCGCGTTCTCTCTTGCTTTCGGGTTCTCCGCAAGAGACACTGCTACAACGTTGTCACATTGAAGCGCGCGGGCAAGTGACCGTTCGCGGCAGGAGTGGCCCGGCTCACGGGATGATATGAACTATCGTTTGATTTTCACCACGCTTATCCTCACTGTTCCGCGTCTTTCGGCGCAGGTAGGTACAGCCTCAACCGCGCCTTCAGGGCAAGTGTCGGCACCGGCAACCGGCTCTGCAGACACGGGCGCTGCCGCGCATGCGCCTTTGGTTAGCCCGACTGGCGGCGCCAATGTGGCTCCAAATTACGCCATTGGCCCGAGTGACTCCTTGGAGATCAACGTCTGGAAAGACCCAACCCTGTCCGGACCGCAACCCGTGCGGCCAGACGGCATGATCTCCCTGCCGTTGATTGGCGACCTCCAGGCGGCCGGTCTCACCCCCATGCAATTGGGGAACGCCCTTGCCGCACGCCTGAAGCAGTACATCAACGATCCGTTGGTCACCGTGACGGTGCTCAGCGTGAACAGCAAGAAGATCTATATGCTTGGCGAGATCACGAAACCGGGCGAGTTGCCGATGCTGCCGGGCATGACGCCCCTGCAAGCAATTGCCTCGGCGGGTGGTTTGAGTCCCTTCGCCAACTCACGTCATATCTATATCTTACGGACCATCGCAGGAAAGCAGCAGAAGATCGCATTCGATTACAAAAAGGCGATCAAAGACGGTAATCTGCAAGGCGTTTCTCTCGTTTCCGGAGATACGATCGTGGTTCCATGAAGAAATCCCAAAGGCTCGCCCTTTTCTCCCTGCTGGCTACCGGGACCTGCTGTGTGGCCTCGGGCGCCCAGTCATTGCCCGCCACGGTGGGGTCTGCGTCTCCGCCCGGCTCAGGCCCGACGACCGGCTTCGGAGCCCCGCCGCTGGCCGGCAGCTTTAATTACTCCGTCAACGCTTCAGAGCTCATCTCTAAGGGCTACTTCAACAGCGGTGGGACTTCTTACACCACAAATCTCTCCGGCAACGCTGTCTACCAATCCAAGAGCGACTCCCATCCGTTCAATATGGTGTACACCGGTGGTGTACTTTTCGAGAACTCCGGCCAACCGACCACGACGTACCAAAATCTTTCGCTATCGCAAAGTTTGCGTACCAAAAACTGGAACTTTAATGTTCAGGATTCTGTGAACTACCTTCCGGAAAGTCCCGTCTCCGGCCTTTCGGGTATCCCGGGTGTGGGTGACCTTGGCATCTCTCCCGTTCCTATTGGACCGGAGTCGGGCATTGGCATCTTGACAACGTATGGGCCTCGCGTAAGCAACACGATCACCGGTACAGCCAGCCGCTTCATCACACCACACCTTTCGGCGCAGGCAAGCGGCTATCAGGACGTGCAGGACTTTATTGGAGATAACGCGAACAACGGTTTGAACAACTCGGGTGAGGGCGCCTCCGGCGGCCTCCGGTATCGCTTCGACCAACGCAACAACCTTTTTGGGAACTACAACTTCTCGCGCTTCAGCTTCGGTACAAGCTATGGCGCTTTCCTCTCCCAGGGTGTCACCATTGGCTACTCCCGCCAATGGACGAGGCGGCTTTCCACCTCTGTTTATGCGGGTCCGCAGTTTGAGTCCTCCAGCTCCGGCCTGTTTGCCTCGACGGCGCAGATTGCCGCAGGCGCCAGTGCCTCTTACGTGAGTCGAAACACCTTGTACACGCTGAATTACTCGCGTGGGACCAACAACGGTTCAGGCGTCATCCCGGGCTCGTTTTCCGATCAGTTAAGCGTCGGCGCTTCACGCACCTTCCAGCGTGTCTATAACGTGGCGGGCACGGTGGGCTACTCGCGTGTGTCATCGCTTCCGGGTTTCGAGGCCTTTGTGTTTTCCAGTCAGGGCGTCACAGCCGGAGGCCAGGTTGCGCGTGCTCTCACCCGCCGGCTTTACGGCTACGCTTCGTACACGGTGGAAGAGCAATCCTTTGGGCAGGTTACGGGTCCCGCGACAAACGCCTTCAATGGCGTGTATCAGATTTTTGCGGTCGGGGTCAGCTACTCCCCACGCAACTTCCTGTTTGGGAAGTAAAGGAGTACACGAGATGATCGGCCACCGTCCCCTTGTCCCGGAGGATTACCTTTCCATCCTGAAGCGCCGTTGGTGGATCGTTCTGATCCCCCTGCTGATCCTGCCCATGATCAGCTACGCCTTCAGCTACCTCATCCCGCCGCGCTATTTGTCTCAAACGCTGGTGCTGATTGAGGGCCAAAAGGTTCCGGATAACTACGTCCGGTCCGTCGTTTCAACCGATATCGACAGCCGTCTGGCCTCAATGAAGGAGCAGATCCTCAGCCGCTCTCACCTTCAGCCCATCATCGAACGCTATAACCTCTACGGCAATCAGCACATGGATCTCGATGACCGCATTGAGATGGTGCAAAAGGATATTGAAATCAAGCCGATCCACTCTGAGGTGGCCCATGCCGGCGGCCTCCCAGGCTTTTTCATCATCTTCAAAGCCGATGATGCACATACCGCCCAACTCGTTTGCGGCGACATCACTTCGCTGTTCCTGAATGAAAATCTCCGGTTGCGTGAGCAATCCGCAGAGGGCACCACCGATTTCATTAAAGGCCAACTCAACGACGCCAAGCACAGCCTTGACGAGCAGGACGCCAAGCTCGCTGCCTTCGAGCGCCAGTACATTGGCCGTCTGCCTGGCGAGGCAGCGTCCAACTCAGATATGCTCAGCAGCCTCAACACGCAGCTTGAGGCCACGACGCAACAGATTGCCCGCGCCGAGCAGGATCGGAGCTACATGCAGGCCATGCTGGCCCAACAGGGTCAGTCAACCTCATTGGTCGGCTCTGTGTCCTCACCCAGCTACACGATGGTGCCCAGCGTAGCGCAGCAGGAGGCCCAGTCAGAAATCCAAGCACTGCAGACGCAGGAAGCGGATCTGCTGACGCATTACACCAGCGACTATCCGGATGTGATCGCCATCCGCAAAAAGATTGCAGACGCGAAGACGCGGCTCGTCCAGGCGCCAAAGGCCACCGCGATTGCCGGTTCTTCGTCCGTGGCAGCTCCCAGCCGTGAACCTGTAGGTGTTCAGCAGCTTCGCGCCCAGCTGCATGCCGCCGATGTCGGCCTGGATGAGCGACGCAAGCAGCAGGCCCAGATCCAGGCTCAGATTGGCAACTATCAATCCCGCGTCGAGTCCAGTCCCGCGGTTGAAGAGCAATACAAGCAACTCACTCGTGATTACCAGACGGCACAGGGCTTCTACGACGATCTACTGGGCAAGATGAACCAGGCCAACATGGCCACGGATCTCGAAAAGCGCCAGCAGGGCGAGCAGTTTCGCATTATGGATGAAGCCAATCTGCCGGATGCACCGTTCTCTCCCAAGCGCGGCCTTTTTCTCGGCAGCGGCGCGGCCTTCGGTCTGGCTCTCGGGCTGGCTATTGTCGGCCTGGTCGAATATCGTGACACCACCCTTCGCTCGGAGCGGGATGTCTGGCATTTCACCAAGCTACCGACGCTCGGGATGGTAGGGTTCTCGCAGGGGGCGCAGGATGCCCGACCAGGGCAGTCCCGAGCACGAAGATTTCGCCTGCCCTTCCGTCGTTCGAATCAGGTGGCAAGCGCCCAGGGCTAAGTCATGTACGAAAACTATTTTCAGCTGAAGCGGGACGCTTTCACCATCAATCCGGATCCCAGCTTCCTCTACATGATGCCGCAGACACGCGAGGCGCTCGCAGCGCTCCAGTATGGCATCACGTCCCGCCGTGGCTTCATGGTGCTCACTGGCGAGGTGGGAACGGGTAAAACCACGCTGCTTCGACGTACCCTCGATGCCCTGCACAAGGGTCGCGTTCATACGTCTTTCGTTTTCAACCCACGTCTTGATTCGCTTGAGTTTCTAGAGTTTGTTCTCAATGACTTTGGCTTGGTTCCCGTCCAGCGCACCAAAGCGGCGATGCTCATTCAGCTCAACCGATGGTTGATCGAACGTTTTGGGCGTAAGGAGATCTGCGTCATCGTCGTCGATGAAGCGCAGCACCTTTCCACGGATATGCTGGAGGAAATCCGGCTTCTCACGAATTTGGAAACCTCCTCAGAAAAACTGGTCCAGATCATCCTTTCCGGTCAGACGGAGCTCGAGGACAGACTTAGACGGCCTGATGTTCGGCAACTTCGCCAGCGGATCGCTTTCTGGTGCCGCACAGCCCCAATCGAGCTCGAACAGACAAGGCAATACATCACTACCCGCCTTGAGATCGCAGGAACCAAGGAAGAAATCTTTGACATGGAAGCTGTGGAACTGATCCACCAGGCCAGCGGCGGCATTCCACGCGTTATCAACCTGATCTGTGAAAACTGCCTGATCTCCGCCTATGCCGAACAGTCCAAAAGGGTCATTCCATCCATGGTTGCGGCTGTGATAAACGATTTGGGTATAGATGAGTCCGACCAGTTTCCTTCGTCAGTTCTGGTTTCCTAGTGAGCTGCCGCCTACAAGTTACCGGTAATGCCTGAAGGATCAGGCTAGAGATCAACCCCTATGAGCAAAATCTACGAAGCACTCTTACGAGCGGAGTTGGAGCGCGCGACCAACAAGGGCGTGCAGAGCCGCCCGGAAGCTCTTTCCATGGAGAGCCTGCTCATTCCCGTCGTGGAGAATCCCTTTCCGCAGATCGAAAAGGAAGAGGAACTGATCCGGGAGCACTTCTCCGGCGATCTCGACGAGGGCGCCCCCGCGGTTGGCCTTCACAGTGCGCTGGACCTGTCCCTTGTGCCCACCCGGATCTGGCGTCCGCTGATCGCAGCTCTGCCCGCGCTCGCCGAATTTGGAGCGGGCGTGGAGCAATTCCGCATTCTGCGCTCCCGCATCGCAGAATTTCGCGAGCAGGGGCCGATCAAGACTGTTCTCATCAGCAGCGGCCTGCCCAGTGAAGGAAAGAGCTTTGTTGCAGCGAATGTGGCGCTCGCCTTTGCGCGCCACAAGGGCCATCGCGTTCTGTTGATTGACGGGGACATGCGCCGAAGCTCGCTCCACAAAATTCTGGGGACCACCCCCGAGCCGGGTCTCACTGAGTTCCTGTCCGGCGCCATGTCGCTCACCGAAGTCATGCAGCGGCCGCAAATCTCCGGAGCCGCCGGTCTACCGTTGGGCATGTCGTCCCTCGTTTTCATCGGTGGCGGGAGGGATGGTTCCAAAGCGGGAGATCTCGCCGCCTCCAGCCGATTTGGTGAGCTGATTGAGCAGGCAAAGAACACCTTCGACTGGATCATCGTGGATTCCTCCCCGGCAAATCTTGTTTCCGACGCCGTGAATCTCGCGCACTCCTGTGACGGCGTGCTGCTGGTGGGCCGTGAAGGCGTCACCAAGTTCAAGACAGCACAACAGGCGCAGCTGCAGTTCAAGACCTCGACCATTCTCGGCTTTGTTCTGAATGCTGTTCATAAGCTGCCGGCCAAATCGGACTACTATGGCAGCTACGAAGGCTACCAAACGGAAGCGCACACCGGGACCACGTAGAACGAATGCTTCGATTCCTAGGAGTGTATTACCCAACCCGGACCGTCATTCTGCTCCTTTGCGAAGCGATCATTGTCTTTGGCTGTTTTCTGATCGCGACGATTGCGCTGGATGGGCCAGACGCCTACCTTGCTCTGAATTACGAGCAGGGCTACCTCAAGATCGCGGGCATCACGGTCGCGAGTCTTATGTTGTCTTACTACTTCGATCTGTATGAGCCGCAGATCGTCTCCGCACCGCTCGAGACGTACTTCCGTATTCTGCTGGTTCTGGGCTTCGATTGCTTTCTGCTTTCGGCTCTCATGCTGTTCTTTCCCAGCGTGTCTATTCACCGCTATGTCTATGCCGTTGCCTTTCTTCTGCTCACCCCGGCCTTGCTCTGCTGGCGGCGGCTTTACGAATGGGTTCTGGGCAAGCGGCTGTTGCGAGAACGCGTCTACGTTCTGGGATCCGGAAGCTACGCCGGCGCCATCGTTCACGCACTCCGTACCCGGCGCGAGCTGGGCATGGAAGTCTCCGATTGGAACGACATTTCGCTTCTGGACAAACCCACCCGAAAGAAGATTTGGATCGAGGAGCTGCAAAAGGTCGCAGAATGCAGGCCGGTCATTCACCGCATCATCATTGCTGTGGAGGACGCTCGCGATGAACTACCCGTCCAGGAGCTGCTGAACCTTCGCTTTTCGGGCATCGCCGTCGAGAGCGCAACGAACCTTCACGAGCGGCTTTCCGGCAAAATTCAGCTGAACGGCATCCGACCCAGTAATTTTCTTTACAGCGAAGGATTTCGGATTAGTCGATCACAGCAGTTCATTCGGCAGGTGGTCTCCATGATTGCCGCCACGCTCGGATTGCTCCTCTTCCTGCCTTTCTTCCCGATCGTCATCCTGCTGATCCGCCTTACCTCCAAAGGGCCCATCTTTTTCCGCCAGACCCGCGTCGGCCTGAGCGGTAAGAACTTCCATGTCTACAAGTTTCGCTCGATGTTTACCAATGCCGAAGCCAATGGAGCGAAGTGGGCCACCAAGAATGATCCGCGCGTGACAAAGTTCGGCATGTTTATGCGCAAAACCCGCATCGACGAGATCCCGCAGCTATGGAATATTCTGCGCGGTGACATGGGCTTTGTCGGTCCACGCCCGGAACGTCCCGAGTTCGTCCCAATGCTCAGCGCGGAGATGCCCTTTTACTACCTCCGCCATCTCATCCGGCCCGGCCTGACTGGATGGGCGCAGGTGCGCTTTGGGTATGGGGCTACCATGGCGGAGAATCGGGAAAAACTGGAATACGACCTTTATTACGTCAAGCACATGTCCCTGGGGCTTGACCTTCTGATCATGTTCGAGACGATCAAAACCATTCTGAGACGACGCGGCGCACAGTAAGGGTCTTACGCTTCCGGGTTACAGAAAAAGCGATGGCCGCGGCTAAGCCGCGGCCATCTGCTCCGCCACCGAAACATACCAGGCCACGGTTCGCTCAAGTCCGGTACGGAAACCTATTTTGGGCAAGTAGCCCAACTCCATCTGCGCGCGCGTAATATCCGCCTGTGAATGCAGGATGTCACCCGGACGGGTCGGCCCATATAAGGCTTTTTCGCGGAAATGGAGGATCTCTGCCAGAGCGGTGTAGAGTTCGTTGAGCGTGTGCGTCTCGCCGGTGCCCACGTTAAAGACACGACCCGTCGCGAGCTTGCTCGGCGCCAGGCAGGCCAGCAGGTTTGCCTGCACCGCGTTTTCGACATAGGTGAAATCGCGACTGACCACCCCGTCACCGTTGATCGTGGGCGTTTCCCCGGCGAGCATCTTGTAGACAAACTGTGCGATCACGCCGGAGTAGGGGGAGTCGGCCGCCTGCCGAGGTCCGAAGATGTTGAAGTAGCGTAGGCAGACCGCCTCCATGCCGTACACACGGCAGAATGCCTGGAGATAATGCTCCACCGTCAGTTTCTGCACCGCATAGGGAGAGAGCGGCCGTGGCGTCATCTCTTCCTGCTTGGCCTGGCCTTCCTGGTCTCCGTAGGCGGAGGAAGACGCTGCGTAAACGATCCGCTTGACACCCGCGTCCCGCGCCGCCAGCAGTAGAGACATGGTGCCGTTCACGTTGTTGTCATGCGTGTTCAATGGGTCGCGTACCGAACGCGGCACCGAAGCCAACGCTGCTTGGTGCAGAACAAAATCGACGCCCTCGCAGGCGGCTCGCATCGCTGCATCGTCGCGCAGATCCGCCACTTCAAATTGGATGGAGGGTAGGATCTCGGTGAGGTTTTCCATGCGACCCGTTGAAAGGTTGTCGATCCCCTGCACCGCATGGCCCGCTTCCAACAGTGCCCGTGCCAGGGTGGATCCGATAAAGCCCGCGATGCCCGTGATCAGATATTTTGCCATCGGTAAACTCCGTCCTCAGGCTGAACCGGTGAAATCTGGTCCAGCTCTCCGATCTTTGAATATTGCGATCTCTAGCTCACGACGAATGGACAGGCGGGTCAATGACACTTCTGTTGATCGACGACTCCCGGCCGCCGGGTTTACGCTATCCTCGCAGAAAGGACAACCTCAGTCTATGACGAACGGCAACACGACGTTGATACAAAATCTTGGCCAAGACAAGCCAAATAGCACATCGGGACAGGAGGCTACCCCTGTCGCTGCACTGCTGCATCGGTTTGAGACAAAGACGGCGCGCATCGGTGTTATCGGCCTCGGCTATGTTGGGCTGCCGCTCTCCCTTCTGCTCTCCGAAGCTGGCTTTCGGGTTACGGGATTTGACATCGACGCAAGCAAGGTAACAGCACTGAACGCGGGCCGCTCTTACATTCTTCGCATTGAAGCCGAAGAGATCGAAGCCGCCCGCACCCAAGGTTTCAAAGCGACGGCTGAGTTCTCACAATTGACGGAGCAGGACGCCATCATTCTTTGCGTTCCCACGCCGCTGACTACACATCGTGAGCCGGATCTCAGCTTTATCACCAAGACTGCCGAATCGATTGCACCCTGGCTGCGTGACGGCCAGCTGGTCGTGCTCGAAAGCACAACCTATCCTGGCACCACTGAAGATGTACTCATCCCCCTGCTCAACGCCGGCAGTCCGGACTCGCTCAAGACCCGTACGAACGGCGATGCAGGTCCCGGCTTTTACGTGGCTTTTTCTCCGGAACGTGAAGACCCGGGTAATACCACGGTAGCTCGACGCGATGTTCCCAAGGTTGTGGGCGGTCATGATACCGCTGCTACAGAGCTCGCCGCCAAGCTCTATGAATCCATCTTCACCCGTGCCGTCCGTGTCTCCACCACACGTTCCGCGGAGATGACCAAGCTGCTTGAAAACATCTATCGCTGCGTCAATATTGCGCTCGTTAACGAGCTCAAGGTGTTGTCGCTCCGCATGGGCATCGATATCTGGGAAGTAATCGATGCTGCCGCTACCAAGCCCTTTGGCTTCCAACCGTTTTATCCAGGGCCGGGTCTCGGCGGTCACTGCATTCCCATCGATCCCTTCTATCTTTCCTGGAAGGCCAAGGAATACGACTTCAACACGCGCTTTATCGAACTCGCCGGCGAGGTCAATGAGGCAATGCCCGAGTTTGTCGTCTCCCAGGTAGCTCGCGCCTTGAACGGCCAAAGGAAGCCCCTGAATGGCTCGCGCGTTCTCATGCTCGGCATGTCGTACAAGAAGGATATTGATGACCTGCGGGAGTCCCCTTCCCTCACGATCATCGAACTGCTTCGCCAGGAAGGTGCAGAGGTTTTCTACAATGACCCCTACCATCCGAAAGTCGGCCACGGTCGCCACTATAACCTGGACATGACCTCTACGCCTCTTGACGATCTTCGACAGTATGACTGTGTGCTGATCGTTACGGACCATTCCGACTATGACTACAAGACCATCGTGGCAGGGTCGAAACTTGTGGTGGATACAAGAAATGCCACCAAGGGCCTGAGCGCGCCACATCTCGTGCGCTGCTAATTCTTGGCAATACAGATAGCTTCGAAAAGGGAAAGGGCGGCAGATGCCGCCCTTTCCCTTTTTCCACTGATTTTTGCGCTACAGGTGCGCATCGAAGAGATGGTTGTCCCGAGGAGCATTCCCCTTTTAGGGAATGCTCCAAAGGCGGGTTGCCCGTTTTGGGACACTTTTTCAGCAAACTTACCCTGCTAGAGGGCCGTTGACCCGATAGTGCTAAGTGACCACCTAGGTACGGTTGCTAAAGTTGGCTCTGTCGAAAGCCCTTGCCTGAGGTAACATCATGTCCTTTTCGCTGAAAGCTCTTGGATCCGCTCTCTTCACAATGTTGATTTGTCTTCCAGCTGTAGCGCAGACGCGTTACTGCCTTGGCGGCGATTTAGATCATCTGAGTGCCGCCGAACGGGCCTCCTGCAATGCCGCCAGGGACATGGTAAAGACGACAGCGACGCGCCTGCATGCCCCGGAGAACTGGCACTTCGTCATCGTCTGCGGTGAGCAGGGATGGAAGGATTACACCGCGGTAGCGCAGCGTGAAGAAGTGGCGTTGGAGAACTCAGCTGCCGACACGGACCTTGATCAGCATGTCACGTACCTGCGTCAATCCCGGCTGGGGGAGACTCAGACACAGCCTCAATTGCCCGAGCTCCAGAGCGTGTTGATCCATGAACTTGCCTCGATCAAGCTGGGCTCCCACGACGAGCGCCTCATCGAAGCCCAGGTTGCCACCTGGCACGAAACGCTGAATGCCAAAGGTGACAGCGGAATCGCGGCCGGCTACCGCCACGACACCAGACCCACCTCATTGGGCCTGGGCGCCTGAGTTCGCCAAGCGCCGTTCAGCCCTGGTCTGGCTGCTGCTGTAAAACCGAAGTTAACCCTTTGTTGAGCGGGATCAATCACTGTTCTTGGGCCGCAGAGTAGCCGAAATGGCGTTCTCCGTCACGCTCAGGAGGACCGCCTGCTGTACACATTACGAAAACAGCCTCCCTCCGCTGTTTTGAAATGATTGCTGATGTTTTTAAGCGATCCGTGAGTGATTGATCAACAGATCAACAGCATCATTTATCTGTGGCGCTAATCCGCGCTTATATAGATACTGTCACTCCATGCTTTTCCTGCGTCTGCCTGCGCCGTACTAGATAGCCAAAAGTACCGGCTCCGCTCAGCACCAGCAGCAGTGATTCCGGTTCCGGCGTCACCAGCGGCGTGAGAGGAGCGCCGATAACCGGAACCACTGGAACGTCGGCAAGGGGAGGAACATCCGCCATGGCGACCATGGCATTGCTTGGCGGCGGCAGCTCAGGGACAGGCCCCCGAAAACTTACCAAGTCAAACCTGGGATCGAGCGGAACAGGCGGCAGGGGCGGAAGCACCGCCGCGTTCAAAGGCGTATCCGGCGCTTCCAGATCTCCGCAGTCAATCTGAAATCTGCGCAGGGATTCCAGTGGACCCATTCTGCGCCGGGCGGGCAAGAGATGTGGCGGCGCTGGCTTGTGCACCATTGCCGTCAGCCGATACTTTGCGGCGCGCAGCTGCCGGGCTGCTCTGCGCTGCATGATGCCTTGCTTGTATTCCGCTAACCAGCGACTGCAATCGGTTGATGCATACATAACCGGAGCGATGCAGCTCATACCGGAACACACCACGATCGAGGCGACAATCCATCGAGTACTTCTGTTTCGACGTGAGCTGCGCCTACCTTGCCCCGTTCGCATCAAGAATTTCTCCTGCTATGAATAGTTTTTTCAGGTTACATCACTAGTCACCCCCATCTTGGACCAAAATAGCCGCAAAGTGTGGTACTTAAGACAGCTATCTGTAACACCTTCGGGGGATTCACTTATCGGTAAGCTCCGTCATGTCAGGTTCTCTCTTCACACTTCGGCGACGCCCGTTGCATTAAGCTCGTTACTGTGGCAAGTCAACGCAAAAAGGCAGATGGTCCAGTAGAGAGCCGCTCCCGACGCCCGTCGCGTGCCGGCAGGCACGAGATCCCGGAGGTATCCAGCCGCTATTTCAACCGCGAAGAAAGCTGGCTGCTTTTCAATCGCCGCGTTTTGGAAGAGGCTCAAGATGCGTCCAACCCACAGCTCGAGCGGGCCAAATTTCTTGCGATCACCGCCAGCAACCTTGACGAGTTTATTGAGATCCGTGTCGCAGGTTATCTTCAGCAGCGCGAAGACCGCGAAGAGGTTGGCACCTTCACCGACGAGGGCGGGCTCACCCTTGTCGAGCGACTCGGCCGCCTTGGCGAGGAGCTGCACAGCTTTTCCGAGGTCCAGACCGCATGCTGGATCGATCTCATTAAGCCCGCCCTGGCCGAAGCCGACGTCCATATCCTGCGCTGGAAGGATCTGCGAACAGCGGAACGCGACTTTGCAAGCCGCTTCTTCCAGGAACAGGTCGATCCGCTGCTCACGCCTGTCACGCTGGATCCCACGCACCCTTTTCCGCGGGTGCTCAACAAGGCGCTGTGTCTTGCCTTGCTGCTGCGCACCAAGCGCCGCGCTGCCTCCCCCCGCGCCCATAACATCTTCGGCATTCTGACAATTCCGCGCAGTCTGCCGGCCTTTCTGGAAATGCCACAACGCGGAAATCGACGTGCATTTCTACCGCTGGATCAGCTCATTGCAGCGCAAGCGGACCGGATGTTCCGCGGCTATCGCATTCTGAACCGGGCCACCTTTCGCGTCACCCGCAACAGCAACCTGTATATGCAGGAGGAGGAGAGCCGCTCCCTGCTCGAAAGCGTTCGTGAGGAGCTGCATAACCGGCGCAAAGGGGACGTGGTCCGGCTGGAGATTGAGGCCTGCGCGGCCGATGAAATTGTGGAGCGTTTGCAGACCAACTTCGAGCTGGAGCGCTGGCAGGTTTTTCCGACCGACGCACCCGTCAACCTGAACCGTCTCATGGAGCTTTATTCGGCCGTCCAGAAGCCGGAGCTCAAATTTCCCGAGTTTCATGGCCGCTGCCTGAAGCTCTCGCCGGGGAGCAAGGATATCTTCGACGAACTGCAGCAGAATGACATTCTGCTGCACCATCCATTTGACAGCTACGCTACCGTGGAGCAGTTCGTCGAAGCCGGCCAGAGTGATGCGCAGGTTATCTCCATCAAGCAGACGCTGTATCGCACCAGCGCCAACTCTCCCATCTTCCGGGCTTTGCGAGAGGCAGCCCAGACTAAGGAGACCACTGTCGTAGTCGAACTGATGGCGCGCTTTGACGAGGCCAGCAACATTCGCTGGGCACGCGAACTGGAAGACGCCGGAGTGCAGGTATTTCATGGCATGCTCGGCCAGAAAACGCATTGCAAGCTGGCCCTGATCGCAAGGCGCGACAGCGATGGAACGATTCGCTCTTACGCACACCTGGGTACCGGCAACTACAACCCGGTGACGGCGCGGTTCTATACCGATATCAGTCTTCTCACTGCACGGCCCGCGATCGCGGCTGCCGTTCAAAATGTTTTCCGCTATCTCACCGCTGAGTGGGATGCCTCACCCGAGGCGTACCGTCCCTTGCTGGTTTCGCCCATCTCGCTGGCCACGGACGTGCTTGGCCTGATCGCGCGTGAAACCGCACACGCCCGTGCCGGCCGCCCCGCACGCTTGATCGTGAAGATGAATGCCCTTCTTGACGGCAAGACGATTGAAGCTCTTTATGAGGCCTCCTGCGCCGGCGTCGACGTCGATCTGATTGTGCGGGGCATGTGCGCCCTGCGGCCCGGCGTTCCCGGCCTCAGCGAGCGTATCAACGTCCGGTCGGTCATTGGTCGGTACCTGGAGCATAGCCGCATCTTTTGGTTTGCCAATGGCGGCGCTCCGGAGGTCTACGCCGGCAGCGCCGACTGGATGCCCCGTAACCTTTATGAAAGGTGCGAGGTGGTCTACCCTGTCAGTGCACCCGCGGCGGCGAAACGGATTCGCGATGAAATCCTTGAAGCCTATCTTCGCGACACCCTTAAATCGAGACTGCTGCAGCCGGACGGCACCTACACCTACGCTGCGCGCAAAGCGAAGGGCAGCAAAGGAGGGGAAACCTTGCTCAGCGCGCAGGACTGGTTCATGTCCCAATCGAAACTACACGACCTCCACTCGACTCCCCTGTCCGCGGAGGAGGTGGTGAAAACCGCTTCGTCGCCGGAGTAGCTTTAAAAGGCAGCCTGACCACGCGCCCTCTCTTCGCGGCGATTGCTGCGTGAGCGAATCGTTCGTGCCGTCAGAGCCAACTCGCATCCCAATGATAAGGTCATGTGCTTGTAGGATAAAATGGAGGTTCCGTGACAGGCGGATTCGTCCTGCTCACCAACCCTGAACAAGTTCTGAGGAGATGCGCCATGGCACAGCAGCCCGTGAACGGAAATACGAACGGCACCGGTAATGAGAATGGGCGTTCACCGGCCACAGGCAGCCTGCGTTTGAAAACTGGACTTGCGGAGATGCTAAAGGGCGGCGTGATTATGGACGTGATGAGCGTCGAACAGGCGCGCATTTCTGAAGAAGCTGGCGCGGTTGCCGTGATGGCGCTCGAACGCGTTCCGGCCATGATTCGCGCGGAAGGTGGTGTCGCCCGCATGGCGAACCCCAAATTGATCAAGCAGATCATGGCCGTTTCGACGATCCCGGTCATGGCCAAGGCCCGCATCGGCCACTTCGCGGAAGCGCAGGTACTGCAACAGCTTGGCGTCGATTTCATTGACGAGAGCGAGGTCCTCACGCCCGCCGATGAGTCTCACCATATCGATAAGCACGCCTTCACCACGCCGTTTGTCTGCGGTGCAAAGAACCTCGGCGAGGCCCTGCGCCGCGTCGCGGAGGGCGCGGCCATGATCCGCACCAAGGGCGAACCCGGCACCGGCGATGTGGTTCATGCCGTCACCCATATGCGCACGATCGTACGCGAAATCAGGGCCCTCACCGTGCTCGACGACGCTGAACTGTATGCCGCGGCGAAGAACCTGCAGGCGCCTTACGAACTTGTGCGCATGGTGGCCAAAAGCGGCAAACTCCCTGTGCCCAATTTTTCCGCCGGCGGGATCGCCACCCCCGCTGATGCGGCGTTGATGATGCAACTCGGCGCTGAGACCGTCTTTGTCGGCTCCGGCATCTTCATGAAGGACGGCGCCACCCCGCTCGATGTGCGTTCCTGGACAGCCGCCGATGCCGAGATCGGGCTCTGCAGCAAGGAAAGCATTGGCAATCCTCGCCATCCTGAGGACCACGAGGAGGCGGTTAGCCGCGCCAAGGCCATTGTGTTAGCTGCCACCCACGCCAATGATCCCAGAATGGTCGCAGAGGCGTCCGAAGCCGTAACTGGCTCCATGAAGGGCTTGGCCGCGGCTGCGATTGAGGAGTCGCAACGCATGCAGACCCGCGGCTGGTAAATGTGACGACGCCCGTGCTGATCACAAATTTCTTCTGCAAATACACTGAGAAATGACTTCTTTGGCGGAAGATTCGTCCGGCGCTTCGACTCCCATCATTGGTGTCCTCGCTCTCCAGGGTGCCTTTGACGTTCACGCGCAGCGCCTCGCCGAGCTCGGCGCCCTCACACGCCTGGTCCGCCAGCCGGAACAGCTTGCCGAGCTCGACGCATTGGTCCTACCGGGCGGCGAGTCCACCGCCTTTCTGAAGCATCTGGATCGCGCCGGCTTCTATGATGTCCTGAATGAGTTTGTGCACAGCAAGCCTGTCTTCGGCACATGCGCCGGCTGCATCCTGCTCGCTCGCGAGGTCACCAACCCGCCACAGCGCAGTTTTGGCGTTCTTGACGTTAGCGTAGAGAGGAACGCCTACGGCCGCCAGAACGACTCCGCCATTCGCAGCGAAGAAACCGCCTTACTCGGCGGCCCGCTGGAAGCCGTCTACATTCGCGCGCCCCGCCTCAGTGGCCTTGGCCCCGCAGTCGAGGTACTGGCCAGCCGTGACGGCTCACCTACCCTCGTACGCCAGGGCAGCATTCTTGCCGCGACCTTCCACCCGGAGCTGAGTCAGGATCGCCGCATCCATCAATTCTTTCTCGACATGGTCACCCAAAGCCTCACCTGACCCCGCAGCGCGCAAACACCATCCCTGCGCAGACTTTTACAATAGGGAGGTGGCATCCGCAACGCAGAACTCCGCCGGCCTTCGCTTCTGGCATCTGCCGGTGGACGCCGCGCGCCATGGACCCGCGCTCGACGGGCATCTGCTGCTCAATCTCTGGATTGCCCTCGCCCTGTTGGCTTTCCTGCACGTCCTGCTCTTCGCCGGTCTCGCCTTTCGGCGGCGCGCCCCACGCCCCATTCACAAACTCACGCTCGAGTACCTCCCTCTGGCGCTCTTTACCCTGCTTTTTGCGTGGCTGGGTCTCCGTGCGCAGCGGCTTTGGGCCGAGCAGCGTTACACCGGCGCCGATCCCTCCGCCATGCAGGTTGAGGTTACCGGCATGCAGTTTGTCTGGTACTTTCGCTACCCCGGCGGGGATCGCGCCTTTGGCCACACCTCGCTCGCCCTCGCCGACCCTGGCGCCGGTAACCCCCTCGGTCTCGACCCGAAAGACACCTACAGTCGGGACGATCTTGTGGGTGGCGAGCTTGTGCTGCCTGCGGGCCGTGAGGTCGATCTCACCCTTCACGCCCAGGATGTGATCCACGGCTTTGCCGTCCCCGAGATGCGGATAAAGCAGAACGCCGTTCCCGGCCTGGAGAACCACATTCACTTCACGCCGGAAATCCCCGGCACCTATGCCATTCTCTGCACCCAGGTCTGCGGCCTCGGCCACTACCGCATGCACGCCGTGCTGCGCGTGCTGCCGGAACCGGCCTTCGAGGCCTGGCTGGCCGGTCGTGAAGACGTCAAGACTGCCAGTCTGAAGGTGACGGGCAGCCTGACAGCAATGAGCACCGGAGCGACCCCGTGAACCCGATGCGAAATTCTCCACCGCACACCGCGGCCCTCTCGCGCGGGAGAACCCCAAGGCGGCGCTTACGCCAACTTTTGCCCACTCACCACCGGGCGGTCGGGATCGGCTATCTCCTGATCGCCACCGTGGCGGTCGTCATCGGTACAGTTCTTTCGCTGCTCATGCGTCTTCACCTCGCCTGGCCGCAATGGGAGATGCCGCTGCACGGCCCCGTTCTGCCCGAGGAGTACCTTGCCCTGGTTACCATGCACGGCACCCTCATGCTGTTCTACGTCATGACGGTGGCTCCGCAGTCGGGCTTTGGAAATCTTATTCTGCCCTCACAGATCGGCTCCTCGCGCATGGCGTTTCCACGTTTGAACGCCGCCGGCATGTGGCTTACGGCCGTCGCGCTCCTGATTCTCTGCTCTGCCTTCTTTGTTCCCGGCGGCTCGCCCATCTCTGGCTGGACCGGGTACCCGCCCCTCTCGGCTACGCCGCTCGCCGGTCCCGGGCAGGGGTTGGGCCTGGATCTCTGGCTTGCCAGCCTCGCGGTCTTTGCCGTGGCCTCCACGATGAGTGCGGTCAATACCCTAACCACGGTGATTAGCCTGCGCTGCCCCGGCATGACCTGGCAACGGCTGCCGCTCACGGTGTGGGCTTGGTTTACCACCGCTTTGCTGGTTGTTCTCGCCTTTTCCGTCCTGCTCGCTGCCATTCTGCTCCTGTTCTGCGACCGCCACCTCCATACAGGCTTTTTCGTCCCTTCGCAGGATTTGGTGAATGGTGTCCTGTTACGGCACACCGGCGACGGCTCTCCGCTCCTCTGGCTGCACCTGTTCTGGTTCTTCGGCCACCCAGAGGTTTACATTGCCATCCTCCCCGGCACGGGCCTTACCTCCATGGTGCTGGCGAATTTCGCCCGTCGCCCGGTCTTTGCCTATCGCCTCATGATCGCGACGACCCTGCTGATCGGCTTGCTCGGCATCCTGGTCTGGGGCCACCACATGTTCGTCTCCGGCATGAACCCCTTTGCCGGAACGGCGTTCAGCGTATCCTCCATCGCGATCGCGATTCCTGCGGCCGCAAAGGTGCTCAGCTGGCTGGCAACGGTGTGGCGCTCGCGCCCACGGTTTACCACGCCGATGCTGTTTGCCCTCGGCTTCCTGTCGCTGTTTGTCGCCGGAGGCCTCAGCGGTCCCATCCTCGCGCAGCCCATCCTCGACGAATACCTTCACAACACCTTCTTCGTCGTGGCCCACTTCCACCTCATCATGGCGATGGCCGGGGTCTTCGGCCTCTTCTGCGGCCTGTACTACTGGGCGCCGATCCTGTTCCATCGCCGTCTCTCTGAAGGCCTGGGCCGGATTCATTTCTGGGGCACAATCCTGTTTTCCTACAGCACCTTTCTTCCCATGCACCTCACGGGACTGACCAGCGAGCCGCGCCACTACGCTCAGCTTGCCTCGGTTCCCGGTCCCGCCAGTGATCTGCTCGCCAGCACCATGGGACTGCAGCGCCATATCAGCGCCTCGGCCATCGGCCTCGCCCTGGCGCAGCTTCCCTTTCTGCTGAACCTTGCACTCTCCCTGCGCCGTCCGCGCGAGACGGCAGAAAACCCTTGGCAGGCGACCACCCTGGAATGGGCGCCCGCTGGTCTGAATCCTGAAACTCCGGGTGCTCTTCCTGCCGTTTATCGCGAACCTTGCTCCTACAGCCTTTCCGATCGCACCTTTTCACCCCAGTGGACACCGGATGCCGTCATTGAGCACGACATCGGTCCTAAACGGGAGTAATCTGACTTTGCACGCACCCTTTCGCCCCACAAAAGGCACCCATGCCGACGACTCTCACGCCCCCGGAGATCGACCGCCGACACCATACCGGTGAGGGGGATAACGGCTCCGGCCGTCGCCCTCCCACCGACAAACGCACCGGCGGCAACGGCGACAACGAAAACTGGGGCGATCGCCCCACTGGCCGCCGGGGACCGCGTGAACGCCTGGCCCAGGCCCGCATTGGGATGTTCTTCGCCCTGGGCGGCGACATGATGTTTTTTGTCGCCCTGATTAGCGTCTTCTTCGTTACCAAGGCCAACGGTCATTTCGACGCCTATGACCGATACATCAACGAGTGGCTTCCCACGGCCATTCCGTCGATCCTGTGGTTGAACACAGCCGTTATCGTGATCAGTTCCGCCACCGCCGAAGCCGCCCGCCGCGTCATGTTTCACGAGCACCACGTGATGGACGAATGGTTCGGCTACGGACGGCCCACCTCCAAACGCGCCATGATCTGGCTGTCCTTTACTCTGGGTCTGGGCTTGATCTTTCTGGCTGGTCAATGGATTGCCTGGAAGCAGCTGGCGGCCGCCCATGTCTTCTTCCGCTCCAATCCGAGCAGCCACTTCTTCTACCTAATTACCTTTACCCATGCGGTGCATCTTTTCCTGGGTATTGGCGGCCTGATGTGGGCTTTGTGGCTCCTGGTCTACTCAAAGCAGATGGCGACCCGCCAGGTGGTGGTCGACTCCACCGTGTGGTACTGGCACGTCATGGGAGTTCTCTGGATCTTCCTCTTTGCCCTGCTTGAATACGCGCAATGAACGGTCGTCGTTGCGGAATATTCCTTTCGGCTGCCCTGCTCTTTGCGGCGGCGCCTCCGGTTACCTGGGGACAGGGCTGCGCCCAGTGCCTGGACAGTACGCGCTCCACGCCGCCGCGGGTTCAGGCTGCCTACCGCCATGCCATCTATCTGCTGGGCGGAGCCGCCGGCACCTTTTTCGTCGCGGGCACACTGTTTCTTCGCCGATCTCGTTAGCGTGGGATCCCTTCGAGGCCCCTCTTGTGCTGTCGTCGCGAAGAGTAGTCAGCACCCGTTCTGATTCAACGCCGCCGGAGCATTCCCTCTGACGTGGACCGATTGCCTACAACTGCAGCATAATCTTCAGCGAATCCGGCTGCGGGTTCGATGCCAGCTGCACCGCTTCCCCAGCCTGCTCCACCGGGAACCGGTGCGAGATCAGCCGGGTAAAGTCCAGCTTTCCGCTGCGGTATCCCTGAAAAACCAGATCGATCCCTTCCTGCTGAATCGCGACTGAAGCCGAGTAGGAGCCCATAAGCGTCTTCTCGTCCATACAGACCGCTGCCGGGTCAAAGGGCGCGGTTCCGTGCTGCGTGCTGGCAAACAGCATCACCCGGCCACCCGAGCGAATCGCCTCCATCGCCGTCCCGATGAGCGAATCAGCGCCCACAGCCACCAGCGCCACATCGGCCCCACGGCCCTCGGTAGCCTCCTGACAGGCCTTCACCACATCTCCATGTGCGTCCAGCGGATGCGCGAGTCCGAAATGCGCCGCGACCGCGTGCCGCTCCGGATACAGATCGGAGGTCAGCACCGTCGCTCCGGTCTGCCGGGCCAGCGCCGCCAGGATAATTCCGATACTGCCCTGCCCGATGACCAAAACCGTGTCGTCCGGTTCAAGTGCCAGCAGCCGAACCGCCTTGAAACAGGTGTTCACGGGTTCGATGAAGGCTGCCTGCTCCAGTGGAATGTCGTCCGGGATGTGAATCAGCCCCGCCGGCGTGGTCCCATCGCCCACAATCCAATCCATCACGCGGATGTATTCGGAAAATCCACCGCCGGCAGCCGCACCCAGCCCGGCGGTCGTGCCGACCTTTTTGTACTGCTCACATTGCGCAAACGTGCCCTTGCGGCAGTAGAAGCAGGCGCCGCAAGGGATGTGGTGGAAGGCCATCACGCGGTCCCCGGGCGCAAACCCGCGCACCCCATCACCCACGGCCGCGACCGTGCCTGCCATCTCATGCCCAAAGACGCGGGGAGCGGCGTGCGATCCGGTATGGATCTTTTTCAGGTCCGTGCCGCAGATGCCGCAGCTATTGATGCGGACCAGCACCTCGCCCGGACCGATCTCGGGAACTGGCAAGCTTTCTGTGATGATTTGATCGGGAGCGCGATACACAGCGGCGCGCATGGTGTTTTGAAGAGAAAGGGCCGGCATCTCTTCCCTATTCTACCCAGCGTCAAACCTGCCCCGATCAGTACCGGCTCACCAACCAAACGCCCGCGATCAGGAGCCCACCTCCGATCATGCGTCCGGGCGTGGCATGGTGTTGCTTCATGCCGAGCCAGCCGAACTGGTCCAGGACGAGGGACACAACGAGTGAGGCGGTTACGCCGATACCCGTAAAGATGCCCGATCCAAGCTTTTGCACCAGCGTTAATCCAGCCAGTGTCGAGAGAATACTGATCAAGCCGCCGGTCCAGGCCCACCAACTCACCTGGCCCACATGCGTGAGCGGCACGGCTTGCCGGGCAGCAAGCTGAACAGCCAGCATGCCCGCCAGGCCCACCGCATACACGACGATCCCTGCCCAGACCGGCTGCTGAAGCCCCTTATTCAGTTGCCCGTTCGCCGCCGACTGAACAGGATTTGCCGCACCCGCAACGATCGCCACAAGAAACGCAAACCAAGCCAAGGATCACCTCACTCCCCGCTTGGACGCATTTCACCAGGCTCCTTGAGAATTTCTCTCAGGCGAGCTTGCAGAGCCGAGAGGGCCTGGCTGCTTTGCCGTCCGAACCTGGCTGCGGGTCGCCAGTGATGGGGCCGCAGGGCCGTATGCAGCGCAAAGGCGGCGGTACGAAAATGGCCATGCTTGCCTTCAAAACGGGACAGCGACGCCAGCTCGAAGTCGTGCGCGTCCGAAATGCCCTTGATGGCCCGAAACGGTAGTCCATGCGCTTGCGCCAGCCGTCCCACGGTGGCTGCTTCCATATCCACCATCGCCGCGCCGTATGCGGCAGCTAGCCGGGTCTTCTCCCCGACGCTAGCGATGGTCGCCGTCGTGGCCAGCAGAATGTCGTGGTGGGTGTTTGCGGTGCGGAATCGCTCGCCGGTACGGGCGTCCACAACCATGCTCGCCTCCGCGACAGCGCCCGCGTTCAACGGAGCGTGGCAGGATCCTGCAAGTCCGGCGGAAACCACCGCCCGCACCGGACCACATGCGAGCGCCGCCTCAAAGGCCAGCGACACGCGCTGTGCACCCATGCCCGCAGCTACCACGACCGCGCTGCCCATCCTATGGAGATGGATGCCGCGCGTCAGCAACAGCGCGTCAGGCGCGGTCCCCCGCACAAGCCCTCGCACCTCACGCGGCAAAGCGGCAATTACAACCAGGTGGGAGACGACGGTCATACGGCGCCA
>CAXSCE010000042.1:0-30474 GCA_964236545.1 uncultured Bryocella sp.
ACCTCGATCTCGAGCGCGATCCGGACACGCATGCCGCGCTTACGAGCATCCAGGGAGACATCCGCGACGCGACCCTGGTGCGGGAGCTTTTTGCGAATGGCAGATTTCACGCGGTGTTCCACTGCGCCGCGCAGCTCGCGCACGGGGCGCGTATTGATGAGCATCTGCTTTGGACCTCCAACGTGGACGGCACACGGGTTCTTGCGGAAGCGGCACGCGAGGCCGGCGTTCGGCCATTTGTATTTATTTCCTCCAATTGCCTGTGGGCCTCCGATCTCGGCCATCCCGTGGACGAAATCAGCGATCTACCCGCGCCCATCGAACTGTACGGCCGCTCCAAGCTGGCCGGGGAGCAGCTGCTGGGGGAGTTCACCACCGAGCTCGACGTCGTCACCCTGCGCTGTCCGACGATCATGGATGCCGGCCGGCTGGGTCTTCTGGCCATCCTGTACGAATTCATCGACGACGGCAAGACCGTCTGGGTCGTGGGCGATGGCGGCAACCGCTATCAGTTCATCTACGCCGACGACCTCGCCGAGGCCTGCATCCTGGGCGCGGGCTACGGCCGCAGCGCGCTCTTCCACATCGGCTCGGACGATGTGCGCTCCATGCGCGAGGTGTACGAGTCCGTGATCCGCGCCGCGGGCAGCCGGTCCCGCGTGCGTGCACTCCCAAAAGCGCCGACCGTGGCGGCCATGCAGCTTGCGCATCGGTTGAAGGTCTCGCCGCTGGGGCCCTACCACTACCGCATGATCGCGTCCAACTTCGTTTTTGCCACCGATCGCATCAAGCGCGAGTTGGGCTGGCGGCCTACCCTGACCAACGAGGACATGCTGCTGCGAGCCTACCGCTTCTATGCCGAGAACCGTCGTGAGATTCACGCCCGGACAGAGGTCTCCGCACACTCTAAACCGGCCTCGATGGGGATCATTCGACTCTTGAAGTGGATTTCCTAGACGTTGAACGCCGAAGCGCGCGACGGCAGCTCTGCGCCCACCCGCGCGGCAGCCTCGCCAAAGCGCGAGCGCAGCCATCGGTTAGCTGGCTCGGAGTAGAAGCGACCTACGAGTTCGCCCAGCAAGCCCGCAAGCAGAATCGTTGCGGCGAAAAGGGCAGGCACGGAACGCAAAGTGGCCCCGCGGGCGACAAACCAGTTGAAGCCCTCAAGGACCACGAACATGTGGGTGAGGTAGACCTCATAGCTACGTCGGCCGTACGTCAGAACGGGATTCAGCAAGCGGGGAACGTGCCATCCAGTCTGCGCGGCGGCCGCAATGAGCAGGCAGGCGCCCAGACCCACCAGCGTCATGCCGAGACCCGCGTCATCCAACCCCAACTTGCCTACGGTGCGCGAAAAGCAAAGGCATAAGATCAGCAGCGCAAAGCCGACGACGGTAATGATCTGCAGCACGCGGTGAGTGAGAACACGGTCCCGAAGAAGAAGCGCCGTGATGCATCCCATCGCAATGGCATCGGTGCCGCCGAGGTAGGAGTACTCCTGCCAGGTCTCGTTGCCGTGTGTCAGCACGGTGCGTCCGAATGGACCCAGCACGATGAAAGTAAGCAGCACGGAAAAGAGCCAGCGCCCTTTTGCGAGACGGCACACTATCGGAAAGAAGAGATAAAACATCTCCTCCACGGAAAGCGACCAGAGGATGTCCCAATTGCCCGGTAGGTAGCCGCGTGTAGCCTCCAGTACGTTGATGCGGAAGGTCAATGCGGCCACCAGCGCCGCCCCGAGGCCGCCAGTCCTCGGAGACACCGTGTAGCCGCTGGCGCCGAATGCGTGCAGGATGCTCAGCAGCAGAAGCAACCCGAGGAGAAGCGGCGCTATGCGTGCAAACCGCAGCAAGTAAAAGTCGCGGATGTTCACCCGACCAAGCTCACCCCAACGCCGCAGCGAAGTAGCGGTAATCAGGAAACCTGAAACGGCAAAAAAAATCTGCACCCCATTCTGTCCCTGCCAGACCAGCGAGGCGGCCAGCTGCGGCGGCACACCATGGAGATAGTGATTGCCACTGAGGAAGAGTCGCATATTCACGTGGTTCAGCAGCACATAGAGGATGGCCAACGCCCGTAGGCAATCCACGCCATCTATGCGCGACCAGCTGCGTGACTTCTCAACCGTCAACTCCTGACTGACCATCATCCGCTCACTCCTAAACGTCTATAGACCGGTTTACACATCCAGGCCTTCCTCGACTTCCGTCTGCGCGACGGCCGTTTGCGCACCCACGCGGCTTGCGGCGAAGTGACCCGCGGCCACGGAAAAGAAACAAAGCACCACCGAGAGCAAAACGTTCGCCCAGGCCCGTCCCCACGCACCCCCACGTACCAGGTCGAAGGTTTGCAAACTGAACGAAGAGAACGTGGTGAATCCGCCGCAAATCCCCACCATCACAAACAGCCGAATGTTCTCCGGCGCCGGGTGCCGTCCGGTGGCCAGCGTGTAGGTTCCGAAGAAGCCGATCACAAAACATCCGAGCACGTTGATCAGCACCGTTCCCCACGGCAGCTGCGTGCTCAGGGAGGCCATCCAGCGCGTGATGGCATAGCGGGCCACGCCGCCCAGCGCACTTCCCAACGCTACCCACATGAATGTCATGCCGCTTACGTCCTCCGTGCTGACGGTCAACTTCGCAGGTGCCTGTTATGGCGCAGCGGAAGCGTTAGCCTAGTCTCGCACCTCCACCTTTTCCGGTCTCAGACCTAAACCTTCCGGCAAATCTTGCGGCGCAAATGGAGATGACAGGAGTTCAGATGGCAACCTTCGGCTTACGAGGCAAAGGTGCTACCGCAGTCCGTATCGTTTATGTTCTCTGTCTTACAGTGGGTACCTACACCCATGCGAGCATTTTGGTGCATCATGGCTGGCGATGGGATTACGGCGGCAAGCCTAGCGGCACGGTGCTGTTCTGGTCGGCGCTCACCATTGTTGATCCTTTCGTCGCTATTCTCCTTTTCGTGAGACCGCGTTCAGGGGTACTGTCGCTTTCGCTGCTGATGTTGAGTGATGTAATCCACAACACGTGGGTGATTCATGCATACGGGGGCGTTACCTGGATGGTTGCCGATCAATGGATCTTCCTCATTTTCGTTCTAGTAACGGCACGCACCCTATGGCGAGCCTCTGCTCCTTCGAACTAGAGCGACTACGCATAAGGTCCAGGTTCTTGGACCTTGCATGAAACAGTTTCGGACGCGTGCATAGGCATCTACTATGCTGTCGACCCCAGTGCTTCTGCTTCGCACTTTGTGCGAGGATGCGGATAGTGAGTTCGCCCTCCGACACCATCCCTGCATCGCTGCCGGATTCTCCGTCCGCATCCGAGCACGCCCTTAGACGCCAGATGCGCCTGCGCGATCTGGTGCTGGCGCAGATCCTCACCGTCGTGGGCAGTTCGTGGGTGGGGCTGGCCGCGGGGCTCGGTCGGGCGCAGCTTGTGGCCTGGCTGATCGCCTTTGCGCTGTTCTATACGCCCATGGCCGTCGCCGTGTACTACCTCAATCGCGAGATGCCGCTCGAAGGCGGGCTGTACGTCTGGGCGCGGCGTGCGTTTGGCGACACCGCCGGTTTTCTCACCGCATGGAACGTCTGGGGCTACGGCCTGGTCATCATCGCCGTGCTTTTGACGCAGATGCCCTCGGAGCTGGCCTACTTCCTTGGTCCACGGTTTGCGGGCCTGCCGGAGAACAAACCGCTCGTTGCCGTCCTGCTGGCCGTGTTTCTTTTGCTGCTGGCCTGGACCGCGCGCCGCGGGCTGGGATTGGGCAAGTGGCTCCACAACGGCAGCAGCCTGGCCATGCTCGCCGTCTTCGGCCTCCTCATCCTTTCGCCGGTGTGGGCATGGTTTCACGGCGTGCGTCTGCACTACGTTCCGCTGGCCTTTCACCTGCCCGCGCGCGACAGTACCTCCCTCAGCCTGCTCGGGCAGACGCTGTTCGCCGCCTCGGGTCTCGAATACATCGCCATCATGGCCGGGGAGACGCACGCGGCCAATCGCGACATCGGCCGCTCCGTCCTCCTTGCCTCGCCGGTCATCTTTCTCATGTTCGTGCTCGGCACGGCCTCCGTCCTCTGCTTTCACGAGCTCCACGCCGGAACCCCGATCAACTACGTCGCTCCGATCCCGCAGACGCTTTCGCTCGCCTTCGGAACCTCTGGCCCGGCCGCCGGCATCGCGAAGCTCGCCATTCTGCTGCTACAAATCCGCATCCTGGGCGCGGCGAGCTTCATCTTCACCGGCGTGGTGCGCCTGCCCATGGCCGTCGGCTGGGACCACCTTGTACCCTCTTGGTTTGCGCGCCTCCACCCGCGCTTTGGCACACCCGTCAACTCCATCCTGCTCACGACGATTACGATCGCCGCGCTACTGCTGCTCGGCTCGGCGGGCGTCCGCGCCGCGGAAGCCTTTGCCGTCCTCAATGACACCGCCTCCGAGCTGTATGCCCTCGCCTACTTGTCCATGTTCCTCATTCCCCTTATCGGCAAAAAAGCGCTGCGCATCAGCCTTCCCCTGTGGATTTCTCCGATTTGTTTTTTGGGTGTCCTGACGATCCTCTTCATCCTCGTCTTCAATGCCTACCCGTTCCTTGACGTCGCCAGCCCCGGCATCTTTGCGGTCAAAGTTCTCGGCGCCACCCTGCTCTTCAACGTCCTGGGCTATAGCTTCTATCGCAGGCGGCCGCGGGGACTCGGCGTCACCGGATAAGGCTGCCAGCCGGCATCCGCGGCGTCTCCGAAACATCCATGGAGGTATGCCTGAGTTACCCGAGGTCGAAACCGTCGCCAACGGCGTCCACGCGCGTGTCGCCGGGTCGCGCATCGAGCGCGTGTGGACCAGCGGCAAACCGCAGACCTTCAAAACCCCGGAGCACGAGATCGCCGAAGCCCTGACCGGCGCACGCATCGAGCGGGTAAAGCGGGTGGGAAAGACTGTGGTGCTGGATTTGCGGCTACAGGCTGAACCGCAGATCCCGCTCGGGGATGACCTAAACAGCGAGGCGGGCAGCGAAAAATCGGGGGCACAGTTCCTGGTGCACCTCGGCATGACCGGTCGTCTGCTGGTTTCCTCCCCCGAAGTCCCCTTTCCGCCGCACACACATGCCGTGCTCACCCTCTCCGATAGCCGCGAGCTGCGTTTTGTGGATCCGCGCCGCTTTGGCCGCCTCAGCATCGTGCGGCCCCACCCGGAGTCGGGCGAAGGCTACAACGGCCCGGGCGCAGAACCCACCACGGTGAGCGCCGGCCAATTCGCACAGCTCTTTCGCGGGCGGAAACTCGCCATCAAGGCCGCGCTGCTGAACCAGTCGATCCTGCATGGCGTGGGCAACATCTACGCCGACGAAAGTCTCTTCCGTGCCGGCATCCGGCCCCGAAAAGCTGCGGGGAGGCTGTCCCGCGCCGAGCTCGGCCGGCTGCACAAGGCTCTGGGGGAGGTGCTGGCGCGCGCGATCGAACTCGGCGGGTCGTCGGTTTCAGACTATGTGGACGCCGCCGGAGTGCGTGGCTTCTTTCAGCTGGAGCACAAGGTCTACGGACGTGCCGGTGAACCGTGTCACGATTGCGGGGCCGGGCTCAAAAAAATCGTTGTCGGGGGACGGACCACGATGTACTGCCCGCAATGCCAGCGCTAGCACCTGCTTACCCGAGCCGATGTGGTACCGCAGGGACGCAGGTTCATTCGGGAATGACAACGAAGGACGCGATCCCCTCTAACAGCGGCTGTACGCCTGCTCGGCCACCACGGCCGCACCGGTGGCGCGAGTCGCTTGGTCATCCGGCACGATCTCCAACTGGTAGGCCTGCAGGGGGCTCAGCTTGACCATCTCGTGCAGGTATTCGCGTAGCAAGTTCAGGTCCAGAAAGCGCACGTTGAAGCCGGTGAAATAAAACTTCCCGGCCCCCATTACATGGATATTGGAGGAGGTGGCCGCGGCCAGGGCGCGGTGCCACAGGTTGCGGAACTCCACGCAGCGCGGGTCGGGCTGATGACGGCGAGTGGCGGCAGCAAAAACCTCCTCCGGTTCCATGTCCAGGAATCGCAGACGCATGGCGCGGTGGCCCATGATACCCTCGAGGTGCCCTTTGCCTCCGCAGCCGCAGTAGTTTTCGCGCTCATCCAGGGTCACCGTGGTGTGGCCGGCCTCCCAAACGCCCTCCGTGAGCGGATAAATGCCGTAACCGATGCCCGTGCCCAGCGTCCATACGCGCACACGCCGATCCAGCTTTCCACTCTGCGCGGCGAGCCCCGCCGCCATGGCGTCCGCATCGTTGGAAACGATCACGGGGGCGCGCAGACCCTGCTGGGCCATGTGCTGGGCCAGCATTTCCGCAATGCGCGCACCCTTCAGCTGCGGCAGATTGGGCGCATCCTCCACCACACCGTTGCGGACCAGTCCGGGCAAGGCCAGCCCTACCGCGGTCATTGACCGCTTATAGGAACCCGCAACCCGCAGCGTCAGTTCGCAAATGGCCAGCACCAGCGCATCCGCATGGAATTCCGTCAGCGCATGTTCTTCCAGCTCCTGGCCCTCTCCCGCCTCGGGAAAGGTCTGCAAAGGCCCGGCGAGCACACCGTTCAGCAGAAGCCCGGCATACAGGCAGTCAGCGACAACGATGCCCACCGTGCATGTACCGTTAGCCTGTTGTTCTTTTTGCTCCTGTATATCCATGGCAAACATCTTTGCCTCCCGGGATTTTGGCGAGCGACGCAGGTACGCACACAAGGGAGCGTGGAGTGAAGCTAGCGCGCCCCGCGCGCCTTCGTCAACCACCAAAAGGAAGCGGACGCCAAAGCGTCCGCTTGTGTGATCGGGGATTCCAGGCGATTCCGGGCCTGCTCAGGTTCAGTCGAATTTCGCCAGCCGGTTCAGCCCGTTGAAGGCAGCCACCTTGTAGCACTCCGCCAACGTGGGATAGTTGAAGACGGTCTCCACGAAGTAGTCCAGCTTGCCACCCAGCGCCATCACGGCCTGCCCAATGTGCACCAGTTCGCTGGCGCCCTCGCCAATGATGTGCACACCCAGCAGGGCATGGGTTTCGCGGTGAAAGATCAGCTTCAACCGGCCGGTGGTATCGCCGCGAATCTGCCCACGGGCGATCTCGCGGTAGTAGGCCACGCCCACCTCATACGGCACGTCTTCCTCCGTCAGCTGTTCCTCGGTTTTACCTAAGAAACTGATCTCGGGAATGGTCCAAATGCCGTAGGGGTAAAAGCTCGGGTTGGAGACGATGCTTTCGTCGCCAAACGACCGCGCCGCCGCGATCCGGCCCTGTTCCATCGACACCGACGCAAGCGAGGGAAACCCGATCACATCGCCGACCGCAAAGACGCTCGGACACCTGGTGCGGAAGTCCTTATCGACCGGGATACGGCCGCGGCTGTCCGCCTCAACGCCGATCGCACCCAGATTCAACTCATCCACGTTGCCCTGCCGGCCGACGGAGTAGAGTAGCGCATCGCCCTGCACCCTTTTCTTTGACTCAAGGTGCGCGACCACCAGGCCGTCCGGAGCCGATTCAACGGACTCCACCTCTTCATTCAGGCGCATGGTCACACGCGCGTCGCGCAGATGGTAGCTCAGCGCCTCGATAATCTCCTGGTCGGCAAACTCCAGCAGCCGCGGCCGCCGCTCAATCAGCGTCACCCGCACCCCCAGCGCCGCGAACATGCAGCAGTACTCCACGCCGATCACGCCGCCGCCGACAATGATCATCGTCTTCGGCAGGTTGGTGAGGTTCAGGACCAGGTCGGAGTTGATGATGGTGGTGCCGTTGATGGGTACCTTGGGTGAGGTCGCCGGCTTGGTGCCTGTGCCGATGACGATGTTCTTGCCCTCGTGCACCGTGGAACCCCGGGTATTGGTGACACGGATGTGCGTGGCGTCCTCGAAGCTGGCGGTTCCGGTCAGCATCTCCACGTTGTTGCGGGAAAGCTGCGCGTCGGTGACGTCGATCTCCGTTTTAATGACATGTTGCACGCGAAAGGCAAGGTCCGCCATGGTGATGCGTTCCTTCACCCGGTAGTTCATGCCGTAAATCGACTTGTAGTTGAAGCCGGAAAGGTGCAGTACGGCTTCGCGCATGGTTTTGGAGGGGATGGTCCCGGTGTTGATACAGGCACCGCCTACCACCTCCCGCATTTCGACCAGGGCCACGCGCTTGCCATGCTTGGCTCCATAGATTGCGGCACGCTGCCCAGCGGGGCCGGATCCAATAACGATCAGATCGTACACAGTTCCCATAGAGGTTCGGTTTTGATTCTCCTCGGTTTTGGAAGACAGACCGTTGTGGTCCGCGCGGGTGGGTCTAAGAAATTTCGGTATCGCCGCCTATCATCATAGACCTCATCGCGTTTTCGGCAGAGGCTACGGTGAGGGACGGAGGCTTACAGCATGGTGTTCTCTTTCGAGCGACCCCTCCGTTGCGCCATCACGGATCTTTCTTCCGTTCTATCTGAGTCCCCGGCCGAGCGGCGGTTGCGGCTCGGACACCAGCTGCGGGGATGGGCTGTTGATGGCGTCGATTTTGTGCAACTGCGCGAGAAGGGGCTCGCTGCCGGTGAGTTGCTGGAGCTGGCAAGGACGGCGATGGAGGTTCTGCGCGAGGGCACGCTGCAAAGCGCGGCCACCCGACAACCGCGGCTGCTGCTGAACGGCCGTCCCGATATCGCCGTTGCGGCCGGAACAGATGGCGTTCATCTGTCCGCGGAGCCTGGCGCGCTGACGCCCGCGCAGACCAGAGAGATCTTTGCCGGTGCAGGCAGGCCCGCCATTCTGGTCAGCATCAGCTGCCATACGCTGGCCGAGGTATCGCTGGCGCGCGGGCGAGGCGCCGATCTCATCCTCTTCGGTCCCATCTTCGAGAAAAACATTCGCGGCGAGGTAGTCGCCGAAGGCAAAGGCCTCGATCTGCTGCGCGAGGCATGCCTCGCAGGGGGACCGACGCCCGTGCTTGCGCTGGGCGGCGTCACTGCGGCCCGGGTAGACCCGTGTCTCCGGGTCGGAGCGGCGGGGATTGCGGCCATTCGCCTGTTCGCGCCGGAGTTGCCGACCTCCCTCTGCTCCACGACTCTAACCGGATGCCCGGAGTCGCTGGGCAGCGCCGCGCAGGCGAAAACACCGGCACGGGCATGAGAAAATAGGGCTATGGTCATTCAGCCGGCCCTGCTCGTCGATCAACCGCTTCCGCTTGATCTGGAGATCCCGGAGGACGCCGTTTCCTACACACCGGACGTGCGCCAATTAGGGGCACTGGCCGTGGATGGCCAGGCGGAGCTCCTGGTCGAGCATCGCGGCCACAAGGAAACAGTGGACGATATCCGCGTCCGTGCGCATCTTTCCGGGAACTTTGAACTCCTGTGCGCGCGCTGCCTGACGGCGGTGCCGACCCCGCTGCAAGCCCGTTTCGATTTGATCTTTCGACCGGCGGACGTCGATGCGGAGCCCGGGGAACACGCCATCTCGGAAGACGAGACAGAAATCGGGTACTATGAGAAAAGCGGCCTTCTGCTGGAGGATGTCGTGCGTGAGCAGGTGCTTCTTACCCTGCCCGGACGAGTGCTCTGCCAGGAGGCGTGCAAAGGCCTTTGCCCGCACTGCGGCACCGATCGCAATGCGGAAGAATGCAGCTGTGTAGAACCAGCCGGAGACCCCCGATGGGGAGCTCTGGCCGCTTTCAGCATAGCCAAGGCCTGAGCTGCGCCACTATTTTGTTCGCCGTCACAAACGCCCTTTGCGTACTGGACGGCACATCTGAATTTCTTGAGAGGTCCATCATGCCGAATCCAAAACGGCGCCACAGCAAGCAACGCACCGCCAAGCGCCGCTCCCACGATTTCCTCACGCCCATGGGCGTCTCCGCCTGCCCAAACTGCGGTGAGCGCAAGCTGCCGCATCGCGCGTGCAAGAAGTGCGGCGAGTACAAGGGCCGCGCGGTGCTCGCCGTCAAAGAGGCAGCCTAGGTTTCAGGCTGCCTTCGCCCCCGGTCACAGCTGTCCGTCATGCACTATTTCTTGCGGATGATTGTGACCATGGTTTTACCAAGCCGCAGTGAAACGTCAGCAACCGTCACCCATTCCTTGCCGCACCTCTGTCTTCACACCCGAGCCCGCCCGCGCACCTGATGCCGATCGATATCTTTCTCGATGCCATGGGCTCTGATAAGGCACCCGACCCGGAGATCCGGGGGGCCATCCTCGCCTGCCGGACCCTGGATGTGCGGGTGCACCTGGTTGGCCCGGAGGATCTGCTTCGTCCCCGTTTGCGCGAGTGCCTCAAGGCTGCGCGCGGCAAGGAGCCGTTGCATTTGCCCGGCACGCGGGCTCCCAAGGCCCCAAAGCCGCCCATCTTCATCCAGCAGGCCTCCGAGTGGATCAGTATGGAGGACAAAGCCGCCCAGGCGGTGCGTTCCAAGCGCGATTCCTCGATGCGCGTGGGCCTGAAAGCTGTGCGCGAGGGCCGGGGCGCGGGTTTTGTGACCGCCGGCAACACCGGCGCGGCGATGGCTACCGCGAAAATGGTGCTGGGCTCGCTCACCGGTGTCGACCGACCTGCCCTGACCACCGTTCTGCCCACCAGCAGCGGCGTTCCCTGCGTGTTTCTGGACGTGGGCGCCAACGTCGATTGCAATGCGGACAATCTGGTTCAATTTGCCGTCATGGGCCACATGTATGCCCAAAGCGTTCTGCGCATCAAGGACCCCCGTGTCGGTCTGCTCTCCATCGGCGAGGAAGACTCCAAGGGCAACGCGCTGACCCATGAGACCTTGCCCAGGTTGCGGGCACTGGGGCTGAACTTCATCGGCAATGTGGAAGGCCGCGACCTGTACAACGGCCGGGCCGACGTAATCGTCACCGACGGCTTTGTGGGAAACGTGGCGCTGAAGACCAGTGAAGGTCTTGTCAAGCTGGTGAGCACAACCCTGCGGGAAAGCCTGAAGTCCACCGTCACCGCACAGGTGGGCGCGCTGCTGAGCCGCAAGGCTTTTGACCTGTTCAAGAAGCGCTTCGACTATAGCGAGTACGGTGGCGCGCCCCTGCTGGGGGTGCGTGGAGTCTGCATCGTGGGGCACGGCTCCTCAAATGACCTCGCCATCATGAACGGCATTCGCGTTGCCGCGGAATTTGCTGCGAATCAGGTCAACCCAGCGATCGAAGCCATGCTCGCCAAAAGCAACGCATAGCCAAGGTCAACGCGCCGGTAGTCGGTGTATTCCGGGCGGGTCAAAGGACGTTCTCTGGACTCTTTCCTTGGGAGCTGGGATTACGCATTGCCAGGCACTCCCTGTAGCGTTTCCCTGCGGAGCTCGCCGACTAGCACGGATTTTCTACTTCTGGGAATCTTTGCCGCCTCCAGTCCAACCAGCGACCGCAGCGGAGCGACACCCGCCAGCGCCTTTGTGAGTAGCAGCGACAAGCCGTATAAAAAATGAGAATGGCGCAGAGAAGAAGAACGACCGCTCCCATGCCGCGTTCTGCTGCACGGTGAATCAGTCCTTGAGGTCCCGCTGCGAGGAAGGACCCCCGCGATCATTGCGTTTGACTTGACGAACAAGGTTGAGGCCACACCCATGCTGCCTCCACAATTCACTGGTTGTGATTATGTAGTGATGTTTAGCACCTCACAAGAAGGATAGCTACGGCTTTCGTGGCATCTCTGCTCCAACTTCCAGGTCGGCAAAGGGGCCGGGGAAGGCGCAGAGGAATGGTCTCCTACTGGCCGTGCTTGGGACCGCCAAAGGGTGTCGCCCCCGCCCGGGGTCGAGTTTCCAGCGTGCCGGCAGCCAAAACTCTGGCCTCACAGAGGTAGGCTGGACGGTCGGCGTTCGTCCGCTTGCGGTCGGGCGAATTCTAGGCCCTGCGGGTCAGGCATCGCGACCGGCACCCTCACCATCCCAAGCACATGGCAGCGCGTCATTCACGCGACGCCATGTTTGTATCAGTTGGAGGGCTCCCCGTTATGCCAGAAGTTTTAGACACAACACATTTGCCTGTGTTCCCCGCCGGCGCGGGCAAGGGCGGCCACTTTACGCCACTGCCGCAGGATGTGGAAGGCGGCGTGGTGCGCGCGCACACGCAGCAGACGATCAACGCCTCACGCGACCACCTGTATAAACTCTGGCGCGATGTCAGCAATGCGCCCAAGTTTCAGGAGTATGTGGTTTCCGTCCAGCCGAAGTCCGCGACGCGCAGCACCTGGACCTTCGGTAATCCGGAAGATCCAAAGGCGCCGCGCCTCTCCTTCGATACCGAGGTCTATGAGGATATCCCGGGTGAAAAAATAGCCTGGCGTTCCGTGGAGACCAAGTTCGAAGAGCATGGCGAGGTCAGGTTTGAGGATGCTCCTGGAGGTCGCGGCACCTTGGTCATTCTGCAGGAAAATCAACTCGTCCCCGGTGGACGCCTGAGCATGGCAGCCGCCGCCCTCACCAAGCGCACACCCCGCCAGATCGTCATCGAGGATCTCCGCCATTTCAAGGAACTTGCCGAATCAGGTGAGATCCCGACGGTGGTCACCAACCCCCATGGCCCCCGTGGATTTGCGGGTTCGATCAAGGCGCGGCTCTACGGCGAAAACAACCCCACGCCGCCCGGCACCAGCAATCTTCCCCACGCGATCGCTTCAACGAGCGACCCCGCCTAAGCAATCCTGCCCCTGTCTGGAACGACTTTTCTCCTCCCGGCCGTGCATCACGGCACCTAACTGATTCCCAAAACTCCCAAAGATTTCGGAGAGACCAATGAAGGCTGTCTGCTGGATGGGTACGCGCAAGATTGAAACCCTGACCGTTCCTGATCCCAAAATCGTCAATCCCCACGATGCCATCCTGCGCGTGACGCGCACGGCCATCTGCGGGTCCGATCTGCACCTTTACGACGGCTACATCCCGACCATGGAGTCCGGCGACATCCTGGGCCATGAATTCATGGGCATCGTCGAAGAGGTCGGTCCCGAGGTCAAAAACCTCAAGCGCGGCGACCGCGTGGTGGTGCCATTCACCATCGCCTGCGGCAACTGCTTCTTCTGCAAAACCGATCTCTGGAGTCTCTGCGACAACACCAATCCGAATGCGCAGGTTGCCGAAACCATGTACGGCTACAGCGGTTCGGCCCTCTTCGGCTACTCGCACATCTACGGCGGCTACGCCGGCGGACAGGCGCAGTATGTGCGCGTGCCGCATGCCGATGTCGGTCCGATCAAGATCGAATCTGACCTGCCCGACGAGAAAGTCCTGTTCCTTTCCGACATCTTCCCCACCGGTTACATGGGCGCGGAGAATGGCAACATCAAGCCCGGCGATACGGTCGCCGTCTGGGGATGTGGCCCCGTGGGTCTGTTTGCGATTGCCTCGGCCTACATGCTGGGCGCGGAGCGTGTAATCGCGATTGACCGCTTCCCGGAACGCCTGCGTCTCGCCCGCGAATACTGCGGCGCTACTACCATCGACTACACAGACAAGGACATCACCATCGTGGAGGCCCTGCGCGACTTTACCGGCGGCATGGGACCCGATGTATGCATCGACGCGGTCGGCATGGAGGCGCACTCCAACACCGCGGTTGGTCTGTACGACAAAGTCGAGCAGATGCTCAAGCTTGAAACGGATCGGCCGTTTGTGCTGCGGCAGGCCTTCCAAGCCATTCGCAAAGGCGGTACGCTTTCCATCCCCGGTGTGTACGGCGGCGTGCTCGACAAAATCAACTTTGGCGCGGCCTTCGGCAAGGGCATCAAGATGGCCATGGGCCAGACCCACATGCACAAATACCTTGCTCCCCTGCTGAAGCGGATCGAAAACAAGGAGATCGACCCCAGCTTCATGATCTCGCACCGCATCGGCATCGAAGAGGCCCCGGAGATGTACAACGTCTGGGCCAAAAAGCAGGACGCCGTCACGAAAATCGTGATTGACCCCTGGCAGGACCGTCTCGGCACACCGCTAAAGGTGGCCTAAGTCTCGCTCGCGCACGTCAGTTGTCAACCGTCACAGTCTTTTGTTCCCACCCACTCACCCCTTCTTTGTCATCCCGCAGCATAGCGCAGGGATGACGAAGACGGATTTTGTTACCGACGCAAGGTTCGTCGCAGTTCACAAGGGCAGAGCGACCAAGCAGTCTCAGATCAACTTGCTCCGGATCTGCTCGGCGACCCGTACCCCGCTGCCCAACGCCGCGTGCACCGTGCCCCAGTTGCCCGTGGTGTCCGTGTGCTCCCCTGCAAAGTACAGCGTGTCCGCGGCCGGCTCGCTCATGGCAGCACTGGCCTCCAGCCCCGACGCCGGAACGTAGCTGTAGGATCCCAACGCATACGGGTCTGCGCTCCAGTCGTAGGTCTCGGTGCTGATGAGGGATGCGCGAATCATCTCCTCGGCAATCCCGAAGGCCTCGGCCAGATCGCGGCAGGCCATCTCTCCCAACTCGGCCGCGGATCGTCCCCGCAGCGAGGCGCAACGCGGGCCACCGGCCCATCCGACCAGGGTCGGGTGCGGTTCAGGCTCCGGATGGCGGGTCCACCAGACCGGGGGCACGCGCTCCGGCGTAAAAAGAAATTGCGCTGTCTGCAGCGATTGGCGGCTTCGCCCGGGACCGGCGGGAGCCTGCGTCCACCAGGGCTCGCGAAAAACCATGGTGAAACGCACTACATGGCCCATCGCCAGGCGACGCGCTTCAAAGAGCGGCCTCGGCTCCGGCTCAATGCGTACACTGAACGGCTCGCTGGAGTTTGCCGCCTGCAGCACGCCCAGCGGCAGCGTGATCACGCACCGGGGCGCGCGCAGATCGCCCCCTTTGCCGCTGACGACCACCTCACCCGGACGCCAACGAATCGCATACACGGGACGGCTCAGCAGGATCTCTCCCCCGGCCGCCCTCACCTTTTCCGCCAAAAACTCCGGCAGCCGCGCATAGCCTGCAGGAATGTGCCAGCTGCGGTCGCCCTCGGCCGCGTTTTCGGCTGCCTGTTGAATCCCCAGCGAACGCGCGCTGATTCGCTTTGCGTCCGCTGCATTGAAACCTTCGACATACCCTGTCAGTGCAACGCCTTGCCAGCCCGGGAGATCGCTTCCCTGCAGCCATTCAGCAAAGCTGATGTCCTCACCCTGCAAGTCAGCGAGTCCGTCCAGTGCGTCAAAGAACTCCTCTCCGCGATCGTCCTCCTCGGTCAGTCCTTCACCGCGCGCTGCTTCGTGCAGCATGGCGCCGCGCCGTTCAACTGTTTCGAGGCCGGATTCCTCCAACAGCGACCAGAGCTCAGGCCGGCGGCCATGGATGAACTCCGCGCCATGCTCCACCAGCACACCGCCGGCACCGCGTTCGGTGTAGACGCGGCCCCCGACGCGGTCGCGCGCCTCCACCACGATGACCCTCAGCCCCTGCTGGGCAAGCGCGCCCGCCGCCACCAGACCGGCCACACCGGCGCCGACCACCAGCACATCCGCATCCTTCCGCTCCCTCCCTCGCGGCCGCAAACCCGGGGTCTCGCTCATCGTGCCTCCGGTGCGCCGAACTGCGATCGGATCAACGCCAACGCGGCTTCGGGACTGCCCACAGAGCCTTCAAGCTGCGCATCCTCGGCCGTCGTCAACATCTCCCTAAACCGCGGTCCGGGTCGGTAACCGGCGGCAATCAGATCGGCGCCCGTCAACAGCAGCGCCGGCCGAATCTGCTCCTGGCCCATCTCCGCCAGCGCCCGCCCTGCCGTTTCGTAGGGCCCCAGCATGCCGTGCGAACTCATCACATCCGCAAAGTGCAGGGCCATGTGTTCCTCAAAGCGGGGCATGCGCAGAAATCGCTTCAGCGTGGATTGCTTCATCTTCGGCACGTCGCCGAACTGCATGTGGTGCTTTACCAATTCCAGGATCTGCGCGCAGTCATCGTTGGAAAAGCGCAGCCGGTTTAGGATGGCGCGCGCCACCGCCACGCCGATCTCCGCATGCCCATTGAAGCGGATGCGATCGCCCGGCTTCTCCGGGTCCGGCGGCGTGAACGTGGGGGGCTTGCCGACGTCGTGCAGCAGCATGCCCCACGCCAGGGTCGCGCTTGCCGCCGCCGGCAGATGATCGAGCAGCATCAGCGTGTGCACCCAGACGTCGCCCTCAGGGTGGTAGGCCGGCGGCTGCTCGCAACCTTTCATGCGCTCTACCTCGGGCAGCAAAGCGGGCAACAGACCACCCTCATTCAGCAGTTCAAAGCCGCGATGCGCCGCGCCTTCGGTCAGAATCTTCGTCAATTCCTCGCGGATGCGCTCGGGCGAGACCTGCACAATTTCCGACGCCAGCGCCCGCATCGCCTCCATGGTCGCCGCTTCCACCGCGAAGCCCAGCCGTGCGGCAAAACGCACCCCACGGAGCATACGGAGCTTGTCCTCCGTAAACCGGCGCACGGGATTACCGATGGCCCGCAGAATCTTCGCCTGGAGGTCGGCGCGGCCATGGACGAAGTCCAGAACACAGGCTTCGAGAGCGTCTCCGGCCTCGTAACGCAGCGCGTCCAGCAGCAAGCCGTTGATCGTAAAGTCGCGCCGCAGCACATCCTCACTGGGATCACTCGAAAACGTCACGGCATCGGGCCGCCGCCCATCGCTGTAGGCCCCATCCGAGCGAAAAGTGGCTACCTCCGTGGCAACGCGCTCGCCTTCAATGCCGTCGATAACGAGCACCACGCCGAAGTGCGCGCCCACCGCCTCCGTTTGCGGAAACAGCCGCATCACCTGATCCGGGGTCGCGGCGGTCGTCACATCAAAGTCTTTTGGCGTGATGCCCAGCAGCAGGTCGCGTACACAACCCCCGGCAAAATAGGCTTCGTGGTCGTTATCGTGCAGCCTTTGCACGATGGCCAAAGCGGCACGATACTGCGCATTCCCGAGTCTCCGCACCACCATGGGATGCGGCTGGACCGGCCGAAGCGTCAGCTGCAAAAAACCCGTGCGCTCGGTTTGCTTTAGTGCAACGTCTCTGGAATCACCGCATACTGCAACAGAATTTCAAAAGGGACCACGTTCAGTGTGGCTTCATGCGTGGCTTCCATCACCACCGGGCAGGGCGCCCCCGCGCGTTGCGCCTGCAGCCAGCGGGCCGCGCACACACACCAGCGGTCCCCCGGCTTCAGGCCGGGAAAACCGTACTGCGGCATGGGGGTAATCAGGTCATTGCCGAACTGTGCCGACGCCTGCAAAAAGGCCTCATTGACGATGCAACAGACGGTGTGAACGCCACGGTCATCAGGGCCTGTATTGCAGCAGCCGTCGCGGTAGAAACCGGTCATCGGCTCCGTGCCGCAGGCCTCCAGCGACTGGCCCAGAACATTCTTTTGCTTGGAAAGGCTCTCAGCGGACATGGCTGCGATTGTAGTGTGTCGCGGGAGTGCCTGGGAAGCGAGGACCGGTGCCTCTCCGGGCAATCGCCCGTTCAGGCCCCGTTCGCTGGGGTCTCTACCGGCAATCCCTGCGGAACCGGCAGGGTGATGCGAATCGTAGTGCCGCGGTGCAGCCCTGCCGTGGCGGTACGCAGCCGCAGGCTCCCGCCCTGCTCTTCCACGATGCCGCGCGTCACCCAAAGCCCCAAACCGGTACCGCGCTCCCCCTTGGTCGTGAAAAAAGGTTCGAAGATGGAGCGCAGGTTCTCACGCGCAATGCCCTGGCCGGAGTCGGCCACGGTCACCGTGGCCACCCGCCCCTTCTTTCCTAACTGCATTCCCCTTTGCTGACCCGGTGGTTGACCCAGCCGCGCTCGCACCAGGATGCGTCCGCCGCTGGTCTCCATTGCTTCCAGCGCATTGCCGACCAAGTTAGCAAATACCTGGCGCAGCGACGGATCGAAGTGCGCCTCACCCAGGTCCTGGCCGTAGCGCGGCTCAATGGAAATGTGGTGCTGGTCAGCGCGGGAGTGAAACAGCTGCACTACCTCCTCCAGAAGGCTGCGGAGATCCAGGGTGCGACCGGGTATCTTGCGGTAAAAGCTCAGGGTCGAGCGCGTAATGTGTCCCACCCGGTCCAGCTCCCGCGAAGCTACGCCGATCAGCTCCTGGGATTGCGGAGAAAGCTCCTGCGTTTGCAGCAGGTAGAAGATATTGGTGAGCGCTTCAAGCGGATTGTTGATCTCGTGGGCCAGCGTGTTGGCCATGCGCCCGGCAGCGGCCAGCCGTTCGGAGTTGATCAGCCGCGTCATCAGGTCGGCCGTCTCGCGTTCGGCCTCCTTCCTTGCGGAGATGTCCTCTACCACCCACAACATCGTGGTGGCCGGCACCCCTGCTTCGCCGTCATGGCGCAGTAGCGACACCGTCAGCTGTGCCGGAAAGGTCGCTCCATCGGAGCGCAGCAGGGTTCGTTCCACCCGGAAGCCGGTGCGCTTGCCGGCCAGCAGCTCCCCCTGCAGCGCGGCATCCAGACCCTGCTCGGAGGGCAACAGAAAATCCTCCAGGCGCAGGGCGTGCAGCTGCTTTTCCGTGACGGCCAGCATCTCGCCCAGGCGCTGATTGACCAGCAGAAAACGGCCCTGCACGGACGTATGCGCCATGCCCACAGCGGCCTGATTGAAGGTGGCCGAAAAGCGCTGCTGCGCCAGTCGCAACTCGGCCTCGGTGCGGAGCCGTTCGCGGCGCCGTTCCGCCTCGTTCAGCTCGCGCTCGATGGCCGGTAGCAGGCGCTCCAGATTACCCTTCAGCACATAGTCGTGTGCCCCGGCGCGCATGGCCTCCACTGCCGAAACCTCGTCGATGGTGCCCGAAACAATGATGAACGGCAGATCCGAGCCGCTGCTCTGAATCAGCGCCAGCGCATCCCGCGCGCCGAAGCTGGGCAGCGTATAGTCGGCGATCACCAGGTCCCAGGGACGGGGATCGGCCAAAGCTCTCGTCAGTTCCTCGGCGGTCTCCACGCGGCACGCATCCACGAGGTAGCCGGCGCGGCTCAGATGGCGCCGCAACAACGCAGCGTCCTCCTCGTAGTCCTCAATGATGAGGACTCGCATGGGCCTGCGCCCGGCTGCCGCGGGAATCGTTATGGCGTTGGTGGACATTGATTTAAAAGAAGCCAATACAGGCCCAGTTGCTTGGTTGCTTCGGCAAAATCTGCGAAATTGACAGGCTTGCGGATATAGCTGTTCACACCCAGGCGGTAGCTGGCAACGATGTCCCGCTCCTCGTCAGACGAGGTCAGCACCACCACGGGCAGCATCGCCGTCTTATCCGCCGCCCGAATGGCCCGCAGCACATCCAGACCCTCCACCTTGGGCAGCTTCAGGTCCAGCAACACCAGTTGCGGCGTGCGCTGGGTTCCGGCAGCCACGCCTTTCATGTACTCCACGGCCTCTTCGCCGTCGCGGCACACCCGGATCTCATTGGCGACCTTGGCCTTGTTCAGCGCGCGAATGGCCAATGCTTCGTGATCGGGATCGTCTTCTACCAAAAGGATCATGCCATCACTCATCTCTGTCTCGCGATCATTCTCTCGTGACCACTTCCTTCAACATTTCGAACCCGCCATCTATCCCTGCGCGGTCAGGGTGAAGTAAAACGTTGCGCCCTTGCCGGTCTCGCCCTCCGCCCAGATCTCGCCGCTGTGCCGGCGCACAATGCGCGAAACCGTCGCTAGCCCGATGCCTGAGCCTTTGAAGTCGCGATCTCCATGCAGCCGCTGAAACGCCGTAAACAGCCGGTCGACGTATTGCATATCAAAGCCGGCACCGTTGTCCCGGATAAAGTATACGGTCTGCCCCTCCCGCGAAGTTTCACCAAAAGTAACCTGCGCCTCGGGGGTCTTGGACGTAAACTTCAGGGCGTTGCCTAGCAGATTTTCAAAGGCCACACGCATCAGCCGCGGATCAGCCTCGGCGATCACGTTTTCTTCGGTCAGAAAGCTCACGGCACGTTCGGGATCGTTGGCCCGCAGTTCCTCAAAGATCAGGGTGGCCAGCTGCGACAGGTTCACCGTCTCGCGCTGCACCTCGGAGCGCGTCACCCGCGAAAGCTGCAGCAAAGCGTCGATCAGCATGCCCATCCGCTGCACGCCGCTGCGCACCCGCCGAATGTAGTCGCGGCCTTCATCGTTCAGAGCCTCGGCAAAATCCTCCTCCAGCGCCAGCGAAAAGCCATCTATGGTGCGCAGGGGCGCCCGGAGATCGTGTGACACAGAGTAAGAAAACGCCTGCAGCTCCTGGTTGGAAACCTCCAACTCCCGCGTACGTTGCGCCACCCTCTCTTCCAGTTCGGCATTCAGGCCCTGCAGCTCTCCATTCAGATTGCTGATAAGAACCGCGCGTTCGGCGAGCTTTTCCCGGTCTTCCCCGGAACGCCGCATCTGCTCGAAGGCGATGATCAGCAGCACAATGTCCAGCAGAAAGGCCATGCTGATGCTGATCACGGCGCTACGGCGCGCAGACTGCGAGGCCAGCTCGCGGTCACCCAGCAGACGCCGCTCCTCGTTCTCAAACTGCAGCAACAGGTAACGCACACTGACGTTGTTATTGGGGCTGTCGGCCAAGGCCAGCGCCAGCGCGGAGGCCGGCATCGCCGAAAGCGAATGCGTTTCGCGCAGCCTGTGCACACCATCCAGCGCCGCAAATTTGTCCGCCACCGCGCGGCGTAGCAGCTGGATCCGATACCGCTGGGACGCATTATCAACGGTGAGGTTCGCCATCATTTCCAGCTGCGCGGCGAACCTTTGTTTAGCGGCTTCAAACCGCTGCTCTGAGGTCCTATTGTCGACCAGTAGGTACCCGCGCAAGGCACTATTGGTGATCGCTACCTGCTCGTTGGCACTTTCCACCGCCGTCAAAACCTGCATGGTGTGATTCAGCCAGCCCTCGGCGACAAACATCGTGCTCAGCGCGCGCACGGCAACCCAGGTGTTCAGGATCACGATGCAGATGGCGCCCAGCAACAGCAGGCGGAAACGGCGCGTGCGACTCATCGTGTGCTTTCCTCAGGCGCCCCCATGCGGCAGCGGCCATTCTGCCTCATCACTGAACACGGTAGCAGACAGAAGGCGGAGGGAATGGATGCCTGCAACGGAGGTGGCAGCGGGGAACTGAAAAGGGGTACTACCGCGATCGGCGCACCCCTTCCCTCAAGCGCTGTGAACAGGATCTACTTTGCCGTCAGCGCCAGCTGCTGTTGATACTCTTCATACGGTCCCTTGTGGTCGGTGATGTGGAAGTCGCTCGGTCCACCTTCAAAGTGCCAGATCCGGGTGCCGGCCTCTTCGATCAAATCCTGATCGTGCGTAACGAGGAAGACTGTTCCCTCGTACTTCTGAATCGCCTGGTTCAGCGCGTTGATGCTTTCGAGATCCAGGTGATTCGTCGGCTCGTCCATCACTAACACATTGGGCTTCTGCAGCATGATCTTGCAGAACAGCAGCCGTGCGGCCTCGCCGCCTGAAAGCGCGTCCGTCTTCTTCATGCCCTCTTCGCCGCGAAACAGCATCTGCCCGAGAATGCCGCGGATGTCTTCCTTGCTGGCCTTGGGATCGTACTGGTGCAGCCAGTCCGCTGCCGTCATCCCCAGCTGGATCGACCCCTTGTGGTCCTGCGCGAAGTAGCCGATCTGCACCTCATGGCCCCACTTCACCGTGCCGGCGTCGATCGACACATCCTTCTCTTCAATCCCCGGACCATTGGCCAAGAGAGCCTTCAGCAGCGTGGTCTTGCCCTGACCGTTGCGCCCAATCAGGATCACCTTGTCCCCCCGCGTGACCGCTGCGGAGAAGTTCCGGATCACGTGCTCGGTTTTCCCGTTCGGCTGCGGGTAGCTCTTGTTCACCTGCTCGAACTCGAGCACATTCTTGCCGGAGGGCCGATCCATCTTGAAGGCAATAAACGGACGCGCGATGTTGGACCGCGCCAGTTCGCTCGTTGCCAACCGCTCCACTTCCTTCTTGCGCGAGTTCACCTGCGAGGACCGCGTACCGGCCGAAAAGCGCGCAATAAAGTCATTCAGCTGCGCGATCTTTTTCTCGCGCTGCTCGTTCTGGCTCTCGATGCGCGTGCGGATGCTGGTCTTCTGCAGCACCATGTCGTCATAGCCGCCGTTGTAGGTGATGATCGTCTCGTAATCAATATCGGCGATGTTGGTGCAGATGTTGTTGAGAAAATGCCGGTCGTGCGAGATGGTGATCACGGTGCCGTTGTAGCGCAGCAGAAAATCCTCGAGCCAGTGAATCGATTCGAGATCCAGGTAGTTCGTGGGCTCGTCCAGAAACAGCGCCTCGGGATTGCCGAACAGCGCCTGCGCCAGCAGCACGCGAACCTTTTGGCCGCCCTGCAGCTCGCTCATTTTGCGCTCGTGCACCTCATCCGGGATGTCCAGGCCCTGCAGCAGCACGGCGGCGTTGGCCTCGGCCTCATAGCCGTCCTCATCGCCGACGACGCCTTCCAGCTCACCCAGCCGCGAGCCGTCCTCATCGGTCATCTCGGCCTTGTTGTAGATCACCTCACGCTCTTCCAGCGCGGCCCACAACGGCTTGTTGCCCATAATCACCGTATCGATCACACGGTAGGCGTCAAACTCATACTGGTCCTGCTTCAGCACGCCGAACTTGCGCGGCCGCACCACCGTGCCCTTCTGCGCGTCCAACTCGCCGGTGAGCACCTTCATAAACGTGGACTTGCCGGCGCCGTTCGGCCCGGTCAACCCATAGCGGCGCCCATCCGTAAACGTAACGGAGACGTCCTCAAACAGCAGCTTCGCGCCGTAGCGCATCGTGACACTGGAAACGGAGATCATAAAAACCTTTCACGCGATAAGCCGAGCAGGCTCAAGCCGCTTTCGCTAACTTCCTGGACAAGAACAAAATGGGATCATCCAACCCAACCAAAGGACTTCCGATAGCCCGGTACACCGTGCCCAGTTGAGGAATGTCGAAAAACTTCCGCAGAGCGTCCACCGCGATACTGTCCCCCTGCTGAATACTCACGGAATTGATCTTCAACCAGTCTGGCCCAAGGCCCTTTCGGAGTCTTTCGAGAACAAGCGAGGTAGCCTGCCCCAATCCCATCCCGTCAAGCTTGGGTGAAGACAGAACCAGCGACCGGAAACCGCCGTCTTCAAAGGGAACCAGCAGAGCCAAGGTGAGAGGACCGGACTGCGCATCCTCATCCAGTTCGCGCAGAACCGGCAGAAGGCGCTCGAAGAATCGATCGGTTACCACCGTTGTGAGAGCCATGGCAGCACCCCTTCCGGATTTGAGCGGAGCGCCTCAAGCATGGCCTGGGCGTTCTGCCGCGATTTACGAATTGCGTAACGGTCGTCGAGTTGCCACCCAGTCACAATGCTCCAGTTTCCCGCGAAATCAGGTGATGCAGACCGCTTCTCTTCTATGAGGGACCGAAGTCCTGCAAACAAAGCCAGTACCCAGAAGTCATGGGTCTTGATCTGGCGGACGCCCGCCTCTCCGTCAGGGTACTCGGGGAGAGCAAGTGATTTGCAGATACACGCCTTTAAGGCAAGCTCAACGACGTAGCCGCACAGGTAAAACGAACCGTCGTACAGATTCGCCGCAAATAGCGCTTCGGCCTCGCGCAGCCTCACCTCCGCCAATCTCTGCAAATCCGCACGCCGGAGCACACCCCTAGAATACAAGACAAAGACGGCACATTTAGTGCCGTCTTTGTCTGCCGTTCTCTGGCCAGAGGCTTACCGCATGCCGCCGGCGACCTGGAGCAGCGATCCCGTAATCCAGCGGGAATCGTCGGAGGCCAGAAACGCCACCACGTCGGCGGTATCTTCCGGCTGGCCGATGCGGCCCAGCGGCGTCCGCTGCACCATCGTGGCGAACATGGGGGCGAAGTCGGCGGAGCCCTCGGTAATCGTCGGCCCCGGGTTCACCGCGTTCACGCGAATCTTTCTGGGACCGAGCTCAATGGCCAAGGTGCGGGTAATCGAGTCCACCGCCCCCTTGGTGCCGTTGTAAACGGCCATGCCCGGAGTCGCCGTTTCACTCGCGATCGACCCGATATTGATGATCGAACCGCCTTCAACCGGAAACAGCGGCAGCGCCGCCTTGGACGCCAGCAGCGTTCCGGTAACATTCACGCCGAACTGCCGCGCGATCTCCTCCTCGTTTAAACCCTCCAGCGGCGTTGAGCCATACACCCCGGCATTGTTCACCAGAATATCCACCTTGCCGAACTGCTTCTGCGTCTCGGCAAAAAGAGTCTCAATGTCGGCCGCCTTCGCCACGCTGCCGCCCACGGCTACGGCCTTGCCGCCCGCTTCGGTGATGGTGCTCACCACGCGCTCCGCACCGGCCTTGTCCGAGGCATAATTCACCACCACGCTCGCCCCCTCACGCCCCAGCGCCTTGGCAATCCCCGCGCCAATACCCTTCGACGCACCCGTTACCACCGCCACCTTACCCGTCAGCCTTCCCATCTTCACCACCTCGCTTCGATACCTGTCGAACCATTCGACCGGTATCGAATAGACGATCGGCTCACGTCTCGGTTGCGAAATGTTTTAAACGGGTCTTCAGAAAGACGACAGCTCCCGCAGATAGGCTTGCCAGACCTCGCGGTGCAGCGTCAGGTGCATGACCCTGCCCGCTCGTTTGGCCCCCACCAACCCCGCCTCCTGCAGCTCCTTCAAATGGTGCGAAACGGTTGCGGCGCTGATGCTCCCATGGGCCGTCAAAGCGCTGCAGGGCGTCACCTCCGCAGAGGCGATTTGCCGCAGGATGGCGAAGCGCCGCGGTTCGGCCACGGCATGCGCAATCGACTGGATCTGTTCGGGGGACAGCCTCACTTCTTCCTGGTTCGCCACGACCTCATTCTATGTCCGCGCGATGCCAGTCCCTAGCGAGGCGGCAGGAGTGACCCGATCTGGCAGTTGGATCGCTCCAGCGGAGCACCGGCGCGGCCCAGCTTGATCGCGTAGGTGCAGTTTTTATTGCTGTCGCCGGTAAGCACGCCACTGTAGACGTAAAGACTGCGGTCGTTCGGACTGTACAGCGTCAGCGTACCCTCGCCGGCCACCGTGCTGAACTGAAAGAACGGAACGTCGTTATACTCCGCCGCGTGCACCGCTCGCGACGGGGTGTGGGCCCACCAGCCAATGCCCAGGGCCACGATAACGAGCGCAAGATCACGCACCCTCGAACGTCCATTGACATCTTGCATGAACAACCTCCAAAAGCTTTGACCTTATTTAGCCAGAAGACCGGCAGATAAAGGAAGGACGCACCTCCCTCGCAATCGGCATCCTGCGGCAGCCTCATTTTGCTGCGTTCGCGCCAGAAAACCTACCGACACCCCTTACACGGTCCCTCGCGGGACCGCGTAGCATAAGGGACGTCGATCGCCCGGCTCGGGTGTGGCGACGTGCTTCCGGGAGGCCCCCATGCCGCTTCGTCTTCGCCGATCTGCCCTGGGTCTGCCCCTCCCGGTGCTTACCGCCGCACTGGGCACAGCACTGGCCACAGCACTGGCCGCGGCACCGTGCCCGCTCGCCGCGCAGGGCTACTCCGCCGACAAGCCCGTGGGCGCGGCCGCGCAGCAGTTGCCTGCCTATCTCGCCCACGCCGGCGTGGAGCAGCGCCTCGGCCAGCCATTGCCGCTCGCCGCCAGCTACACCGACGACACCGGCCGCACCGCTCCCTTGAGCAGCTTTCTCAATGCCAGACCCTCAGCGCTGGCACTCGTGTACTTCCACTGCGGCATGCTCTGCCCGCAGGTGCTGCACGGCCTCGGCAGCGGCCTCCATGACACCACACTCACCGCCGGCAAGGACTACAACGTCCTTGTCTTCAGCATCGACCCGCACGACACGCCGCACGACGCCGCACTCGCCAAGGCTGACTTCCTCCGCGAATCCGGCATCGCGCCTACCGCCGCCGCGAACATCCACTTCTTCACCGCCCCGCAGCCCGCTATCGATGCCGTCGCCGGCGCCACCGGCTTCCACTACGTCCTCGTCCCCGGCCCTGACGGCAAGCTGAACCAGTACGCCCACTCCAGCGTCATCATGTTCGCCACCCCCGACGGCAAATTGTCGAAGTACCTCTCCGGCGTCGTGTATGAACCGCGCGATCTGCGCCTGGCGCTGCTCGGCGCCTCCGCACACCGCATCAGCAACCCGGTCGATCTGTTGATCCTGTACTGCTGCAGCTACAACCCAACCGTGGGCCGCTACTCAGTGTCGGTCATGCGCGTGCTGGGCATCGCCGGCATGATCACCGTGTTCGGTCTTGTGGTTTTGGTCGTTCTGCTGGTGCGTAACCCGCGCACGCCCTCGGCCGCCTGATCTGACCCGGTCTCTTCGCTGTTTCGGCCCTACCAAACCCTTCAGGAGAACGGCCCAGATCGAGGATGTGTCATCTCGACCGAAGCAGACGTTTACGTCTGCGCAGCGGAGAGACCCCTGTATTCGTTTGTGGCTCCAAGATGTTCTGGCTCAGCGGACGAAAATCCAGGGGTCTCTCCACTTCGGCTGCGCCTCCGGTCGAGATGACAGAGCTGTGGCGGAACAGGGCGGATGACGCGAGCATGCACCCATTCGGCATTGGCTAACCTGCATTGACGCGAAGGTGCTCCAGAATCAGCCGCTCCACGCGCTCGGCTTCCTCTTCAATCAGCCAGTGCGACCCCCCGGCGACGCGCTCAAACGTATACGGCGCTTCCACATGGTGCGCCGTCGCCAAAGCCGCGGTCTCTCCCAGCGCGATGTCTTGATCGCCCCACACATACAGGGTCGGTACCCGGATGCGGCCGGTTGGGGGCGGCCTCAGGCTCAGTGCGCGGTACCAGTTCAAGGCCGCGGTCAGCGCTCCCGGCTCACGCAGCCGCCGCACATTGGCCTCCACCTGCGCCGCCGGCACGATCCCCTGGTACGCCCGGCGCAGCAGCTTCGCCCCGCCTGCCAGGAACAGCGTTTCCGCCACATGCCCCGGGGCTTTGAAGAAGACAATGTACTTGGACTTCCACATCTGGCCGGGATCGGACCGCACGGCCTCAAAGAAGGCGTCCGGGTGCGGCACCGCCAGCGCGGTCAGCGAGCGCACCCGCTCCGGCCACCTCCCCGCAACCATCCACGCCAGCACCGCGCCCCAGTCATGGCCGACCAGGTGAAACGACCGGGTGCCCAGCGCGTCCGCGAAGCCCAGAACATCGGCAGTCAGGTGCCCAAGATCATAGTCCGCCACCTTCTCCGGCCGTGCACCCGCCGAGTAGCCTCGCTGACTGACCGCCACGGCATGGTAACCCGCACGGCCGAGGACAGACGCCACCGCAGCCCAGCTGTCCGCGAACTGCGGAAACCCGTGCAACAGCAGCACGAGCTCCCCGGTGGCGGGACCCGCGGCCAGCGCCTCGAACTCCCATCCGTTCACCCCCAGCGTGCTTTCCCGCAAGTTTTCGCCCATGCGTCCTCCTCTAGTCCTGGGACGATGGCCGCACAGACGATGGCTGCACAGACAGTGGCCGCACAGCAGAGGGGGTCCGCTCCGGTGGGGCCTCAAGGGCTACCTCGTAGTCATGGCCCAGCCAGCGATTCTCGGCCGGCCAATGCATCGTGAAGCGCAGGCTGCCGGTGACCTCCGGGCCGGGGCAAAGGTCCGCATAGGAACCGGGCGAACCCACCTGCTGCGACTCTGTCCGGTTTTTCGTCGCCCAGTCATCCACCGTCCACACCACCTGGAAGCGACTGGGGTCCGTCACGCGCAGGGTACCGCCCTGCACCATGGCGGAAATGGGCCGGTTCACGCGAAAGATCTCAATACGGCTTTGGAAGTTGCGCTGGTCCACCGGTACGCCGTACCGTTCCGCCACAACGGAGATGCGGTCAAATACCTGCCCGTCGGCAATCGAACGCAGCAGCTTCAGGTACTCCGCATGCGCCCACACCAGCGGTTGCGCCGAACCCGCCGACCGGCCGCAGTACATGCCCTCCTCCGGCATGTCGTCGTAGTCCCACACCTGTTCCGGCAGCATCCCGCCGATCGACGCAAAGTTCTCATATGCCTTCAGCAGGGAGTTCACATCGCCGCCAGCCGCCAACTCATAGTGCGCGCGTTCGCCCAGCAGGATCGGCCAGGCCCGCCCCTGGCCAAAGTGAATGAACGGGCCGCCATCCTTCTGCTGCCCGTAGCCGTCATGGTTGTAGCGCCGCCAGCACGGACCGTACGGCGTGTTGATCTTCAGCACCTTGTCCACCACCTTCAGTGAATCGACAATCAGCGGATCGTCCGGCCGGCGGATGCCGTAGCGAACAAGCTCCAGAAACCCGCCGTCGATGACCTCCCGCGCCTCGAAAGAGAACTGCTCGCCCGGTGCCCGGTTGGCGATATTGATCTGCCCCGGCGGGATCTCCGGGTTGTGAAACGGTTCACCCTCCGCTGGCGGACAGATGCGCATGTAGTGGTGCGGCACCTCGGGGTCCAGCACGCCGCTTCGGGTGGCCGTCCACTCGTCCAGGTGTGCCTCGATCCAGTCGGCGTAATCCTCGAGATAGGTGCCGAGCTCGGCGGAGCCGAAGTGCCGCACAATCTCGCCCGCACACAGCAGCGCCGAAATGACCGCCGCCAGCGTCGAAGGCGAGTAGCCTGCATTCTCCTCCCAGCGTTCCTGCTGCGTCACCGGCGCATAGCGCACCAGGAATCCCGCCGCACGCGAGACAAAGGCGTTGATGTCGAACTGGCCCAGACCGTCCAGCTTCCACAAACGCCAGGCCAGGATGATCGGAAACGCCACCTCATCCAGCTGGATCCCGGACCAGTACGGTGTGCCGTCGATCCAGAAGTTTTGCGCAAAGCCTCCGTCCGGGTGCTGCGTGCAGGCCAGGTACACAAGCGCGCGCCGGGCCGTGTCCGTGCGGCCACAGGCCAGCAGCGCCGTGGCCGACTGCACCATGTCGCGCGTCCAGACCAGGTGGTAACCGCCCAGGTCGTCATCCGACTTCGCATTCCCCCAAGGAATCGACGCCGACGCGATAAACGCTCCCGAGTACGTCTTGTCCTCATGCGCCAGAATGATGTTGTGCGAAACCCGTGCCAGCCGGCCCCCGTCGGCCGCGACGGCCGCCAACCGCTCCGGGCTCCGCGCCCGTTGCCACTGTTCCAGAAAGCGCTTCCGGTGCAAATCGTAAGGTGTAGAAAGGGTCTGCATCAGTCCCGAAAGCGCTGCATGGCTGCCCTCGCCCAGCGCAATCGCGATCGTGAACTCGCGGCACTGCGCCACGTCAATCTCCCCCATGACCGCAAGATTGCCTCCAAGCGCGGAGCCGTACTTCCAGCGCATCGTCAGGTGGCGGGAGAGATCCTGGTAGCCATCGCTGATCCCCACAAATCCGCAGGACGTACTCGAAAAGCCGCAATCGACGCCGAACGCCAGCGCCAGGTCGTCCTTCCACGCCAGCAACGCACGCCGTCCAGCCACATCCACTGAGCGCGCCGAGTTGCCCGCGCCTCCGCCGTTCAGGTGCGGGGCCAGCAGGGCATAACACTTCAGCCGTGACAGAATCGCTTCTTCCCCGGCGATCTTTACATTCATCAGCACCACCGGATGGTGCGGGTCCGAGATGAATTCCTTGGTAACCGTGTATCGCCCGTTGAGATCGTTTGCCACCACCCGTACCGCCAGCGCATCCTCGTCGATGTAGTGGAAGTCGTATTCGAAATCGCGCTTTTCCTCGTGAACAAAACTTTCGCCGTCGGAGAACAGCAATTCCATGTCGCGGGTCTGCGGACGGTCAATGGTCGGGTAGTAGATCTCATTCAGCGTTCCATGCGAAAGCGTGAACCAGACCTTGCTCGCAGCGGAGTAGGCGGTGGAAACGGCATCCTTTTTGCTGGACGTCCAGCGGGGCTCCAGACCCGGCGCTCCCGGAGCGGCGCCGTCGTCCTCAAGCCAGCGATAATTGACCTTGTCGATGTCCATAGCTCATTTAAGCGGCTTCCTCGTTCGGTGACAAACCGGACGAATCTCGCGGGCAGCCGGGCGACGTGGAAGGTCCACCCGCCTGTGCAGGCCAATTCCCCAAAAGCTGCTTGGTTCGCCGGAGCCGCACAGTCCAAACGCCCGGATTCTGCAACTTTCGTTGCATTTGTCCACGGAACGCGGGGCAAAGGCAGAACCTTCGTGACGTTACCAGCGTCCTACCTCATATGAAAACGGTAAACGAACGGTCACAGTTCGATGCCGTGCAGAAGCGCCTCCAATTGCTTCAGAATTTTCTGCACACGGTCATCTCCTCCGAAGACAATCTGCTGCAACAAGCCACGGAGGAGTACGCTCTCACCCTCCAGCACGAAGCCCTGCGCAGCGCCGCATAATATTCCGCAGCCACGGCAATCCCCAATCGGTTGAACGACGTTAACTTAATAGGCAGGCGCCAAAGCCGGGTTTGGGATACGAAGCATCCGACTTCGTGACAAGCACGGCATGGCCTCTATGCCCGAAAACTGTACGGAGTTGTTCCAGTGCGTTCCATTTGCTTGTTTGCTCTTCCCCTCCTTGCATTTGGAGGCCCGTCTGCTCACGCGGATACCCTG
>CAXSCE010000043.1:0-29728 GCA_964236545.1 uncultured Bryocella sp.
CTCGAAGCCGGCCTGGGTGAAGGGCTGAATGTATTTGGCAAAGCCTGCCGGGCGCGGGTTGTACCACCAGGCGACGGCGATCGTGTTGGCTTTGAAGCCCGCGGGCATGGCCTTCAGCAGGCCGGGGGAGTCCTGCGCGATGTCGCCCCAGAAAAGCAGCTTGCGGTGCAGCGGCAGGAGGGCGGTGTCGATCTTTTGTAGAAAATCGAGGTAAACGGGAGCCAGGCCCTCCCTGTCCACAGCGGCCTTCGTGCGGCCTGTGCCGAGATCGACGGTTTCATCTGCGCCGATATGGAGAAAAGGGCCGGGGTAATCGGCCGCGAGTTCGCCGAACATCTGCGTAATGACCCCGAGCGAGCCGGGCTGGCCGGGCGCGAGCACGGCGCCGTGCGGCGTTTCGGCGAGATCGGCATACTGCTCGTTCAGCAGATTGTGGTGCAGATGACCGAAGGCTTCCTGCTCCGGGATCACCGTGACGTGGAACTGGCGGGCGTAGGCGGTCAACTCGCGCGCGTCTTCGGCACTGACCGATCCGCCGGGCGGCGCGGAGAGCGGATTGGAGGCGTACTGCTGCGTGTGCTCGAAGTAGGGGGAGTAGACGTTGGCTTTATAGGCGGCAAGGGTGCGAATGAGTTTTTTCTGGAACTCAAGTGTGTCCACCGGGCCACGGGAGAGATCGTCATGGAGGCCGCGGTAGCGCATGGCGGGCCAGTCGCGGATGTCAGCGGCGTGCAAGACGGGGTGGCCACCCATGTCCAGTGTGACGAGCTGCTTGGCGGTTTGCGCGGCGTAGAAGACGCCCGCGGCGGTGGCTCCGGTGAGGTTCAGGGTGCCGGAGCCGGAGGTGATGGTGTAGCCCTCCTCCTGCATGGGCGCGGGGAAGCCTCCGCCCGAGCGCTTCAGGGTGATGCGCAGGCCGGATCCGGCGGGAATGCCCCGCGCCGCCAGTGTCTGGCGTAGGTCCTCGGCGGCGAAGTTGTCCTCGGCATTGCAACCGGGGCACAACACCTGAACGCCGCTGATAGGCTGATCGCCCTTCGCCGTGACCTCGCGCGGCGCCGGAATCAGGTGCAGAGCGGTTTGGCCCGAAGCAGAGACGGCGGCAAACAGCAGGGAAGCGGCCAGGCGTGCGTGAAACGGCATGCCCCTACGGTACACGGCAGGAGAGGCGCAGACGCAAGGCGAAATCGGGGGAGGAACCAGCGGCGCATCCGATGCAATCCGGCGATGGCCGGGCGCATCATACCCCGAGAACAGGCTCGAGCCCCGGGGAGAAACATGCGTCACGGGAAGCGACAAGCGCCGATGAGGAGAGACGATGAGCGAAGCGAACGATAAGCATGCAAAGGATTACCACGAGTTGAGCGGGGCAGAGGCGCGGGAAAAGGTCGGCGAGCTGGTGAAGGGCATTCACATCTGCATGATGACGACCGTGGCTGAGGATGGCTCGATCGATGCGCGGCCGATGGCCATGAAGGACATTCCCTTCGATGGAACGATGTGGTTCCTGACCCGTTCGACCTCGGAAAAGGTGAATGAGGTGCGCAAAGACCAGCACACGACCTTAACCTTTGCCGCACCTTCAGACGGAAAATATGTCACGTTGAAGGGCAAGACCTACGCCAGCGAGGATCGCAGCAAGGTGCACGAGCTTTGGAACGACATGTACAAGGCGTGGTTCCCGAAGGGCCCGGACGACCCCGAAATCGCCGTGATGCGCGTGGAGGTTGAAAGCGGAGATTATTGGGCGGCTAACAGCAGCAAATTGGTTCGCTACACAAAGATCGCCGTTGCCGCGGCTACGGGTGGATCGGTGCCGGTCGGCGAGTCGGGTCACCTTAGGGTTAGTTAGACGCTGTAGCTGTTTACCTTCAGGTATTGTGGCCAGCCAGACAGCGGATCCCTCCGCTGCGCTGCGGGATGACAACCGGAAGTGGATTTAGAGTTACCCGGTAAGGCCACCTGAAGGTAAACGTTCCATTTAAAGTGGGGCCGAACCGTTCACGATCGTGACACCCGGGGGCGGCTGAAAGGTAAAGTCGCTGTCGGGTGCAGGTACGTTCTCGTGGCTGTCAGTGAAGGTAAAGCTGGTGATGGAGCCGTCTACCTCATCGATCTGTAGCCCGTGAATCACCCCCTGACCATCAACGGTCAAGAACACTGACCGGATGCGCCCCGCCGTCCCTTTGGGTACGCCGGACAGACTGTAGCCGCCCTCGGCGGGTGCCGCCGCAAGGTGGTCGAGCTCGCGACTTAGGGCTGTGTGGCCGAGCAGAAAGCGCAGTGGCGACTGCAAGTCGTCCAGCTGCTTTGCCGGCAGCCGATTAGCCTGCGCGTCGCCGGGGGTATAGCTGATCGCATCCCTGCCGTCGAGCACAAACACCTTGCCAGCCGGTGCGTCATAGGACCAGCGCATGCGGCCCGGTTTGCGCAGCAGCAGCGTGCCGGCTTCCGTGCGATCGATGCCCATACCGCGGTAACGCTCGGTATAGCGGGTTTGCAACGACCGCAGGTGATCGTAGCGGTCGTCGACCCGCCTGGCGAGCTGCGCGGCGGTAGGTACCTGGGCTGCAGCGATGCCGGCAACCCCCCAGATTCTGCCAGACAGCAGGATGGTGGCAACGATAGCGAGACACTTCACATGGGCCTACAGATCAAAACAGATGACCTGGACGTCGAAACGTCCAGGTCCGGGAAAATGGGCGTTTACTGCAGAATTTCTGAGCAGTTGGAGCCGCCTTTGGGATCGAAGCGGATGGTGCCGCTCTCGTCCGAGCAGTAACCAAGATTGCCGCTGCGGCCTACTGAGATCGGCGTTGCCGTCAGCTGGTAGGAGTTGTACTGATCCTGGTTGTTCACCGTGTTCTTGGAGCAGTTGGAAACCACAAAGTTATAACCGGACTTGGCGCCTGTGGCCAGGTCGTCCGGAATCAGCTGCGCCGACTCCGGGGTAGGGGTACCCGCGCCTGTTTTGCCGCCCAGCGAGGCGAGCGAGCAGGCATACCCATGGCTGGGATAGTTGGAGTTGTACTCCGCTTCCATGGAGTTCAACATGCGCACGGAGGCGATGGCCGAGGTCTGATCGGCCTTGATGTGCACGTGCTCATAGCCGGGGATGGCGAGGGTGATGAGGATCAGGATGATCGACATCACAATCAGCAGCTCGACCAGCGAGAAGCCGGCCTCAGGTTCGGGGCGCCGGGGCGGGGCGGCGAATTCGGTCGACATACGTGGAGTCCTTTTCACGCCCTGCGCCTTCGGCCGATGCAGGTCCGTGTCACGGTGCGGGTGGCGCCTCGGCGCGCCTCTCAGAGTATAAGACGTCTACCCCGAGCAAGGGTAACGGCTCGCGGTATTCCACGATGGTGGAAGTGTTCGGCAGGCGGCCGGAGAGCGCAGGTGCTCGGATGCTGTAGCTTGGCCATCCCCTCGCACCAGGCCGGTTCAGCTCAGGGAGACGCGCCCCGCCGCCCTGGCCCGCTGCCACTCGCGATAGGCCTCGCTTTTACCCAAACCGCGGGACCGGGCGACCTGCTTCAGGGCGTCTTTTTCGGAAAGATTGTCGGTCTTCATAAGGCTGGAAACAGCCTGCGCCAGCGAAATGCCTACGGTAACGCCGGCCATTGTTCTTTGAGCTAGCGCGGCGCCGTCCAGCAGAAGCACAAATTCGCCGCGAATGGAGGAGCGGGCTTCGAGCGCGGCGAGCAGATCGGCCGCCGCTCCCCGCAGAAATTCTTCGTGCAGCTTGGTCAGTTCGCGGGCGAGCACCAGCGGCTGGCGGGGCCCGAAGACGGCGACGACGTCAGCCAGAGCGCCAAGAATGCGATGTGGGGTTTCGTAGAAGATCTGCGTACCCGGTCCGGCTTTGCCTAACCTCTCCCGCAGCGCTTCCAGCGTGGAGCGGCGCTGGCCTTCCCGGGAGGGGAGGAAGCCGTGAAAGGTGAAGCGCTCCGTGCTGAGGCCGCTGGCGATCAGCGCGCTGAGAGCGGCATTGGCGCCCGGGACAGGAAAGACGGGCACACCGGCCGCAATGGCTTCGCGCACCAGGGCTTCACCGGGATCGGCGATAGCGGGTGTGCCGGCGTCGCTGACCACGGCAATGCGGCCACCTTCTCTGAGGGCGGCAATCATCTCGCCAGCACGGCCGCCTTCGTTATGGAGGTGGAAGCTGACGGTGGGTTTGCGGATACCGAAATGGTTGAGCAGCTTCTGGGTTTGGCGGGTGTCCTCGCAGGCGATGCGGTCCACGGAGCGCAGGATGCGCAGAGCCCGCAGGGTGATGTCCTCGAGGTTGCCGATCGGGGTGGCAACAAGATAGAGGCCGGGCGCGAGCGGAGTTTGCGGCGTACCGTCTTCCCCTGTAGCAGGGAGCAAATTCTCCTGCGCCAGTGCGGGTTCGGTGGCGTTCACGAGTCTCTCCGGTCGGGGGTTGGCAGATGAGTGAGCCGAATCTGGCCCATGGCGCGCTCCAGGCTGGCGGGGGTGAGAATACCGACCATCGCACCGTCCTGCACGACCGGAATGAATTCGCTGGCGCCGAGGGTGGCGGCGCGGCGCAGGGCTTCAGGGAGCCTTTCGTCGGGTTCGGCAAGCTGAAGGGAACGGGACATGGCGCCCTGGAGATAGCTGTCGCCCTCGGTTTGAAGGCGGGTGGAGAGGGCGGTGCGAGAGGTCCAGCCGACGAGCCGGTCGCCGCGCACCACGGGAAAGGTGTCCTGCAGGCTGTGCGTGGTGCGCAGAAGGGCATCGCGCAGGGTGCCGGAGGCAGGCAGGGGAAGGTATTCGGTGAGCATGACGTCGCTTACCGTCAATGCGGTGGCATCTGCCGCTCCGACGGCGGCGACCCTGCTCACATAGTTCATGAACAGCAGGGTGACGCCCAGTAAAACCGGCCAAACGAGACCAAGAACAATGCCCACGATGAGCAGGGAGGCCGCAATCGCGGTACCAAGACCAAAAACTGGCCGTTTGCCGAGCAGGCCGCTCGGGCTGCCCCCTCGACCGGAAGCGTCCTGGGTAGGGAAGGGGCCGGATGCGTCGCCTTGGGGGGCCGAGGCCGGTTTGGCCCTCTTCGGAAAGGCCGCAGCGAAGAACTTCCCAGCGGAGAAGCGCTTGGCGGGCAGGAGATTGATCGCGCCATAGGCGATCTGGAGCCAGACCGCACTGCGCAGGACGTGCTCGGCGCTGATCCAGGGCTGGCGAAACAGCGTGACCTCCGGTGCAACGCCGTAGGCAAAGCCAAGCAGCAAAAGCGCGGCAAGCAGGTTGGCAGCGGATCCGATCCAGGCGATCAGGCGCTGGCTTGCCTTTGGAAGACCGCCGTTGCGAGGTTCCAGGGCGATCACTGCGCCGAAAGGGAGCAGGTAGAGGGCGCGCACGGGGGCGCCGGCGTAGGCAGCGGCGATCGCACGGGCGATCTCCCGTACGAGGATCGCGGCTACAAGGACCAGCCAAAGGCCCAATCCACGGACAACGCCCCCGGTGACGAGCTCGGAGTAGCCCCCCGCGATGGCAAGCAGGAGCAAGACCGAAACGTGAATACGGACCTGGACGCCCAACCAGCGACCAAATGGGATGGAAAGGTGCAGCACCTCTCCATTGTAGGGTCTGGGGTACGGGCCTGGACCGGCAGAGGCGAAGGGCGACGGGTGGGCTGCAGCTGCAGGGGCTATGCTTTTGACAGGGATGAGAGTCATCGGGGGAGAATTCCGCTCCAGGCGTCTGCAGGCGCCGCGCGGTGAGGCGACCAGGCCGACGAGCGACCGGCTGCGAGAGACGTTATTCAACGTACTGGGGCCGTCCGTGGCGGAGACCCGAATTCTGGATCTATATGCCGGTTCTGGAGCTGTTGGGATAGAGGCGCTGAGCCGCGGGGCGGCGATGGCAAGTTTTGTCGAGCGCCGACCGGAGGCGCTGGGAGCCATCCGGGCAAACTTGGCTTTGCTGGGGCTCGGGTCGCGGGCCCTCGTGGAGAGCCGGACGGTGGCGGCGGCGCTGAAGCGATTCGTAGAGGCGCAGGAGAGCTTCGATTTGGTGTTCCTGGACCCGCCCTATGAGGCCGCGAGCGAGTACATGGACACCCTGGGATGGGTGGGGCGAGAGGCCGCCCGGTTTTTGCGCCCTGAGGCTGTCGTGATCGCCGAACATGCGCGGCGCGATGCGCTGCCGGAACGGTTCGGGGCTTTGCGTCGGGGCCGGCTGCTGGAGCAGGGCGATGCGGCACTGAGTTTCTATGCGGCGGAACCGGTTGAGGACCCTCCGTCCTAGCGCGGCGAGGATGCCGAAGCACTACGTGGATGCGTGTTGCTGGCGGAACTGCCCGGCGCGGAACCCATCGGGACAGTGGCGCTGTCAATGGGGGCCGGATCGTCGCGAAGCTTGAGAAACAGGGTTCCTGAGCTGCCGGCCGGGTGGGGTACCTGCAGCGTGGTGCCGGTAAACCCATCGGGGACGTGGTCGGGCTGGGCGAAGCCGGGGTCGGCGCTGACAGACTGCAGAAGATACAGACTTGTGCCGGAGAGATTGCAAGGGGCTGCTGAGTCTCCGGAGCACTGCAGGTGAGTAAGGACGGGCAGGCGTACCAGGGTGCCCAGCGGCATCCAGTTGCTGACCGCAAGCGGATCCTCGTCAGAATCGCCGGCTGCGAGTGGGCTATTGTTCGTTCCGGATGCGGGGTCGTCGGTGTGCCTGGGTTTGGTCTTAGCCGGGGGGAAGACCGCCCGGACATGCAGTGCGCCAAAGGCGCTGGGGCCGAAGGAGCGTAGCGGGTCCAGCGAGGCGACCACCGTGTGGGGGTCCTGCAGAATTAAGCCGCCGGATGGGGCCAGCGTGAGAACGGAGCGCAGGGTGCCGTCCAGCGTTGCGATTTCCAGCTGTCCATTCCGGGGAAAGTTGGTCTGTGACTTGAGCGTGAAGTCGACGTGGGAATCGAGCGGGAGATCCTGAGGGTTGGAAAGACTGACCGTGGACCCTGGGCTAGCAGCGGCGGTGACGCTAAGCAGAGTAAGAGAGGGGCGCGGGGGGGCGACAACGAGCGATACGGCGAGCTCGCGGCCGTCATTCAGAGTGATGCTGGCTTTGAGATGATCCCCCGGGTGTGTCGGCGGTGGAGGGCTATCGGGAGGCAAGCTGAGGCGCAGCGTGCCCGAGGCGAGGAGCGAATCCGAATTGGCTGCGGGCGGATCTGGAGTGACCGCGGGCGGATTGGCCGTAGGTGGGTCCGGATTGGCTGCAGGCGGGTCCGGGCGAAAGACCAGATCGCCCAATGTGAGTTTTAGGACGCCGCCGAGGTTGGTGCCGCTGAGCAGAAGCGAGCGGTCACCAGAAGCGACTTGCACCGAGGCGATGTGGGCCGCCTCGGCAAAGGTGCGGGTCTGCAGACTGTCCGGCTGAGGCTGGCCGTATTGCTGGATGGCGAGATGAAGATTGCCTGGGCTGATCTGGTGGCTGGCCGGCAGCGAGACGGCGATGCGGTTCAGGTGGTCAGGATCCTTGCTGGGCTGGAACGGCAGGGTGAGCTGTTCGTCGCTGCCGGAAGGCTGTGCAATGACGGTGTGCACGCAGGCGCTTCCGTTGGAGGTGACGAAAAGTTCGGCTGTTTTGCCGGCGATGACCTCGGCCGTGGAGCCGTCGGCGGCGACAAGGTGCCAGTTGCTGCCGGGCAGCTGCTGCAGGTTGAGGGTGGGCCCGATAAATGGGTCGAAGCCCCAGCGGCCCTGCACGGTGCCGGTCAGTTCGATCGGTTTCGTGCGGGAGGGAGCCGTGCCTGTGGGAGAGGCACCGGTTGAGGCAGCGGGCACGGCAGCGTGATTCGGATCGAGCGGCTGCCGGACATCGGTGATTTGGACATGGTGCTCGGGCTTTTGCTCCAGCCGCAGGCCGCCATCGAAGGCGTCAGCGATCAGCGGAATGTCAGGTTGTACAGGGGCGCCGGGTGGCGTGTTCAGGTGCAGGACCAGTTCCGTGGCGAAATCTGTCGAGAAAACGAGCGGCGCACCCTGCAGTGGGAGAACGACGGACGGCTTCAGCAGGCAGGCGATGTAGTTGGGATCGGCTGGCTGCAGGGGCGGTTTGCTGGCGTCCTGGATGCTGGGCAACCCGATTACAAGGACCGACTTGGGGTTGTGGAAAGAAGGGGGTGTGTTGAGGCGCAAATTGAGCGCTTCGCCCTGGGGGAAAGCAATGGCGGGGATGTATTGGTACTGGGCGGTGTGCAGGTTGCTCATGATGCGGAGCAGATCGACAACCGCACCGACGTAGGCCGAATAGGTGCCGGCCCCGGCCAGCTGGGTGTAACTGGCTTGGCTGATGAAGTCGGAGTTGGGACCGTTGGAGAGGGAAGCGACGACGTTTTGCGAGTGACCGTCGTCGAGCAGGAGTTGTGAGCCTGTCTGAGTCAGGCAGGCAAATTGCTGGTCCACCGGACGCTTGAAGCACTCCGGGTTGGGCTTAAGGTTCAGGGTGCGGGCGAGCAGATCGGAGTGCTTCTGCAGGTCGGCGACATCGGAGGGTGGAACACGGCGAATGTCGGCAAGGTAGCGCTCGATGCGCGCCTGCTCAAAGCCGGCCTCGGATAGATCCTGGGATGCGCGGACAAAGACGCCGGGGCGGCCGCGCACCGCAGATTTCAGGGTAGAAAAGTCGCCGCCGGTTTCAGGCGCCAGAAAGAGAACAGCCTGCTGGGCCTCGGCCGGAACTGTGATGAAAGTGCCTTCCTCCTGCACCTTTTTGTTCCAGGTCTCGATGCGATAGAACCAGTTGTCTGGGGGCGGGTTGGTGGTCCCGCGCAAAAATACGCAGATCAGCAGGTACTTTACGGACTGCGATGCTGGAAGATCGGGGTGCAACCAGAGGCGATCGCCGGGCTGAAGGTTGGGGACGGAGGCAATGGGCAGGGTATCCGAGCCACGGGTGACGCGTACATCAATCTTGGGACCGACAAGGTCAAAGCGGCCGTCAGCAGCGGACGCCTGAGAGGTGACACCGAGCAGGACAACCAAAGCCAGAACACGTTGTAAAAGTTTGCACATCTTCACCCACATCAGAGTGATTAGATGCTCAGGTTGTGGCAGATTATGCGCTTTGTCCATGCCCTAAACGTTCCACCAGCGGCCAGGTTCAGCCCACCCGACGGCTGGGCTTGTCGCTTTCCACCGAGCCGTCGCGGATGGAGATCACGCGATGGGCGAACTCGGCGATATCGGGCTCATGGGTGACAAGCACGATCGTGTTGCCGCGCGCCTGGAGCTCATCAAAAAGAGCCATGATCTCGACGGAGGTTTTGGAGTCGAGGTTGCCGGTGGGCTCGTCGGCGAGGATGATGCTGGGGCTGTTGACCAGGGCGCGGGCAATGGCAACGCGCTGGCGCTGGCCGCCGGAGAGCTCATTTGGCTTGTGGTGCATGCGTGAGCCGAGATTGACGCTTTCGAGCACGGCTTTGGCGCGCTCCGTACGCTGGGCGGCGGGTGTGCCGTTGTAGATGAGCGGCAACTCGACATTGTGCAGAGCGGTCGCACGGGCAAGCAGGTTGAAGGTCTGGAACACGAACCCAATTTCCTTGTTGCGGATGCGGGCGAGTTCGTCATCATTCAACTCGGAGACGTCATGCTCGTTAAGCCAGTAGCGGCCAGTGGTGGGGGAGTCGAGGCAGCCGATGAGATTCATCAGCGTCGACTTGCCGGAGCCGGACGGACCCATAATGGCGACGTACTCATTGTGGCGAATGCGGATATCCACGCCCCGCAGCGCGTGCACCTCCTGGTCGCCCATTCTGTAGGTCTTCCAGAGGTTATTGGTGACGATGACCTCACCAGGGCGGGCGCCGTCCGCGTTGGCGCCGACGCGCTCCTCGGCTTCAGTGCCCGGCATTGCAATGGAAGCGGCCATGAGTTTCCTTTCATCAGAGGATGCCAGAACCTGGCTTGCCGGCTAGGCTGCCCTGCGTTTAGCTGCCCGCGCTGTCCGGTGTCGCGGCCACAGCTTGGTTGTCCACCTTCACGAGGACACCACTTTTAAGGATGCGGAGAACCTTGAAGCGGCCGGTGGCGACGGTTTCGCCCGCCGACAGGCCGGAGAGGACCTCAATATCGGTCGCGCCCGAGATGCCGGTGGTCACGGGCGTGAATTTTGCGCGCAAATGGCTGCCATCGTTGATTAGCTGATAGACGCCTTCTGTGTCGGCCTGGCGGGTAGCCGCCGAGACGGTGCTGCCGGCGGCGGTCCCATGATTGCGGAAGAGCTCAGCTTCCACCGCGGGATCGCGCTCCACGAGGGACTGAATGGGAACTGTCAAGGCGTTTGTCTTGGAAGCGGTGGTGATCTTGGCGGCGGCGGAGAGACCCGGGCGGAGATCGGGATTGTCGCCGTCCAGGGTGACGACCACCTTGAAGTCTTTGGCCTCTTCGGTACCGGTAACCGACTGCGAGGTGGCGACGCCAGTGGTGCGCAGCAGAGCCTGGTCGCCCACCTCGGTGACATGGCCCTGAAACGTGCGCCCGGGAAAGGCGTCTACGGTGATTTCGGCGGGCTGCCCGAGCGCGACGTTGACGATGTCTGTCTCATCGACCTTGATCTCGGCGGTGATTACGCTCATGTCGGCCAGGGTCATCAGGGTGGAACCGCCGGCGTTCTGGATGCCGACGACCACCGTTTCCCCCTCGCGGACAGGAACGTTGGTCACCAGGCCATCGAAGGGAGCGCGGCTTACGGTTTTATCGAGGGAATCGTAATTGGAACGTTGCGTTGCTACGGCCTGCGAAACGTGGCCGCGGGCGGAACCAGTCTGGGCCTGAGCCTGGGCCTGGGCGGCCTGGCGCTCCTGCAGTGTGGCAACAGACATGTCGTAAGCGGCTTTTTTGCTGTCGAAATCCTGTCGGGCGATGAGTTTGCCGTTGTAGAGCTGTTGGGCGCGGCCGTAATCGAGCTGCTTCTGCTCTAGATCGGCCTGGGCCTCGGCAACGTTGGCGCTCGCCGTCCGCTCGGCGGCAAGGTAGGAGGTTACATCAGTGCGGCTGCTGTCGATGGTGGCCTGCTGCGCGGCGACAGTGGCAGTGGGTTGGACATTTTCAACCGTGGCCAGAATCGCACCCTGTTTCACATGGTCGCCTTCTTTGACGTACAAGTGCGTGATACGGCCGAAGGAGGTGGCCCCCACGTTCACGTAGGTCTTGGGCTTCACCTGGCCAGTGCCGCTGACCGTTGCCGTGAGAGCTTCCCGGTGGACCTCCGCCGTGGTTACCGCGGTGACACCGGCACGCCTGTGCAGGACTACGCCGACGGCAATGCCTGCGATCAGAAGTACGCCAAGAGCGATGAAAAGTAGCTTTTTAAACCCCATCTCGACCCATTTCGATTGCCGGCAGCGATGTCGAAGGCCCGCTAATCAGTTTACGGATAAAACGATAGCGGCTAGCCGCATCTTCTACGCTACAACGGCCGCACCGTCCTTAGCATACCAAGCGCACTCACTCGCTTGTGCCTTTGCACAAAATCGACGTAGACTGAGGGGGTTCTCAGCAGGGGTACCACTATGCGGTTTCGCGGGCTTTTGATGTTGGTTGCGTCGCTTTCCTTATTGGATGCAGGAAGTCGCCTGCACGCACAGGCGACCCCGGACAGCGGTGGTGTGACCAAAGATCAACCCGTCGAGGAGAAGCCGGATCCGTTGAAGCGGCGCCTTAGCGATCACGAAGAGTTTCAGCGGCGCAAATCGATCCGCAACGAATTGAGCCCGGAAGACAAGAAGTGGCTCAACGAGGACGTGCGCTGGATTATCACCGATGACGAGGCGCGCTCCTTTAAGAGTTTGGCCAATGAGGAAGAGCGCGAGCAGTTTATCGAGACCTTCTGGCAGCGGCGCAACCCAAACCCGGACAGCCCTGAAAACGAGTTCCGCGACGAGCACTACGCCCGTATCGCTTATGCAAATGAGCATTTTGCGGCAGGCAAACCCGGCTGGCTCACCGACCGCGGCCACATCTACATTGCGTTCGGCAAGCCGGACAGCATCGATTCGCACCCTTCCGGCGGCAACTATGAGAGGCCAATGGAGGAGGGCGGCGGAAGCACCTCCACCTTCCCCTTTGAGGTGTGGCACTACCGTTACCTGGCCAGTGTCGGCGACAACGTCGATGTGGAATTCGTGGACACCTGCATGTGCGGCGACTACCATGCGACGATCGACCGGTCGGAAAAAGATGCGCTGAAGCACACACCCGGCGCCGGCCAGACACTTTACGAGCAGATGGGGCGGGCCAAACAGGCCGACCGCTTCACCGGCAACGGGCTGGAGCAATTGGGACCTGGGCCGATGTCGGCTTCACAGAACAGCAAGGAATTCGACCGGCTGAACCAGTACGCCAAGCTGATGGCGCCGCCCGCCGTGAAGTTCGCCGACCTGGACGAGTTTCTGGGTTCGGAAAAAATCCTCACCGGCCCACCGTTTAATTTCGATGTGCGTACCGATTACGTGAAGCTGACCAACGATACCGTGCTGGTACCGGTGACGCTGCAACTGCGCAACGGCGACGTGACCTATAAGACCAAGGAGGGGGATTCTAGCGGCGATGTCAATATCCTGGGCCGGGTGAGCAATATTAACCACCGCGTGGTACGGACCTTTGAGGATACTGTGCACTTGGAGCAGCCTTCTGATTTGCTGGCCCGGACGAAGAACAACAGTTCCGTTTACTGGACTGCGCTGGATCTCGCGCCGGGGCGTTACAAGCTGGAGATTGCGATCAAGGACGTCAACAAGCCGGACCATGTGGGCACCTGGAAGCGCAGCGTGGATGTACCCAAGTTTGACGATGACCGGCTCGGACATTCCTCGCTGATCCTGGCGGGGTCAATGGAGCGCGTACCCTCCAAGGAGATTGGTGCGGGCCACTTCGTGATCGGCAATACCAAACTTGTGCCGCGGGTGCCGGCAACGATTTCCACCCCGGTGGTCTTTCATCGCGCGCAAAACTTAAACTTCTGGATGCAGGTGTATAACCTCGGCATCGGCGACAACAAGCGGAACGACGCGACCATTGAGTACCAGGTGCTCAATCTGGCCACAAATCAGCAGATTTTGGCCTCGGAGGAGTCGGCGGCTAAGCTGAACCCCAACGCGGACCAGCTCACGCTGGAAAAGACGATGCCGCTGAGCAGTCTGGAACCGGGACGGTATCAGGTCATGATCAAAGTGAACGATGGTGTCTCAAAGCAGGGAATTGCCGAGAGCGCCCCCTTCATTGTGGAGCAGTAGTCGCCGGGGCCAGGCGAGCCGCCGAGTAGTGCAGATTTGGAACTGTCTTTGAATCTGCAGAAGGACCTGCAGAAGAAGCTGGAACAGAGGACCCTGAACATTCGATCAATAGCTGGAGGTACGGTGAAGCGTGTCGACCCGAGCATAGCGGCCATTTTGCTCTTGCTCGCGACCGCGTTGGGCCGTGCCGCCGCGCAGGACCACGCCGCGGTTGGGGGAGTGGTCTATGATCTGCAGGGCATTCCGCAGCTCGGTGCGCTGGTGGAGCTGCTCGGGCCGGGCTCGTCCGTGATTGCTCATACCTACACAGATGATCATGGTCATTATCTGCTGCAGGTGCCGCAGGCGGGTCGCTATCAGCTGCGCACCTCTGCTGCTTTTCTATTGCCGGCGTTGCGGCGCAATCTCCGGATCGGCACCGGGGGCAAGACGTTGGCCAACGTGACGCTGAGTGGGCTGTTTGAAGCGAGTGACTGGTTTCCAGTCGAAAAACGGAGTCAGACGGCGCCGACCGATGATTGGCGCTGGACACTGCGGTCGAGCGCGGAGCGGCCGCTGCTGCGTCTGACCGGCCCCGTCGACGATCCCCAAGAGAGTAAGCAGACAGAGCAGTCCGGCGCCCCCCGGCAACGTGAGCAGGTGAGGGTCCAGTTCGGGGCGGCTGGGGAAACCGAGGACGGGATCCGGCAGAGTTGGCAGATGGAGCGTGAGGGGGAATCTGGCGGTGTTGTCTCCGTCGCGGCGTCGGTGGGCGTGCCTGCGGGAAGTGATCGGGCGCCGGCGGTGATTCTGGGAACGGGTTTGCAACAGACAAGTTCCTTCACTCACAGCCAGTACCGTGCCGTGGCCGGTTTTGCCTCCCTGCCTGAGGTGCTGGGCGCGGGCGGGACCGGTTACGAGGCGGCGACACTGGCGACGGGAGAACGTGTGGTGCTGGGTGATCTTGTCACCATTGACGCGGGGACACTGCTCTCGGCGGAGCGGCTGGTGGCCAGCCGCATGAGTGCGGCGCCCTTTCTGCGCGTGGTGGTGCAGCCGGCTTCGGATCTGGCGGTGATGTACCGCTATGCCGGTTCACGGGCGGTGCAGACACTGGATGACGTTGCCCCCGGTTCCGTAACGCCGACGCCTCTGAGTGAGATTCAGCACGGTGAAGCCGACGGCCGCCCTGTCGGGAGAGCGGGGACGCATCAGGAGCTGGCCGTGTCTCGCTCTACGGAACGGGATGTGACCACGGTGACCATTTACCAGGACGTGCTCTCCACCGGAATGCTGGAGGGTGAGGGCGCGTTTCAGGCGCAGGAGCTCGTGGATCTGCCCGTCGTTGCCAATGGCGGCAGCGGGCATTTCGTGATGGCGGTAGACGGCTATACAGCCCGGGGTGCGGACGCATCCTGGACGCATATACTTGCGCCGCAGGTAAAAGCGAGGGTGGAGGCGGCCTTCGGCACCACGCTTTCCGGGCGGGGGTGCAGAGAAGGGCAGCAACCGGAACCAACCGAGCAAACCGCACTCCGGTCGCTGGGAAACAGCCTAGCGGCATGCAGCCGGCCGGCGCTGACCGCTGGGATTGCCGGCAACCTGCCCAGAACAGCGACCACCTTTGAGGTTCGCTACCACTGGCAGCCGAAAAACACGCTCACGGTGATCAACAGCTTTGACACCCCGGCAAACGAGGCCTATGCCAGTTTGCTGGTACGGCAGCGGGTGTGGCGAGGCGACCGGTTGCGCAGCATCAACGCCGTTCTGGAGGCTTCCAACCTGCTGGAAGAGGGCTATCAACCGGTCATCGGTCCTGACGGCGAGACGCTGTTTCTTGCCCAGGTACCGCGGGCTGTGCAGGCTGGCCTCGCATTTAGCTTTTAGGGTGGATGTCCTCGCGGCTACTCCGCCGCAGCACGCAGCCCCGCGGGAACGAACGGCGTGGAGAGCGTTCGCGGATCCTCTGTCAGGTAGACCGTGAGGATCCTGGGATACTGCTCTTCTACCAACTGCAGGGTGCGGAAGTCGAAGCTCTGGATGTCGCAGCGGCTTTCCATGGCTGCTGTCGTAATCGCGCCGGCTAGGGTGGTAACGAACGTCTGCGGGTCCACTGTGTGGTTTTTCAGCAGCTCAGGATGGGCTTTGGCCTCTGGCCGTTCCGCGACGGCGGCTGGGATGTAGTCCGGAAGGATCTTGGTTTCGATATTGAAGTGAACAGTCCGTGCATTCGCAGCTCGCTCGGGCGCGTGCGGCATCTGCTTGCCGGCACCGGTGCTGTAAAACTCGGCATAGAACGCGACGAAGCGGAACAGCTGCGCGACGTAGGTTGGAGCATAGGGGGTGGGCATGTGCTCTTTCGCCGCAAAGGCCACAGCTACGGGAGACAGGGCCAGATCGTTCCGCTGGTCGGGGCCGAAGTGCAATTTGTCGCAGATAAAGGTCTTCTGTGCCTCGGCGCTCGAGATGTCACGCAGGTAGACTCGGTTGTCCAGGGTGTAACTCCCGCCGTCCGCGCGTCGGCAGCTCTGTGGGTTGTAGAACTGATCGTGCCAGATCAGCGAAACGTGATCCGCCGAGACACCGGTGTCGGTTTCCAGCTCGCCCACGAGCTGGTCCAGGCCGCTTTCAAAGGACGGCAGCGTGTTTTCGGGCCGCAGACCGCGACCGCCGCGGTGCGCGGAGACCACGAAGCTCTTCAGCCTGGGGTCATCCGGCCTCGCCGCACGCTCTTCCGCAAGGACCCTCTGCAGGATGTCCGGCCGATCGCTGATCAGCCCGTTCACCCCGGTACGGATGGCGGCGCGCATCGCGTTCGGATCATTCGTCGTCCAGGGCTCGACATGAACCCCGGTCGCCTGCAACGCCTGGACGGGTACGGTGGGCGTTGCCGCAGGTAAGGCAAACGCCGCCGGCGCCACGGTGCGGTCCAGCGGCGAAAGCACCGGCACGGGTGCGCCGTGGGCGGCTGCATGGGACGCGGCCTTTGACATCAACGCAGACCACGGGTTCCCAGTCATGCCTGCTTCGGTTGATGGTCGATCAGATTGTGCAGCCACAGTGGCCCCGGATAACAAAAGTGCTGCAAGAAGACGCTTCATCACCTCGCCGATTCTGCCGCAAAAGCGTTGCGACTTGATGAATCGCTTTAAGTTTCAGACGCCTACTGCACAGCTGCCGTGGTTTGCGGTCTACAGCTTTGCCGAGTAGATTTTCCGCATCAGCAGGTTTTCGATCTGCTCCTGCTTGCCGGAACGGGGCTGCGGGTTGATGGCGCTTCTTTCGGCCTTGGCTGCGATCTCGTCAAGGGAGACTTTGCCGGAAAGCATGGCCTGTGCATCCGGCTGCGCCCAGCTGGCGTACCGTTCGGCGAGCAGGGCGTCATAGCTGCCGTCCTCGATCAGCCGGGCCGCGGTCAGAAAGGCACGCGCACACAGATCGACGCCGCCCACGTGGGCATGTACCAGATCCTCCGGGGTGAAGCTCTGCCGGCGCACCTTGGCGTCGAAGTTGCAACCGCCCTTGCCCAAACCGCCGGCTTTGATTACGTGGTACATGCTCATCGTCATCGTCCACAGGTCGTTGGGGAACTGGTCGGTGTCCCAGCCCAGCAGGGCATCGCCGCGGTTGATGTCGAGCGAGCCGAGGATGCCGAGCGCACCGGCGGTGGCGATCTCGTGCTCAAAGGTGTGGCCTGCCAGCGTCGCGTGATTGGCTTCCAGATTCACGCGCACCTCGTTTTCCAGGCCGAACCTCTTCAGGAATCCGTAGACCGTTGCCGCGTCGAAGTCGTACTGATGGCTGGTCGGCTCCTTGGGTTTGGGCTCGATCAAAATCTGGCCCTCAAAGCCGATTTTGTGTTTGTACTCCACGACCAGTGAGACAAAGCGGCCCATTTGCTCCAATTCCTGCTTCATGTCTGTGTTCAGCAGCGTCTCGTAGCCCTCGCGTCCGCCCCACAGCACGTAGTTGGACCCGCCGAGCTGCGCCGTAACGTCCAGGCAATGCTTCACGGTGGCAGCGCACCAGGCGAAGACCTCGGGATCGGGGTTGGTTGAAGCACCGGCCATGAAGCGCGGGGCGGAAAACAGGTTCGCCGTGCCCCACAGCAACCTGGTGGAGTACTGTGTCATCTTCTCGCCCAGATAATCGGCGACCATGTGAAAGTTCTTCAGGGTTTCAGCCAGCGTTTCCCCTGGGGGAGCGATGTCGGCGTCGTGGAAGCAGAAGAACGGCAGGTCAAGTGCGCGAAACAACTCAAATGCGGCATCGGCCTTCGCTTTGGCCTGGGCCATCGGGTCACCGGCGGCCATCCAGGGCCGGTGGATTGTGGGCCCGCCGAATGGATCGCTCCCGGTCAGGGTAAGCGAGTGCCAATATGCCACGGCAAAACGCAGATGCTCCCCGAGCGGCTTGCCCATGACGATCCTGCCTGCGTCGTAGAACCGGTAGGCGAGGGGATTATCGCTGTCGGGACCCTCAAATTTTACGGAAGGGAACTGGCTGAAAAGTGTGTCCGGCATGGCTGGATCCTCTCTTGCGGCGACCGCCTGAGGGCGGCCATCCGGCCACCGCTGACGTCCCCTCTACGAGCCAACCTGGGGATACATCGCGCTGAGTTGCAGGTTATACCGGGCGCGGGCTGAGCGGTAGGCCTCGCGCCACTCCGGCCGTGGATGGCAGGTCGCGGCCTCATCGACCCTGACTGCCGCGTCGGCGACCTCGGCAAAGCTGTGCCGGCGCCCATTCGCCGCCCCAAAGGCGACCATGGCCTGCATCGCCGCTCCCAGGCAACCTGACTCCTCTTCGGCCGGGACGTGGATGACCGCTCCGGTGGCGTCGGCAAGCAGCTGCCGCCAGGCACGGGAGCGGGCACCGCCGCCGATGACACGGATCGTTTCAGGCGGCTTGCCCGCAAGTACCAGATCGAGCCCATTCAGGATCCCGAAGCTGACCCCCTCAACCGCCGCGCGGATCAGATGACCGGGCGTGAAGTTGTTGGCGGAAAGGCCATGCAGGGAACCCCGCGCTGTCGGCAGGTCGGGTGTGCGCTCGCCATTCAGGAATGGCAGAAAGACGAGACCCTCCGCGCCCGGGGCGGTGTCCTCGAGCGCGGGGTCGATGTCGGCTACCGTTTTGCCCAGCAGCTCCACCGTGCCCGTCACCACGTTGGTCGCGTTCATGGTGCACACCAACGGCAACCAACCGCCCGAGGAGGAGCAAAACGGAGCCACATTGCCGGTGGGATCATGCGCCGGCTGCTCGCTGTAGGAGTACACCGTGGACGAGGTTCCGAGGCTTAGGGTAACCACGCCTTCGCGTACATTGCCCGTGCCGATGGCGCCCATCATGTTGTCGCCGCCACCCGCAGCGACCACGCAATCCGCGGGCAGGCCGAGCTCCGCAGCCACCTCGGGCCGCAATCGTCCCACCAGCTCCTCCGACCCCAGTAGCGGCGGCAAGGCCGCAAACAGCTGGCCCGAGCCTCCGTCGATCCGATCCAGGATCTCGCGAACCCATGCTCGCGAGCGAACGTCAAAGAACGCCGTACCGGAGGCATCGCCGTACTCGGCCCGGATTTCGCCGGTCAGCCAGAAATTCAGGTACTCATGCGGCAACAGGATCTGACGGATGCGCACGAAACTTTCCGGCTCCATCTCGGCCAGCCATAACAATTTCGAGACCGTGTAGCCGGTCAGGGGCACCACGCCAAAGCGTCGAAAGAACTCCGCGCGGCCGCCGAACCGTTCGATCAGCCGGGCATTCTGGGGTGCCGTTTCCGTATCGTTCCAGAGCTTGGCCGGCCGGATCACCTCACGGTTCGCGTCCAGAACCACCAGGCCGTGCTGCTGTCCGCTAACGCCGAGCGCTTTTACCACCAAGGCCGCCTCCGGCCCGGCAGCCGACAAAGCAGCACGCACCGCCGTTTTCAGCGCTTCCACCCACCAGGCCGGTTGCTGCTCCCGAGCGCCGGAGGCACGCTCCACCAGAGCATGGCGGGCATACCCGCACCCGCTCGGGCTGCCGTGTGCGTCCACGAGCAAAGCTTTGGTGCCCTGCGTTCCGCAATCGATGCCAAGATAGAGGTCTTTGTCCTTGTTCTGGCTCTCCTGGCTCTCCTGGCTCTTCTGGCCGAAGCCCTCGGTGTGAAGCGGTACGCTCATGCTGGCGAACATACGCAAGGGAAAATCAGACGTCAAGCGAAGCCGCGTAGAAGCGAAAAGGGCGTCATCGGCCAGCGCTTTCCTAGGCGAAGCTTGATCGCCGAAGTCCCAATTGGCCTATTCGACGTCTGCTAGATGCGTCGTTTTCTGCCCAGAAGACTATGTTCTGAAGTCACTGAAATCACGAGATCTGCCCTGAACTGTCCAAGGGCCTGAACGTAGCAAACCGGCTGATGCGTTCAAGCACGTCATCCAACTTTTCGATCTGGGAAAAATGACCAGCCTCGGCGATCTCCTCGAATCGGGAACCTGGAATACTGTCGGCGAACCGACGCCCGTATGCCGGCACGACGATGCGATCGCTGCTGCCCCAAAGCACGAGAGCAGGGATCGTCATCTCAGACAGCCGTGCCCCCAGGCCTGGGTCGTGCATGTAGGGCTGGCCCGCATAGACCATGGACGTTCTTTGATTGACAGCAACGTGGCGAGAGCTTCCGGTGTCTGCGGCATAACTGCAAATCGTTTGGGATCGTGGAAGGACAGCGACGCTCGTTCTACAGGTCAACCCTCCACATTATATAAGTATACTTATATAAGTATGCTTATATAATGTCAGGAGAAAACGAAGAAGTCGCCTTCGCCATAAAGAAAGTGCAGTCGCGTCACCATCGTGGTTTGGACACCCACCTCCAGCTGCTTGGAGTCAGCTTGGTCCAGTGGAACGCCCTGAGAGAGATCGATCGCAATCCTGGTGTTTCTGCCCATGCGCTCCCCGAATTGACATTCAACTCAGACCAGTCGTTTGGAGCACTGGCAAGTCGATTGGTCCGGCTGGGTTTTGTGGTACGCGCATCGGGCGAGGGCCGGGCTCTAGTGCACACCCTCACCGTCCAAGGAAAGGAGGTTCTCAGGAAGGGGCAGCGCATCCACCATGCTTTTCTTGAGGCATCCTTCAAACCACTCCGTATCGAGGAACGTGCGCTGCTTCTGGATTTGCTGAACAGGCTGCTTCAAGCAAATGATGGGGAATGACCGCTTCCGCGCCGCAGAACTGTGGCCGACCACGTGCCCTTGAGCGTGTGCTTGCCGCATACCGTGTACGGTCCGGCGAACCTAGAGAAACTTGATCCACCGCTTCGACACGAGGAACGAACGTAAGCTTCGTATACGCCGTTGCGGTTCTCGTGTGAGCGCCAAGTGGAGCCCACTTAACGCCTACGCGTAAAAACATCAGAATACTTGTTATCAGACATAGATTTTATCGCGGGCAATGTTGGTATTTGTGCTGTGGTGGTGCCGCCGAGCACGGCGTACCCCGTTTGCGTTAGAAAGACCCGAGTAGGTGTAGATTCCTACCTCCCTGGCGATGGCATAATGCGGGTATGCACGGGTTGGCCAGGTACGGTGTTCTTGCGGTGCTGGCGGTGGCGGGTACGGCGCGGTGGAACGCGCCTACGGAAAATGTCCCGGCCTACTACACGGGAGCGCCTTCTTGGAAGACGGCGCCCCTGTTGAGCGGCGACCAGCTCACCGGGCCGTATTTCACCCATGCCTACCAGGTAACCGCCTACAAAATGGCCGCGAAGGTGGAAAAGGTGCTGTTCACCCAGCCCTGTTACTGCCGCTGCGACCTCGCCATGCACCACAAAAGCCTGCATTCCTGCTTTGAAGGCACCCATGGCGCGGTGTGCGCCACCTGCATGCGCCAAGCGATCTATACATACCAGCAGACCCAGTTGGGTAAAACATCCGCGGAGATCCGCCAGGGCATCATGCGTGGTGACTGGCAAAACGTGGATGTCGAGCATGCCACACTTTAGTTTCGCCTGCAATCACTTTTGAGGTGAGCGAGCCGCCATTGCAGCAGACCGGTACAGGGCTGTTGTGGCTTGCGCGATGCTCTCCCAGGTTCGTTCGCTGAACTGCATGGCCCGCACGTTTTTCTCCAGGCGCTCCCGCAAATCTTCATTGTGCCAAAGGCGCAAAATAGCCGCTGCCAGCTCTCCGGGGTCTGACGGGTCGGCGAAGAGCGCACTTTCCCCGTCGCGCAGGATCTCTTCAAAGACCGGCAGCCTGCTGGCCACGATCGCTTTGCCCAAGGACAGGCCTGTCGCCAGCGCTCCACTCGTGGTGATTGCGCGATAGGGATAAACGACCATTGCCGCCCGCCGGTAGGCTGCGACGAGCTCCTCCGCTGAGCAGAACCGCAGATCGAACCGTACCTGCCGCAGGCCGAGTTGCTGTGCCTGCGCCTGCAATCGAGCCAGCAGCTCCGGGTTGCCGGTTCCCAGGATGACCAGGCACAAACTGTCGCCAGTTGCCTGCTCGACCCGCTGCCAGGCATTCAGGAGAAGATCGACGCCCTTGTAAGGAAAGATGATGCCCTGCCACAGCACGGTGGCCTGCCCGTCCCCGACCTCAGATCCCTCCGGCAAACTCCCATGCGCGGCAGGGGGCAGGTCGAAGAAGAACGGCCCATGCGGAATGACGGCGATGCGCTCGGCGGTAATGCCGAATTCCCCTTCCAGCCGCGCTCGGACGTGCGGCGAGTGACAGATCAGTCGGTCCGCCCTGGCATACAGCAGTGCGTAGGCCGCGCGGTGCGCCTCCCCCGTGTCGTGGGGCAGCAAATCGTGCACTGTCAACACAAAGGAAATGCCGCGGCTTCGGCAGAACGTCACGAACCACGCGTCCAGCGGGAAACGCGACAACAGGAGGGGCAGATACTGCACATGCAACACCTCCGGCGGCCGGAGCAGCACCCGGATGCCGAGGCCGAGCAGGTTGATCGCGCCTTCGGCCAGTTTCAGGATCCGCCGCGCGCTCCGGGGCAGATTCAGGCGTCCGACCAGGTCCAGCACCCCTGGTTGCGGGCGCAAACCGCACCGGCGAAAGCAGTTTCGGTCCAGGTAGTAGGTGATGGAGGCCACCTGCACCACCACACCCTCACGACGAAGAGCCCGCGAAAGATATGCCGTGTAGTACGGCACCGTCGCCCACAGATCCAGCATCAGGACGCGCATCGGCTCTGCCGCCGGCTGGGCTTTGGATCGATGTTCCCGCATAGGATGTGTGGAGCTACGCACGTCGCTCTTGCGCATGGGCACCGGCGCGGCTCCCGGCGTGAACCGCGAGCGCGTCCCGGTAGGCTTTCAGGTACTCCTGCGCCATGCGTTCCGCCGAAAACTCCTCCGCCACCCTTCCCTGACCGGCCTGCCCGAAGTTTGACCGCAGCGCAGGCGAGGCGATGAGGCGTTCGATGGCCGCAGCCAAAGCCTCCGGTGAGCCCGGTTCGACCAGCAGCCCAGTCACCTCCGGCACGACGACCTCCGGAACCGCGCCCACGTGCGTGGCTACCACGGGCAGACCGCTGGCAGCGCCTTCCAACAGCGCAACGGGCAGGCCCTCCTGCCGTGAGGCAGAGACGAGAACATCCAGTGCGGCGTAGAAATCCGGCATGTCCTGCTGGTTGCCCGCGAGCGTGACGTTTGGTGCCAGCTTAAGATCGGCCATGAGCGCCTCCAGCGCCGGTCTTTCCGGACCTTCCCCAGCCACGGCAAAGATCATCTGCGGATGGCTTTTCAGCAGAATGGCCGCGGCCTGGAGAAAGACGTCGACTCCCTTCTCTGGAGCGAGCCTTCCCACTAAACCGACCCGCAGCGGCCCGCCTAGCGCCTGCCGCGTCTCCCGCTGCCGGCCTGCCCCCGCAAACCTTCCCATCGTGACGCCATTGCGAAGCAGCCGCACACCGCTGGCCGGCACCTTTGCCGCCAACAGCCGTTCCCGCACCTCCGCCGACACGGCCACGACCGCATCAAACCGGCGCAGCACCCATCGGTCCACCGCCCCGTAGATTCGAACGGCCAAGTCGTTGTCGTACCAGGTGTGACAGGTGGAGACCAGGGCCGGCCGGCTTCCCTTCCAGGCGTGCGCCGAGTAAATGTCTGCTTTGTACCCGTGCGCATGGAGGACGTCGAAGCCTTCGGCCAGCCCGCGCAGCCGCTGCCCCAAACGGAAGTCCAGCTGTCCGCGGCACGGTAGCAGGTGCACCAGGTCCGCTTCGAACCCCGCCGCTAGAGCCGCATTGTAGAGCGCCGGCCGGGGTTGGCCTGGGTCGTGGAAGACAGCCAGGGCACACTTGTGCTCGGCGGTACGGTTCAGCTTTTCCATCAGGCTCAGGATCACCGCCTCCGCACCATACAGGCCGCCGCTGCTGATCAAATGCAAGATCCTCATGATTCCGCCGGCGCCTCTGGGGCTTCCTCGTGCCTGTTGGCCAACGCCCATGCCTTCGCGTAGAGGCGATCGCCCAGCGCCAGCTTCGCCATGCCCTTGAGCCGGTCGGAACGCTGCAGCTTGGCCAGGGCACCGGTCGCAGGATCCAGAACCTGCCGGAGCCATGCTGTCGTTGTGCCGCTGCGCAGGTTCAGCCTGCCGATCGTAGGCTCCGGGGCAGCAGCAGCGCTTTCTCCTTTCACCTTCGGCTCGGAGGTAAAGACAGCCGTGTAGCCGGCCTCCCCGCACGCCTGCAAAACTCGTCGGTTGAACCGTCCGCCTGGCAGCGACATCGTTTCGACCGCGGCTCCCAACGCGTGCTCCAGCCGACTTTTGGCATCGACCAATTCCACCCGCAGCTCCGCGTCCGAGCACGCCGTCAACAGCTTGTGACTCCATCCGTGCGCGCCTATCGTCATGCCCGCGGTCTGTAGCCGCCGCAAATCTACATCGGCCATAAAGCCTGACCGCTGGCCCGTCCACCCGGCGGTGATGAAGAAGTGCGCCCGCAAGCCGGCCGCCTGCAGCAGGGATAAGGCATACTCGCTGTCTGAAAGGTTGCCGTCGTCAAAGGTGATTTCTGGACGCAAGCGTCCAGCTTCGGACCCTTCCTGTACTGCCGCGTACAGCCGCAGGTGCTCCTCAAACTCGGTACAGGAGATGACGTACGAGTACGGGCTCGGCTCAGGACGGAGTTCGTGATAAAGGAAGTAGAGGCGTTCCATAGAACTAGCTTTCAAAGGACCAGGTTTCGGGATCTGGCGATTAGTCGGCGGTCTCTCCAGCATCCGCGGGTACACCATCCGCCGGTCGGTCCTCGGCCTCGGCCTCGACCAGCTCAAAGAGCTGCCGTGTCGGCGCATAGAGCCAGGCAATCCGGCGGCCTCCAAAGGCGACCGCCGGGGAGGGACCGCTGACCACCATGCAGCCCTGCTCCTTGACGTGGGCCAGAGCACCATCCAAATCCGTCGTCTCAAAGCAGAAGTGGTAGGCGCCGATGTCTTTGGCCAGCATGGCGCGGATCGGCGCATCTTCCGTGAGGGGGGCAATCAGCTCGATCTCTGCCGCGTCCGCCAATCCTTGCTGCAAGAAGCTGACCGTGACCCGCTGAATCGGATCATCGAATGGTCCGGAAACAGTTTTGTAGCCGAAGAGCTTCTCCAGGGTCTGCGCCGCTTTCTCTAGCTTAGGTACGGCAACGCCGACATGGCGCAGGCGAAAGCCGAACCGCTCTGCCAAGCCGTTCAACACGCTTCGCGATTCCGGATCGGACTGCACTTCAGTTTCCACTCAGGTCCACTCCCCTGGCCTGCAAAGCTTCGCAGAGCTTGCTCACCGACGTCAGCTCAGGAATCTGGCCCGGATCGAACTGCACGCCGTACTCGCCCTCCAGCGCCAGGATCAGCTGCAGGTGACGAAAGGAATCCCAGGACTCGACGCCTGTGGCGTTCAGCTCAGGCGTCACTTGCGAGGGTTCCACTTCCAGAATGTCAGCAATGGTGTCACGCAGTGTGTTGGGCAGCGATTGGCTCACGGTGCAGCATTTCCTCCGTTGTGTGTTCCAGATGAATCCAGCTGGGGACCGGAAGCGAACTGGCCTTCAGGCTCAAACTGTAGCGCACGACCCCATCGTCGTCCCCGTGGGGATTGTGAGAGAAGCCGTGTTCAAGGTAGAAATTCGCGCAAAGCGCATTCTTGCCGCTGGGGATGTATTCGCCCACAAGCCGTACCACGCCGGCTTTCCGTGCCAGCACCGCGATCTCCGCAAGCATTGCCGACTCGATGCCTCTACCGATGACCCGGCAGGAGAGCAGAAAGGAATCAATGCGCCACACGGGCTCGTCGCTTACCCCCATCACCAGCGCCAGCGCCAGGCCGACGACTCCGGCGTCGCTGAAGCGGTCGCGCACCCGCACGGCGATTGCCAGGCCATCAGAGGCAAACTGCTCGACCTCCGCGGCCCCATGCCTCTGTGTGGTGAGGTTGAACTGGTTGGTCTTGCCGAGCAACTGTACGGCGCGCGCCAGGGGGGCCTGCACGGCCGGCAGGACGGTACACACGATGCCCAGGGATGCCAGGAACTCTTCGCGGCTGCCTGCATCGCTGGCCAACTGTGAACGCTTCGCCTGGGCCCGGTACTCCTCTGTTCGTCGGGTATCGGCTTCGGTAATGGAGAGCGTGTCGAAAAACGACTCAGCCGCCACCAATTCTACGTAGCGCCAAGGCTGGTCGGCCGGCAGGCAGACCGTCGCGACCTCGGGCATTTGCTGACGCATCGCCTCGCACTCGACCGGGTTGTCGTCGATGAAGACGAAGGAGTCCAGCCCCAGCGATAACTCCGCAGCCAGCTCGCGCAGCGCGTCTGTCTTGTCCCCCCAACCGATCTTCCGCGCCGCAAAGTCGTCGGGCGCCAGCAGCAGGTCGGAGGCGCGTTTTGCGAAAGCCTCCTCCACGTCTGAGGGATTGTTCTTCGACACGGCAGCCAGCAGGATACCCCTTGCCGCAAGCTGCTTGAGATAGCGCTGATACTCCTGAAAACAGTTGCCTGGGAAAGCTGTGCCGGTCGCGATGCCGGCCCAACCCTCTTCACCAAGCACGCCACCCCAAAGCGTATTGTCCAGATCCGTGCAGAGCACCTTGCGAGGCGCGCGGTAAAGAGCCGCGGCCGAACGCGCTACGGCACGTGCATAGGACGCCTGCGCTGCAGGTGCTACAGCCAGCCTCGTGGAGAGAAAGAGGCGCGGGTCGCGCCAGCCGCCCCGCCCAAAGCGCGCGGCTATCCGATCCACGTCAAAAAAGACGCAATCCGGCAGCTGGCGGCACAGGTCGGCCATGCGCGCGTTCAGGTCCATTACGGCCTGCGGAAGATTGGCGGCCAAATTGGCATCGGCTACATCGCCCGCCGAGGAGAGGTTTGGGACCTCAAAGCCCTGCAGCAGGATCCTCGCTTTGGAAAACCGCCGCAACCCTCGCAGCAGCTGCTCCATCAAGCTAAATGCGGCCGCAATGGCTTCCGGGACGCCCTGCCCTGCACCGGAAGCGGCCCGTTGCACCACGTCGGCGGCGATGTCCTCCAAATCCAGGATGACCAGAACAAGGTCGGGACCGAATTGCGCCAGCGCACCGGACGGGTTCGTCGGATCGTCCAGATATGACCCGTAGTCGCCCAGCTGCAGCTCCAGCCAAAGGCCCTGCAGTGCCGCTTCGACGCGGAGCATCGGTACCAGTGGCTCTAACGTGACAGACCGGACGGCAAAGGTCCGGAGGCGGCGCAGGCCGCCTGGGCCGGTCAGCGATTCCGCAGCTCGCGCGAGAGCGGAGAGACAGAAACTCGCATCCGCTGCCGGCTTCGTGGTTTTTCGCTGAAGAAATTCCACTGCAGTGAGCAGCATCGCCGCCTGCCCATTGCCCGCCAACGCCGTAATCCGCTCCCGTGTTTCGCTCCGCTGCAAATCAGTCAACATGGACCAGGGTCCTTTCCACGGGTATCGGCGCCGGTGCTGCGGCCGGCCGTGGCCGCATCACTATCCGGCCCGGTACGCCCATCACCGTCGCGCCCTCCGGAACATTGGTCATCACCAGCGTGTTGGCGGCGATCTTCGCCCCGCTGCCAATCTTGATCTTGCCGACCAAGGTGGCGCCTGTGCCGATATACACGTCATCGCCCAGCACGGGCAGGCCTTTGCGTCCCATGGCCGAAGCCCCAATTGTCACCCGGTGCGCCACGTCGCAGTTTCGCCCGAGCACCGCGCCCGGGTTGATGTGCACACCACCGATGTGCCCAATGTACAAACCGCCGCCGATCTCAGCCTGGGGATCAATGTCCATTTCCATAAAGACCACGCAGAACAGTGTAAAGACAAAGGAAACGGCTTTCAGGGGAAGACGCACTACAACGTTCGGCCTTTCCACATAGACCCAATGACCCAATCGGTAACACGCGATCGACCATACGGCAGGATTGAGCCACAGGCCCTTGCCCGCATAGCCCCGCTCCCTGTACCGCGCCATGTCCTGCCCAAAGCGACCCATACGTTCCCTTCAGCCTACAGTGTTGAGGGATGAAGTAGGAGTCACACAAAGGTTCCACGAATGGATCTTCGGTCCTGGTTCATGCTGAAATAGCAGGTCATCTGTAGCGATTGCGGACACAATCGGCGAAGCCGGGATAAACAGGATGAAGGAGCGGGAAAGAGTGCAGGACAAGATCAAGCTGGATGTGGTATTGCCAACCTATAATCGCAGCCGCCTGCTCGCCCTGACCCTGGACAGCCTGCTCAGAGCACCGGTTCCGCCGGAAGTTCAGGTGACCCTGTATGTGGTCGACAACAACAGCAAAGACGACACCCCGGCTACCGTGGAGGCGAAGCGGCAGGGATCAGGGCTTCCCATCGTCTACGTGCGGGAGACCCGTCAGGGTCTCTCCAATGCCCGCAATGCAGGGATTCGCGCCAGCAACGGCGACATCCTTGCCTTCATCGATGACGATGAGGAAATCGACAGCGAGTGGTACCGCGTTCTGGCCCGCGAATTCCGCTCTCCCGAGGTGCTCTTTATCGGGGGGCCGTATTTGCCCAACTGGGTCTGCTCCGCTCCGTCGTGGCTCCCGCCTGGCTATCCCGCGGTGCTTGGCGTGGTTCCGCCCAAACCGCGCTCGGTAATTGACGCCTCATTTGGGGGCAATCTCATGGGCGGCAACTGCGCGCTGCGCCGCTCGGTCTTCGAGCGCGTGGGCCTATATGATCCTCACCTCGGACGGAGCGACAAGGGACTGCTGTCCGATGAGGATGCAGAGTTCTTCGGCCGGGTTCGCCAGGCTGGCCTGAAAGGCCTGTATGTACCGGACTTTGCCATTCACCACTACATCTCGCCGGAGCGACTCACAAAGAGCTACTACCGCCGTTGGGTTTACTGGAGAGCCGTTTCGCAAGGTTCACAGGCACGACAAAGCCCCGAGCCTGTGCCGCACCTGGGCAGCGTTCCCCGCTACCGCATCGGCCGTGCGCTTCGCGGCCTGCTGGACTACCCGCGCCGGCGCTGGCGGCGACGCAACGCCGGGGAGGCTTTCTCGGGCGTGCTGGCGCTTTGTGAGCTGGCGGGCTTCCTCTACGGACGGCACTTCGCGCGCATGGCAGGTTTTTACCGAGACAAGAAGGCGTAGATCCAGCATTCGAGGCGGGCCGCCGCTGCCCACTCAGTGGGCTGGAATACCCACGCGGTTCTGCCAGAATGTGCGAGCTGCCGGCAACACCCGCAATCGAACCTCCTCCCGAAAAATCGCGGCGACCACGGCCAGGAATATCGGCAACAGCGCAAGCGTTTGCAGCAGAAATATGACAATACTATGCGGCGGCATGTACAAGTTCAGGAGGTAGGAGGCCACGCCAAACGGCACCACGCACAGCAGCATGGGTGCCCATACCCTGAAGATCACAGCCCATGGACTGAAGTCGAGCATCTTGCCGACATACCGCGGCCACATCACCACCTGAAAGAACAAACTGGGCAGCAGCGTTCCCACCGCCACCCCGTTGATGCCGATGACGTGAACCAGGATCACACTCAGCAACAGGTTGGATACCCCTTCGATCACGGCCCACCGAGCCGTAACTTTATGCCGCTCCGTTCCGAATGCGATGGCAAACGCCGTGTTATTTGCCTGCGAAAAAATCAAGGCGACCGCAAGAAGGATCAGCACGGTCCCTGACCGCTGCATGTACTGCGGCCCCATCCAGAGCCCGATAAACGTTCGTCCCCGCACCAGCAGGGTCGTGATGATGGGCAATGACAGCGCCATAACCGCTCGTGTGCCGATCTGATACAGCGATCGCAGCTTCGACACGTCGCCGGCGGCCTCATACGTGCTCGCCGCCGGCACAAAGCTCAATGTAATCGCGCCGGTAAGCTGATCGGTGTAGCGGCAAAGCGCGTTGCCGATCGCGTAAAAGGTTACCGCTGAGACAGAAACAAACGTTCCAACTACAAGGTTGTCTGTTTGGTAGACCAGCTGGATCGCAACGGACGTCATGAACGCATAGATGCTGTAGGACCAGAGAGACCG
>CAXSCE010000044.1:0-28970 GCA_964236545.1 uncultured Bryocella sp.
GCGCCGAGTACGCCGGCGAATCCGTCGTGCTTATCGGCGTCCTCAAAGGTGCGGCAATCTTTCTGGCCGACCTTGCACGCGCCATTACCCTCGACAACACCTTTGACTTCGTCGCCGTCTCCAGCTACGGCCGGGCGCGCGTCTCCTCGGGCGCTGTCAAGCTCATCAAGGACATTGACAACCCCATCGAAGGCCGGCACGTCATCCTCGTCGAAGACATCCTCGATACCGGGCTCACGCTCAGCTACCTTCGCCAATTGATGCTGCAGCACAAGCCGGCTTCGCTCAAGATTGCCACCTGCCTCGACAAACCCGAGCGCCGTCTCGTGCCGATTGAGGCCGACTATGTCTGTTTTCAAATCCCTAACCGCTTCGTGATCGGCTACGGCATGGACTACGCCGAGCGCTACCGCGGCCTGGAAGACATCCGGATCTATCCGGACAGCCCGTCCGGGCATTGACGCGCTGCCGCGTGGGAGGGACCTAGGCTTCGCTATTCCTTCGCTCTCGCGTAGCATCTGAATAACTGGAAGTGCGCGCATGATGACAGTCCAGCAAAAGCTCGAAATCCTTGCCGACGCGGCCAAGTACGATGCCTCCTGCGCCTCATCGGGGGCCAAGCGTGCCGGCAACGGCAAGGGCATTGGCCATTCCGACGGCGAGGGCATCTGCCACAGCTACACCCCCGACGGCCGCTGCGTTTCCCTGCTGAAAATCCTGCTCACCAACTTTTGTACCTACGACTGCGTCTTCTGCGTCAATCGCGTCTCCTCGGACGTGCGCCGGGCCCGCTTCATTCCCGAGGAGGTCGTCAATCTCACCCTCGACTTCTACAAGCGCAACTACATTGAGGGGCTCTTCCTCTCATCCGGCATCATTCAGTCGCCCGACTACACCATGGAGCAGCTGATCGCCGTGGCAAAGTCGCTACGGGAGCTCCATCACTTCGGCGGCTACATCCACCTGAAGACCATTCCGGGCTGCGACCAGCGGCTGATCGAAGAGGCGGGCCGCTGGGCCGACCGGCTCTCCGCGAACATCGAACTGCCTACCCAAAACGATCTCGTCCAGCTCGCGCCGGAGAAAAAAGCTGCGGTGATCGAGGCCACCATGGGCCAGATCCAGTCCAGAAAGGATGAGGTCGACGACGAGCGCAGCCGCACCCGCCTGAGTCTGGACCGCGCCCCGAGATTCGCTCCGGCGGGTCAGTCCACGCAGCTCGTCGTCGGTGCGACCGCCACCTCGGATCGCGAAATCATCACCCGGGCCAGCGATCTCTATGCCGGCTACAAACTACGCCGCGTCTACTACACCGGTTTCAGTCCCTATCCAGAAGCCGATTCCCGGCTACCGCTCAAGCCCACGCCGCTGGTGCGCGAACATCGCCTCTACCAGGCCGACTGGCTCATGCGCTTCTACGGCTTCCAGGCCGCCGAACTCACCTCCGACGCCGAACCCGATCTTTCCCTCACCGAAGACCCCAAGTCCTCCTGGGCGCGCCGCCACCCGGAGTTCTTTCCCGTGGATGTGAACACCGCACCCAAAGAGGCTCTGTTGCGTGTCCCGGGCATCGGCTACAAGAATGTGGAGCGCATCGTGCGCGTGCGCCGCTACCAGCGCCTTGCGCTTGAACATCTGCGCAAGCTTCACATTCAGCTGGCCCGCGCCTCCGCCTTCATCACCGCCGCGGACCACCTGCCCCGCCCGGCCACGCTCTTTGACGGGCAGCCGGAATTCGGCCTTCCCGTCGCGCCTACCCCTGTGCTCCCAGCCCCGTCCCATGCCGTTCGTCCCTTGCAGCTTGACCTGTTTGCGGCGGCCAGCGCCCTCTCGGGAGCACTCTAGTGAGACGCGTTTCCATTCCGCCCGACTTCGAGGCCTGGCGCGAGCAGGCGCGAAACGCGCTCCGTCTAGGCTACCTGCCAGAGCAGGTTGATCTGCAGGATGCGACACAACCGTCCACGCTGGATCTGCTCGGCGCCGAAGAAGCGCCAGCCGGCACGCTTGTCCCGCAGCCGTACGTTTCCAAAACTTTCCTCGAAAGCGCCAAGATAGCCGCTGTTCACCGCGACCCGGGCCGCTGGAACCTTCTCTACCGTCTCCTCTGCCGCCTGCAGGGCAGCCGCGATCTGCTTAAAAACGAGGTCGATGCGGATGTAACCGACCTGAAGCGCTTAGAAGCCCAGATCCGTCGCGACCTGCACAAGATGCACGCCTTTGTCCGCTTTCGCAAAGTGGAAGATCCCGGCCCGGATCAGTCTTCCCAAAAGCGCTTCATCGCCTGGTACCGCCCCGACCACCGCATCCTTCCCTTGGCGGCTCCCTTCTTTGCCGAACGCTTCGCCCCCATGCGCTGGACGATCCTGACCCCGGATGAATCGGTTAGCTGGGACCCCGGGACGAAGCAACTCGCCTACGCTCCGGGCACAGGCAAGGAGGCCGCACCGCAGGAAGATGAGCTCGAAGACCTGTGGCGCTCCTATTACAGCTCTATCTTCAATCCCGCCCGCCTCAATCCGGAGGCCATGCGGTCTGAAATGCCGGTGCGCTATTGGGGCAATCTACCCGAAGTCGCGCTCCTGCCGGAACTGCTGCAGCGCGCTGAAAGCCGAGTCTCCTCCATGGTCACCCGCCAAAGCAACCAGCCCACCGCCGCGCCCTTTGTCCCTGCGGAGCACACCGTTCCGGCTCTTCGGGCGGCCTTGCCCGCCTGCCAGGGCTGTGAACTCTATCAGCACGCCATCCAGGTGGTTCCCGGTGTGGGCAATCCCGCCGCGGCCCTCATGCTTGTAGGTGAACAGCCCGGCGACCAGGAGGACCAGCAGGGGCTGCCCTTCGTCGGTCCCGCGGGCGGCGTCCTGCGCAAGGCCCTGCAGGAGATCGGCCTCGCCCCCGAGGACGTCTTTATGACCAACGCCGTGAAACACTTCAAATTCGTGCAGCGGGGCAAGCTCCGCCTCCATCAGAACCCCCGCATGAGCGAGATCACGGCCTGCAAACCCTGGCTCAGCGCGGAAATCGAGGCCGTCAAGCCAAAGGTCATTCTCTGCCTGGGCGCCTCCGCCGCAAAGTCCCTGATGGGCAGCACCTTCGCGTTAATGAAGGAACGCGGCACCTTCAAACAGACCGCCTTTTCCGACCGCGTCATGGCGACGGTCCACCCCTCGGCCGTTCTACGCGCAGCCGACGCCCCCGGCCGCGATCTGCTCTACAACTATCTTCGCGACGACCTCGCGCTGGCGTTGCTCACTGCCAGACAGGCCGCCGACCCCGACTCCGGTACGCAACAACCAATTGCCGGCAGCCAACCCGTTCTTACGAAGATTGGCTAAGATGGGAGCATGTCTGCAGCTTCGGCCTCCGTGCCTATAACAAGCAAGACCCGCATCATCCGCCCGGCGCGCGGCCTGAGCGGCTCGCTGGCCCTGCCCGGCGACAAATCCATCTCGCACCGCTATGCCATGCTCGCCGGCTTTGCCGAAGGCACCTCCCGCCTCGCCAACTTCTCCACCGGTGCCGACCCGCACTCCACGCTGGCCTGCATGGAGGCCATGGGCGCGACGGTCACCACGGAAGCGACGGATGCACGCACGATCGCGGTCACCGGAACAGCCGGCCACCTGCGTGCTCCGGAGGGCGACCTCGATTGCGGGAACTCCGGCTCGACCATGCGCATGCTCGCCGGCCTGGTCGCCGCACAAAGTGGCAGCTTCCGCTTGGTAGGCGATCCATCGCTGACGGCACGTCCCATGGAGCGCATTCGCACACCGCTCACGTCCATGGGCGCACGCATCGACCTCACGGACGGCCACGCGCCGATGACCGTCCACGGCGGTCCGCTCCGCGCCATCGACTTCGAAGCGCCGATCGCCAGCGCCCAGGTCAAAACAGCCGTGCTCTTTGCCGGCCTGCAGGCCGAAGGAACCACCTCGCTCGCGGAGAAAATCCAGACGCGCGACCATACCGAACATGCCCTCCGTGCCTTTGGCGCCCGCCTCGATCGCAGCGGAGGGGGGCTTTCGATCACCGGCGGGCAGCCGCTCAAAGCGCTCGACCTCACGGTCCCCGGCGATCTGTCCTCGGCAGCATTTTTCCTCGCCGCCGCGCTTCTCTTTGAGGACAGCAACCTGGTTCTCGATGGGCTTGGCCTCAACCCGACCCGCGCCACACTGCTCGACGTGATTACTGCCATGGGCGGCGGCATCAAAATGCTCGAGGTGCTCGAAACCCATGGCGAGTTGGCCGGCACGATCCAGCTCCAGCGCAAACGCCCCCTCACGGGCATCGACATCTCCGGCGCTCTCGCCGCCCAGCTCATCGACGAACTGCCCGTGCTGGCCGCGATCGCACCGTACACGGGCAACGGCATGAAGATCCGCGACGCCCGCGAGCTGCGCGTGAAAGAGTCCGACCGCATCGCCCTCGTCGTCCGCAATCTGCGCGCCATGGGCGCCGAAGTGATCGAGCACGAGGACGGCATGGATATCCCCGGTGGCCAGCGCCTCCATGGGGCCACGGTCGACTCCGGCGGAGATCACCGGATCGCCATGGCCTTCTCCGTCGCCGCCCTGCGCGCCGAAGGCGAGACCGAAATCGGCGGTGCCGAGGCCGCCGCCATCTCCTTCCCCGAGTTCTTCGATCATCTTGACGATCTCGCGGTTCGCTAGGGCTGGGTGTCATTGCACGAAAAGATCGATTTCACCCGCGCCGTCCCGCTGTTTATGTCGGAGATCGAGCAGATGGGCGGCGCCGAGCGCAGCATCCTCGCCCTGGGACGATGGCTCTATCGCCACCGCCGTCCTTCCTACCTGCTTACCTATCGCGACAGGGCCGGCATGGAAGCTCACGCCGGCTTTCCCCTGCCCACCATCGAACTGCTGCCCGGCGAAGGTCTGGTCGCCAAGCTGGCCGCGCTGCGCCGTCACCGGAAACGACTGCCCACCGGCTCGGTCCCGCCGGTCGTTTCGGGTTACCAGCCGGCATTGCACTGCAGCCTCATCGGTAACGGCCGATTCCATTGCCTGATGCACGATACCGCCGCTCTCTTCAGCGACCCCGCCACACGCAGCTGGCAGGGGCGGCTCCGCCTCGGGCTCTCCGACCGCATCATCGGCCACGGCATGCGCCGCGGCGGCGGCGCGGTGATCGTGACTAGTAGCTTCTTGCAAGGGCAGTGCCGGCGGGACTACGGCGTTGACGCCCAGATCGCTCGCATGGGCGGTCTAGGCAACCCCGAATCTTTCCGTCGCCGCCCGCTGAACGGCAAACTGCACATGCTTTCCGTCTGCCGGATCGAGGCCAACAAGCGCATCGACTGGATGCTGCGCGCGCTGGCCGGCCTCGAACGTTCCGAGCCCTCCCTTTCGACCCGCGTGGACTGGACGCTCACCCTCGCCGGCAAAGGTTCAGCGCTCGAAGCCATGCGGGATCTTTCCGCGAGCCTGGGTCTCGGGGACAGGGTTCACTTCCGTGGCTACGTTCCGGACACCGAACTGGAACAGCTGTACGATGAGGCGCACCTCTTCCTCATGCCGGCCGTCCAGGGCTATGGCATTCCCGCCATCGAGGCCCTGCAACGCGGTATCCCCGTGCTGCTCCATCGCGACTCCGGCGTGAGCGACATCCTGCTCGACACACCGTGGGCCACTGTTCTGCATGGCGGTGAAGACGAACTGCAACCCCGCCTCCAGTCGATGATTGACTGGTTGCTCCGCTCTGGGCATATGACCGCAGACGCGCCCACTTCGTTGCCAACGGAAGACACCTGGGCAGAACGCGTCGCCACACTCTGCGGCTATGTCTAGGGCCCCCTGCGTGCGATCGGCACCATTTTTACCGTCATTCCCCGAAAGGAGTGAGTCAGGACACAGCTACATCTTGTAGCGGCCCATCTCATCGTCGCCGAGATTTTCCAGCCAGCGACGCATGTCTTCCGGGGTCACTGGGTTGCCCCCATTTGCCGCCTGCCGAGCGTGCTCGAACACCTCGCGACTCACAAAGATCGGACAATCCGCCCGCAACGCCAGAGCGATCGCATCGGAAGGCCGCGCGTCCACCGCCACCGGCTCCCCGCCCTGTTCCATCCAGATCGTGGCATGGAACGTATCGCCGCGCAGCGCGCCGACCACTACCCGCGTCACCCGGGCGTTCAGGCCGGCGATCACGTTGCGCAGTAAATCGTGGGTGAGCGGACGCGGCGTCGAAGATTTTTCAATCTCCAGCATGATCGCATTGGCCTCAAATAGGCCCACCCAGATCGGCAGAACAACCTCTCCCGCCAGATCGTTCAACACCACAATGGGGGAACGATTGGAGGGATCCAGCATCAATCCGCGGATTCTTACCTCGATCTCAGCATCCAGGGTGTCCTGCACTTCGGATTGAAAGCTGGGCAACGGCATCATGCTCTAGTTTAGCGCGAATCGGACGGAGGCGTTGGGGGAGCTTGACCCTGCTTCTTGCCGTGCGCCCGTTGGGTTCGGCACTCATCTCAGCCTATTAGAGGAAACCGCGCACTCAGCGCTTGGTGCGCCAGCAGCGCGGCTGAGGGCGCAATCCCCTCGCCCAGCGCTTCCCCCACGAGCGAGTTGGGAAATATCTGCGTCACGCGCACGTCCACGTAGCTGCCCACGGGTGGAACCGCCGCAGACGTAAAGTTCACTGTCTTATTCTGCGTTGATCGCCCGATTACCTGCCCACGCATCGTGTTCTGCCCTTCTACCATCACCGTCATCACCTGGTGCAGATGGCGCTCGTAGCTCACGCGCTGAATCTCCCGCTGCCGCGCATTGAGAATCGCCAGCCGCTCGACCTTTACCCCCTCCGGGATCGAGTCCTCCATGTGAATGGCCGGCGTGTTCGGCCGCGGCGAGTATTTAAACCCAAAGATGCTGTCATACCGCACCGCCTCCAGCAGCGTGATCGTGTCCTCAAAATCGCGATCCGTCTCCCCCGGGAAGCCCACAATCATGTCCGATGTGATCGAAATATCCCGCTTGGCCCCGTGCATCCACGCGATCCGCTCCAGGTACCACTCCCGCGTGTACTCCCGCTGCATGGCTTTCAGGGTCTTGCTGGAGCCCGATTGCACCGGCAGGTGCACATGGTTGCAAAGCTGTGGGTAGGCCTCGATCGCGTCCACAATGTCCTTCGTGAACTGCCGCGGATGCGACGTCGTAAACCGGACCCGCTCAATGCCGCTCACCTCGCCCACAGCGACCAGCAGTTCCGCAAAGCTGCGTCGACCGCTCGGGTCCAGGTAGCTGTTCACGTTCTGGCCCAGCAGCTGGATCTCCGTATAGCCCAGCGCCGCGATGCGTTGCGCCTCCGCCAGCACCGAAGCCGAAGTCCGCGAACGCTCCTTGCCGCGCGTGTACGGCACCACGCAATAGGCGCAAAACTTATCGCAACCCTCGATGATGGTGATGTATCCGCGGTGCGGGTTCGAGCGCGACGTGAACTCCGTGTCGAAGGTCTCGTCCGTCTGCCGATCATCCAGCCCCGTGATGCGGCTCTCACCCGCCTCCAGACGGTGCAACATCTCCGGCAGATGCCGGTAGGAAGACGATCCTGCCACCATCGACACATAGGGCGCGCGTTCAAAGATCTTGTGCCCTTCCTGCTGCGCCACGCACCCCAGCACGGCAAATTTCTTGCCCTCGCCCTGCATGCGCTTGTACTCGTTCAGCCGGTGGAACACCTTCTGCTCCGCCTTGTCGCGGATCGAGCAGGTGTTGTACAGGATCAGATCCGCCTCGGCTTCATCCGTGACCTGCGTATACCCCTCGCTCTCCAGGGTGCCCACGACCTTTTCCGAGTCGTGCGCATTCATCTGGCAGCCAAAGGTCTCGAGATAGAAATTCTTACTCACTTCCCCAGTATAGCCAGCGCCGGAACTCGAGATAGACCGGCCACCCCACCTGGTCCCCACGGGGTGCCCCATCTTCGCGACGGCTTCATCGTCGCTAAGGTGAGCTCCAACTGAAGATCGGTGACACCCTAGGGCTGCGCTGCCGGGACCGCTAAGCCAAGATCAACCCGCAACTCCCGCATCAGCACCCGCGCGTCCAGCCGTTGCTGCAGCAGCTGCAGCCAGGCGCCTTCATCGTCGCGTTGTTGCTGGTCCCGCACCTGCTCTCGCCGCAGCTGCTCGCGAGCCACGTCGTCGGCCAACCCGGGCGGCATCGACTGGTGGCTGTCCAGATAGGCGCGCTCGGTCACAATCATCAATCTTTCGCTGTGAATCTCCGCATCCAGCTCGGTCTGCGCCTGCTTCAGCCGTCCGCCCAGCCGCGCTTCGCTTCGTTGGGCGGCTACCGTCGCCTCCACCGCACGCTGCAGCTTGTCGTATTCCTGGTGATCGCGCCATGTGTGCAGATGCCCCCGGGCCTGACGGAGGGACCCGGTCAGGATCGGCCCCGGCGTGTCCGGCGCAACCGCCACGAGCAGCGTCCGCCGCAGATCCGCACTGAGATGCTTCCGTTCATACAGGCCTCCAAGCACGAGCAGCGCCAACACCAGAAGAACGCTCCCGGCAATCGCCAGAACTCGTCTGCCCGGAATGCGCCATCCGATCTCACCCAACCTGTCGCGGAACATCACCCTGATTCTATCCGCGCCATCCCCCAGAGGCCGTAGAGGAACTCCTCCATCCCCGAAAGGTGCACTCTGACGTAATGTTTTCAATCTTCGTGCTTGCCGCCATAGTAGGCGTGGGAATATGGCCTCCCGCGATCTATCGCTCGCTTCGCGGACAGAATCCGGACGAAGATGCGGCAAGTTCGTACCGGACCAGCTCCCAGGATTGGACAGGCCTTGCGGATAACAGGCCAGGAGCTTCGCATGATTGGCAGCAAACAACTTCTTTCTCTGGTACTGGCACTCGGAGCAGCGACCCTGCCCGCCCTAGCCGGCACTCTTAAACTTGTCTCCACCGGTGGTGGAGTCGTCGATGGCGTCTCTATCTATCCTTACAGCTTCAGCATCAACGGATCGTCAACACTCGCCAGCCTGATCTGCATTGACTACAACCGCGAGATCACCCTCGGCGAGCAGTGGAACGTCAACCAAGAGGCGATCCCGACCGACACCTCTGCCAGTTCACAAGATCTCCGGGCGCTCGCCCTGCTCGACTATGGCGCCGCCAGCGGCTATGGCGGCTACTCCACCAGTGACTACCAATTCGCCGACTGGAGCATCCTTGACCCTGCGGGTGTGGCTCCGCTGAGTGGCTTCACCTCGACCGCAGCCTTTCTCGCGTCCTCGGCCATGCAGCTGGCAGATAACACGCAGCTCACCGGCAGCGGCTTCTACTCACAATTCACCCTCTACGCCGCGGATCCGAATAACACAACCGGCTGGACCGCAGGCCGACCACAGGACTTCATCGGCCTAGGCGACCCGGCCAACGTTACTCCCGAGCCCTCCAGCTTTTTGCTCCTTGGAACCGGTCTGGCAGGCACCTGGGAAGCGATGCGCCGTAAGCGCAGATCATAAACACGCCGCGTGCCTACGCCACTTTACTTACGGCAAAGGCATATCGTTCTTCTGTGCCGGTTTTCTTACTCGAAAACCGACACAGAAGTCCGTCGCTGGGCTAACCCTGGGCGGAGCCGAAACGAAAGGCTCTACGCTCTGTGTTTCCCGCGTCGCTCCACGCTCTTGGAATCGCCTTGACTGCTTTATCACGGCGATCTACCGAGGCAGATCGCCGGGCGCTTTAAGCCTGGGGCAAGGGAGCCTTGGATCGGCCCTTTTTGTAGTTCTGCATTATAGTTTGGCCGTCCAGAACACCGCCGGCAAACGGCGATGCGAATTGCTTGGAGGCGAACGCAGTCCGCGGCAGGGTGGGTGCGGCTGCCTCGACGACACTTGCCGGCGCCAGGACAGGCTCGGCTACGTCATCGGCGGACCGCAAGGACCGTGGCACCTCGGACGGCTTAAACTCAATCCCCTGACCTACCAGATCCTTCGCCGTGGACACGAGCAGGTCGCGCTTGGCCTTCATTTTGCTCACGGAGGTCGCCCGCTCCGCTTCCGTCCCAACTGTCTCGTACTTCAGCATGTGAGCCAGTTTGCGATCGAAAAGATCGATCTCCTGATAAATGGTACGCAGGTAATACTTGTCATGCGTGGGCGTGGCCATGGTGTCTCCAGTGATACGGGGTGTCGAACGGGAACGTAAAGGCGTGCGAAAGCGGAAAAGAGCCTTCGGCCATGCAAAAGGGGCAGCGCACTTGCCGCTGCCCCTTGCGAGATCCCAAAAAACTACAGGACCTGAACGCGTTCTGCCTGCCAGCCCTTGGGGCCCTTGACCACATCGAACTGAACCTGCTGGCCTTCCTGCAGTGAGCGGAAGCCATTGCTCTGGATTGCGGAGTGATGCACGAAAACATCCTCCCCGCTCTGACGGCTGATGAAACCAAAACCCTTGGTATCGTTAAACCATTTTACTGTTCCCTGTTCCATAACTGATTTCCTCTTTGAAGCTAAATGTACCGGTCGGACGCAATATGGTGTTGTTTGCGAGGTGTGCGTACAGCCGACGCTTGCAAGAAAACCAGATCGGAACCTACGATCTCTCAAATTGTAGCATCCGAGGAGGGACGCGCCAAACACAATTTCCGCGGTCGCCGGTCGTTGTGAAATTCAAGGCGAAGCTTCCTCGGCGGCATCCCAAACTCCCAGGGATCCATATGCTCCCCTACATCAACCGTCGCGGCAACTCCGGCGTAACCGCCTACGAACCGGGCCCGGATTTCATCGACGTCCAGTTTGACAAGGGCCGCTGCTATCGCTACACCTACCAGGTTCCAGGACGCGAGCACGTCGAAGTGATGAAGCAGCTCGCCGCCGAAGGACAGCACCTCGCCACCTACATCAATCAGCACATCCGCAATCGCTACGCTGTCCGGCTCCGTTGAAACGAGGCACAGTGGTACAGCGCATGCCTTCCATTTGCCGTCCACCGGACACTTGCATCTCACGCTCCGAGAGGCATTGCACGTGAGACTTGAAGGTAAGGTCGCCATCGTTACAGGAGCAGGAACCGGCATCGGCCAGGGTATCGCCCTGGCTATGGCCAGAGAAGGCGCCGCAGTGACCGTTGACTATGTTGGGGACGCCTCGATTGCCGCAGAAAGCCTGGACCAGATCAAGGCCCTTGGTGGCCGAGGTCTCGGCGTTGCCGCCGACGTCTCCGACCCCAAACAGGTCGCCAGCCTCATCGAGCAGACCGTCCAGGCCTTCGGCAAACTTGATATTTTCGTCAACAACGCCGGCATTGAAAAGAAGTATGCCTTTGTCGATTTCCCCCTCGAAGAGTGGAACAGGATCATCGCCGTTAACACCACGGGCCCGTTCCTCTGCTCGCAGGCAGCAGCCCGGCAAATGCTCGCACAAGGCCATGGCGGCCGCATCATCAACATCTCCTCCATCCACGAAGATCTGCCCATGCCCACCAACGCACCCTACTGCGCCAGCAAGGGCGCTCTGCGGATGCTGATGCGCACAGTTGCGGTGGAACTCGCGCCCTACAACATCACCGTAAACAACATCGGTCCCGGCGCCATTTACACCCCGATCGACAAGGACATCCAGGACGACCCCCAGCTTACGGAAGAGCTCCTCAACGAAATTCCCATGCATCGCTGGGGCAGGCCCGAAGAGGTGGGCCATCTCGCGGTCTATCTGGCCTCGGACGACGCGAGCTACGTTACCGGCAGCACCCACTTCATCGATGGTGGCATGCTGCGCAACGCCGGCAGCCTATGACGGCGGCCATGCCGCACCTCAGGTGATCGTCACGGTCACCGAGGAGGATGTACTTGTGGCATAGTTGCCGTCCCCTCCATAAATGGCCTGCAGCGTATGGCTTCCAGCGGCAAGGGTGGTGGTTGTATAGGTAGCCACACCCGCGCTGACTACCCCACTCCCCAACTCGGCTGAACCGTCATAGAACGCCACCGATCCCGTTTCTGCCGTGGACGATGCGCCGGTAGCGGACACCGTGGCCGTCAAAACCACAGACATGCCGGCGCTTGTGCTCGTTGTCGACGAAGCGAGTGCGGTCGTCGTCGCCTCCAACGAGGCGCTCACCACCACCGTCACCACCGCGGAGGTACTGCCGTTGTAGGTGGTGTCCCCTCCGTACACGGCGGTCAGTGTATGCGTTCCGTCGGCCAGGGTCGTGGTGGTGTACGCGGCTGAGCCGGCAGTCAACGTCTCCGTTCCCAACTCCGTCGTGCCGTCGTAAAAGGTAACGGTACCTGTGGCCAAAGCGCTGACCACCTTCGCCGTCAACACAACGGAACCACCGGAAGTAGCCATCGTCGCCGAGCTCGTCAAGGTGGTGGTTGTCGTGGAGTCGATAAAGAAACCGCTGCAACCGGCAAGGCCCAACACCCCTGCGGAAGAGAGCCCCACCAGAACAGAGCGGCGCGAATAACCCGCCGACGCCACAATGGCACCTTCAGCCTCATCCACAACCGAGCTCAGCGACCCGGCAACGCCCCGGAAAGCTCCACCGGTCCAACAGATCGGCCACGGACGCACCCCCGTCTGACCGGCCGTCATCCCTTCCCTGCCCCACAAGGCAGCCGCCTGCCGCACACCCCTACGGCCCATGCGATCCATACGACCCATTCGTTCCCTCTGAGCCTTGAGACGCAGGGTTCTTCCATTCGGTTACGGCACCCGCGTGGGAGCCGCCTGCGTTCGGCACTCTGCACCGCGGCCCGTTTACTTCCTGTTACCTCATTGATTTATCCTCGCAAGGGACACTTCACGGGAGAGGATGCACATGCCCCAAAGCGAAACACCGACCTTCAGCCCCAACGCCAAACCGCTCACAGATCTCGGGGCCTGGAAGGATCTTCAGGCCCACGCCACGGAGATGAAGAGCACGACCATCAAGGACCTCTTCGCCAAAGACCCGCAGCGCGGTCCCAAACTGACCCTGGAGGCCGAAGGCCTTCTGCTGGATTACTCCAAAAACCGCATCGACGAGCAGACCCTGCAGCTACTCTTTGCCCTTGCCGAAGCCGTCGACCTCAAAGGCCGTACTGAGGCCATGTTCACCGGCGAGAAGATCAACATCACCGAAAACCGCTCTGTCCTCCACATCGCCCTGCGTGCGCCCGCGGGTCAATCGATACTGGTCGACGGCAAAGACGTCGTTCCGGAGGTCCAGGAGGTGCTCGCGAAAATGAGCGGCTTCGCCGACCGTGTCCGCTCCGGCCAGTGGCTCGGCCACACCGGCAAGCGCATAAAGAATGTCGTCAACATCGGCATTGGCGGCTCGGATCTCGGCCCCGTGATGGCCTATGAGGCTTTGCGCCACTATTCTGACCGCTCCCTCAACTTCCGCTTCGTCTCCAACATTGACGGCACGGACTTCGCAGAGGCCGTCCACGACCTCCAGCCGGAGGAAACCCTCTTCCTCGTCGCCTCCAAGACCTTCACGACGCTGGAAACCATGACCAACGCCCGCTCCGCCCGCGAGTGGACGCTCAAAGGCCTTAACGGGGACGAGTCGGCGATCGCCAAGCACTTCGTGGCAATCTCCACCAATGCCAAAGAGGTCGCCAAGTTCGGCATCGACACGGAAAACATGTTCGGGTTCTGGGACTGGGTCGGCGGCCGCTACTCCATGGACTCCGCCATCGGCCTTTCCACGATGATTGCCATCGGCCCGGACGGCTTCCGCGACATGCTCGCCGGCTTCCATGCCATGGACGAGCACTTCCGCACCGCGCCCCTCGCGCGGAACCTCCCTGCCCTGCTTGGCCTGCTCACCGTCTGGTACACCGACTTCTTCGGCGCTGAAACCGTCGCCGTTCTTCCCTATGAGCAATACCTCAAACGCTTCCCGGCCTACCTGCAGCAGCTCACCATGGAGTCCAACGGCAAGCACGTCACCCTCGCCGGCGAGCACGTGGAGGTCGAAACCGGCCCGATCTACTGGGGCGAACCGGGTACCAACGGCCAGCACAGCTTCTACCAGCTCATCCACCAAGGCACACGTCTCATCCCCTGTGATTTCATCGGCTTCTTCAAATCCCTTAACCCTTTGGGCGAACATCACGATCTGCTGATGGCCAATGTTTTTGCCCAAACCGAAGCGCTCGCCTTTGGCAAGACCGCCGAGCAGGTGAAGGCCGAAGGCACGCCCGACTGGCTGGTCCCGCACCGCGTTTTTGAAGGCAACCGCCCTTCGAACACCATCCTCGCCGCGGAACTCACCCCTAACATGCTCGGCAAACTGGTCGCCCTTTATGAGCACTCCGTCTTCACCCAGGGCGTGGTCTGGAACATCGACTCTTTTGACCAATGGGGTGTCGAACTCGGCAAGGTCCTCGCCCAGCGCATCGCCGCCGAGATCGAGGGAGCCGCCGAACTCAAGCACGACAGCTCCACAAACAACCTCATCCAGCGCTACCGCTCCGGCAAGTAGATCCCAGCTAACGACAGTGCGGCATCCCAGTTGAATCCCTTGGGTATTGATCGGCTCCCGCCGTGCATCACTAACCAAATCCCTGCAGTGCCGGCCGCCAAAACTGGCGCTGCAGGGAGGTTCCTTTCGCCGCCAGGAGACATCGGCTCTGCAGGCGTTCTCCTCCAGCACCTAAGCCTGCCGCAACCCTGCGACTCACCCCACCCCTGTTCTCTCGACCGGAGGTGCGCAGCACCGTCGTGGAGAGACCTGCGGTTGCTTCGGCGTGCCACGCCTCCCACAGCGGAACGGCTCCAGACGCTCAGGTACCGCCGCAATGAACGCTGCAACCAGACGGCCATGACAGGCCACCTCCGGTGCGTTTATCGTGTAGCGGGACGGCAATCGCACAGGTGACCCGTTCCCTGTTCCGTCTCAAACAGGTACCCGATGCCTTCCGCTGATCCCTCTCTCGCCAACGCGCCTGTCCGTTCCGCCGCCGCTGGCGCACCCAGCCGCACCCGCCAGCTGCCCGGCGTCGCCCTGGACGCCTACACCGGCGACCCCAACTTCATGGCCTCCCTCGCTCGTGGCCTCGTCGTCATTCAGGCCTTTACGCCACACATGCCCCAGATGACGATCTCGCAACTCAGCCTGCGCACCGGTCTATCCCGTGCCGCCGTCCGGCGTTGCTTGTACACCCTGGTTAAGCTCGGCTTTGCGGGTGCGGATGAATCGCAGCGCTACTCCCTGCGCCCCAAGATGCTCACCCTGGCCAACACCTACACCGCCTCCAGCACCCTGGCGGGCGCCGCGCAGCCCATCCTCGAGCGCATGTCTGCCGTGCATCATGAAAGCTTCTCCGTGGCCACGCTCGATGGCGAGGACATCGTCTATATCGCCCGCTCGTCGGTGAACCGCGTGATGTCCGTCGATCTGCACATCGGTTCCCGTCTGCCGGCCTTCTGCACCAGCATGGGCCGGGTTCTGCTCGCCTATCTGCCGCAGGATCAGCTGGAGGGGTACCTGGCGCGCGTCACGCTCACGCCCTACACGCCCCGCACGGTGAACTCGGTGGATAAACTCCGCTTGACGCTGCGCAATGTGCGCCGCAACGGCTACTCCCTTTGTGACCAGGAGTTCGAAGTCGGCCTCCGCTCGCTGGCGGTCCCGGTCACGGCTCTCAACGGCCGTGTTGTCGCCACGGTAAACCTCAGCGGCAACGCCGCTCGTATGCCCATGCTGAGCATGCAGACCCGTTTCCTGCAGCCCCTGCGCGCCGCCGCCGCGGAGCTGAGCGTCTTCCTCAGCTAGCGTGGCCGATACCGCCTTTCCCTCAAATATCCATACCAAACGCCGACAATCTCCCCAAATGAAATCGCCCTCGTGGGCGTAGCGAACGATCTGCCCTTTCAGGTCGCGACTCTGGCTCCAGGACACGGCAGCACGGTGTGCGAGCATAAAGCCGGAGATCGAGACGTTGTCCCCTGCCTGGACTGAGAGCCTTGCCCCGCACAACTTCATGCTGCAGGATGCGTTGGGGAGTCTCGCCGCGGTGCTGGCCTTCGCCGTCGTACTGTTTGCGCCGGGCTACCTGATCGCCTACGCCACGGACCTCTTCGGCTTCAGGCGAATGCTCTTCCCCGATCGCTCGCTGTGGGCGCTGGCGTGCTCGTTCAGCGTCGCGCCCATTGCTGCCTACCTCCTCGGGCGCGGCGCTGGGTTAAGCGGGGTCTGCTGGTTCTTTCTGGCATCGGCCATCGGCGTCCTCGTCCTCTTTTTGCGCCGTAACGGCCGGGCTGCCTGGCCCGGCCCAGACCGCCGCACGACCGCTCTGCTGGTGTGCGGCTGGACCGCGTTTGCCCTTCTGATGTTGACCGATGTGCAGGTCGGCCAAAAGCTATATTTCAGCGTGGTGATGGCCGATGGGAGCTACCGTGTGGCCTTCACGGACGCGGTGCTCAGAACAGGCATCCCGCCGGCCAATCCGCTCTACTTCGCCGGAACGCCGGCCGCGATGCGCTACTACTATTTCTGGTACATCCTTTGCGCCGCGGTGGCGAAGCTCGCGCACGTCTCCGCCCGGCAGGCTTTTTTTGCCAGCAGCGTGTGGGCCGGCTTCGGTCTGCTGGCCACCGTCAGGCTGTACGCCACGCATTTTTTCCGGTGGGGACGGAGGCAGCGCTGGATCGCGCTCGGATTGCTGCTGGTCTCCGGCGCCGACCTGGTGCCCGCCCTGGGTCAGGCGATCCTGCAGCCTTCCCTGAACGGCGATACCGAGTGGTGGTCGGTTGATCCCATCGACGCCTGGCCGGATTCGCTGCTTTGGGTGCCGCACCATGCCGCCAGCGTGCTGTGCTGCCTACTCGCATTCCTGTTCCTATGGCGCGCGGCCGACTCCGAGCAGGGGGAGTTCCCGCTCGGGCCGGAACGTGGCCGGGACGCCCGTTGGCCCGTCCTTCTTGCAGCTGCGGCGCTGGCAAGCGCCTTTGGGCTGTCCGTCTATGTGGCTTTCGGCTTTGCGCTCTTGATGCTTGCCTGGCTGGTGCGTCTCCTGGTGCTCCGGCACCCGGAGCGCTGGGTCTGGTGGCGCCGTGCCGCCGTCGCGGGCCTGCTCGGCGCGGCGATGCTCGCCCCGTACCTGCATGAGCTGGCCGTTGGCTCCGCGCTGGTTTCCGGCGGCACCGGGCGCGGGGGCGCGGGACAAACAGCTACCGGGCCGCCGACCCATCTTTTCGAGCTGAGCGTACGGCGCATGATCGATTCCGGCCTGCTCACCGGCCTCCCCGTCTTTGCCGCCTGGAACCGGACGCATCCGGTGCTGCTGGACCAGGCCATTCGCCTCGGCCTGCTGCTCCCTGGTCTGGCCATGGAACTCGGGCTTTACGGCGCAGTGTTGGTGCTGGTGCTCTGGAAGGGACGACGCAAACGGCAAGAGTCCCCACAGCTGGCACTAAGCCCGGCGCACAGCGCGGCGCTCTTCTTCACCGTCTCCGGTCTCCTGCTGACGATGTTTCTCAGCTCCTCGGTCATCACCAACAACGACTTCGGCTACCGGGCCGTCCTGTTGCCCCAGTTCTTCCTCCTGCTGCTGACGGCGGAGGTGCTCGGTGCCTTCCACAGGCCTGCCGAGGCCGCCGCGCTGCACCTCACCGCGGGCTGGCGGCGGCTGCTCGGCGTTCTGCTCGCCCTGGGCATCGCGGGCTCCCTCTACTGGGCCTTCCTTCTGCGGGCCTGGCTGCCGATCGAAGCCCACCACCCGCAAAGCGGCTTCAGCTCCTCCCCGGAGGATGAGTTCCAGATCCGCGAGGCCTTCGACGTGCTGAACAGGGTGGCCCCGCCCGAGGCCGTCGTCGCCTTCCGCCCCATTGACCCCACCCCCGACCGCCACCAACAGGTCATGATGCCGAATGAGTTCTACCAGCGCACCCTGGTGATGGACACCGGGAGGCAGATCCTGAATGCCGAGGGCAAGTGCGCGGTCCACTTCGGAGGCGATCCGAAGCCGTGTCCGGCCATTCAGAAAGCCACGGCACAGCTCTACGCCACGCCCGCCCCGAGTGCGCTGTCGGCCCGCGAGTATTGCCAACGCTTCGGGGTGCAATACCTGGTGATCAGCGCCTGGGATCCGGATTGGGGAACGGCGGCAGGTTGGCCTGTGACGCTGCCGGAGATTGCGCAGGAACCGCGCCTACGGATTTTGGGGTGCAGCTGAGTCACTACGAGAACGTCGAGGGAGGCGCCGAAAGAAAGATCGTGCGGAACAAATCTCAACTTCCTCCCGTCTAAGGGGACTGGGTTGTCGGTGCCCATCCCAGGAGTTCGGAACTGACAGGGGTATGCCCGCGGACGATCCATGAATGATGTATGAACGATCCACGCTAAAATCAGGTGCAACAGGCCTTAAAGGAAGAAGTGATTCAGACCCTAGCGACGAAGCTCTACCAACCTGGCGCATCCACACCGCACCGGGGCCCCTTCGCCACAGTTCTCCGGACCTCCCTTTCGGTTCCGGCCTTTCTTACGAGCACGGTGCTTTTTGCCTTTGCGCTACGCCTGGTTGTGGTGGCCTGCCTGCTCAGCCACGTGCCCTCGCACACCATTGACTACAACGACTTCGGCTGGGAAAGCTGGGAGATGGGCTGGACCGCCCGCAGCCTTTTTCTCGGCCAGGGGTTCAGCTCCCCATTTCTGCCCGTCTCCGGCCCCACGGCTTTGGTGCCGCCACTCTACCCCTATCTGCTGTCACTGGGCTTTCACCTCTTCGGACTCAACACCGTCAAGGTCGCCTTTGCCGTGCTCGGGCTGAACAGCCTCTTTTCCGCGCTCACCTGTCTTCCGTTGTATTTCCTGGCTCGCCGCGCGTTGAACCAGCCCACCGCCTCGTTTGTGGCCCTGGGCTGGGCCCTATACCCTTTTGCGATCTACTTTTCCGCTGACCGCGTTTGGGACTATGCCCTCACCTCGCTGCTGTTCACCTGTTGCCTGCTGCTGGCACAGGCTCTGCACCGGCGCACCGCCTGGGCCTGGTTCGGATTCGGCGCCCTGTATGGCCTGACCGTGCTTTCCAACCCCTCCGTTGCCTCGTTGCTGCCGTTCCTTCTGCTGGTCGCGATGTACCGTGCCCGGAAGGACGGGGTAGCTCCTTCGCGCTGGCTTCGCAACACCGTGCTTGCCCTGCTGACGTTCTGCACGGTGTGCGCTCCATGGGGCATTCGCAACCACCGCGTAATGCACGCGGATTTCTTTGTGCGCGACGGCTTCTGGCTGGAGTTCTATGCCGGCAACAACGGCGACACCAGGGAATCCAATTCCAACTTCGCCCACCCCGCCAGCAATCCCCAGGAGATGAAGCAGTACCTGGCCGCCGGCGAAATCGGCTACATGGCGCAAAAGCGCGCAGCGTCGCTGGCGTTTGTACGGACCCACCCGGGCTTCTTTGCCGTGGCCACCGCCCGCCGGGTTCTCCGCTTCTGGACCGGCTTCTGGTCATTCCGTCCCGGGTATCTGAAGTACGAGCCCTTCGATCTGCCCAATGTCCCGTTCTGCCTCTTTCTGCTGTTTTTCTCCGCCCGAGGCCTTTGGCGGTGGTGGCGCGAGGATAGCGCCGCCGCCCTTCCCTACCTTCTGGCCCTGATCGTTTTTCCGCTTCCCTACTACCTCACGCACAGTTCCATGGACTATCGCCAGCCCCTGGAGCCGATCATCCTTCTTCTGGTGGTCCTGGGCCTGTTCGGCATCCATCGCACGGCGCCCCACCGCCTTCCCTGATGGTGCGCGCCAGCCGCTTACAGAACTCTTACACCACTGCTCCGCCGCCCTCTGTATTTTTGGAGGTGAGGAGATCGACCCATTCCATGAGCTCAGCCATTCTTCACCCGGAACCCTCCGCCGCTTCATCAGACCCCAGCGGAAACGGCATCTCCGCCGCACAGCAGACCGCAGAAAAAATCAAGCAGGATCTGCGCATGGGCCGTGAGCATCAGGAAGGCCGAATCAACTGGATCACCAGCATCTTCATGGGCGTCTTCCATGCCCTCGCGATCGCTGCCCTCTTCTTCTTTTCCTGGAAGAATCTGATCGCCGCCGTGGTCATGTATTTCCTGGCCATCAACGTCGGCATCGGCATGAGCTATCACCGCCTGCTGACGCATCGCGGCTATCGCGTACCCAAATGGCTGGAGTACTTGCTGGCCGGCTGCGGCACCATGGCGCTTGAGGGCGGACCGATTTTCTGGGTGGCCACCCACCGCGTGCACCACCAATATTCAGATCACGAAGGCGACCCACACACCCCGCATGACGGCACCTGGTGGGCCCACGCCGGCTGGATTCTTTCCGGCCGCGCCCTCCACTCGGAGACTGCTCTGCTGGGCCGCTATGCCCCTGACCTCACCCGCGACAAGGTGCATGTCTGGCTTTCGCGCTTCCATTGGCTGCCGCTCACGGTCGCCGGCTTCCTGCAGCTGGGCATCGGCGCCGCCCTTGCCCATCCCGGTCACCGGATCGTCGGCGCGATCGGCATGATGCTCTGGGGCACGTTTCTGCGCACCACCCTTGGCCTCCATGCCACCTGGCTGGTCAACTCGGCCACCCACCTTTGGGGCAACCGCCGCTTTGAGACCCGCGACGATTCGCGCAACAACTGGTGGGTCGCTCTCATTACCGGCGGCGAGGGCTGGCACAACAACCACCACGCCCATCCGGTGAGCGCCCGTCACGGCCTGGCCTGGTATGAGTTCGACATCAACTACTACGGCATCTGGCTTCTCGAAAAAGCAGGCCTGGCCAAAAAGGTCCAGATCGCGAAGTTCGACCCCAAGGACCCCCGTCCGGCAGGCGCAAACTAACTATTCGCACGATCAGGAAAGGGCTGCCATACACGATGGCAGCCCTTTCTGCTACGTGACGTTGCCAGATGGATTGCTCATGGCCGTCCCCAACTGTCATCTCGACCGGAGGTGCGCAGCACCGCAATGGAGAGACCTGCGGTGCCCCACCCAAACTTCAGGGCAGAAGCCAAACGTGATAGCTGACCCGCCCTGGCGGCTATACTCTCCCTCGACGCCATGAACCTTACCCGCCGCCGCGCAAGCCAGGCCTTCTTTACTACGCTCGGCGTGTGCCTGATCTGTCTGGCGGTGGCGCTCAACGTCACCTGGGTAATGCACAACGGCCGCCGCCTCGCGATCGATCTCCTCGGCGTCCTCCTGTTTGCGATTCTGATTGCCGGCGTTGTGCTCAACACCGTCTTTCTACTCCGTGAAATACGCCGCAATGAGCGCCAGGACAGCTTCCTCAACACCGTCACCCATGAGCTCAAAACCCCCATCGCCAGCATCCGCCTCTACCTCGACACACTCGAGCGCCGTCCGGTCGCCGAAGACCAGCGCCAGGTGTTCTACCGCATCATGCGGGCCGACACCGACCGCCTGCTCGGCACGGTCGAACAGGTCCTCAAGGCCGGCGAGCTCGGCGGGCGCGCCCGCACCGGCGAACGCATCCGCCTTGAGCTGCAGCCGCTGCTCGCCGAATGCATCGCCACCACGCTCAACCGCCACCACCTCGATGGCGAGGCCATTGTGCAGGAAAAAACTCCCGGCGACGTCCGTCTTTTCGTTCACGGCCACCTGGAGGACCTTCGCACCGCCATCCTCAACCTGCTCGACAATGCCGTAAAGTATTCACCAGATGGCATCCACATTCGCTGCCGTCTGTACATCGAGCGCTACACCTTTGCCGTGCTCTCGATCACCGACACCGGCCTTGGCCTGCCCTCGGACGAGCTCAAGCGCATCTTCCGCCGCTTCTACCGCGCCGACGCCTCCAGCCGCGCAAAGATCAAGGGCACAGGCCTTGGCCTCTTCCTTGTGCACACCATTGCCCGCCAGCACGGCGGCAAGATCCGCGCCCTGAGCGAAGGCCCCGGTACCGGCGTCACCATGCTCCTGCAACTCCCCCTAGCCCTCGGCTGATCAAGAAGACGCAATACTCTAGCCCCGCCACACCAAGCCTGCATCCTTCCCCCGATGACCCATTCCCCGCTGATTGCCGTCATTGAAGATGAAGAGCACCTCGCCCAGGGCCTGGTCTTCAATCTGCGCGCCGAAGGCTACAGCACCCACCACGAAGCAGACGGCGCCGCCGCTCTCGGCTGGCTGCTGGCTCCCGACTCCCGCCCCGCCGCCGTTCTGCTTGACGTCATGCTGCCCGGCGCCGACGGCTTCGCCATCACCCGCGCCCTCCGCGAGGCCCGATGTTTCGTTCCGGTCCTTCTGCTGACCGCCCGCGGCCGCACCGAGGACATCATCGAAGGTTTCGAGGCCGGTGCCGACGACTACCTCCCCAAGCCCTTTGACCTCAACGTCCTCCTCGCTCGCCTGCACAGCCTCCTGCGCCGCAAACAATGGCTGGGCGAAAGCTCAACCGAACCGGTCGCCGTGCAAACCTCCACCACGGAGCATGAGGAAACCGCCGACCCAAAACGCAACATTCTGCGGCTGGGCAACCGCACCGTGGATTTCGACAACCTCGAAATTACCGGCGGGGAGCAGCCCATCCATCTCACCGTCATGGAGGCCGACCTTCTCCGTTACCTCGTCGAACGGCCCAACCAGGTCGTCTCCCGCAAAGAGGTCCTGGAGCAGGTCTGGCACGTCCACGCCGACACCGACACCCGCCCCATCGACAACTTCATCGTCCGCCTCCGCCGCTACCTAGAACCCGAACCCGCCAATCCGGTCCACTTTCTCACCGCCCGCGGCGTAGGCTACCGCTTCGCAGGCCCCAGCACTAAGTAGTTCTCAGCTAATCGTCAAACCCGCAGCTCTCAGCTCATTGCCTTCCCACAAGTTGCTTGCTCTTCTGGTTGTCATTCCCGAAGGGAATCTGCGTTCCCACCCCTCAGGCCACAGCCATTCAGCCTTCCACAACCCCGTCATCTCGACCGGAGGCGAAGCCGCAGCGGAGAGACCCCTGTATTCGCCCCCGCCCAACGCAACCGCTACACCAGACTCAGCCGCAGCGGAGGGACCCGTGGGCGCGTCCCGCCCAGCGCCGCACGCATCCAATAACACATGGCCAACATCGCGCTCCAGATCGAAAAAATGCATTGCGGCGCCTGCGTCCGGCGCGTGACTCAGACCCTCAACGCCCTTCCTGGCACCCATGCGGACGAGGTCGCCATCGGCTCCGCCCGCGTCACCACCGAAGCTCCCCCGAGCGATCTCCTCCGGGCGCTGGAAGCCGCCGGCTTTCCCGCCCAGGCCGCGTAAGCCTTGCCAGCCTCCGCGGCGATACCGGAACCCGTTGAGCAAAGCCTCGGCATCCGGGGCATGACCTGCGCCGCCTGCCAGATCCACGTGCAGCGCGCCCTCGAGGCCGTCCCCGGCGTCGAAAATGTCTCGGTCGACCTCCTCGGCCACCAGGCCCGCGTCACGGGCCCGTCGTCCATCGACTCCGAAGCCCTGGCCGCTGCGGTGCGAAACGCTGGCTACGACGTCGGTCACACCGCTTCGTCTGCGGCAAACACGGAGGGGCAACCGGCCGCCGCGGTCGATTCCCACGCCTCGCTCGGCCTCCGCGCGGCGCTGACCCTCGCCGCCGGGATGGTGGCGATGATCCTCTCCATGCCGCTCATGGGCGCCGGTCTGGCAGACAGCACCGCGGCCGGAGCCGACCCGCTCAACCGCTGGCTCCTCCACCTCACCGCGCCGCTCATGCCGGCCAGCCTCATGGCGCTTCCCGCCGAACCCCTCCGCTGGGTCCTCTGCGCCCTCGCCCTCGGCGCAATGATCTTTGCCGCGCCAGAGATCTACACTGCCGCGTGGCGCGCCGCCCGCCACCGCGCCACCAACATGAATACCCTCGTGGCTCTAGGCACCCTTTCTGCCTATGCCGTCTCGTTCCTCGTCACCGTCGCGGATGCGCTGCACCACCCCTTGCCCCTTTTCGGCGATGTCTACTATGAAGCCGTTGTGCTCATCCTCAGCTTTCTCCTGGCCGGCCGCTGGCTGGAAGGACGCGCCCGCCGCCGTGCCATGCAGGACGTCGGCAGCTTTGCCCAAAGGGACACCGCGCAGGCCCGCTGGCTCGCCGACCGTGCTCCGGACAACCCCGAAATTCTGCTCGCCAGCTCTGAAACCCTTCTTCCCGTAGACGCTCTGCTGGTCGGTGACATCCTCCGCGTTCTCCCTGGTGATCGCGTCCCGCTTGACGCCGAAATCCTCGCCGGTCGCGGCTCCATCGACGAATCCATGCTCACCGGCGAACCCCTCCCGGTCACCCGCACCCCCGGCGACCGTCTGCTCGGCGGTACCCTCAACTTGGACGGTGCTCTTATCCTCCGTGCGGTCGCCCTTGGCACCGACTCCACCCTCGCCCAGATGAGCCGGCTGCTCGAACGCGCCCGCACCACCCGCGCTCCCATGCAGCGCCTCGCCGACCGCGCCAGCGCGATCTTTGTCCCCACCGTCCTCTGCCTCGCCGTCCTCACCTTTGCGCTCTGGGCCATCGCCGACAATACCGGAGGTCACGGCAGCGGCTTTGGCCGGGCCATCTCACTGGCCATCTCCGTCCTGGTCATCGCCTGCCCCTGCGCGATGGGGTTGGCCCTCCCAGCGACGGTCGCGGTGGCCCTGGGAACCTCCGCCCGCGCCGGCCTGCTCTTCAAGGACGGCGAAGCGATCGAACGTCTTGCCAGCGCCAGAGCCATCGCCTTTGACAAAACCGGCACCCTCACCGAAGGCCGTCCCCGCATCCAGGCCTTCAGCCGCACCGCGGCCTCAATCTACCCGGAGGCCACCCTGCTGACGTGGGCGGACGCCGTCGAACGGCTCTCCACGCATCCACTGGCCACCGCCATTTGCGCCTACGCGTCCGCCCCTGCTGTAGACCCACCGCCAACCGTCAGCGACGGTCGCGTCCTCCCGGGCACCGGCGCCGAGGCCACCGTCGACGGCCATCACGTAGCCCTCGGTAGCGCCGCGCTCCTGGCCGACGGAGCGCAAGCACCGGCTGCTCCCCTGGAGCTCCGCCAGGCGACCCCCATGTACCTGCTCGTCGACGGTTGTCACGAGGCCACCTTCTATGCCCTCGACACCCTCCGCCCCTCGGCCGCCCACCTCGGCGCCTCAATGACCTCACTCGGCCTCCGCACCGTCCTGCTCACCGGCGACACCGCCGAAGCCGCCCGCCCGATCGCCGCCGAGGCCAGGATCACCGACATCCGCGCAAAACTTCACCCCGCCCAAAAGGTTCTTGCTATCGAAGACCTCCAGCGTGAGGGCCTGCGCGTCGCCATGGCCGGCGACGGCCTGAACGACGCCGCCGCGCTCGCCCAGGCCGACGCCGGCATCGCCGTGGCCTCCGGTACCGATCTCGCCCGCGACGCCGGTCATGTCGTCCTTCTGCACAACGATCTCCGCCTGATTCCGTTGGCTATCCGCCTTGCCCGCAAAACCCGCCGCCTCATGCGCCAGAATCTGGTCTGGGCGCTGGTGTACAACCTGCTCGGCATTCCGGTCGCCGCTGGCCTGCTTCTCCCGCACTTCGGCATTGCGCTCAGCCCCGCGCTGGCCAGCGCCGCCATGGCGCTCAGCTCCGTCAGCGTGCTGCTCAACGCGCTCCGGCTCACCCGTCTGCCGGCGCGCTGGCGCACCCCGCGCGGGCCCGAACCGCAGCGGGTACGGTAGACTCAGGCCTGAGCCCCCAACCCTTCGCCCGTGCGCCTCTTCACCCGCTACATTCTTCGTGAAATCATCGCCTACGCTCTGCTAGGCGGCCTGCTGTTCAGCTTTATCCTGCTCATGCGCTATCTGCTCCCGTTGCTGGAGCTCTTCGTGCGCGGCATTGCCTCCCCTTACGATCTTCTGCGTCTGCTCTCCTGGCTCCTGATCAACTCCCTCACCCTCACCCTGCCCATGGCTGTGCTTGTCGGCATCCTTCTGGGCCTCAGCCGCCTGGCCGGCGACAGCGAAATTACTGCCATGCGTGCCAGTGGCGTCGGGGTAACGGCTTTTCTGCGCATCGTCAGCCTGCTCGCCGTCACCTGCTGGATCGGCGGCCTGGCGAACGCGCTCTACCTCGCTCCGCGCGCCTCCGCTGACCTGCTCCGCTATGAAGACAGCAGTAAAACCTCGCAGGCTACGCTTGAAGTCCAGCCCCGCGTCTTCTACGAAGACCTCAAAAACTACGTTCTCTACGTGCAGGACGTCCTGCCCGGCTCCAACGGCACCGCACTCTGGAAGAACGTCTTTCTCGCCGACCTCTCGCAGCCCGCCTCGCCCCACATCATCACGGCAAAGGAGGCCGTTGTCCTCAGCGGTGGCGGGGGGACGCTGCACCTCGAACTTGCCGACGGCGCCCGCCATGACATGACCGCCCGCGACCCCGGCCAGTACGACATCTCCACCTTCAACTCCACCGATCTACCCGTCCAAAGCGGCCAGGGCGAGGACACCGAGCACATCACCCGCCGCGACACCCCGCTCCAGGCCACGGATACCCCCACGCTCTGGGCGCACGCCTACGGCAGGCTCAGGGCGCAGCAAGGGGGACAGACCTATCGCATCGAGTTTCAGCGCCGCCTCGCCTTTCCCACCGCATGCCTCGTCCTCATGCTCGTTGGCGTTCCGCTCGGCCTTAGCTCCAAACGCGGCGGCAAAGGCGCGGCCTTTGTGCTCGCGCTGATTCTGGTCTTCCTCTATTACTTCGCCTCCCTGATGGGCACGGCCCTGGCGCGCGACGGCCGCCTGCCCGCCGGGCTCGGCGTCTGGGCCGCCAATCTGCTCTTTTCGGCTCTCGGCATCGTGCTCATCCAGCAGATCTCCACCGGCGGCGCGCTGCTGTCCTACATCGCTTCGCTCGGCCCCACGCTCCGTCGCAACTCCTCACCCAAAGGGGACACTCCCGCAAACAGCCGAACCGGTCGCGAGGCCTCCATGACCGCCCTGCAGCGGATTCGCCTCGCCCTCGGCAGCCGCTTCCCGCTCATTCTGGATGAGTACGTGATGGGCAGCTTCCTGCGTAACTTCGCCCTTGTGCTCGCCGGGATCACGATCCTGTTCCTTATCTTCACCTTCTTCGAACTCTTGGGCGATATCGTCCGCTACCGCACCCCGCTGGTCACCGTCGGTGATTACCTGCTGAACCTCATCCCGTTTGTGCTCTACAACATGACGCCGCTCTGCTCGCTTGTCGCCGTGCTGATCACCTTTGGCACGCTCAGCCGTTCCAGCGAGCTCACCGCCATGAAGGCCACCGGCGTCAGTCTCTACCGCATTATTACGCCCATTCTCGTCATTGCCGCCACCCTTTCCGTCGCGCTCTTCGCCTTTGACGAGCTCTACCTGCCCACCGCCAATCGCCGCCAGGAGGCCCTGCTTTCGGCCATCAAAGGCAAACCCACCCAAACCTTTCTACGCCCTGACCGCAAATGGATCTCCGGCCAGACAGGCGGCTCCGGCGACCCCAGACGCATCTTCTACTACCAGTTTTTCGACCCCGACCGCGACGTCTTCGCCAATCTCACTGTCTTCGAGTTCCAACCGAATACCTTCGCACTCACCCGCCGCATCTTCGCCGGCAGCGCCCGCTGGGACGCCCAGGAAAAGCAGTGGATCCTCGCCGACGGCTGGCAGCGCACCTTCGCCGGCGAAACGGTCTCCGGCTACACCACCTTCAAAACCGCCACCTTCCCCGAGGTCCGCGAGGAGCCCGCCTACTTTAAAAAGCAGGAGCGCCCCTCCCAGGAAATGAGCTACGACGAACTCACCCGCTACATCGGCGATCTCCAGCAAAGCGGCTTCGACACCACACGTCTTCGGGTGCAGCTCAACCGCAAGCTCGCCTACCCGCTTGTTACCCTTGTCATGGCGATCCTTGCCGTGCCCTTTGCCCTTTCCACCGGCAAACGCGGCAATATCGCCGGCCTGGGCGCGGCGGTCGGCGTCGCCATCGCCTACTATGTGGTCGCTGGCGTCTTTGAAAACCTCGGCGACGTCAACTCGCTCCCTGCAGTGCTCGCCGCCTGGTCTCCGGACCTGCTCTTCGCCATGACCGGCTCCTACCTGCTGCTCCGCACCCCCACCTGAATCCCAACTCGTCCACTCGGCTTGCAAACCCCCTCAGCGCCCTTCGCCTTCCGCTTCTGACCATCACCTAAGCCGTCCGACCGACGCAGTCCTGCAAGGCGCAAAATCTGCGCCTGCCACCGCGGCCCCATCCATGCAATAGACTTGTAAGGAGATGACGAAAGCGAATGTTCGCCTGTTTCTTCTTGCCGGCACCACCGCGGCTTCCGCCATGGCCGGCACCCTCACCCCGCTGCACGCCCAGACAACGACGCATCACACAACGACCGCAGCCCATCGGACGGCGGCCACAGCGCACCCTGCCGCCAAATCGGATTGCGTGACCGTCCCTCAGCTTTCGCCCAAAGTCCCCGCGCTTCCCGCCGGCAGCGCCTGCCCCAAATCCATGATTACGGTCAGCGAAAAGGTTGAGCTTTCGCCCCTGATGGGCCCGACCCTGCGCCAAAGCTTCGGCAACCTGGACAACACTTTCTCCCTCGCCTATGTCGACGAGACCGTGGGCACCGGTGTCCTCGCCCAGCCGCACATGTACTACACCGTCCAGTACACCGGCTATCTGACCGACGGCACAAAGTTCGACTCGTCGCTCGACCACGGCGACAAAAAGACCCTCTCTTTCGCCTACGGCGCCCATCGCGTGATCCCCGGCTGGGATCTTGGCTTTGAAGGCATGCGCCTTGGCGGCAAACGCCGCCTGTTCGTGCCCTGGCAGCTGGCCTACGGCGAACGCGGCCGCCCGCCCGTCATCCCCGGTAAAGCCGAGCTGATCTTTGACATGAAGCTCATCTCGCAAAGCCCCACCGACCCGGACGCTCCGCCAACGCCACCGACCCCGCCCGCCGGCCCCGGCTCACCTTCGGCCAGCCCTATCCTCGGCAATCCGCCGACGGCAACCCCGGCACCCAACTCGCAGCCAAATCAACCGCTTACGACGCAGCCCGCACCGT
>CAXSCE010000045.1:0-25823 GCA_964236545.1 uncultured Bryocella sp.
TTGACGATGAGGCGGCCGCATTCTCAGGCGGCTGGCGCAAGCGGCTGGCCATTGCCGAGGCCATGGTGTTGCAGCCGGATGTGCTGATGCTGGATGAGCCGACCAATCACCTGGATCTGGAAGGCATTGAGTGGCTGGAAGGAGCGCTGCGCGGGGCGAATTTTGCCGTCGTTGTGGTGACGCATGACCGGTACTTCCTGGAGAACACGGCGACCGAAATCGTGGAGCTGAACCGGGTGTATGCGGAGGGCCTCTTTCGGGTGCGGGGGAGCTATTCGCGCTTTCTGGAGGACCGGGCGGGGTACATGGAGGCGCAGCAGCGGCAGCAGGAAGGGCTGCAGAACCGGGTAAAGATCGAGATTGACTGGCTGCGGCGCGGGCCGAAGGCACGGAGCACGAAGGCCAAGGCGCGGATCGACAATGCGCACGACCTGATCGGGCAGCTGGCGGACGTGAACAGCCGGATGCGCACGGCGAACGCGGGGATCGGCTTTGATGGCACGGACCGGCAGACGAAGCGGCTGATCGAGATGGACGGCGTGACGGTGACGCTGGGCGGCCGCGACATTGTGCACGATGTGAGCTTTGTGCTGGTGAACGGGGCGCGGCTGGGGCTGGTGGGGCCGAATGGCTCCGGCAAGACGACGCTGCTGCGGGCGATGACGGGCGAAATTCCTGTCAGCAAGGGGCAGGTCAAGCGCGCGCCGAGTCTGCGAGTGGTGTACCTGAGCCAGATGCGCGAGCTGGATACGGCGCTGACGCTGCGGCGGGCACTGGCGCCGGATTCGGATGGTGTCGTCTACCAGGGCAATGTGGTGCACGTGGCGAGCTATGCGGCGAAGTTCATGTTCACGAGTGAACAGCTCAATCAGCCCGTAGAGCGGCTGAGCGGCGGTGAGCGCGCGCGCGTGCTGATTGCGCGGCTGATGCTGCAGCCGGCCGATGTGCTGATGATGGACGAGCCGACCAACGACCTGGATATCCCGACGCTGGAGGTGCTGGAAGAGGCGCTGCTGGAGTTCAAGGGCGCGCTGGTGCTGGTAACGCATGACCGTTATTTGCTGGATCGGGTGTCGAACGTGGTGCTGGGGCTGAACGGGCATGGCGATGCGCAGCTGTTTGCCGATTACGCGCAGTGGGAGCAATGGCGCGGGGCGGGCTCACCCGGTGCGCGGGAGCTTGCCGCAGAAGCCAAACCGGCGGCTGCGAACGGCAATGGCGCGGGGCCGAGCGCCGCGGGTGGGAAGCGGAAGCTGAGCTACCTGGAGCAGCGGGAGTGGGACGGGATCGACGCACGCATTGCGGCGGCGGAGAAGCGGGTAACGGACGCGGAGGAGCACGTGGGCGATGTGGCCTCTGATGCGGACGCTCTGGTCAAGGCACTGGCGGAGCTCGAAACCGCCCATGCAGAGCACGATGCGCTGCTGGAGCGTTGGGTGGCGTTGAGTGAAAAGGCGGGTTGATTGGTTGGTGCGCTTTGACGGCTCTGGCGGGCGAACGCAGATTTCCCTTTGGGAATGACAAACAAACACGGGGGCAGCAGAGCCTGTTGGTGGGACGCACACGGCACCGAAGATGGAAGACTAAGCTAGGGATCTATGACCTTTCCCGAGCCTGACATCCGCTGGCGCAGCCCTGGCCGGCCGGCTGGGCCGAAATTCCTGCCTCGGGTGCGCACGGGTGAGTTGTGGCGTGAAAATGCCGCTGACTACCTGGTGAGCAATGCGCGGCGGTATGGCGACCTGGTGGTCTTTCGGGCGCTGGGGCGCGATGTCGTGCAGCTGAACCATCCGGAGCTGGTGGGGGAGATGCTGCAGCGCAATGAGCGGCTGCACCACCGCAGCCTGGTCATGCGGCGCAGCAAGTTCATTTTGGGCGAGGGCCTGCTGACCAGCGAGGAGCCCCTGCACATGCGGCAGCGGCGGCTGGCGCAGCCGGCGTTTCATCGGGCTCGCCTGCATGGGTATGGCGAAATCATCGCGCAGGCGACGGCGAAGACCTCCTCCGGCTGGCGGGACGGCGGCGTTGCCGAGATCCACGCCGATATGCTGCTGCTGGCGCTGCGGATCGTGGGGCGGACGCTGTTCAGCCTGGACTTCGAAGCCGACATGGGACCCATTGCGGAGGCGGTGGATGGGTTTCAAAACTTTCTGACGCTGGCGTTTCTGCCTGTGCCGCACCTGCTGCAGCGGCTGCCGATCCCTCCCATGCAGCGCATCACGCGCGGGCGCGCCTTTCTCGACCGGCTGATCTACAAGGTGATCGCGGAACGGCGGGCGGACCCGGCGGACCGCGGCGATCTGCTGAGTATGCTGCTGGCCTCGGAAAGCACGGAAGACGGTACAGGGGCCACGGCGCGGATGAGCGACACGCAGGTGCGCGATGAGTGCCTGACCGCCCTGCTGGCCGGCCATGAGACCACCGCGAACGCGCTCAGCTTCACTCTGTGGCTGCTGGCGGCGAATCCGGAGGTGCAGGAGACGCTGGCAGGGGAGGCGACGCGGGTGCTCGGGGGACGGCTGCCGACCGCGGACGACTACCCCAACCTGCCGTTTGCCGAGCAGTGCGTGGCCGAGGGCCTGCGGCTTTACCCGCCGGTGTGGGTGACCAGTCGCATGGCCGTGGAAACGTATGAATATCGCGGCATGACGATCCCCGAGGGGTCGTTTGTGCTGGCGCCGCAGATCGCGGTGCAGCGGGACGCGCGCTTCTGGCCGGAGCCGGAACGCTTCGATCCGGGCCGGTTTACAAAAGAAGCGAAGGCGGCGCGGCCGAAGCTGGCATTCTTTCCGTTCGGGGCGGGGAGCCGGCAGTGCATCGGGGAGGGACTGGCGTGGATGGAAGGCGTGCTGGCCCTGGCGGTCCTGGCGCAGCAGTGGCGCTTCTGCCTGCCCACGGGCGAGGCGGCGGCGATGGCAGTGAAGCCGAGTGTGACGTTGCGACCGCATGGGCCGGTGCGCTTGCTTTTGCAGAGACGCTGAAGCTGGGCGGGGGCCGAAACCAGCCCCCGCTCACGCTTACTGGGCGGCGTACCGTGCGGCAGGCTTGCCGGTCTGCTGCGAAGCGGCGAACAGGGCTGAGCCGGCGTCGAGGTATTTTGCAATGCCGACCTCATCCTGGACGGATGGCGCGGTGACCTTTTCTCCGCGCTCCAGGCCAAGCAGGGCTGCGTCGACACAGTCCTCGGTGGACATCACGATGTCCGGATCAAGGCTCGAAAGCGGATAGCCCGAGATGTCCCAGATCTCGGAAAGGGTCGCGGCCGGCGCCACAAGCTGGACGGCGATGTCTGTGCCGGCGAGTTCGGCCTGCAGCGTCCGGGTGAGGTTCTGCACATACGCCTTGGTTGCGCCGTAAATAGACGTGTAGGGCTGTCCGTCAAAGCCCAGAACCGAACCGATGTTCACAATTGCGCCTTTGTTGCGGCTTTTAAAACCGGGCAATACGGCCATTGTCAGACGTGTCAGCGCAAGGATGTTGATGTTGACGAGGGTGTTCAGCTGCGTAACCGTTGCTCCGTCCAGGAGGCTGGCAAAGTTGGTACCGGCATTGTTTACGAGCAAGGTGATGCTCTCATCTTCGGACATTACTTTGGCTACGTTCTCCAGCTGCCCGTGATCGCCGAGGTCGGCAACGTGCGTCTTCACCTGCACTCCATACCCATGAATGAGGTCTTGCGCCACCTTTTCCAGGCGGTCGCCACGACGGGCAACGAGAAGGAGGTCGTAGCCCTTCTTTGCCAGACGTTCCGCGTACACTTTGCCGATGCCCGAAGACGCTCCGGTCACCACGGCTGTTCCAAGCTTTGCTGTTCCTACTGCGCTCATGCGAAATCTCCGTTGCGATTGTCGTTTTGTACCGCACTGTAAAGACGCGAGGCGACGGCATTTGGGTGCAAATATTTTCCCGTACGGTACAAAACGAATCGGGCGTCACGGGAGAGCATCCAAAGAGGGGAGAAAACGGAGGGGGAAAGATGCAAGCCACCACGGAAACGCGGCCTCCCAAGCGGCTTCCCGGTCGGCCCCGTGAATTTGAGCGGGAGGCTGCCCTGCGGGCCGCGATGCTGGTCTTCTGGAAAAGGGGCTATGAGGGCTCCTCGCTCACCGAGCTTACGGACGCCATGGGCATCAGCAAACCCACCCTTTACGCTGCATTCGGCGATAAGGAGAGTCTCTTCCGGGAAGCTGTGCGTGCCTATATGGGGCTGAATGCGGAGGAGTACGCCGCGGCTTTACAACTCCCGACCGCCCGCGAAGTCGTCGAGGCGTGCCTGCGCCTTACGGGAGGTGTCCGGGACGAAACGGATGTTCCTCCCGGGTGTTTGCTGGTGCAGGGAGCCCTAGTGGGAAGCGACGGCAGCCGGAAGATCCAAGACGAATTAGCGGTCGTCCGGAACGAAGCGACAAAGCAGCTGGAAAAGAGGTTCCAACAGGCAAAGCGGGAAGGCGACATGCCCGGCTCGTGGGAGCCTGGCCCGCTGGCGCAGTATGTCTCGGCACTTTCGTCCGGTTTGGCGGTGCAGTCCAGCGGAGGCGCTGCTGCGGCGGTCCTGAACAAAACTATCGATCAGGTGATGGCGAACTGGACTTGGCCGTCGGTTCCGCGTTGAGTTGTGTCCTTCGGTTTTCGCGCTTGCTTGAGGCTGAGGACCGGTACACGCCGCCACCGTTGATGGAAACCTCCGGCCAGATCCGACTTTTCCCTTGCAGGCAGCCCTGAAATCGAGGAGGATCGGGGAAACTCACGCGAATGGAAACAACCATGCTTCGGCTCATCCGTAATCGCCTCCGTCACCTGTTCTGCTTGCACGGGGTTTGGTTTCCACGCAGCTCTCGCGCGGCAACAGGGATGTCTGCGGTCTGTTGGCTGGCGTGGTTCATCGTCTTTTGCGCTGGAGGGCCAAATCTAGCGGCAGCGCAGGCCAACCCGGCCTGGGCCGGGCAGTGGCAAGGCGCCACTGCGGGCAACACACCGAGACGTGTACTGCTTCGGATTGAGCCGGTGGAAGGCAGTTCGCCGCAGGGTGTGGTGTACCTGTTGGACAGTGACAACGCTGCCTGGCCGCACGCGGTGAGCGTGCTGGCGATGGGGGGCAGTGATCTGTCGTTCCGGATCACCAATCTGGATGTGAGCTTCGGGGGCAGGCTGGGCGCAGACGGCGCGCTCAACGGTGTGTGGAAGCAGCACGGAACGGAAGTTCCCCTAAAGCTCGCCCACGTGTCGGGCGATGCGGCCTGGCCGGTACCCGCGTCCGAAGGGAAGAGCATGTCTGCCACGGCCGACCCCGCTTTCGAGGTCGCCACAGTCAAGCCCGCGGATCCGAAGGATACCGGTGCCGGCTTCCAACTGCGGGGCGAGCGGCTGCACATACGGAACGAAACGATGGAGAGCATCCTCGCATACGCCTACAACATCCATCGCGGGCAGATTCAGGGGGCTCCGGGCTGGTTCACGACAGAGCGCTGGGAGATCGACGGCCTGGCGGACACCCCCGGCACGCCAGATCTGCAGCAGATGCAGACCATGTACCGAAAGCTCCTGGCCGACCGGTTTGCCCTGAAGCTGGACCATCAGACGCGCGATCTACCGGTGTACCTGCTTGAAGTGGCGAAAGACGGGCCGAAGCTGACGCGCAGTCTGGGCGACCCGAACGGTCCGCCGGATTCAACGGGCAACTGGAACAACGGGCGGCATGACATCCGCTACACGGACATGACCATGGATGAGTTTGTCCATGACCTGGCCTTCAGCGAAGACCGGCCTGTGGTGAATGGAACCGGGCTTGGGGGACGCTATGACTTCCGGCTGCGGTGGGCTTCAGCCGATGCGGTCGCAGCCGGCGGCAATGACGGAGCAGAGGCTCCGCCGGTGCTGTTTACCGCCGTCCGCGAGCAGCTTGGGCTCTCGCTAAAGGCGACACGATCCCCGGCCGAGGTCTACCTCGTCACGCATGTGGAGCAACCCTCGGCGAACTGAGGCGGGATCGTCTACAGGTAGAGCGAGCCTCCGCCCCCCGAGCCGCTACTTCCCGAGCCGCTACTTCCCGAGCCGCTACTTCCCGAGCCGCTACGCATCTGCGCCCGTCCGCCGGTACGCTACACTGGCCCGGGTGAGTGAAGAGAATGTCTGATGCAGTGCTCTCGAACGGGAACTTGGAAGCAAACGTAGCACAAGCCATTCCGGCGGCTACGGACGGTGTGGACACGGGGCGGCTGGTGGGAAGGCCGCACCTGTTCGGGAAGGTGAAGAATTTGCGCGGAGGTTTGCTCATTCAGCCAATCGGCGTCATGACGCTGCAGAAGGATGGGCGTATCACGGGCTATGCACACCCGAATGAGGGAAGCTGGATTCCGTATGAACACAGCGAGGTGACGCCGGACAGGGCGTTTGCGCTGATTACGGCAAAGAACAAGTGGATTCCCAGCTCCACATGGACCCAATCCATGGGGGATATCCCGGTTGGATATTTTTGTGATGAGCCGGAGCTCACCAGTGCCGTGGACCGGCTCTGTCTCGTACCGCACCATGTGAACACGGATCCTCAGGCCGTGGTGTACCTGGTGGCGTCGTGCCTTAAGTTTTACGACAAAACGGTCCCGCTCATTCTGAGCCAGCTTTTTGCCGAGGGCATCAACGCGAGCCGGATCAAGGTGGTGGTGAACGGCTGCGAAACCAACAGCGACCGTACCATCGATGGCGTTGACCACGCTTTCAGCACGCACGATGGGTGGGAGTGGAGCGCGCTCTATGAGGCCCCGCTGCGCTGGAAGTTCCGTTACGCCTTTCTGATCCACGATACGAGCATTGTTTTTCCTGGCTTCCGGCGGAGCGTGGAGTCCTTCAACGATCACGTCGCGTGGGACTTTCTGCCTGCCTCACCCCTGGCTCGCTGTCTTCTTGGGCTGTACTCTCACGACTTCCTCATGCGCTGCAACCGCTGGCTGAAGGGAACCGACGGTATCTCGAAGAAAGAGGGCGTGATCGCAGAAGCAGGGGCTGAGCTTCTGCTGCGGGCGCGTACGGCGCTCGTGATGGGCGACCCCGAATACAGCGGCGGCGCACGGGCCACGGAGTGGCGAGAGAACGTGGACTACTTCAACACCGGCATGCTGAGGGTGCGGCGAGTGTTTCCGGCAGTGAAGGTCCACAAATTCATACATACCGGACCCACAAACGCGACCAGCCTGTAGCAATTCGTCATCTCAAGAATGCATGGATGACAGACATGGTTGATCCCAAAACCGCGGAGAGCGGATCTGCGGAGATGGCCCTCTGGGGTGGAATGGAGTGCACGGTGAATCGGGTGCACGACACGTTTTTCGATCAGCACGCCCTTTCGGGTCACCGGACGAGGGTACGCCAAGACCTCGAGGCGATCCATGCCCTCGGCATCCGGACACTGAGAACGGCGCTGCACTGGGAATACCTTGAGCGAACGAGGAGCTGGAAGTTTTTTGACGAGAGCCTCCGGGAGATGCAGCGCCTGGAGCTCGCTCCCATCGCCGGTCTGCTGCACCATGGCAGCGGACCCCCGCATACGAACCTGCTGGATCCGGAGTTCCCCGGCAAACTGGCGGCCTATGCGGCAAAGATAGCGCGCAGGTATCCGTGGATTACGAGCTACACGCCGGTGAACGAGCCGCACACGACCAGCCGTTTTTCTTGCCTGTACGGGTACTGGTATCCGCACCATCGTGATTTCCCCAGCTATCTGCGAGCCTTGCTCAACGAGGTGAAAGCGACCGTGCTCGCGATGCGGGCGATCCGTGCGGTGCAGCCCGAGGCCGAGCTGATTTACACGGAGGACGGCGGATCAACCTTTTCCACGCCTGAAGCGGAGGCTGCCCGAACCGAGCGCGAGCATCGCCGATGGCTGGGAACGGACCTGCTCTGCGGCCGTGTAGACGCGGAGCACCCGCTTTACGGCTTGCTATTGCGGCACGGGTTCGCGGCGAGTGAGATTGCATGGTTCCGCGAAAATCCATGCCCTCCCTCGGTCATTGGCTTCAACTATTACCTCACCAGCGACCGTTTCCTTGACCACAGGGTGCAGCTCTACCCGGACTATTTCCAGGGCGGCGACTGCGGAGCGGAAGCGCTCGTTGATATTGAAGCCCTGCGGGTGCGTCCGGCCGGCATTGCCGGCGCCGGCGCCGTTCTGCGGGAGGCTTGGGACCGGTATGGCATCCCAGTGGCCATCACAGAGGCCCACCTCGGGGGGAGGAGCGACGATCAGATTCGCTGGTTAGCCGAAATCTGGAAGGCGGCAGACAACGCCCGAGCCTCCGGGGTGGATGTCCGCGCGGTGACCGTATGGTCGCTGTTTGGCTCCTGGAACTGGTGCAATCTCTGCACCCGGGACGAGGGAGTTTATGAGCCGGGCGTTTTTGACCTGGCGCAGGGGTCGCCGCAACCCACCCCGCTGTGCGCTTTTGTGTCCCGACTCGCGCACACCGGAGCCTGCACCAGCGCAGAGCTGGCGAAAGAGGCCTGGTGGCATCACCCTGACCGCATCCTGTACAGACAGGCATGAGCGCAGACGTGTGCGGGTGAGAGTGCACCGGTGCGCGGCATCTAGGCCGGAAAACTGAACGCTCAGATGCCGGTGGTGTTGAAGCCGCAATCGACAAAGGTGATCTCGCCGGTGATGCCGGAGGCCAGCTTCGAGGAGAGAAAGAGCGCGGCCCCGGCAACCTCCGTTTGTTCGACGTTGCGGTGCAGGGGAGCGCGTTCGGTGACCTTGTCAAGAATGGTGTTGAAGTCGCCGATGCCGCGGGCAGCCAGCGTTTTGATCGGTCCCGCGGAGATTGCGTTGACGCGGATGCCCTTTGTGCCGAGCTCGGCGGCAAGGTAGCGAACGGTGGCCTCGAGTGCGGCCTTGGCGATGCCCATGATGTTGTAGTTGGGAAAGGTCTTCTCCGCGCCATAGTAGGTGAGGGTCAACAGCGATCCGCCCCCGGTCATCAGCGGCGCTGAGGCGCGGGCAATGGCGATGAGGGAGTAGACGCTGATGTCGTGGGCAAGCGCGAAATCAGCGCGCGCGGTGTCCAGCACGGGGTTTTTGATATTGGGTGCAAAGCCGATTGAGTGCACAACCGTATGCAGAACGGGGAAGGCATCCCGAATGGCGACAAAGGCGGCCTCGATCTGCTCGTCGGAGGTAACGTCGCACTGGATCAGACGGCCCTTTTCGCTCTGGCCGAGCTCGGCCAGGAGCTGTTCGGAGTCTTTGCGAAGGCGTTCGCTCTGGTAGCAGAGCACGAGGGTGGCGCCGGCGCGGGCGAGCGATTCGGCGATCGAATAGGCAATACTGCGCTTGTTGGCGACGCCAAAGACGACGGCGACCTCGCCCTGCATGTCAATCATTTGGTGCACTCCATGGGTATCGCCGGTCACGGCCTGCGACGCTGGCTAGGATAGCAGGCTGGTGAGGCGTCGATCGCAGCTACCCCAAAGCGGATCCCTGCGGGATGACAATTGACAATTCAGGCTGGCTACAGATAGGCCGGAAAGCCGGCGTAGTCCTGGGCGAGCGTGGCGCTGATCTGGTTGAGCAGGGTGGGGTCGTATATATAGAGGCCGAGTTCACGGTTTTGGTTCAGAGAAGCGTTGGAGAAGTTGATGGAGCCGACGTAGCCCACCTGGCCGGGGGTGCCGAGGTCGGCGACCATGGCTTTGGCGTGGATATACAGGGTGGTGGCATTATTTGCGCCGATATGGACGCCGCAGCCGGCGGTCTGCAGGGCCTTGTAATTGGCGTGGTAGCTGGGGTTGGTGTCGGTCATGGCGATCTGGACGTCCACGCCGCGGGAGCAGGCGCGTTCGAGCGCTTCGACGATCGTCGAGGAGCCCATTTCCTCGTTCTCGACGACCAGCGTCTTCTTGGCGCTCCCGATGATGTTGAGCAGCGCCAGCTGTGCGGTCGTTGGGCTCCAGATCAGGTCGTCGCCGCCCGCGGGATGGTAGCCGAGGTCCGTGGTGGAGTTGTAGTCGCTGTTGAAGGTCGTGTCGATGGCCTGGATGTCGGCTGCATCGTTCTCGACGAGACCGAGATCGCGGGTGGTGCTGTAATCGCGGCTGGCAAGGTTCAGCGTCAGAATGACCGCGGTGTTGTTGTCGATCACGAGGGATTTCTCATGCGTTGCCTGGAACTGCGGGTTGGACCAGGCGGCCGAGCAATTCGGGCCGGCATTATTCAGCTGCGTGTAGGCGGGGGTATTGTTCGTCTTCTCAAGGGACTGGTCAAGTATGACGCGCACATGCACGCCGCGGCTGCAGGCGCTGACCAGGTCGCCGGAAAAGGTGGTGTCGACGAGCTCATACATGGTCATGTCAATCGTATGTTGCGCGTTGTTCACCAGGGAATACAGCCAGTTGAACCCGGCATCGGGTTCCACGTAGAGGGTGTGCGTGCCGGCGGCGGCAGCAGTGGCGGCCCGGCTCTGCGTCGCGGCTGCCTCCCGAGCCGCCGGGGAACGGCGGCAACCGCCGCCTGTGAGTAGAAGGGCGATCCCCAAACAACCTGCGGTGCGTAGAGCCGATGTGTGCAACTTACCCTCAGTTCAGAATGCAAATCGTAGTATGCATGACTTGCCTTTGTTCTATGTCCCTCAAGCAGAATGCCTGAAGAGCTATACAGCAGCAAACGCGGACTCACGGCGGGTATGACGTAAAACTTGCGGGTTCTACAAAACACCTTGCTGAGCGAGTGCCTTGAGCTTTCTCAGCTGGCCTGGGTATCCACGATGAGCTCCAACTCGTCCCAGGCCTCTTCCGGAACGGATATGGTTGCGGCGGCGATGTTCTCCTCCAGGTGCGCGAGGCTGGAAGTGCCGGGGATGGGCAGGATGACAGGGCTGGCCTGCAACAGCCACGCCAGGGCGATCTGTGTGACCGTGGCGTCGAAGCGGCGGGCGAACTCGGCGAGGGGATGGTTGCCGTCGTCCTGTGCATTCGCGGTTTTGAAGAATTTGCCGGCGTCCACGGGGTACCAGGGGAGAAAGGCGATCCCGTGCGCTTCGCAGAAGCGGAGTGTGGCTTCGCTCTTGCGTTCAGCGAGATTGAAACGATTTTGCACACTCACGACAGGGACAATCCGCTGCGCGGCTTCGATCTGCTCGGGGGTTACCTCGGAAAGGCCGATGTGGCGGATCTTGCCTGCGGTTTGCGCATCTTTCAGCGCGCCGAGGGTGTCTTCGAGCGGAACGGTGGGGTCGATGCGGTGCAGCTGGTAGAGGTCGATGCGCTCGACGCGGAGGCGGCGGAGGCTCATTTCAAGCTGCTGCTGCAGGTAGTCGGGACGGCCGCAGGGTTTGGATTTGGCGGGACCCTGGCGGGTAAGACCGCCCTTGGTGGCAATGACCACGCCTGCGGGGTAGGGGTGGAGAGCTTCGGCGAGAAGATCTTCGGCGATGGCCGGGCCGTAAGCGTCGGCGGTATCGAAGAGGGTGACCCCAAGCTCGACGGCGCGGCGCAGGACGTTGCGTGCCTCCTCGCGGTCTGGAGGCTCGCCCCAGGCGCCTTCACCGACCAGGCGCATGGTGCCGTAGCCCATGCGGTGGACCTGAAGGTCACCGCCGAGACGGAAGGTGCCGGAGGCGGCAGCGTTTGGGGTGGAGGCGGGAGCGGTCATGGGATTGAGATGCGTTTGGGAAGACTTCTCAGCCGTGGAGGAGCCAGTCGAACTGCTCGTCGGTGAGGGGTACGACAGAGAGGCGGAACTGGCGGAAGAGGATTGACCCCTGAAAGACACCGGTTTCGCGCATCTCGGCCAGTGACTTCTCGCGTTTTAGCCGTTTGCCGGCTTTGAGGGTGACGAGTGGGGTTTTGCCGTCTTCGGCCAGCTTCACGGCAGCGACCTTCGCGGTGCCGATAGCGGCTTTGCCGACGTTGGAATGGTAGAGGACGCACTGTTCGCCGGGCTTCATGTTGCGCAGGGACATCAGCGCCTGTGGGTTCTTGATGCCGTCCCAAACGGTTTCGCCGTCGCGGAGCAGGTCGTCGAAGGAGTATTTGTCGGGTTCGGATTTGAGGAGGTAGGGCATCGCTGGATTGAGTGTATTGGCTTAGCCGCCGAGATCGAGCAGCTGAACGTGAGCGATCGGGCGACCAAGGAAGTGACTGCCGAGGCGCGCGAACTTCTCGATGGAGTCGGTGGCGAAGCAGTCAAACGTGGCATCTTCAGTGCTGGTGGACGATGCCGGGCCGAGGGCAGCGCGGACGGCTTCGGCGGTGGCTTCGGCGGAATCGACCACCGTTGCCTCCGAGCCGAGGTCGCGGAGGGTGTTGGCAATAGCCGGGGCGATCAGCGGGTAGTGAGTGCAGCCAAGCAGGACCGAGGCCGGCGCGGTGGCGAGCAGAGCCTCGGTGAGATAAATGCGCAGGACTTCGCGGGTAACCGGGTGATCCGTCCAGCCCTCCTCGACGAGCGGAACGAGCAGCGGGCAGGGCACCTCGGTGGCGTGCAGGCCGAGGGCGGTGCAGGTGTCGCGGTAGGCGTGGGACTGCACGGTAGCAGCGGTGGCGAGGACGAGGACTTCCCTGGTGCCTGCCGGCGCGGTAGCGGCGAGGGCGGCCTGCGCGCCGGGTTCCACGACGCCGATCACGGGGACGGAGACGGCGGCGCGGATCTCCGGCAGGGCGAGCGCTGTGGCGGTGTTGCAGGCGATGACCAGGAGCTCCGCTCCGCCGGCTACGAGAAAACTTGCGGCCTCGACGGCGTAGCGGGCGACGGTGGCCTGTGATTTGGCGCCATAGGGTAGCCGGGCGGTGTCGCCGAGGTAGAGAAAATGCGCTCCCGGGAGTCTGGGCAGAAGCGCGCGGAGAACGGTGAGGCCGCCGAAGCCGGAATCGAAGACGCCGATCGTGGGTTTTCGGCGCGGGGCTGTGCGGGCCGACGCAGTGCTGGGGGGAGCGACGCCCGGAGATGCCGGGGTCATTCGGGGCTGCCTCCGGCGCCGGGCGTGACGGTCTCGCGGACGGGGTAGGTGCGAAGCAGGTCGATGTGGCCGGCGAGGGTTTCGCGCGGCTGGCCGTCGACGAGGAAGCGCACCTGCTCGATCTGCGGCAGGTCCGTGTGCAGGGTGCCCAGGATGGAGGCAAGAGTAAGGGATTCGACCTCGACGCCGGAGGGGTGGCCGTTGACGAAAGTGCCGCGCAGATCGATAACGGCGAGCTCGCCGCCCGGCGCGGTGGGTTGGAGGGCCTCCGGGCTGGTTGGCGCGACGGGGACGGTCGCGACGCGGCCGTCAGCCGTGGCCGGCGCGTGGGCATCGATTTCATGGCCGACGATCGGAAGCGGCAGAAGAAAGATTTCATTGACCATGACGCCGGGCGGCAAAGGATGGGTGGAGCCGGGCAGGGCGTACTCGCTGAGGAGGTGGTCGAGCAGCGCGCGCGCGCGGGCGTTAGCCTCGCTCGGAAGAGCGATGTGGCGCTCGGTGGCCGTAATCGCGCCGGTATTGTCATTGGCGAGATCGAGCGTGACGGGCTCGGCGTCAGTGTAGGGGGTATCGACGGGGGCCTGGTCAGCGATGTCGCGTACCTTGTCGCGTTGGCGCTGGCGTTCGACGAAGAGCACGACGCCCATGGTCAAAATTGAGGCGATGAGGCACCAGAGCAGGATCCGCAGATGTCGCGGGTTCATGGCTGGACCTCCGGTGCGCTCGGGGTGTCAAGGGCGGGGGATGCGGTTTCCGCGGACTCAACTCGGTGCGTTTTGTGCGGCGGCGCGGGCAGGCGCGGCGGCGGTTGCACGGCGTTTTCCCAAACAACGAGAGCGCCGGCGAGCGCGGCGGCGACACGCTCCTGGTAGCCGGGGTCGTTGATGCTGGCCGGGGTACGGTTTTCGGGGGCGAGCTCGAGCACAAGCGCCGGGCAGGTAAGGGAATCGACCGGGCGAACGGAGGCAGTGCTCGCCAGCATGGTGATGCCGGAGCGGCCAAGCGCGGCGCTCACCTGGCCCTCCAGGGCGCGGCTGGCCGGAACCCAGGCGGCCTGACCGGTGAGCCAGGGGACGAGGTAGGGTTCGGCGGCGGTCGGCTCAATCGCGGAGTTATAGAGGTGCAGACCGGTGCCGCGGCCAGTGGCGTGCAGCAGAAGGCAGGCGGCGGCGTGGGCGTGGTCGGCAATACCGGCACGGTCGTCGAGGGTGAGCGGGGTCGGCGTGGCGTTGGGTGTGGTCTGCATCGTGGCGGCGTCGCTGTCGCGGGTCATGACGACGGTGAAGCCGCGGGCGAGCAGAAGGGAACGGAGGCGAAAGGCAAGGGCGAGCGTCACGTTCTTTTCAAGAGTGTTGTCGCCGATGTGGGCCCCGAGATCCGCGCCGCCGTGGCCGGGGTCGAGCACGATTACATTGCGGTTAAGGCCGTGAATGACGTTGGACGGGCGCTCGGGAGCCGATTTTGCGGCCTTGGCCGCGGCATCCGCCGAAGATGGTGCCGCAGTGCTCGGCGTCCCGGCGGCCGGGGTTGGGGACTTCGCTGCCGGGGACGAAGGCGTGGCCGTGTGAGTCTGCGAATCAGCGGCGCCCTGTGTCGCTGTCGCGGAGGACGTCTCGGCGGATCTGGCCGCGGGTTTGGCTGGCTTGGGTGTCGCCGCTGCGGTAGGGGAAGGCGTCGAACCCGGGACCTGGCTGGGTACGGGCCGGGGATGGTGCACAACAACCGGAGCCGCCGGGGACGCCTGTCCGGCGGTGCCTGCCGCTGTGTTGGGGGCTGTGCCGGGAGCGCCCGGCGTCGTACCCGGAGCGGTCTGCGCTGGGGGATGCCGCTGGATCCGCACGACCGGTGCCGGTGCGGGATCCGGTGTTTGCTGCGCGTGGGACGAAACGGCTAGCGGGGCGGCGGCGAAGGCTGCAGTCAGGAGCAGAAAGGCGCGACCGCGGGCGTCTTTGAACCTGAACGGGGGTAGGATTCTGGAGCTCCCTCTGGACCCGGATCTGAAACGGGAGGCGGAAGCGGGGACGATGCCGGCAGCGGAGCGGTGATCAGTTGTGGGGCGCAGTGTCAAGGCGTAAGGGTTCTCGATCGACTCGGTCCACCGCTTGCCGGCGTTTGGAGTGGTGACGGTCCCACCGATTGTAAACGGGTCTGCTAAACGGGTTTGCGGCTGCAAATGGGATCAATCGGAGCGGCGGGCGGTACACTCAGTCGCATGCGGGTGTTTGGCGTCGATTGCGGGACCGAATTTACAGGCTATGGCGTAGTGGAGGTGGACAGCGAGGCAACCACGCCCCGGTTGCGGCACCTGTGCGCAGGCGCAGTGCGCCTGAACAAAAAGGATCGCACGCCCGTTCGGCTGGCCCAGGTGTATGCGGAGCTGATGGCGCTGATGGCGCTGTGGGAGCCGGAGTGTGTGGCCATCGAGGATGTGTTTTTTGCCAACAACGTCAAAAGCGCGTTGAAGCTGGGGCAGGTGCGCGGTGTGGCGCTGCTGGCGGCGGCCAATTGCGGCCTGCCCGTGGCCGAATACGCTCCGCTTTCGGTCAAAAGCGCGGTGGTGGGCTATGGTCTGGCCGCCAAGGACCAGGTGGGCTTCATGGTAGCCCGGCTGCTGGAGCTGGAGGAGGCGCCCAAGCCGGCGGACGCGGCCGACGCGCTCGCGATTGCCATCTGCCACATCCACCACGCGCAGACGGCGGAGGGCTTGAGGCGTTGAGTTGGCCTGGTTTGCTGAGGAGCCTGGGCAGCGCCCTGCTCTTTTGCCTCCCCCTGCAGGCGCAGCTTCCGGCAGGGGCAGGAGCTGTGTCCGGCTTGGGATCCGGGGTGGGACCTGGCGTCAGCTTGACGTTCACGCTCGACCGCACCGGGGCAGCCGCGACCCACTACACGGTGCAGCTGGATCAGGCTACGGGCAGGGGCGTGTACCGCGGCGATGCCGGGGCCGCCGGAGCCGGTCAAGTTGGAGCCGGCCAGGTTGGAGCTGGCCAGGTTGGAAGTGGGGCGGATCAGCCGATCACGGTCGGAGGTGCGGCGCTGGGAAAGATCTTTGCGGCGGGGCCGCTGGTGAGGTCCAACCGCTGCGCCTCGCGACGCAAGGGCATTGCACAGACAGGGACGAAGACGCTGCGACTCACGGAAGGTGGCGCGGCGGTGGAGTGCAGCTATAACTACTCGGACGACGACCGGGTGAATGAGGCTACAACTGTCCTGGAGGCGGTGGCCGAAACGATGCAGTATGGCGAGCGGCTGCAGCTAAAGCTGCGCTTTGACCGTCTGGGGCTGGATGCAGAGATGGATTCGTTGGACTCCGCGCTGCGGGATGGCCGTGCGCTGGAGGTGAGGAACATTGCCGCGGTACTGCAGGCCATCGAGAATGAGGATCGCGTGATGGAGCGGGTGCGGCGCAGGGCGGCCCATCTGCTGGAAAGCGCCGGCGTCGTGGCAGCGCCGGCCACGCGGACCGGGGACCCGCCGGAAGCCTGACCCTAAACAGCAGCGGCGGAATCCAGGGCGCGGTAGAACCTGGCGAGATCTTCCAGGCTGACCGCTTCGGAACGGACCTGGGCCGGCAGGCCGCTGGGCCAGGCAGCCGCCAGCTGGGCGGCGCTGAAGCCGGCATTGCGCAGGTTGTTGGCCAGCGTCTTGCGCTTTTGCGCGAAGGTGGAGCGCAGAAACGGGTTGAAGCTCTCAAACTCGAGGCCGAGTTCCGCGAACCTGGGCTGGAAGTCGAGACGGACGACTGTGGAGTAGACCTCCGGCGGTGGAGAAAACGCGCCGGGCGGCAGGGTGAAGAGCTCGGTGACGGCGCCATGAAGCGCGGCCAGCGCGGAGAGCGGGCCGTAGTCGCTGGCACCCGCTGGCGCGGCCAGGCGGACGGCGACCTCGCGCTGCATCATGAGCACGGCGCGGCGAACGACGCCCTGGCGGGCAAAACGGAACAGGTGCAGCAGGATATCCGAGGTGATGTAGTAGGGCAGGTTGCCGACCACGTCCAGTGCCCCGTCCGCTTCCCCAGCCAAGGGGCTGAGGTCGGTCTGGAGGATGTCGGCCTGATGCACGGTGACGTGGGGGTCGTTGCGGAAACGAAAGCTGAGTTCGCGGGCGAGAGCCGGGTCGAACTCAATGCAGTGGAGACGGCCGCAGCGTGCGGCCAGCGGGCCGGTGATGGCGCCGTGGCCGGGGCCGATTTCGACCACGGTGCGGGCGCGGTCGCCGCCAAGTGAAGCGGCAATGCGAAGGCAGGCTGCCTCGTCCACCAGAAAGTTCTGGCCTAGCCTGGTTCCATTCTTCATCGCTCCATTGCTCTTCGCTCCGCTACTCCTCAAACCTGTACACCGCATTCCTCAAAGTTGCCCGCATGAGCCCTAATCCTGTTTGGCGTTCCGATGGAGCCCTGGGGTAGGGCTTCCCTTGCAGGAGATAGATGTTCTTGTGCTCGTAGGGTGTTGTCGGCGATGTCCACGGCTCGGTTCAGGGGCGCGGGGTGAAGATTAGACAACACAGCCGCGCGAAATAGTCTCAGCGGTCCCGGTCCAGCAAACCGCCGACCAGACCTCCCAGCACGGCCGCGGTGCCGACCCCGCCGGGAACCCGCGACTCACCGCCTTCGCGGGCAAGGTACGGAGCCAGCGCATGGGCCAGATTCGCGAGCGGCAGGGTCTGCAGCCAGACCCGGCCCGGCCCGGTGAGAGTGGCGAGAAAGATGCCGTCGCCCCCAAAAAACATGTTGCGGATCCCCTGGATGCTCGTGATGCCGAAGGCCACACCCGCCTGAAACGCGCCCACGTGCCCCGGGTGCACGCGCAGCGTTTCGCCGGGACGCAGGTCGCGCACCACGGTTTCGCCGCCCAACTCCAGCCACGCCGTGCCCACGCCCGACACCTTCTGCAACAAAAATCCGTCGCCCCCGAAGATGCCCGCGCCTAGCGATTGCTGAAACCCGACGCCCAGCTGAATGCGCGGCGTAGCGCAGACGAAGCCGTGGCGGTGAATCATGTACTCGTGCCCGGGAGAAACCTCCACCGGCAGAATGTGCCCGGGAATCTTGGTGGCAAAGGCGACTTCACCGGCGTAGCCCTGAGCGCCGTACTCGGTCATGAAAAGGGTGCCGCCGCCGGCCATGCGTTTGATCGCCCCGAAAAATCCACCGCCGCCCCCAAACTGCGTGTGCGTGGTCATGGCGACCGACTGCGACATCCAGCTCAGTTCGCCGGCTTCGGAGATGACGCTTTCGCCCGGCTCCAGCAGCAGTTCCAGCACGGGCATGGTGGATCCAACGATTCGGCTTTGCATGAAGCCCCCTAGCGCGCAATCCTGACGCTCGGATTCATCCTACGCGGGATCGCGGTGCTTGGTTCCCGAAGCAGCCATCCCGGGAGGCGCAACGGTTGATTGCCCAGGCCCGCCCACCGCCGCCGACCCAGAAGAATCTATTGCAAGCTCCACAGGGATCGGCTATAAACAGTCACTCTCGGAAATTCATTCCCGAAGCTGAGGTGATTGGTGTCGGTCGCATCGCTCGTGCATCCCGCCTCGGACGATGTCTCATCCCGTAGTCTCCGGCCTCGCCTTCTCTCGCTGGATGTGCTGCGCGGCCTCACCGTGGCGGGCATGATTTTGGTCACCGATCCCGGCACCTATAGCGCACGGTTCGCGCCGTTGCAGCACGCCGAATGGGATGGCGCGACGTTGACCGATATGATCTTTCCCTGTTTTCTGATCATGACGGGCGTGTCGATGACGCTGTCGTTTGCCTCACGGCTCGCGCGGGGTGAACCTGTCCGGCGGCTGTGGTTACATGCCCTCCGACGCTGCGGTCTGCTGATCGCCCTGGGCCTGCTGATCAACGGATTTCCCTTCTATGATCTCGCCCACCTGCGCCTGCCGGGCATTCTGCAGCGGATCGGGATCTGCTACCTCCTGGCTGCGTGCATTTATCTGCCGCTCCTGCGCGAAGAGGTCAGGCGGCGTACGCGCCTGCTTACGATGGGCTGCGTGATCTTTGCTTGCCTCGCGGGTTACTGGGCGCTGCTCGTCTTGTACCCGACACCTGGTTTTGGGCCGGGGCATCTGGATTCCCTGCGCAATCTGCCCGCGGTGGTGGATCGTGCCGTGTTCACCGTTCCTCACCTTTGGGCCTACGGCCTGACGCCGGGGTACGGGGTCACCTATGATTCCGAGGGCCTGCTGTCCACGATACCGGCTCTGGCCACGGTGCTTTTGGGTGTGCTCGCGGGGGAGATCCTGCGCAATGGCGGACGCCGTGAAAGGCAGGCTGGCGTCCTTGCCGCCGCGGGCACGGCTCTCTGGCTTGGGGGCCTTCTTCTCAGCCCCCTGCTTGTCCTCAACAAGCGAATCTATACGCCAACCTTTGCGCTGCTTTCAGACGGTCTGTCCCTTCTGCTGCTTGCCGGCCTGTTCTATCTCATCGACGTACGCGGCGTGCGCCGTGGCTGGGTGCTCTTTCTGATCTTTGGCACAAATGCCATCCTCGCGTTCGTGCTCTCCAGCCTCCTTACCTCGACGCTCAATGCTATCCACGTACGAGACGGGGGTATGTCGCTGAGCCTCTACACCTCGCTCTACCAGCACCTTCTCACCGCACCCTGGCTTTCGCCGCCGCTTGGTTCTCTAGGCTATGCGGTCGCTATTGTGCTCGTGAATGGGGCGCTGATGTATCCGCTGTATCGCCGCGGCATCTTTTTGCGGCTTTGATACAGAGAGGGTTGCAAATTGCCCAAGCCCTGACCGGCACGGCTTCGCCAAGCGCATCTTAAAACAGAACACTTGAACAGAAGACTCGCTCATCGAAGGGCATGAGGATTTCATGGCAGATACGCAAACGCAGGACCAGACAAACCAAGCCAACAGGACGCAACAGCCGCAAACCAACGACGCCCCCGGAACGCTTACCGGCGACCGCGGCGATGCCAAGGCGGAGCCTTCCGGCTACCGCGGTAACAACTCCGGCACTTCCGGCTCCGGCGAGACCCACGTGGCGTCCGCCACACCCGAGAACGAAATTGGACAGCTCAACCCATCCTCGCCCGGCGACACCGGCACCACCCCCGGCAGCAACGCCAAAGTTGGATAGGCGAGCACTCAGGCAAGCGGACCGCGCGGATAGAATAGGCAGTGCGGGCCTATAGCTCAATGGTTAGAGCAGCGGACTCATAATGAGTTCGCTGCTGACTGCCACGAATCGCCACAACGTGACACGATCGTAGTCCATTTCGCTCGAACGGCTAGGTCGCAACTTCGCTGACCTCCAGAAGCTAATTGCTGACCTGACCGGAAGGGGATAGGCGTCCAGTTCCTCAAGGAAAGGCTTACCTTCACCGGGGAAAATACGCCGATGGCGCTGCTGATGCTCAGCATCATGGGCAGCGTTGCGGAGTTGAGCGGTCGATGATCCGGGAGCGCCAGCGGGAGGGCATCGCCATTGCCAAGCAAGCTGGCGTCTATCGGGGCTGGAAGCCGTCCCTGACGGTAGAGGAGGTCAAGAGCTTCGGCAGAGGGCAGCAACCGGAGAGTCGAAGACGGCACTGGCGCGGGAATACGGGTAACGCGCCAACGATCTACAACGCATTTCGGGTAGAGCTCCTGAACGGCATCGACGAACTCCTGGATAAAAGTGTCAAGATCGTCGTTGCTCATGGTTCGTTCTCCTGAAGCTGTTGGATTGCTTGCAGGTAGGAACCCGATATTGAATCATGCTGCGGCTAATTTGTTCTGTTGGAGATCATCTTGCGCGGATCGACGACTTCATCGAATTGCTTCTCGGCGATGTAACCGCTCTTAATCGCGGCTTCCCGTAGGGTGGTACCCTCCCGCTGCGCGGTGTGGGCGATCTCAGAGGCTTTGTCATACCCAATCACCGGACTGAGTGCCGTGACCAACATGAGCGAGTTGTTCACGTATTCAGCCAGCTTCTTCTCGTCGACCTGCGTGCCCGCGACAGAGTAGATACGGAGCTTTTCGCAGCCATCAGCCAGGATGCGCGCTGAATGCAGAAAATTGTTGATGATGATGGGCCGCATCGCATTCAGTTCGAAGTTGCTCTGCGAACCGGCGAACGCAACCGCTGCATCGTCGCCGATAACCTGAATGCAGATCATCACCATCGCCTCACACTCGGTCGGGTTGACCTTGCCCGGCATAATGGAAGAGCCAGGTTCGTTCGCGGGCAGGATGAGTTCCGCGATGCCGCAACGTGGGCCGGAGGCCAGCCACCGCATGTCGTTGGCAATTTTCATCAGCGACACCGCAAGTCCGCGCAGAGCAGCATGGGCGGCAACCATCGCATCGAGTGATCCTTGCGCCGCAAACTTGTTTGGGGCCGTAACAAAGGGGTAAGTGGTGAGCGTCGCGATCTCTGTTGCCATGTCCACATCGAAATGGACCGGAGAGTTAAGCCCGGTTCCGACAGCGGTTCCGCCCACCGCGAGTTTGTAGAGGCCGGTCAGCGACTCTTCCACGCGAGTAAGCGCATCGCGCATCTGTGCGGCGTACCCTGACCACTCCTGTCCGACCATAAGCGGAACGGCGTCCTCAAGATGGGTGCGTCCTATCTTGATGATGTGCTCCCACTCGTTGGCCTTATCCTCAATGGCCGTGGTGAGCGCGCCTACCTTGGGCAGCAATGTCTCTCGAATCTCCTTGACCGCCGCGATGTGCATGGCGGTTGGAAACGTGTCGTTCGATGATTGCGACATGTTGACGTGATCGTTGGGATGAACCGGGTCCTGCGAGCCAAGCGTGCCTTTGACCATCTGGATGGCACGGTTCGAGATCACTTCATTCACGTTCATGTTGCTCTGTGTTCCGCTACCAGTCTGCCAAACAAAGAGAGGAAAATTCTCGTCGAGCTTGCCGGCGACCACTTCCTCCGCAGCTTTCACAATGAGATCCGCTTTGTCCTGCGGCAGTCGACCGGAACGCCCGTTAAGCAGTGCCGCAGCCTTTTTCACGATCCCATAAGCGTGGTAGACCTCGATCGGCATGTGATCGTTACCGATGGAAAAGTGGATCAACGAGCGCTGCGTCTGTGCGCCCCACAGTCGGTCTACGGGAACCTTCACCTGGCCCATGGAGTCGAATTCGACTCGCCATCTCCCGTCATCCAGGATTGTGCCCGGTTTGTAGTGGCCATCTTTGATCTGGGTATCTTCAACGTGGGCCATATCTACTCCTTCGGAGCTTGTGAGGTAAGGTCTCGCTTGGGTTTGCCGCCTGCCGGGCAGTGCGACTCAGCAAGGAACGAGCGAGATGACCTGTCAGGCTAATTTCTCCATCATGATCGGAAGGTCGCGAACCCGCTTACCCGTTGCGTGAAAAACAGCATTTGCAACGGCAGCAGCGGTTCCTACGATGCCGATCTCTCCAATACCTTTCACGCCAAGTGGATTCACTTCTCGATCCTCCTCAGGAATGAGGAGGACTTCGACCTTGGGAACGTCCGCATTGACTGCGACGAGGTATTCACCCAGGTTCGTATTGACGTAGCGACCGAGAGCCGGGTCAATCTCCGTTGCTTCCAAGAGCGCAGATGCCATGCCCCAGATCATGCCGCCCATGTATTGGCTGTGTGCCGTCCGGGGATTTACGATACGGCCGGCGGCAAAGGCCCCCGTCATGCGTGGTACGCGGATTTCATGGGTTAGGCGATGGATCCGTACCTCAACGAATTGCGCACCGAAGGCAAACATAAGCGGCTTGCCGTCTTTAGACTCATCGCCACGAGCTTGATTCGTGAATGGAACCTGTCCCTTGCGCAGCTTATCGAGTACCTCGGGTTTCTTGTCCGGTGGAATAAATTCTCCAAGCTCACTGATTTCCGTGAACCCCAGCTTTGTGGAGACGGCCTCACGTTCCTCATCGGGAGGAGCAGACCCACCGAAATGCGATCGAATCCTGTCGGTTGCAAGCTTCACGGCAGAGCCGATCGAAGCGGTAGAAAAAGAATTGCTGGAAGCAGGTGCCGCAGGCAACGTGGAATCGCCCATAACGACTTTGACCTGCTGCGGAGATAGAAGCAGAGCACGTGCCGCAATCTGTCCCAGGGCGGTATAGGCACCCTGTCCAGAATCGCAACCGGCGACTTCAACACGCGCCTGCCCGTTCGCAGTCAGCGTTACGCGCGCAATAGCCGGCGCCAAATGGGTTGGGTATGAGGACGTGGCGCAACCATAGCCGACGAGCCAGTCTCCATCTCGCATCGACCCAGGCCGGTGATCTCGCTTGTTCCATCCGAAGCTTGCCGCGGCTGCGTCGTAACATTCCATCAGAGAACGACTGGTGAAGCGCGCACCATCAACGGGACTATGGCGTATGTCATTCACACGCCGAAGTTCTACGGGATCCATGTCCAGCGCCACGGCGAGTTCATCCATGGCACTCTCCAGGGCATACATATAGGGCATCTCTATCGGCGCGCGCATGAAGCCGGACGTTTGCCGGTCAGCTTTCACCATATGCACTCGCGTTTTGATGGCGGGATGGTGGCCATACATGGATGTGGTCACGCCAAAGCCCGCAAGCGGGTAATCGTCCTGGCGGGATTGCATCTCCCAACTCTCATGTCCGTAGGCAAGCAGACGCCCCTCGCGGTTGGCAGCCAGTCGAATGTGGTGCTTGGTTTCGGCTCTGTACGTGGCCAGAGTGAACCCCTGGTCTCGCGTGACCACGTTCCGAACTGGCTTGTCCAGCTCCCGCGCCGCACCGGCGATGAGTGCGGTGCGCTGAGTCATAAAGCCCTTTCCACCAAACGCGCCGCCGACGTACGGGTTGGAAACATGAACCGAGGATGAATCGACATCCAACATCGTCGCCACGCCATGGGCAAGCTCCACAACGAACTGACTAGGTTCTTCAATCGTCAGCTTGCCGTCTGACCAGGTTGCTGTTGTCGAATAAAGTTCGATGGCATTCTGGTGCTGCGCTGGGGTGGTGTAGATGCCACCCACCGTCACCGGTGCGCTCGCGTAGGCCTCGTCGAAGTCTCCTGCGTGTTTTTCTTTTTCGTCCAGCGCATCTGGATGAGTAACTCCCACGCCGTCATCTTCCAACGTGAATGCTGGAGGTGTTGCTTCATACTGAACGACGATTCGGTGAGAGGCATCGCGAGCAATCTCATACGTCTCAGCGATGATCATCGCAATAATCTGCCCGTCGTTATGGATATCAGGTCCAATGAGCGGCATATTGGTATCGGAAGCGTAGCCGCCTTTCGAGGTGTACGGCGTGGCGATCCGTTTCGGTGCATTCAGGTGGGTGTAGACCTTCACCACGCCCCGTAGGGCTTCCGCGGGCTTTGTGTCCAGCAGGGCAACACGGCCTCGCACGATGCCGCTCGTAAGGAAGTAGGCCTGCAAAGGCGATCCTTTCGGAGTGTCAGCGGCAAATACGAGCTCGCCTGTCACCTTGGCGATGGATTCTGTCCGCGGAATGGGTTCTCCCATGTTCGCTTCTGGTGCCGGTACAGCGGTGTTTACCGTGTTCATTCCAAGATCTCCATCGCCTGCGCTTCAAGCAGAGCACGAACCATCGTCTGTTTTCCCAAAGGCACCTTGTAGGCATTTTGTTCGCGAGTCTGAGCACCCTCAAACTCGAGGCTTGCAGCTGCGGTTGCACTCGCTTCGCTCAATCGCGTTCCTCGCAAGGCCGCTTCTGCTCGGTGCGCACGCCACGGAGTTGTCGCAACTCCGCCGAGTCCGATGCGAACATCCTCGACGACGTCTCCGTCCAGCCTGAGAGCGACCGCGGCACTTGCGTTCGCAAAGGCATAACTCTGACGATCGCGAATCTTACGATAAAGCGACCGCGGCCATGGACCACTGGAAATGATGAACGCTGTGATCAACTCACCCGGTGCAAGCGTCGTCTCGATGTGCGGTGTAGTCCCTGGAGGCCGATGAAGTTGCGCGAAAGGGAATAGGCGCTTCCCGGACCTACCGAGTACCTCGACGGTGCCATCCAGGGCTACGAGTGCAGGCGCCCAGTCACCTGGGTACAGGGCAATGCAATGCTCGCTCACACCCAATACGGCGTGGCCCCTGTTTGCACCTTCCAGTGCTGCACAGCCGGAGCCGGGCACTCTTTTGTTGCATTGCTCATAGCTGGTGTCACGGAAATACGAACAGCGCGTCCGCTGGAGAACATTCCCGCCCAAACGCGCCATGTTTCGCAACTGCTGTGATGCAGCCTGCCAAAGGCTCTCTGTCAAGATGGGGTAATCCCGGACAACAGACTTATTGGCTTGCAACTGCCCCATCGATACCAATGAGCCAATGCGCAACTCGTGGTCGGAATGAAGAACCTGATGCATCGAGTCGTCACGAAGGGTAGTGATGTCAATCACGGTTGTCGGCTGCATTACGTCGAGCTTCATCAGATCGATGAGCGTCGTTCCGCCGCCTTTAAACTGCACCATCGAGGTAACATGAGCGCTCGCCGGCACCGATGCCCGCGCGACAGCCGCCGCAGGATCATGGGCTGCTTCATACGCAAAAGGTCGCATTAGCGCCTCTCCATTTCCAGCTTCGCCTGGCGTACCGCAGCGACGATGTTCGGGTACGCGGCACAGCGGCAGAGATTGCCGCTCATGTATTCCCGGATGTCCACGTCAGTATTCGCATTGCCTTCACGAATGCAGGCGATGCCGGACATGATTTGTCCCGGTGTGCAGTAGCCGCACTGAAAGGCATCGTGATCGATGAAGGCCAACTGCAGTGGATGGAGCCGACCCGCCTGTGCCAGCCCTTCAATCGTCGTGATCTCCTGCCCCTGGGCGGCAATGGTAAGCGTCAGGCAGCTCAGGTGACGTTCTTCTCCAATGTGAATGGTGCAGGCTCCGCACTGGCCGTGGTCACAGCCCTTCTT
>CAXSCE010000046.1:0-18788 GCA_964236545.1 uncultured Bryocella sp.
GAGGTGCTGTTCGATATTATCTCGAAGCAATATGAGGCTGCGCGTTTAGACGAGGCGAAAGACGCTCCACTACAGGTCCTTGATGAGCCGATTTTACCCGATACCAAATCGGGGCCGCATCGCACGCTTATCATAGCCTTAGGCCTTTTGACTGGGCTCCTTGGTGGCTCTGCATGGGTATTATTTTACAATGAGAAAGGTTGAAAAGTCTTGCTTCCACCATATCTCGGTAAGCTTTCCGGAAAGGATGCACCTCAGACCACCAACTGGCGACGCCTGTGTGCGCTTCAACTCGTGATAGCACCGATCCTCGCGCTTTGGCTGTTATGCACGATAGCGCAACTGGAAAAATACCTCCCGACGATTCTCGCTGCCGCTGCGGCTGCTATTGGCTGTGCGGGGCTCTTACTACTCGGCTTTCTATTCCGGCGCTTCTATCTTCTCCATCGCGATGTGCCTAGAGGGTCTCTTGCAGTGCCGGTGGTTCTCCTGGCACTTTCATTTTTCGTACTCTATCCCTTGTCGCAGAAGCACGCGGCACATAGAGGTTCGGATCGCGAGGATGCCCTCAGGGTCGAACTGGTCGCTTTGGTTCACCATACGTATCCCTACGATGCACGTACCTTTCTTGGCAATCGTCCTACGCCTTTGCCAGGTGCCATGCTCCTAGCAGCGCCGTTTTTCCTGCTAGGTCACGTGGCTTGGCAGAATGTATTTTGGCTCGTCCCTTTCTCTGTAACTCTCGCCCTTCTAACTCGAAGAAGGGCGACGGGTCTCCTGTTCCTGATCGTTTTCCTGCTCACCGCGTTAGAAAATCTAAATGACTTTGACGTAGGTGGCGATTATTTCACGAACATCATGTATGTCGTAGTCGCCCTTTTTGTGTTTGAACGCGTGAACCGGACGCCGCACGCCCTTTGGAAAAGGGCGTGCGGCGTCGCCCTGTTGGGTATTGCTCTGTCCTCCCGCATCCCGTACCTTTTGGTGGTACCGCCTTTATTTGCCCTTACCACTCAAAGGAGGGGGGTTGCGACAGCAGTGAAGTTACTAGGGGCAGTTCTCGCCGTCTTCACCCTGGTGACGCTTCCCGTGTTTCTGCCGCACCCACTTCAGCGGTTTGGTGCGCAAATGAGTCAGAACGCCGACAAACTTCAGCATCTGCCCCCATACATCCCTGCGGCCACTCTGCCCGTGGTCGCAATCGGCATCGCCTGCATCAGCTTCTTCGTCCAGATGACTTTGGTGCGTGTCTACCTCTTCACAGGTCTCACTTCTTTCTTTCTAATCGGTCCTCCCATGGCGATGACGGTACGAGCGGAGGGTGGACTGAGCCGTCGTCTTACTCCCGACCTCGAGTATTTTGCCTTGCCTGCTATCTTCATCTCCCTTTGGCTCTCTTTTCGCCTCGAAAACCTCATGCTGGACAAATTCTCCCCTGGCGAGACTGACTGGAAGTTAGCCCCGTAGCTGTGTTGGTGGAGCTGAGGTGCTCCATCTGAACCGAACTGCAGTGTCTACCTGGAACAGAGCTCCCTGCGGATGGTGCAAGAGGCTTTTGGCGCTTGCGCAGGGGGCGCGATGAGTGTTTCCGCGCTCCACGCTCACTTCAAGGCCGTCACGGCCACCTCGCCCATGCAGTACCTGAAGACGACCCGCCTGCACAAGGCGCGCATGTTGATGGTGCAGGACGCCCTCGGCGCGTCGCTCGCCGCCGAACGCGTGGGGTACGACAGCCCCTCGCAATTCAGCCGCGAGTTCAAACGCCTGTTCGGTGCCCCACCCGCGGACGAGGCCCAGCGCGTCCGCGCCACCTTTAGCGTATCCGCCGCCGTCTAGGCAGGGCAGGGCAGTTTTGCGCCACATCGCACCCCGCAAGCTCTCCGGAGTCACTATGCTGGAAGCTGGCCGCCCAGCCCAATCACGATAGGAAACGGATCGCTCGCCGCGCTCCCGCAGGAACTGCACTCCATGGCCATATATCTTCCCGGCACCGCTGAAGACCAGCCCCTCTCGCTTGATGAGATGACTCCGCGCGAGATCGTCGCCGAACTCGACAAGTATGTTGTCGGCCAGGCCGCGGCCAAGCGCGCCGTTGCCGTCGCCCTGCGCAACCGCACCCGCCGCCAGAAGCTCGCACCCGATCTCGCTGAAGAGGTCATGCCCAAAAACATCCTCATGATCGGCTCCACGGGGGTGGGCAAGACCGAGATCGCACGCCGCCTCGCCAAACTGACCAAATCGCCCTTCCTCAAGGTCGAGGCCTCCAAATTTACCGAGGTCGGCTACGTCGGGCGCGACGTGGAATCCATGGTCCGCGATCTTGTCGAGACAGCCATCGATGAGGTGCGCGAGGAAAAGCTTGAAGAGATTGAAGATCGCGCGGAGGCCGCCGCCGAAGAGAGATTGCTCGATCTGCTGATACAGCAGGGAGCATCCCAGACCCCCGCCGTCGACAACCGTCCCCACAATGGCGAAAACACCGCCGAGGACAACCTCCCGGCCGGCACAATCGAAACAATTCCGCCTCGCGAGCACCTCTCGCCCGAGTCCCTCACCCCTACCGGCGAACCCGCCCACCTCGTCGTTCTCACCCGCGACGACAAAGCCAGGGAGCACGACGGGGAGCGCGCCGAACGCCAGAAGGAGCGCCTGCGCCAGCAGTTCCGCGAGGGCCGCCTCGACGACCGGCAGGTGGAGCTCGAAACCCGCGAACGCAACGGGCCTTCCATTGAAGTCGTCACCAGCGGCGGCCCCAGCGCGCCCGACGAGGCGGAGACCTCCGGCATCAAGGACATGCTCGCCGGCATGTTTGCCGGCCGCACCCGCAAGCGTCCCATGAAGGTTGCCGATGCTTTCGACTACCTCGTACAGGAAGAAGAATCCCGCCTTCTCGACATGGAGGCCATCACCCGCATCGCCGTCGAGCGTGTCGAGGACTCCGGCATCGTCTTCCTCGATGAAATCGACAAGATCGCCGGCCGCGAAGGCGGTCACGGCCCTGATATCAGCCGCGAAGGCGTGCAGCGCGACATCCTTCCCATCGTCGAAGGCACCACCGTCAACACAAAATACGGCTTCGTCACCACCGACCACATCCTGTTTATCGCCGCCGGCGCCTTCCATGTCTCGAAACCGAGCGATCTCATCCCCGAACTCCAGGGTCGTTTTCCCATCCGCGTCGAGCTCAAAGCCCTCACCGTCGAAGACTTCCTGCGTATCCTCACCGAACCCCGCGCCTCGATCGTGAAGCAATCCGTAGCGCTGCTTGAGACCGAGGGTTTGCACCTGGAGTTCACGCCCGAAGCCCTCGACGAGATGGCCCGTTTCGCCTATCAGGTTAACGAAAACACGGAAAACATTGGCGCGCGCCGCCTGCACACCATCATGGAGCGGGTGCTCGACGAGATCAGCTTCCAGGCTCCGGACCTGGTAAAAGCTGCCAAAGCCGACACACCGCCGCCCGCCACGGATGGAAAGCCCGGCGGGAACCTACCCGCGCTCACCCCGCGCACCACGGCCTCAGGCCCTGACTTTACCCTTTCGATCGACCGAGCCTATGTTCAACAGCAGGTGGCCGCGATCGTTCAGAACCAGGACCTCAGCCGGTACATTCTTTGATTTTGGCAATGCGGAGGGAACGGTGATCCCGTTGGCGACGATCTCCGTTCTCTCCCACCCCGCCGGTCAGTATGCTCAGTCGCCCAGGCGCTGTTTCCACTGGTCGATAGTGGCCGTGGCGACGGCAGGCAGGGTGAGGTGGCCGACTTTGCGGCCCGGTCGCGGTTCCTTACCGTAATCGTGGCGATGAATTTCCGTGTAGCGGGCGGTCTCGTCGGCCGAGGGCATAGACCCGATGCAATTAAGCATCACCGTCGGCTGGCTATCGGTTGCGCCGAGCGGCAGGCCCAGCAGGGCGCGAAGGTGGTTCTCAAACTGCGAGGTTGCGGCGCCCTCGATAGTCCAATGGCCGGAGTTATGTACGCGCGGCGCCATCTCATTGGCAATAAGTTCCCCGTTCAGCAAGAAGAATTCGACGGCGAGAACGCCAATGTAGTCAAGACGCGTGAGGAGTTCGCGGAGGCAGGCCTCCGCCCGCGGCTGAAGCGTGGCGCCGTCGCACGGCGCGGTCGAGACGCGCAGGATGCCTTCGCGGTGGTGGTTTTCGGTGATTGGGTAGAAGACGATCTCGCCCCGGGCGTTGCGCGCGGCGATGAGCGAGACTTCGGCGGTGAAAGGGACGGTGCCTTCGAGGATGCAGGGAACCTCGCCGACCTCGATCCAGGCAGCGGCGGCTTCGTCAGGGTGCGCGAGGCGGACCTGGCCCTTGCCGTCATAGCCCATGCGACGGGTTTTGAGGATGGCGGGCAGGCCCAGGTCGGCAATGGCGGCTTGCAGATCCTCAACGGAGTCGACGGCGCGGAAGGGGGCGGTTCGGATGCCGCAGTCGCGGAAAAAGGTCTTTTCGAGCAGGCGGTCCTGCGCAATGCCGATGGCATGGGCATTGGGGGCAAGATTTAGGCCTTGGAGCACAGCCGCATCGATGTTTTCGCTTTCCACCGTGACGAGATCGACGTGTTTGGCGAAGCGGTGCACATTGGCAGCATCGGTGAGGTCGGTTTCAAGGACCGGGGCTACGGCTTCGGCGCAGTCGCCGGGGGAGCCTGCGCAGAGGATCTCGATGCGAGGCGCATCCGGGAGTTTGGCGGCGAGCGCCGAGGCAGCTTCGGCGAGCATGAGCGCGAGTTGGCCGGCGCCGAGGATGCCAATACGGACGGTCTTGGGTACAGGCGTGATTTCGTTTGAGTTCATGGGCGCTTCAGAAGCAGGTTCCCTTCGGGAATGACAGAAAGAAAGCAAACGCAAACGCGGATTCCCTGCGGGAATGACAACAAAAGAGAAGAGATGCATCAGACGCGGGGGTCGTTGGCGTTGCGTACGGCATCGGTCTGGGCTTGGCGATGGGCCTCGAAGCGGGCGGCGAGCGCGGGGTCTTGGAGGCTCAGGACCTGAGCGGCGAAGAGGGCGGCGTTTTTTGCGCCGGAGGGGCCAATCGAGAAGGTTGCGGTAGGGACGCCGCCGGGCATCTGCACGATAGACAGCAGTGAATCCATGCCCTGGAGCGCCTTGCTCTCAACGGGGACGCCTAAGACGGGGAGGGTGGTGAGTGCGCTGACCATGCCAGGCAGGTGTGCCGCACCGCCGGCGCCGGCGATGATGAGCTGCAGGCCGCGAGCTTTGGCACTGCGGGCATAGTCGAACATGCGCTCGGGAGTACGGTGGGCGCTGACGACCTCGACCTCGTAAGGAATGGCGAGTTCGTTAAAGATCTCGGCGGCGCACTCCATGGTGGGCCAGTCAGAGCGGCCGCCCATGATGAGGCCGATGAGGGGCGCGTTCATGGGCGACCCGCCGGAAGGAGGCGCGGTCTGCAGGCTCGCCTGCCGCATCGCGCGGCGAAATACAGGGGTCTCTCCACTACGCTTCGCTCCGGTCGAGATGACGGTGGTTGGGTTAGGACAAAGGCTTCGTAGGTTAAGGCAAACGGCTAGAGCTGGTTATAACGGCAGAGCTTTTGACGTACAACTTGGAACGTACAACTCATTACGTCTCTTTTCCCGGCCAGGTCTGCAGGACCTCGACAAACGCCTGTTGCTCCAGCGCCTGCACGCGGTCCTTCAAGCTTTCTACTGTATCGCCTTCGAGGACGCGGCAGCGTTTTTGCAGAACGATTGGGCCGGCATCTACGTCTTCGGTAACCTGATGGACGGTGCAGCCGGTTTCGGGCACGCGGGCGGCAAGGACTGCCTCGTGCACCTGGCGATTCATAAGGCCGGCGAAGGCGGGCAGCAGCGACGGGTGTACGTTCAGCAGGCGGCCGCGCCAGTCCTCGATGAACTCGCGCGAGACGATGCGCATATAACCGATCATGAGGATGAGATCGACGCCGGCTTCCTCGAAGGCGGAAGTGACCTCAGCGTCGAACATCTCGCGCTCGAGGCCTTTGGGGTTGAGGAAGAGGTTGTCAATCCCGTGCTGGCCGGCGCGGTCGAGGATGGCGGCGTTGGGCTTGTCGGCGACGACGAGGGCGAGTTCGACACCGGGGAGTTCGCGGCGGCGGAGGGCGTCGAGGATGCCCTGGAGGGCAGTGCCGCGGGTGGACCCGAGAACGCCTACGCGAAGGGGATCGCTGGATTTGGGAAGGTCCACAGGGTTGATGGAGTTGGTCATGCAGTCACAGCCGGCTGAGAGGAAGGCGATGACCGTGACGTATATGCAGCACGTTCACGACTTCCTCCTCGATGGTGAAAAGAATTCGGTACACGTTCGATCTATTTCCGTACAGAAGTTGCCGTATTTCGAGCGATAGCACTTCGCTTTCGGGTGCTAAACCACAACGGGATGGTTGGCTCTTCAGCGAGTCAACGGCATCTTGCAGTCCTTGTATCCAACGGGATGCGGCGTCGCCAGCTCCCCGTTGCAGCAGCCACGCAAGCAGGTCATCCAGGTCGCGCTCCGCCTCAGCAGAGTACCTAACGCGGAAGGCCATGCTTGGCCCGCAACTCGTCGAACACCTGCGAGACGGGTCTGGTGCGACCAGCCTTCACATCTTCCAAGCCCCGGCGAATGGCTCGAAGCGCCTCTTCGTGATCGAGTTTTTCCCATGCAAAGACATCGGCCAAAACCTCGTCGAGCGCGACTGCCGGATCCTGCCCATGCCGTTGTGCGTACTCGCTCAGTTGCGCCTGCCGTTCGTCTGAAAGATGGAGCTGCATGGGTTGAGGGTAGGGGGATGCGCTGATAGTGTCAATCGTTGGGCCCCGGGTGAACACGGATGAGTGCAACACAGATTTCCTTTCGAATGATAACGGAAAGCGATTGCGTGGCTTACACGGGCAAGCTCCGGAGAGAGCGCATGTGTTGCACGCGGGCGGCGAGAGCGGCTGCGGTGCCAATGTCTTTACGGTGGAAGAAGGGGCCGGGGATGATGCTAGCAAAGCGCTCGCAGGCGCTCTCAGCCTCAGCGAGGGTGGGGGCGCGGGCGACGACGGCTACGGTGCGGGATCCCGTACTGACCAGTTCGCCGGCGCGGACGTCTACGGCGGAGAGGAAAAGCGAGACGCCGGAAAGCAGAACTTCAGGGAGACTGACCGGGTCGCCTTTGCGTGGAGCATCGGGGTAGCCTTCCGGGACGATGTACTTGCAGACACTGGCTTCGGGGGCGAAAGCGGTGCTCAGCGAGTGCAGGGTGCTATCGGTGATGGCTCTGAAGATGCTGAGGAGGTCGGTTTCGAGCAGGGTGAGGAGGTTGAGAGCTTCGGGGTCGCCGAAGCGGGCGTTGTATTCGATGAGCCGGACGCCGTCGCGCGTGGCCATGAAGCCGCCATAGAGGATGCCGCGGTAGGGTTCGCCGGTTTCTTGTTTCAGCGCGGCTACAGTCTGCTCGTTGATGGTCTGGGCCGCGGCCACGTCTCCGCGGGTGAGGAATGGCAGCAGGCCGTCGGCGGCGGTGTAGGAGCCCATGCCGCCGGTGTTGGGGCCGCGGTCGCCATCAAAGGCGCGCTTGTGGTCCTGCACGGGCGGCATGTGGCGCAGGGTGGTGCCGTCGGTGAAGCTGAGCAGGGAGAACTCTTCGCCTTCAAACTTTTCTTCGATGACGAAGGGGTGACCAAGGGCGAGGAGTTCGCGGCAGAAGGCGACGGAGTCGTCCAGCGAGTGGAGATGGTCGCCCGAGACCTTGACACCTTTGCCGCCGGCAAGGCCGTCATCTTTAATGACATGGGCTTTGCCAAGACGGCGGAGTGTGGCTTCGGCTTGTTCGAGGGCGGCTTCGGGGAGTCCGTGCGAGGCGGCGGGGTCGATGCGTTCATAGACCGGGTTGCCGGGGATGTTGTGCTTGGTGAGCAGGTCGCGAGCGAAGCTTTTGGAGCTTTCGATGCGGGCCAGGGATTTTGTAGGGCCTACGGTGGGAATGTTGGCGGCCCACAAGGCGTCGGCTACACCGGCGGCGAGCGGGGCTTCGGGGCCGATGACGGCAAGCGTGGCATTTTGCTCGGTGGCGAAGGCGGTGATGGCAGCAGAATCGGTGAGGGAACCGGTGCGGTAGCGGCGGGTGAGGCGTTCGATGCCGGGGTTCTGGGCGTTGGAGAAGCAGAGAAGGTTGGGACTCTGCGGAGAGCGCGCAAGGGCGGCGGCGATGGCGTGCTCGCGGGCGCCGGAGCCGATGATCAGGATGGTTTGAGGCAAAGTCGGCATTCGTCATAATTATGCGTCATGGCGTGAGATCTAGGTTTCGAGCCCTGCAAATATCTCGGCGAAGAAGATTACTGACGAGAGTGCAACTATAAAGACTGATCCGAAAGGCTTGTCGAATAAATTGCATTGCCAGTATTAATGATGAATGCAGAGCCTCTGCCTGCGGTATCTGCGTCTCGTTGAGGATTTGCGACTAACTCAACGCCCGCAACATCTCTGGGGATTGCAGAGAGCGCTTCACCGCAAGGCTCAGTAGCCACGCTAATCGCAGATAGCTGACCTTTGGCCATATAGATGATTTCGTCGCCACGTATAGCAAATGCATTGCCCAATACACCGAACTTAGCCCACATCCTATCGAGCTTGTTGTCATGGAGTCGAACGAGCGGAAAGTCCGTGTAGTAGTTGAGCCACACGTCGCCGCTCATATCCACATTCAACGCATAGCAGTCGCAGATCATCGGCAGACCATTCTGCTCTGCGAAGTCCGCATATCGAAAGACGTCCTTCCCTGAAGAATCGAAGCAGACCAAACCCTGCCGGCCGATTCCACTGCCGAATACGCCTTCATCGAAATAGCTCACCCAAATGCGGCCATCGGTCGTCGTCTGGATGGACTCGATCGCATCGCCAAGTTCGACTGTAAGATGCAACGCGCCACGTGCGTCATGAAATGATGCACGCCCGCCACGGCCTTCCCCAAGTAACCACCCGTTCTCGAAGCGCTGGACGTGTAACGTGGAAACGCCCTGTGAGCCGTCGAAGGCGATTGATCGAAGCTGACCCCCTTCTTGATAGAAGACGTGATGAGCTTTCGGCGGCGTCCTGTACCAGCGGAACCAAGCTTCCATATCGCGATGAAACTCTGGCTGCGGTGGTTTGCCCTCTGCAAACAACAATAGGGGGCGACCTGACCAGTCTGCCGACAAACTCACAAGATGAAAATTGTAGGGGATACCTGCAAGATCGAAGACTTTGCTGAAATGCGGCAGACCCATGCGGAGAGAATACTGCAATTCCTGCTGCTTCAGCAGCCCCGATAATCGCCGTTATGGACAAAACTAGGTCTAAGCAAGACATCATGGCCACCGATTAGGGCTGAGCATCATGTACGTTCATCCTGCTAGCGAGAACAGGATCAAAGGGCCGTAAGTACGGCTTCGTTCAACGGGCGCCTGTCGGGGGTGAAGCCTTCGCCCGTGATGCGTTCGAAGAGCTGGATGTAGCGGCTCCCGAGTTCAGCGATGAGGTCGTCTGGAGGGGTTGGAAGCACCTCGTCCCGGTAGGGGTCGCAGCGTTCGCGGAACCAGAGGCGGAAGAACTCCTTGTCGATCATGTCGGGTTCGCGGTGCTCGGCTAGGCGCTGTTCGTAGCTGTCGGCGATCCAGTAGCGGCTGGAGTCGGGGGTGTGGATCTCGTCGATGAGGCGGATTTGGCCTTCGTTATCGACGCCGAACTCGTATTTGGTGTCCACGAGGAGGAGGCTGCGGGTGGCGGCTAGCTGCTGACCGAAGGCGAAGAGTTTCAGGGCGGCTTCGGAGCAGAAGGCCCATTGGGCTTCGGTCAACCAACCTTCCGCAACGATCTCCGCCGGGGTAATGGGGCGGTCGTGGGCCGCTTCCTTGGTGGTGGGGGTAATGAGGTTGGACGGCAAAGGCTGATTTTTGCGCATACCTTCGGAGAGGGTGATGCTGCCGAACGCGCGTTCCCCGGCGGCGTACTTGGTCCAGATGGAGGTGTCGGTGGAGCCGGTGAGGAAGCCTCGGACGACGAATTCTATGGGGAGGACCTTGCACTTGCGAGCTAGCAGCGCGTTGGCATGGGGGCTTGATAGGACGTGGTTGGGGACGAGGTGTTCTGTCTGCTCAAACCAAAAGAGGGAAGTGCGGTTGAGGACCTGGCCTTTGAAGGGGATGGCGCCGAGGAGACGATCGAAGCCGCTCTGTCGGTCGGTGGTGAGGAGCAGAAGTTGGCCGGCGGGGTCGCCTGGGTGGAGATCATAGGTGTCGCGGACCTTGCCGGTGTATTTGGCGGCCTGCGGCAGGGGCAGGTCGGTTGCTGTAAGGCAGTGCGGGATGGCGTCGAGCAGGGTTTGGCGCGGGAGGGGGCTCATGGGTTGAGGGTCCTGAGGTTTGAGGCGCTGCTGGCAAAATAAAGGGTCTCTCTGCTACGCGACTGCGTCGCTCGGTCCGAAATGACAGGTTACGGGGAGGGTCATGCGCTACGGAGCGGTGTAGGTGATGCCGGTGGTGTTGGGCTCGACGCGGCCGAGTTCCCAGGCGCGTAGGTGGGGCCAGGGTTGGAGCAGTTGGCCTAGTTGGGGCTCGATACCAGCGGGGGCGATGAGGACGAGGCCGACGCCCATGTTGAAGGCGCGGAGCATTTCGGCATCAGGGATGTTGCCCAGCCGCTGCATCATGGCGAAGATCGGCTGCGGAACCCAGGAGCTGCGATCGACCGTGGCGCCGAAGCCTTCGGGGAGGATGCGGGGCACGTTTTCGGTGAGGCCGCCGCCGGTGATGTGGGCCATGCCGCGGAGCGGGACTTCGGCGTCCAGAATGGCACGGATAGGGGCGACGTAGTTGGTGTGCGGGGCGAGCAGGACTTCGGCGAGGGAGGCACCGCCGAGTTCGTCGGGGCGGCTGCCGGGGTGGAGGCCAGCGACCTCGAAGAAGAGCTTGCGGACCAGGGAGTAGCCATTGGTATGGAGTCCGGAGGAGTTGACGGCGTAGAGCCTGTCGCCAGGCTGGATGTCTTTGCCGGTGAGAAGTTTGGCCCGGTCGACGATGCCGGTGACAAAGCCTACGACGTCGAGGTCGCCCTGCGCGTAAACGGCGGGCATCTCGGCGGTTTCACCGCCGACGAGCGCAATCCCGGCCTCTTCGCAGGCGGAGCTCATGCCGCGGACGAGGGATTCGATGATCTCGGGTTCAACTTTGTGAACGCCCAGGTAGTCGAGAAACGTGAGCGGACGGGCGCCCATGACGGCAATATCCCCGGCGACGGCGGCGACGAGGTCACGGCCGAGCGATTCATAGGCCTCGGGCGTGTTCACCATCGTGGTCACGAGGGTTTTGGTGCCGCAGCCGTCGGTGCTTTGGACCATGACGGGGTCGGCCATGGCTTTGATCGCGTCGGTGAGGGAGAAGAGCGAGCCGAAGGCGCCGAGCTGGGTGAGGACGGCCGGCGAGTGGGTGCGGGCGACGTGCCGCTTCATGCGTCGGACGGCTTCGTTGCCGGCTTCGATATCGACGCCGGCGGATTTGTAGTCGATGGTTTGGCTCACCTCCACAGGGTATCGCGGCTTTTAGGGGTGATGCCGTGATGGGTGTCAAAACAGCCGGGCGTCGTAGGGAGCGGCCAGCTTGTGAGTGATCCGGAGAAGGGCTGCATCCGGATGGCGGGGATTGAGCAGCCAGTTGGAAGTTTCGGGGACGATGGCCGAAGGCACGGCGAGCAGGGCGGATTCGGCGGCACGGAGCCAGAGATCGCCCTTACCTTGTGTTTCTGACTCCTTCCCCCGCCACTCCGGGGAAAGCGAGGCGAGGTCCAGGCGCTGCACGGCGACGTTGTCCGGCGCTTCAACGCGCAGCAGCTGGTAGGTAGCCGGGCGATGGGCCTCATCGAGTTCAAGGTGCACCAGCACCTCCAGCAAGGCCCCGGCCGGTGTTTCGGCGAGGTAAACGATTGGCCGACCAGCGGTGTGCCACCGAGCGGAAGCTAGCATACCTCCAGCACCGGTGAGGTCGGCATAGTTGCTGATGCGCCAGAAAAGCATCAGGCAAACATGCCGTCATCTACCTGAATCAGCATCTGCTCCACCAGGCGCGCACCGGTTTCGGTTTCCAGCATGGTCATGGGTGTGTCGCCGTGGAAGCGCTTCTTTGGCTGGCGCATCCAGGACAAAGCCTTTTCGCGTTCGGCGAAGACCCGTTCAGCGAGAGACAGAATGCGGGCAGCACGCACGGCCTTGTCCGATTCTTCGGGGCTAAGAACCTCCTGTAAACCCCGGTTGCGGCGCTCCGTCCGATGCCGGAAGGTACGCTGTGGAATCACGATGCGAAAGAACTCATCCCGTGTGAGGCCATGGGCCAGCAGGCTGTTCTGCGTTTCCAGGGCAAGCCCGTGACGCACACTTTGGGCGAGTTCGTAGTCGTTCGCCGACTCGGCTCCAAGCCAATCTATGACTGCGGCTGCTGCCATGGTGTCACCTCTATGCCATTATGCCATAGTTCTAGCAGCATAGTGGCTTTACGGATCTATTTCGAATGCTGTGCGTTAGCCGACCCATCTGCGGGCATTGTCGAAGAGGCGCTGCCAGGGGCTGGCGGGCAAACGGCGGGTCCAGGTGTTTTGTTCGGCTAAAAAGATGCGTTCGGGGTGGGGCATCAGGATAAGTGCGCGGCCGTCGGCACTGGTGACGCCGGCAGTGCCGGCAGGTGAGCCGCTGGGATTAAGCGGGTAGGTCTGCGTAGGACGGCCGTAGGTGTCGATGTAGCGGAGCGCGATCTGTGCGGGGGGTGGGGCGACGCTGGCGTGGCCTTCGCCATGAGCGATGACGATGGGCATTCGCGCGCCGGCCATACCGTGAAGGAACAGGGAGTTCGTGGAGGGGATCTCGGTCATGCAGAGCCGGGCCTCGAAGCGAGTGGAAACATTGCGCTGAAAGCGCGGCCAAGCCTCGGCACCGGGGATCATCTCGGCGAGTTGCGCCATCATTTGGCAGCCGTTGCAGAGGCCGAGCGAGAAGGTATCCGGGCGGGCGAAGAAGGCGGCAAATTGCGCGCGCAAGACCTCGTTGAAGAGGATAGTTTTAGCCCAGCCGGAACCGGCGCCGAGGACATCGCCGTAGCTGAAGCCGCCGCAGGCAGCCAGGCCTGTAAAGCCGGCCAGGGTGTGGCGACCGATGAGCAGATCGCTCATGTGAACGTCGACGGGAGTGAAGCCGGCGCGGTCAAAGGCGCAGGCCATCTCGTTCTGGCCGTTGACGCCCTGCTCGCGGAGGATGGCTACGCGGGGTTTGGCGAGGTTGAAGTAGGGAGCTGCCACGCGCTCGGTGAGGTCAAACGGGAGCTGGATGCCAAGACCTGGGCGGTCGGGGTCGAGCAGGAGGTCGAACTCCTGCTGCGCAGACGCCGGGTTGTCGCGGAGGCTCGCGATGTGAAAGCTGGTTTCGGACCAGAGGCGGTGGAGAGTTGTACGTGCACCACGATGAATCTCCAGTTCACCAACCCGGAACACGATTTCATTGCCGGCCACCGGTCTGCCGATCTGATGCGCGGGCACACCGGCGTCGGCAAGCAATGCGAGCACGCCGTTCCTATCGCGAGCCCGCACCTGCACCACGGCGCCGAGCTCCTCGGAAAAGAGCGTGGCGAACGTATCTTCAGCAGTCAATGTCACTTTTGCGGAGTGGTACGGCAGATCAATCGTGAGGCCCGTGCGGCCAGCGAAGGCCATCTCGGCAAGTGTTACGAAAAGGCCGCCATCGGAGCGATCGTGATAGGCCATGAGCTTGCCGTCGCGGTTGAGCTGCTGCATGGAGTCGAAAAAGGCGTTCAGCAGTGCCGGAGACGGCGTATCAGGCGTGTCGCTGCCGGTCCCGTTATAAACCTGAGCGAGGCAGGAACCGCCGAGGCGGTTTTTGCCTTCGCCTAGGTCGAGCAGAATCAGGACGGAAGGCTCGCCGGATTTGAGCTCCGGGGTAAGAGTACGCCGGACGTCGGTGACCGGGGCGAAGCCGGAGACGATGAGCGAGAGCGGGCTGGTGACGGATTTCGGATCCGGTTTTCCATCCAAACCCGGCTCTGTCCAGCGAAGTTTCATGGAAAGCGAATCTTTGCCGACAGGTATGGTCATGCCCAGCGCGGGACAGAGCTCCATACTGACGGCGTGAACGGCGTCGAAGAGCTTTTGATCTTCGGTGCCCTGGCCGGCGGCGGCCATCCAGTTGGCGCTGAGCTTGATGTCGCGAAGATTTTCGATGGCGGTACCGGCGAGATTGGTGAGGACTTCGCCCACGGCCATGCGGGCGGAGGCGGAGGCATTGTGCACGGCGAGCGGGGTGCGTTCGCCTACCGCCATGGCCTCGCCGGGCGCTTGTGGGAGATCGGCGGCGTCAAAGCTGCGCAGCGTGACGGCGCAATCGGCTACCGGAACCTGCCAGGGGCCGACCATCTGGTCCTGCACGACGAGACCGCCTACGGAGCGGTCGCCGATGGTGATGAGGAAGTTCTTGGAGGCGATCGTGGGAAGGCGGAGAAGGCGCTCGACGGCGTCTTCGATGGTGATGCCGGTAAGTTCAAGCGGGGTCGTCGCGAGCGGTTGGCGGGTAAAGCGGCGCTCGAGCTTCGGGGTTTTGCCGAAGAGGAGGCTCATGGGCAGATCGACCGGATTTGTGGTTGGGGCGACGGGCTCGTGCCTTTGGCTCTCGCCTTCGGAATACAGGCGTCTCTCCGCTTCGGCTTCGCCTTCGGTCGAGACGACGGGGTCTTGGGTAAGGGAGTCTGCCGTGAGGACGAGTTGCTGGCGTTCGGTGGCGTAGCCGATGACGGCCATCGGGCAGCGTTCGCGGGCGCAGATCTGTGTAAAGGCGGGCAGATCTGCGGGGGCGATCGCAAGGACATAGCGCTCCTGCGATTCGTTGCACCAGACCTCGAGCGGGCTTAGGCCAGCTTCGGCGCGGGGGATGGCGTCCAGGGAGAAGAGCCCGCCGGTGCCGCCGTCCTTGACGAGTTCGGGGAAGGCGTTGGAGAGGCCGCCAGCGCCTACGTCGTGGATGAAGGCTATAGGGTTTTGCGCGCCGAGCTGCCAGCAGCGGTCGATGACCTCCTGGGCGCGGCGCTCCATCTCGGGGTTGTCACGCTGGACGCTGGCGAAGTCCAGGGCTTGCTGGTGGAGGGAGCTGGCGGCGTCGGGCGCTTCCCCGCCCTGTTGGGAGCTTGCCGCACCGCCGCCGAGGCCGATGAGCATAGCCGGGCCACCGAGGGCGACAAGGGCGAAGCCGGGGGCAATCTCGCCCTTCTCGACGTGCTCGGCGCGAATATTGCCGAGCCCGCCGGCGAGCATGATGGGTTTGCCGTAGCCGAAGCGCGTGCCGTCTGGACCGGTCTGTTCGAAGGTGCGGAAGTAGCCGCACAGATTGGGCCTACCGAACTCGTTGTTAAAGGCGGCAGCGCCGAGCGGGCCTTCGATCATGATGTCGAGCGGGCTGGCGATGTGGTCGGGCTTGCCGTAGGGGGTCTCCCAGGGTTGGGGTGCGTCTGGCAGGTGGAGGTTTGAGACGGTGAAGCCGCTGAGGCCGGCCTTGGGTTTGGCGCCGCGGCCGGTGGCGCCCTCGTCGCGGATCTCCCCCCCGGCGCCGGTGGCGGCGCCGGGGAAGGGTGAGATGGCGGTGGGGTGGTTGTGCGTTTCCACCTTGCAGAGGATGTGGATGTCTTCAGGGTGTGCGCTGTACTCGCCGGTGAGGGGATCCGGGAAGTAGCGGCCGCCGGGACCGCCGCGGATGACCGCCGCGTTGTCGCGGTAGGCGGAGAGGACCGTTGGATCGGCGGCGGTCTCGTGCGTGTGACGGATCATGCCGAAGAGGGAGCGCTCGGCGGGAACGCCGTCGACGATCCAGCGGGCGTTGAAGATCTTGTGCCGGCAGTGTTCGCTGTTGGCCTGGGCAAACATGTAGAGCTCTACGTCGGTGGGATTGCGGTTCAGGGCCGTGAACTCGCGGACCAGGTAGTCGATCTCGTCGGGGGCCAGCGAGAGACCCAAGTTGCGGTCGGCTTCGTGGAGGGCAGCGACGCCGCGGGCGAGGACGTCGATGTACCCCAGCGGTTTCGGGCGGTGTTCGGCGAAGACCGCGGCCCACATCGCGGCTTCGGAGGTGTAGACGGTTTCGGTCATGCGGTCGTGCAGGGCTGGCGCAAGGCTCTCCAGGTTCCTCGCGCCGGCTACGCGCACGACCCGGGCGCGCTCGATGCGACGAATGCCGGCGAAGCCGGTGTTGCCCAGGATGTCGGTGGCCTTGCTGGACCAGGGCGACTGCGTGCCGGCGCGCGGCGTAATCCAGAGGCGCGGACCGTCGGCTAACTCCTGGGCGGGGCCGAGGAGCTCGCGGAGCCGATGTTCGTCCCCGGTTGCTGCCCGATCGTCCTCCAGCTGCAGCAGGTATGTGAAGACGGCTTCGACGGCGGTGATTGCCGGCTCAATCTGCTGCAGTCGGGCCAGCAAGCGGGCGGCTTCAAAGCCGGTGAGCGCGGCAGAGCCAGCGAGGGCACGCCCGAGCCGAGGTCCTGGCGTTCCAGAAAGCGATGATCTGCTGGGCGAATTGCTGCCGACTTCCGCTGCGCTCAGGGGGTGGCTCCTTGCAATGGGTGTGGAGGCTTGCCTCCCTCCCTCCCAGCGTATCGCCTCAGACGGTGCAGGGGAGGGGTGGCTCCCCCTCCCCTTGTACTTTTTCCGTAAAGTCATCTCAGCGAGGAGTTTAGGTACGCAACGGAGATGGCCTGCCGGGTAGATCTGCCCCTTGGCCGGCTCTTGGCGGGTTTCCGATCACTTCTTTCAAGATACGCGTTTGCGGTGAGGCGATGTGCAATCTGCCGGGTAGTTAGAGCGCTTGTTTCCTGGGGGTAGAGCAGTCAAGAGGGAAATGCAGGTAGCTTGACCCTGTGGCTTCGCTCAGGGTCAGGATGATGGCGGGGTTTATCCCTGGAGGAGCAGGTTTTAGGCCTTTGGGCTGGCGTATAGCTGCCGATAGAGCCGTTTCACGATGCGGTAGCAGTCGCAAGCAGCCCCTTCCAGGCCCTCACGATCCACGATCGTTACCACGCCCAGCTTGTAGCGAATGAGGCCGGCACGCTGCAGGGCTCCCGCGGTGGTGGTGACCGTTGTGCGTTGGGTTCCCAGCATTTCAGCCAGGAACTCCTGGGTGAGATTCAACGTGTCTGAGTCATTGCGGTCCTGGGCCATCAGCAACCAGCGAGAGAGGCGCGCCTCGGCTTCATGAAGACGGTTGCATCCCGCGATCTGGCTGATGCTCAGGGCCTGTTGCAGCACGAATTCCAGGATGCGGTCGTGGACCTCACGGGAGTCGTGAAAGATTTTGCGCAACTCCGACAGCTCGATCCGCAGGCCAGCTCCAGGCAGCTGCATGAAGCACTGAGTGGGGATGGGCGCGGAGCCCAAAAGGTGGAAGCTGCCGACCAAACCTTCAAACCCAATGACTTCCACCTCCGCTGTGCCGCCGTCGATCATGGGCGTGACGACGGAGGCCAAGCCAGAGGTGAGAAAGAACGCATACCGGGGAACCTCCTCCGGCTGATAGAAGGCGGTGCGGAGAGGAAGCGGCATGGCGGTGCACCGCGGCAGAATGAGTTCGGCGGCCTCTTTGGAGAGGGACGCGAGGAGGCGATTGCTGACGGTGGCGATACCAGATCCTTTGCTTCAGTTCGCAAAGGACGGCCGTTCGGGATGAATGGCGGCAGATGACGTCTCTGAGTAGAGCGGCAGGGGCGCTGCGCACGGGTTTAAGCGTATGCCGAAAAATTTGCCAATGATGTCTGCCAGGTAACAGACGGGTCGATTCGGGTGAATTCATTTTGAGATATGAATTCACATTGAGTTGTCGGATACGCGACAGACCTGGCGAAGAACGAGGATCTAACGTTGTGAGTGTGTTGGGTTATCCGAAAGGTCTGTTGAAGATCGACATGGCTAGTTTTGGATACGTCTTTGAAGATCGTGCACCTTGACGGCCTCCCCCAGCATTCTTATTTATGGCAGGGCGCTTGACCTGATCGAGACCCGGCGAAGGGTCCTGAAACATTCAGGATTCTGCGTCGAGGTAGCACTCGACATGGAGCACGCCAGGGTATTGCTCAACTCCCACTCGTTTGATCTGCTTGTTTTTTGTCACTCCCTACCCCTTTTGGAGTGCGAAGCAGCCTTATCCGAGGTTCATACACTTCATCCGAAAATCAAGAACCTCATTTTGGGCATGGCTTTGTCTGCCTGTGCGGGTTCCGAGCACGACGCTCACCTCCTCGCGTTCGCAGCACCTGCAGCCCTGCTCGCCATTGTGGGCCAGCTTACCGCCCACCCCCACCGCGACATCCAGAAAGGCTAGGATTTCTCATGTACAAGGGCACAGTGCAGTGGTTTAACAACGCAAAAGGCTACGGTTTTCTTGGACGCACTGATGGTCCGGATGTGTTTATTCACTTCAGCGCGATTCAGACAGATGGCTACAAATCTCTCCGCGAGGGGGAGGCTGTGGAGTTTGATATCACGGAGGGAACGGCGGGCCGCTTGCAAGCGGAGAACGTCAAGCGGGTCGCCGCGGCGAAGGTGGCCTGAAGCTTTGTTTTCCCGTCCGAGATGATTGCTTGGTGCCGGTTTCCTTGGGAAGCCGTTTTTTTTTGGGTTGCGGGTGGGAAAGAGCAGATCCCTCCGCTGCGCTGCGGGATGACAAGCGAAACAGCTGGTGAATCCGAGCACCTGTGGCGCTTCGAAATACAGGGGTCTCTCCGCTCCGCAAGACGGAA
>CAXSCE010000046.1:18888-25725 GCA_964236545.1 uncultured Bryocella sp.
CCGCAAGACGGAAAACCGTCTTGCTCCGGTCGAGATGACGCGGTGTTTGTACCTATTCTCTAATGGGAGAACCGTCCCCTCCGGTCGAGATGACGTGGGGTTTTTATTTAGATCTGAGGGGAAAACTGGTTGAGGTGATGGTGGGTTTGTTCCTGGAGGGGAACAGTTTCAGAGGGGTGAGGGTGGGAGGGTTGTTGGGTTGGTTGGTGCTTTGGCGGCGGCCGCTTCTGTGTGCAGTTGGGGGTAGATTGCGGTTAGGGCTATTAGCACGCCGTTGGTCCAGCCGAAGCCGACCTGGGTGGCGTACTCGCCGCCGCCGCCGCCCGAGTCGCTGCCGGTCTTGGTGACGTTGTATTTTTCGACGAGTTCGGCCTGCTGCTTGTAGCCGGCTATGTTCTTTTCTACCCAACGGGTAGCGACGGTTTGCGCGAGGTCCGTTTCGCCGTAGCCGGTGAAGGCCTGTACGGCAATCCACTGCAAGGGCGCCCAGCCGTTGGGTGCGTCCCACTGCTGCCCGCTCTTGACGGGGGTTGTGACGATGCCGCCGGGCTGCAGCAGGGTGGTCTTCACGGTGGCGGCGACGGTTTTGGCCTTGGATGGGCTGGCCAGATGGACGTAGAGCGGATAGAGCGTGGCGGCGCTGAGGGTGCCGGTGGTGTGGCCTTCGGTCCATAGGTAGTCCGTGAAGGCGCCGATTTGGCTGTCCCACATCAACTGTTGAATGGCATGGGCGCGGTTTGCGGCGCGCCGGGCGTAGTCGGCGCTCTGGGCTGGGTCGCCTTTGACAAGATAGGCCTGCGCGAGCGTGGTTTCCAGATGAAACATCAGGCTGTTCAGATCGACGGGCAGGATATCCAGCGTACGCACGGTGGTCAGGCTTTGGCCGTCGGCCAACCAGCGGGAGCTGAAGTCCCAACCGGAGGCCGCCGCGGCGCGAAGGTTTTGCCACACCACGCCGGAGGGACGGCCGGTTTGCCCGGCGGTCTGCACGTCCTCCCTGTAGGACTCATCGCGCGGCGCCTGACGATCGTCGAAGTAGCGGTTCAGCACGGCGCCGTTCTCCAGACGCACGACACGGCGGGAGGCTGTGCCCGGTGCGGTGGCGTCCGCGCCTCGCATCCAGTAGTCGTACTCCTTTTGGAGCTCCGGCAGGTACTGCACGAGGGTGGCGCGGCCGTCACGCCTGGCCACCAGTTCGACCAGGTAGGAAAAGAAGGGCGGCTGAGACCGGCTCAGGTAGTAGCTGCGGTTGCCGTTCGGGACAAAGCCATAGGTATCCAAGTCATAGGCAAAGTCCTTCAGGATGTCGAGGGAGATCGCGTGCTCACCGCTTTGTTCAAGACCAAGGGCCGTGAAGTAGGAATCCCAGTAGTAGCTTTCACGAAAACGATCGCCTGCCACGATGTAGGGCTGCGGTTCCGGCTGCAGGGTCGAGTGGGCGGGTACGGTGAGAGAGGTGCGCCTGAGCAACGGCCAGAGGGAGGCGAGGTACTCCAGCAGTGAGGTGCCGGGCGCGGCCGGTTTCACCCTGGGTGACGGTGGGTTCGGCGCCGGGCTGAAGTGCTGGTGGACGAACGTGGCTAGATGGAAGCCGGCGAGATCTTTTTCGGCCAGGTATCGCCCCAGTTCCACGGATGGGGCAGCATCGGGCACCAGGTCCGGAAATGTTTTGCTGTCAGAGAAGATGTTGCTTAACTCGACGGCGCTGTAGAGCGCGCCGTACTCGATCGAGGGTGGGGTGGTATCGGGCTGTGCGGCCCCCTGGCCGTGTGCGGAGGGCAGCGCGAGCAGGAAGGCGGCGCTGCCGAGGACGAGCCAGCTGCCGAGACCACGCGACACGCGGGTGTGGAGGGACAGCGGCCGCCGGGAGCAGCTCGACTCAGGCTGCATTTGTGTGCTCATTCCTTAGAGGGAGTCTCCAGAGGGAGTCTCGCGATTCCAATCGAAAACCATTGCAGGCCAGACGACCCTCAGCGTGAGAGGTGTGCGACACGTTGCAGCGTAACAGGAACGGACAGGCCGCGGGTACCCCTTGCCCACGCTGCCGGTGTCAGGGAGGGGTGGGTCCCCCTACGCCGCGGAGCAGGGTATCCACCACAGCCTTGGCGAACAGCTTTGGCGGGCCAAACGGGAAGCGTGCCTGGGTGATCTGCAGAGCGACACAGCCGTGGATGCCGGCCCAGAGCACCTTGGCGATCTCAAACCTGTCTCCCGCGACTGAGCCATCGGCGAGCGCGGCGTCAACAAAGATGAGCATTTGCCTGACCGCGGTTTGACCGCCGGCATGGTTTGGCACGTTTTCTTCTGTCGACGATGCCTGTGTGGGTTCTTCCCTGGAGGAGCGCCGGGTCATGAAGATCAGGGCGTACTCGTCGGGGTGCTTGAGGCCGAAGTCAATGTACTGCAGCATGGCCTGGCGTAGAACCGCGATGGGTGTGCCGGAACCAGGTTTTGGGAGCGCCTTGCCAATTTTGGCGAAGCCTTCCCGGGCGAGCGCGATCAAGATATCGTCTTTGTCAGAGAAGTGGTTGTAGAGCGCCATCGGCGAGTATTCGATCTTGGCGGCGATTTTTCGGATCGTTAGCTTCTCATACCCGCTTTCGCGAATGAGTTCCCGAGCCGCATCAAGGATGTTCTTTCGCAGAAGCTCCTTATCTCTCGCCTGCCTTTCACGCACGCCCATTGCTGTGTTCCGCCGTTCCCCTTCGATTCTAGGCCCGTGTCCATCAAACCGACCGGTTCCGGCGACCCATGCGAAGTCCCCGCCATTGTACGTTTCCTGTACATTATGGTGCGCGGGCGCCTCTGTTTAATGACGAAGAAGCAGAAATTCGTTGACTAGGTTCTGCACCGGAAACCCGATGTAAAGGTCTACGCTTTGCCTTAGGGCATCGCTGGCGTCATAGCGCGCGGGAAACCATCCAGCCACCCCCACCTCAGCCCCCACAAAAGGCGCAACGAGCGCGGGAAGTGAGGGAACGGCTTTGCCGCTCGCCGTGTGAGCTACAAAAGCCTGAGTGACGGCGTAAGAACTCCTGCGTAGAATCCCGGAGCACTCACACCGGCGATAGGTAACATCCTCGTGCAGCATCTCACTTAATCCATAGAAGGCGGTTGAGGAAACCAGACCCTCGCCGTAGCGCGAAGCGTAGCGCTTGGCGTAGCCGCCGAATCCTTCACCCCACTCTGGCACCGTCCCATGATTGGGGTGCTTGCCTGGCGCATCAAAGCCGTCAGCGGGGTAGCCCACCTTTAGGCTGTGCGCTTGATCCACTCCCGCAGAGATTCCGGCGGCGACAAAGGTACCGGGGCCAAAGGCATTCGCAAGATAGCTCTTGAAGCGTTGGTGGGCATCAGGAAAGGTGTAGCTGGCGCCGGCACCCGAGTAGCCTTTGTCTTCCGAGGGCGAGGCGTCCATCGTGGCAGAGGTAGGCTCTGGTGCATCCGGAAGCGGCTCGGCGTTGGAGGAGGAAAGCGGCGCGGAAGTGGGCAAGGCTGCGGACAAGAGGAATGGCTTGCCCTCAGCGCTGGAGTGCGCTGGGGTGCTCTGGGCAGATAGCGGACCGGTAGAGCAGCAGATCGCTGTCAGAGCCGTTCGGTAGATGAATCTAGTGATCTGGGACATAGGTGCACCTCGGGAAGATCGTTAATTGTGTACACGTACACTGAAAAGGCAGTCGGCAACGCACCCTGATCGACAGGAAGGTTTTTCAACCGTGGCGGGGTGTTCACACTGGCACGTTCCCTGCATGGTCAGCGCATCGGCGGGAACGCTGCGCCTGGAGATTTACTGCAGGCGGCTGGGGTTGGTGGGATGGGAGAAATGGTTGCCGTGAAAGCCGAAGGGAATGTGGTGGGGCACCGCGGCACGCGCTACCTCGTTGAGGGAGACGGCATCGAGGGCAAGCAGAAAGGATGTGCCGGTGTTGCCGTCCAAAACCACGGACAGCAGGAGGCCGTCGTCTTCGCCGGTGCCGCCCGGCCGTGGAACGAAGACAGGCTCACCGGGATAGCAGCCCGCCTCTTGCCATTTCTTTACAGGGGCGGGAAGGGTTGTGAGATCGAGCCTGAGGATTGTGTCCCACCAACCGGCGCCTTCACTCTGGCCGACGCCCCAAAGGACGCGATAGGGCTTGCCAGCTCGCCGACCATAATCGAAGCGAGGAAGTTCAAGGGGTGTGGGGCAGAGTTGTTCGCCTGTGATGTCGCTCGTTTCCTTGCCGCGCCCCAGCGGAACCGAAAAGCGATGGAGAGCCGCCACTGCATCCCCGGTGTTTCCGGCGCGAAGCGGGTCCAGCTTTAAACGATCGATGACACCGGGATCGGGGTAGGCAAGGAGGTCGACGTGGACGGCTCCATCCGCCTCAAAGGCGTTGACGTGATGGAAGCAGAAGCAGGCCGGTGCTTTTGCTCTCGCTTCCACGACGCCCGTTTTCTTGTTTATCACCGTGAAGGACGTTCCCAGTTCGGGGTGCCAGCGATAGTTGGTGATGAAGGGTTTGCCCGACAAGGCCAAACGGAGCGGATGCACCCGCAGCGGGAACTCGGCGAGAATGAGGTAGTTTTCCGACATGCCGAAAGAGTGCAGATAGCTGGGCTCTTTGACCGGCACCTCGGCAAGCACCCGCTGGTGCCCACCTTCATCGACAAAGAAGCGGTACGCACTGCGCCAGCCCATGTGGATGACGTAGGAGTAGCCGCTGGTACCGTCGTGGTGCGGGTGCGCGGTCGAGATCTGGCCGCCTACCGCGGCGTCATACGTGAGCTCTCCCAGACTCTTGAGTGTGTGCGCATCGAAGCGGATCGGCATGGGCGTTTCGGTCAAAGCGACGATCTGTTGGCCAAGCACGGTCACATTGACATTGCCGTTGTCTGAAGGCTCGGGAAAGAAGACCGACATCACCCGGCCAAACAATGTGCGGCAGGGATCCGTCATGAACTCAGAACGGGAGATGCGGCCCTTGGCTTCCGCCTCGCAGAAATTGTGCGAATGCAGGAAGCGATTCGAGTAGGAGACGGCACCTGCCTCAAAGGTGAAGGCATGCAGCATGGCTAGGCCATCGAACCAGTGGGTATAGGTGCGCTCGCCGACTTCGAAGCGCGTGGGCGCTGTTCGCAGAAGACTACCTGTCAGCCAGCCAGGAAGTTCTCCGACGATTGGTAGCGGCCTTGTGTCGACTTCCTGATCGAGACTGGTAAATCCCAGGGCATACTCGTTCACTTGCATCCACCCCATTTGTTTTCTGGTTCAAGTTGGAACGTACTGTTGAGAGCGGGAGCATCCCGCTTCTGCGTTGGCGCAGCATGGCTGCCTGCCGCCAACAAAAGGAGCCGTCTGCAAAGCCAGGATGCGCCCCAAATCCATTGCATACATGTACATCTTGTATGCATGTACGGTTATAAAGGAGAACGCTTGGCAATGCAACTTTCGATGCAGTGCGAGTGACCCTGTGGCGGTCTTTGTTGGGTGGATGGAAGTGGGGACAATCAGTTGCGGCCGCCCTTACTCCGCGCCGACGGATGCTCCTGAAGGGCATGCGTGGGTCCCTGCCCGGAGCACGGGATCGCCTATACGCTAGCCCGAGCTTCTTTTCGGATCGCGGCTGCATTTTTAACTAGCAATTCATGTTCATCGTTCTGTAACATTCGCCTTGAGGCAGCATGACCGGAAAGAACGGTGGACGCCGAGCACCAGGTCCCCTACGCTCCTTTCTTGCGGTATGTCCCTCTTTCACCGATATCGATCAAACCGGGGACGGCAATGCAGACGAAAAGTACGAGTATTGATCCTCTTGTTGTTCCGACCCCAGGTTTGGCGAATCTGCCCTTGGCATCGTTTATTCCCTCGAGCTATCTTCTGGGAGCGTGTATTTCCCTGGCCTGCCTGGGCGCGATCCTGGGATTGGTTTACTGCCCGACCCTGCTTGATCTGCCGTTCGCACACATGGTGAACACATGGGCGGGCAGGGGCACCCTGACCAGTGTGGTCCTCTATGACATCGATCAGTTTCCGACCTATGGTGGAGTGACGTTTCTGGCGGTGATCTGGGGTTGCTGGTTCAGCGTGGAACCCACCGAGGAAGATCATCTGCGTTCACGGCTGTTGGCTGGCGTGCTGGTCTGCATTCCGGCGGGAGTGCTCAGCCGATTTCTACAGCACCGGCTACACTCCCATCCGCGTCCGTTCTTTGATCCGGCACTGGGCTTCAATCCTGTCGCCAAGGAAGCAATCCAGCGGTTAAATACATGGAACTCGTTTCCGAGTGACCATGCGACGGTGCTGGCGGCGCTGGCGACCGTTATCTGCCTGGTACGCGCCGATCTAAGGATCTTCATCATTCCCTGGCTGGTGATCGTAGAGTTTGCCCGCCTGTACATGGGGGCGCACTACCCTACGGATCTGCTGGGTGGGGCGGCCCTGGGAGCCTTTATGGTGTTTTTGGCACAGGGTCCCTGGGCAGTGCGTCAGTGCCGCCGTTTGGTGGCCCTCGCAAGGACCAAGCCGTTTCTCTTCTACAGTCTGGCGTTTATCCTGACGTATCAGATTTCGACCCTGTTTTCGGATGTGCGAGCGATCTTCCAGCATCAGTAGAGCGTTGTTCCTGATGGTGGGAAGCAGGCGCGAGGAAATACAGAGATCCTGACTCTTCAACCGGAGGGTTGCTGTTTTGTGCCTTGCCGAGTGGAGAACCCCCTGTACTTTGGAGCAGATGTAGGTCCTCGGCTTCACTGGAGGAAATACGGGGGTCTCTCCACTCCGCTGACAACGTCAGCTCCGGTCGAGATGACGCATTTGTGGATGCAGTTTGCGCCTTATCCGGTTTCGCAACTCCGCGG
>CAXSCE010000047.1:0-25659 GCA_964236545.1 uncultured Bryocella sp.
CCAGACGCTAAAACAATGCCAGCGCTTTCAGACAAAGCCTCGAAGATAGAGGTATTTGTGGGTAATTGAGGATCCTCGGTGGGACGGGAGGAGCCATCGCTCTCTACAAAGCCTCTTGTATTCCATCTCAATGCGATGCCGAAAGGAAAGTTGGCAGCTATGTGATTGACGACCGGTCGATTTAGATACTCCGACAACGCGGTCGCTAAAGTGCTCATTGTTGCTGATCTGGCAAAGAGTTGGCCGTCGGTGATCCATATCCCGTTATCGAAAGCGAATCCTCCTGACCTGGAAGGAGTTTCTGACTCTGATAGCTCATGTACCTTCAGTCCTCTTCGATCCTCAATCATGTTGTAGACGGGTCCAGTACGGGTTTCCTGGTGTGATCGCAGGTGAAACCTCTCCTCAAGGATTTGCTTCAACATCGTCCTTCGACCGGAACGCGAAATTGACCGCAACTGCTCTGTATCTGTAGTAATCTTCGCTACCACATCGAATCGATCCTTGGACATCCATGTTGCCCGAGCAATCACTTGCTCACGAGGTATGCCGTAGGCTGACGCAACCAGATCGGCCAAGCTTTGATTGAACATCTGCGTCCCGTTCTGGGCATCGGCACCAATCCCCATATCGACACGCGGGTTGTGCCGTCGAATAGACACCACATCGTAGGTTGGTACAGTTCTCGAGTTTGAGCCGGCCGTATCCTGAGCAAGAGCTTGCCAGTCACTGGCGAAGAGTACACCTGTAAGTAGCGCCACGCGCCACAACCTACCTTTACCTTGTTTGACTTGCATCCACGCACCTCAACAATGGCAATCAGTTCAGACAGATACCGGCTGTGGCTAAGTGGCCGACGAAATGCCGCTCTCAAGCAAATGCCTACGATCAAAACCCGTCTTAAACAGAAACCCTCTCGTAACAGCAACACAGATCATCGCGAAAAGCCTTTGGCGTACTCCACCAGTCTGCCCACAGCCGGATTGCCGGAGTTCTCGCGGAAAGCGAGCTCAACCGCCGTGCAGCGCGTAGAGGCAAGCGGGACGCAGCAAACCCCGGGCATCATCACCTGGGCCACACAGGCCGGAGCGATCGAAACGCCGAGGCCGGCCCCGATCAAGGTCGCCAGCGAGATCCACTGCGCCGCCTCACGTTGCACATTGGGCTGAAACCCATGCTCAACGCACAGGGCTACCGTACGGTGGTAGGCAACGCTCGCCATCTCGGGCGAGAACAGAATGAAGGACTCGTCTTTCAGCAGCTCCGGTGCGAGCTCCCTGCGATCCGCTAAGGGATGTCGCTGCGGCAGAACCGCAACATAAGGCTCCTCGATGAGCGTGACCGTGGTCAGCCCGGCAGGCGCTCCCGCGTCGCGCACAAAGCAGAGGTCAAGCATCCCACGTTCCAGCTGTTCATTGACATGCAGTTCCCGGAGCTCCAGCGCCACCGCGGGATAGGCGGTTCGGAATCCGCCGATCATGCCAGCCACAGGCGTTAGCATCACGGATCCGCAAAAACCAACCACCAAACCACCGGCATCTCCGCTGCCGAGGCTGCGCGCTGTCTCCAACGTGCTTTCCAGGCTCTCAATCATCATGAGGGCGCGCCCCTGCAGAAACGTGCCCGCGGGGCTGAGCCGCACGCCCTTCGGCGTTCGATGGAAGAGAGGGTAGCCGATCAGAGCTTCCAGCCTCGCAATCTGCTGACTGAGGTTGGGTTGCGCCATGCCGAGCTTTTTGGCTGCCCGGCCAAAGTGCAACGACTCCGCAACGGCGAGAAAGGTACGAAGTTGGCGTGTTTCGAGTCCGGAGATCATCACTCAAAACATATCAGATTGGCTCCCTTTGATATTGGACGCATATGCAGTGGAACACTACATTCGAAGAAGACGTTGTCCGCAAAAGGGCAGAACGAACGAACCACGATGTACTCAAGGGAGAAGAAACGATGTCCAAAGTTCTTGGAGTAGGCATCATCGGTGCAAGTGCGGCGCGGGGATGGGCGAAAGACGCCCATGTGCCCGCAGTGCAGGGTTTGACAGGCCTGGAACTCGTGGCCGTGGCGGCGGGGAGTGAGGAAAAGGCGCAGGCCGCCGCAAAGGCATTTGGAGCCCGATCCGGGTATGCCAGTGGGCTCGATCTCATCAAGGACCCTGCCGTGGACATTGTGACAGTTGCGGTCAAGGTCCCGGATCATCGCGAGCTGGTATTGGCCGCCCTTGCTGCCGGCAAGCACGTGTACTGCGAATGGCCCCTGGGCAAAAACCTGCCGGAAGCGACCGAAATGGCGGAGGCCGCCAAGTCTGCAGGCGTTCGCACCGCGATCGGGCTGCAGCTGCGAAGCAGCGTCGCGGTGCTGCAAGCGCGAAAGGCACTGGGAGAAGGCGCTATTGGGCGACCGCTCACCGCGCGCATCATTTCCAACACGGCGGCGTTTGGGCCGCAGGTGGAAGCCGCCATGAAGTTTGGGGAGGATGCGGCCAACGGTGTGACGCTCGTCACCATCCAGGGCGCGCACACCTTCGATCTCGCCATTGCCGTGCTTGGAGGCTTTGCCTCCCTTTCAGCCTTGACGACCACCCAGTATCCGCAGGTGACAATCGCCGCTGAGGCGGCTTCGCAGCCCCGCACCACCCGCGATCATGTCTTCCTGCAGGCGCAGCTCGCTTCAGATGTCGCATTGGGCATCGAGGTAGCCGGTGGTCGTCCGCCGGAGGCTCCTACGCACTTTGAGGTGATTGGCACGGAGGGAACGCTCGCGCTTCGTGGCGGCGCCATGCGCGGTGTTCAGTCAGGCCGTCTACAATTGGAGATCAAGGACAAGCCCCAGTCCCTGGATGAGGGTGAAGTGGCTTCGCTGCCCGAGGCAGCAGCCAATGTGGCCGGCATCTATGCCATGCTGCGCGACGACATCCTGAACGGCACAGCGACCGCACCGGATTTCAGCCATGCCGTACAGCTTACTCGCCTGGTCGATGCAGTCTTCGCTTCCTCAGAACAGGGATCCCGCCAGAACAACGATGGGTGGCCGGCAAAGTAGGCCGCGCGCAACCGCAACGAAACGAACGCCGAACCGTGGTTACCCCAGGCAGGGTGGCTCAAGGCGGGGTGGCTTTAGGCGGAATGGCTCAAAGCGGGGTTGGGCCATTCTCCTGTCTCGTGTCTGAGGTCGACTCTTGGACCTAACTCTCGCATTGACAATACTTTGCAGAAAAGGTCTAGGGGGCCTCTCCACCTACCCCGCCGAGACCACCTGAGCCCGCAAGCTGCCTGCGGCAAGTCTGGCAGTGATCTCCTGGCCCGGGTCGACGGCGGTAGCGGAGCGGAGCAAATGGCCGTCCGGACCGTACACCAAAGCATAGCCGCGTTCCAGAACCCCCAAAGGGCTCAAGGCGAGCAGGCGGGTTTGCGCGGCTTCCGCACGGCGCTGGCTCAGGTTGACGTTGCCGGCAGCGGCCCCCTGCAGGCGGTTGCGCAGCCGGTCGAGGCGGAGATGATTATCGCGGAGCCGGGAGAGCGGATCCTGGCGACTCAGGCGGGTTTCGATCGCCCCGAGGCGCATCTCCTGGCTGCGCCGTCTTCCACGCCGGGCTGCTTCGGCGCGGAAGCTGAGCTCGTCGACGCGTTGCGCACGGCGATTCAGGGCATCCTCCACGCGGCGCAGCACAATGCCGGCGCCAAGGCGGGCCAGCCGTTGCTGCGCGCGCAGCAACTCGAACGAACCGACACGCCGCAGCCGGCTTCCGAGCCGTTCCACGTGCTCCTCCACCCGATGCTGCCCGGCCGTCAGCAACTCGGCCGCGGCGGACGGTGTCGGAGCGCACTGGTCGGCGGCCAGATCGGCCAGCGTCGAATCCGTGGCATGGCCGAGGCCGGTGATGACGGGCAGCGTCGAGCCGGCAATCGCGCGCACGACAGCCTCATCGTCGAAGCCATGGAGGTCCTCCCAGCTGCCGCCGCCACGGGCTACCAGAACCACCTCCGCCCGGTCCGGGTGGGCGCTGAACCAGCGCAGCCCCGCGGCGACCTCCGCCGCGCAGTTTGGCCCCTGCACGGCCGCCGGGTAGATCAGCAGCTGCACCGCGGCGTGCCGCCGCCGGCAAACCTTCACGATGTCGCGCAAAGCCGCCCCCTGCAGGCTGGTGACCACACCGATGCAGCGCGGAAACGCGGGCAGCGGCCGTTTGCGGTCAAACAGGCCCTCGGCGCGCAGCTGCTCCTTCAATCGCTGCAGGGCGGCGAGCAGGGCGCCGAAGCCCATCTGCTCGATCCACTCGGCAATCAACTGCATCTGCCCGCGGCTTTCGTACACGCTCAATTGCCCGCGCAGCCGCACGGCGTCGCCGTCGTTGGGGCGGAAGCGCAGCAGCGACGCCTGCCGACGAAAGATCACGGCGGAAAGCTGTGCCTCGGCATCTTTTATCGTGAAGTAGCAGTGGCCGCTGCCGGCCGGACGCCAGTTGGAGATCTCTCCCTCCACGGTCACCTGTCCGTAGCCGCGCTCGACCAGGCCGCGCACATGCCGCACCAAGCCGGAGACGGTCCAGGAGTGTGCTGTGGGCTCGGGCACTGAAGGTTGGGGCAATTCAGCCCCAGTGGAGACCTCGGCCAGCCGTGACCGCTCTTCGACTCGGGCGGAGGAGGGGAGCCCGGTTAATCCCGACGGCGATCCTGACATGACCTCAGCAGGCGCCGAGCGGACGCCGGGCACGGGATCCCTGGGAAGGCCGGCAGCCTCCAGCGCTGTCGAGGCCGCCGCTGTTGCAGAAATCACTGTTTCCGGAGTGCCGGCTGTAGGCGCTTCCGGAAGGTCCGCAAACAGATCAGGCTGGAGGAGCGGGGAAGTGTCCGTGTAAGTACGCCGCCGTGAGCCGCGCCGCCGAAGGCTGGCCAGATTTGGCGCCGATTGTGCTGAGTCGGACATGCTAGGGATGAGTTTACGCCGGTCCTTCAATCCCAGGACAGGCAGCGCCGTTCACTTGTGGGATCGTTAAGAGATCTGCAGCAGCGCTCTCGTCTCACGCAGCAGATCATCCGGCCGGCACGGTTTGCTGAGGAGCTTGAGAGACGTTTGCAACTGGTGCTCATGGTCGCGTACGTCGGCAGCATTGCTGGGATAGGCAGTCAGCATCAGCAGCTGCGTCTCCGGCATGGCCTCGCGCACCCGCCGCGCCAGTTGCAACCCAGACTCTTCGGGCATGGTCACGTCGCAAAGCATTAAAGAAGGCCCATAGCTTTGGGCGCGCTCAAAACCGGTGGCAGCGGAATAGCGAGCTTCTGATTCGAAGCCATTTGCCCGATAGATCAAGCAAAGTGTGTCGGCAACCAGGCGATCATCATCAACAACAAGAACACGATTTTTCATGGTCGACGGCTCCTCCGTACCTGGACGCGGTGATGAGGTAAATATCGGAAGCGGGCGAATCGAGCACACCAGCAGTGTCTAGATGCCGAGCTGAGGTGACAGTACCCGGGAGGAATCTGCGAAGTCAATGATGTTTTATAAAAATTTGAGGATTTAGACGAAAGTCGTATCGATGTATCGAAAGAGGAGAGAATGTGCGATTTGTTGCTCTGATCTCGGGCTTCCTGCTGCTGTCCCTTGTTCTCTTGGACGCATTCCAGACCATCATCCTGCCGCGCCGGCCGGCCGGAAATCTGCGCATCACGAATGCCTTTTTCACCCTGACCTGGACTCCCTGGCGAGCCGCAGCCTCCCTGCTGCGCAACCGTGCCTATCGTGAACACCTTTTCAGCGTCTATGGACCGCTCTCGCTGCTCATTCTCTTTCTCGTTTGGGCACTTCTGCTGAACGCCGGCTTTGCCTTGGTGTTCTTCGGCCTTCGCATACCCTTTCACGACGCCATGCTGACCAGCCACAGCGAGTGGGCGAGGCTACGCTCCTGCATTTACGTCAGCGGAACGACCCTGTTCACGCTTGGGCTGGGGGATGTGCTTCCGCAATCCCAAGCCGCGCGTTTCCTGACGGTTGCGGAAGCCGGGACAGGACTGGGCTTCGTCGCCCTGGTAATCGGCTACGTTCCCGTGCTGTACAGCTCCTTTTCGCAGCGCGAAATACTCGTCGCTCTGCTGGACGCCCGTGCCGGTTCACCCCCTGCCGCTGGGGAACTCCTGCTGCGTCACAACTTCCAAGGCGGCGGACAGGCCCTGCGCAGGCTACTTGCGGAGTGGGAGCGCTGGTGCGCAGAGCTGCTGGAAACGCATATCTCCTACCCCATCCTTTGCTACTACCGTTCTCAGCATGACAACCAGAGCTGGCTTGCCTCGTTGACCACGATTCTGGACACCTGTGCTTTGCTCATCGCCTTACTGGACGGGGAGGAGACCCGGCAGGCGCAGCTGACCTTTGCCATCGGCCGCCATATCCTGGTCGATCTTGGCCATGTTTTCAGCCTGGATGCCGAGGAGGCCCGTTTGCGGGAAACCCCGTCAGAGCGTTTGGAGGCCGGTGAGTTCGATCGTCTCTGCGGCGCGTTGCGGGAAACCGGTTATGCGCCCAGTGCCGACCGTGAGGCTCACCGTCGCCTCAACGCCCTGCGCAAGCTATACGAACCCAACGCCTGCGCTCTTGCCGGCCATCTCCGCGTTGCATTGCCACAGTGGCTGCCGCCGGTCGAGGCGGAGTTCCGCAAAACGGATGCCTGGACTGTTATGGATGGTTTGCGCTCGCCCGAAGCCCTGGCTAGTCGCATGACGCGCCACGTCAGCCAGCAGGCCACCGCTGTAAACCTTGAATCCCACCACGAGGTCTCGGAGGAGACACTTTAGGGTGTATCGACGTATCGGTCTTCGTACTCAGATCTGTCACCTCGACCGGAGCTGACTTCGCCAGCGGAGTGGCGAGACCCCTTATATTTCGTTCAGTGGAGCTGAGGCCTTGTAGCCGCTCCAAAATACAGGGGTCTCTCCGCTAGCAAAACAGATAAGGACGGCGGAGTACGCCGGCTTACCGGGGTCCGAGCGCTCCGGGGGCGGGTTGCGGGTTCAGCTTGTCCGTGGCGACCTGAGCCGCCACACCCGGCTTACCTTTGCTGTCCTTGTCGTGATCTTTCAGCTCCGCATAGATGTGCCGTGCATCTTCATTTTGACCCATGGAGGTGTAAAGCTCGGCCAACTGCAGCTGCGCCAACCCGGAGGGGACCGTGCTGGCCTGCCCCTTCGCCAGCTCCTGATAGAGCGTGACGGCCTCGTCATTCTTTCCGGTGTCCGTATCCAAATGCGCCAGGGCCATCTTGCCCAGCGCGGCGGTATCACCGTTCCATCCCTTCGCGACCTGCTTCAGGGTGTCCTCGGCCTGTGCTGTCTGCCCGGCTTCCATATAGGTGACACCGGCGAAATACTGCGCCAGTTTGCCGGGTTCGGTCAGCCCGTACTGCTTGGCCACCTGCACAAACTGACCGTTTGCCTGGGTCGCGCGATCCTTTGCCGTGTTGAAGGCCTTCATGCCCGGGGGCAGCGGCTGGTCTGGTTTCACCAGGGGTGTCTGGTAGATCTGCATCGCTTGTCCAAAAGCGGTCTGCGCCTGCGTGGTCCGGTGCTGAAAGAGCGAGTAGCCGACGCTCAAAACAACGATCAGCAGCAGCGCCAGGCCGCCGATGATCAGGGTGGCGCGCCGGTTGTCTTTCACCCACGGCACGCTATTTTCTGTGGCCAGCACATATCCATCTGGCTGCCGGCCGTCACGCTTGATTGCGGTATTCACTCGGGGTCCATCCTTCGGGAAGCGGTCAAACGGGCACCATCCCGCCAGCGCCGCACATCATGCCAGTCTAGCAGGGGACCGCCGAGACCTTTCCTCCAAATCCTGCCGCCTCCCTACAGCGGTGCGGAGCCATCTATTTCCGCCCAAAGACAAACCTCTTGCCAACTGTGCGATGCCTGACATAGTATTCGCCTCGCTACCGGCACAGGGCTTTTCCCGTCGTTAAACACCGGTGGCGGCGTGTCCGTTTTGTCCTTTGTTTTGTTTGCGCTAACTCACCCGGATGTTTGCGGGTACCCAGGAGCAGCACCACATGGCTTGGTACGCATATTGCATCGCTGAAAGATCGGCATTTCCCGAACTTGCACACCACCGCCGTCCCGTTCCGCTGGAAGGCATTCATGGCATCTTCGGCAGCCAGACCTTTCTTTTTCCAGCGGCCGACCTTACGGTTATTGTTTCGGAACATTTGGCCGAGGACGCAGTCCGCATGAGCGGGCCCGAGGCCTCCGCCGCCGCTCGCGAACACGCTCACGTTATCGCCGCCACTTTCGGCCGGTCCACCGTGCTGCCGTTTCGTTTCGGCACCTGCTTTGAAGATGACGACTCCTTACGCCGCTCCGTCCGTTCCAACCAGCGGCACTTTCTGGCCAACGTGGAGCGTCTACGCGGCAAAGCCGAGATGCACCTCAAGGTTCTGGTCGATGACACCTGCCCGCAGAAGGACGACCGCTCCACCCAGGCCGCTGGCCAGGCCTATCTATCCCAGCTGCGCCAATCTGCCACGCGCCAGCGGGAACGCCAGTCACGCGCCCGTGCCCTTTCCGTGCAGATGCACCGCATGTTCCTGCCGCTGGAAGAGGAGATCACCTGCAAACGCACCGATTCCGGCAAAATGCTGCTGGATATTGCGCATCTGGTCGACAAGAAAACCGTGGCGCGCTACCAGAGTAAGTACAGCACCGCCACCCTGCAGCTGAAGGACTGCGCCATGCAACTCTCTGGCCCGTGGCCGCCGTACCACTTCGTCCACGGGCATGCTCCGCGCGCCAACGCCTAAGTCTTAAGATATCTAGTTGTCGGGACTGCGGGCATCGGCCTGCTGTCTTCGTCCGGCTGTTCTTTTCGCAATCTTCCTGCCGCAACTTCCCCATCCCAGCTCAGGCTTGACTCTCCGCCGGCCCCTTGCGCCGGTTCAGCACAGAGGACCGGCGTTTCCGCCGCTTGTCGCTCGCGCCGTCCACCATCTTCCAGAATCCGATGAAGTAGTCAACCGCTGAGATGATCGACACGATCGTCATCCAGTAGATCGCCGTGATCGCGATCAGGTGCACGCCGATCACGGCGGGTCCGAGAACCCACTCCACCCAGCGGTGGCTCAGGATCGCGGCTACGACCGAGACGATCTGGATCACCGTCTTGAGCTTGCCCACGTCGGAGGCTTGGATTGTGAACCCCTCCGAGGCGGCGATGGAGCGCAGCCCCGAGACAAGAAACTCGCGCCCGATTACCACTACCGCGATCCACGGCGGAACAATACCCGGGGTGTAGGCCACCAGCACGATGTAGGCCGCTGACACCATCAGCTTGTCGGCCAGCGGATCCAGCAGCATGCCCAGGGTCGTGATCTGGCCCCGCTTGCGGGCAAGGTACCCATCCAGGCCGTCCGTAACGGAGGCCGCGATGAAGATCAGAGACGCCACGATCTCCTGCTCGCCGTGCGCCCCATGAAAGGGCGAGTGAGCCGAAAGCGCCCAGATCAGCACCGGGACCGCAGCGATACGGGAGAGCGTGATGGAGTTCGGTAAGTTCACCAGCGGCTCGGCGCGAGAATGCTCCCATTGTGTCACAAGGGTGCCAGTTGCCCGACACAATCCCTTTTGCCAGCGCGCAGCGGCTCAACGCGCCGTGGTGTGCAGGCACAGCAGGTCCATCAGCCTTGTTTCGTGATCCTCCATCATCTTGGTCAAAACCTGCAGGTTATCGGCGATTCGCTTGGAGACGCGGTCTTCGGAGGTCTCTCAAGTGCCTCGCGCAAGGGCCCCAGACGACCCGCTTCGGGTCCGCGCGCGACCACCTCGGAGATCCAGCTCCGGCGGTCCCCGAGGGGTATGCCCGTTTGAGTAGTATGGACGGTATGCCCGCAGGTGAGACGGTCCCAGATTTCCATGCTTTTTCACGATGGGCAGAGACGCACACGCTGGTTCCAGTGATGCGCACCGTCACGGCGGACCTCGAAACCCCCGTCGGTGCGTTTCTCCGTGTCGCCTCGGGCGAACCCGAAGCGTTTCTGCTGGAATCGGTCGAAGGCGGCGAAAAGGTCGGCCGTTACACCTTTATCGGCATCCGCCCCTACCGCACGCTCACCAGCCAGGACGGCGAACTCACCGTAACCGAAAACGGCCGTGTGCGCCGGCATACCGCCGACATCTTTGCCGAACTGAAGCGTGAACTTGAAGGCCACCGACCCGCCAAACTGCCCGGCCTGCCGCCTTTCACCGCCGGCGCCGTCGGATTTTTCAGCTACGACGTGGTCCGCCGCATTGAGCGCCTGCCCTCGCTCGCTCTCGACGAACTGCACGTCCCCGAGGCGCACCTCATGTTCTTCGACCAGGTGCTCGCCTTCGATCACGTGAAGAAGGCCATTCACCTGATCGTCACCACCGGTGCCCGTTTCCCGCTCACTCCGGCCAACGCCGCCTCGGCTTTTGACGACGCCGAGGCCCGCCTGGATGAACTCGAAGCCCTGCTGGATGGGCCGCTGCCGCGCCCCGACTCTAACCATCCTGACCCTAAGGATCCCGACCCCAGCCGCCCCGACCCGAGCCGCCCCGACCCCAGCCGTGCGGATCCAGGCCGCTTTTCTACGCCGCTCGCCCTCACCCCCCGTACGGAGGCCGCCGACTTCCTCTCCGCCGTCGAGCGCACCCGCGAGTACATCGCCGCCGGCGACGTCTTCCAGTGCGTGCTTTCGCAGCGTTTCGACTGCACTCCCGGCGTGGATGCCTTTGAGATCTACCGCTCGCTCCGCATTGTCAATCCATCGCCCTACATGTTCTGCCTGCGCTTCGGCCTGCCTGGGGTAGAGGACAGCCGGGGAGTCGCGGGGGACAGCAAAACCCGGCGCTGCCATATTGTGGGCTCCTCGCCGGAGCTCCTGGTTCGCGTCAAGGACGGCCGGGTCGAGTACCGTCCCATCGCCGGCACCCGGCCCCGCGGCGCGGATGATGCCGAGGATCTGGCTCACGAGGTAAGCCTCCGCGCCGACGCCAAAGAGATCTCCGAACACATCATGCTCGTCGATCTGGGCCGCAATGACCTGGGCCGCGTCAGCGAGTTCGGCAGCGTGCGCGTGAGAGACCTTATGTTTGTGGAGCGCTACTCCCACGTCATGCACCTGGTCTCCGCGCTGGAGGGCCAGCTCCGCGCCGGGCTTTCGCCCATTGACGCCTTTCGCGCCTGCTTTCCGGCGGGCACGCTGTCCGGCGCCCCCAAAGTCCGCGCGATGGAAATCATCGAGGAGATGGAGCCTGTGCGCCGCGGCGTCTACGGCGGCGCGGTCGTCTATGCCGATTTCAGCGGCAACTTTGACAGCTGCATCGCCATCCGCACCCTCTTTTTGGAGGGTGAAAAAGGGTACATCCAGGCCGGCGCCGGTATTGTCGCCGACTCCGTCGCCGAGAGGGAACAGGAGGAGTGCGGTAACAAGGCCCGTGCCGTGGTGCGAGCCATTGAACGCGCCAGAAATGAGCGAGCCCGAAAGGGATGACAGCCGGAGTCTGGTCCCGAAGTCATATGTGGGATGCGAGGAAACACATTTCGGCTCGGTCGCGGCGACTTAGAAATTTGCCCAAAGGTAACCTCCGTCATGTAAGTGGTGCAATCCTTCGTGACTACGGCTTTGCGAACCCACGATGCTATACTCGCCCGAGTTCGTGAAGAAAGTTAGCTGGAGACTTGTATGAATGCCCCAAAATCTGTTGCTCTGATTGAGCCCGTCGGTGGTCACGGGGGCATGGATTACTACGATCTCGGCCTTTGCCAGGGACTGCTGAATGACGGTTGGGAGGTGGGCTGGTACACCTGCAGCCAGACCGCTGATCCCACACTTAAATCCGTAGGATTTTACCCCGTCTATAAAGGGATTTGGGGCAAGGCCAATAAGTATCTCCGCGCGGCCCGCTACCTTATGGGCAGCCTCAACGCGCTCTCCAAAGCCTCCTCCTCCGGCGAGAAGATCGTGCATTTTCATTTCTTTCATGGCGCCATGGAAGAACTAATGCTGTTGCTGCTGGCCAAGTTATACGGTCGCAAGGTCGTAGTTACTGTCCACGACGTGGAGTCTTTTGCCGGCTCTGGCGGCCCCGCCTCCGGCATGGTGAGCAAGATCTATGGCATGGCCGATAAGTTCATTGTTCACAATGAGGTCTCCAGGCGGGAACTGATCCAGGCCCTGGGCGCCGATCCAGCCAAGATCAGCATTATCCCGCACGGCAATTACCTGGGCAGCATCCACGGCGTACCCTCCACCGCCCAAGCCAAAGAGGTCCTCGGGATCAGGCCCAATGCGAAGGTCATCCTCTTCTTCGGCCAGATCAAGGACGTAAAGGGCGTCGATCTGCTTCTCGAAGCCATGCCCGCCGTAGCCGCCGAGGTCCCCGAGGTCGTCCTTCTCGTTGCCGGCCGTCCCTGGAAAAACGACTTCGGCCAGTATCAGGAGATCCTGGACCGCCTCGAACTCAACGACCGTGTCCGCCTCCACATCCGCTTCATCCCTGACGATGAGGTCTCCACCTTCTATGCCGCCGCCGACGTGGTGGTGCTGCCCTACCGCCGCATTTACCAAAGCGGCGTCGTTCTGCTCGCCATGAGCTACGGCAAGGCTGTCCTCGTCTCCGATTTGCCCGGCATGACGGAGATTGTCACGGATGGGATCAACGGCTACGCCTTTCCCAGCGGGGACTCGCAGGCGCTCGGGGCGTCCCTGGTGCACATCTTGAAAGACGACACTGGCCGGGCGGCTGCCGCCAAACAAGGCCTCGACTACGTTAGTACCCGCCACGACTGGAACCAGATCGGACGTCAGACCGGCGACGTCTACCAATCAATGCTGAGCTAACCAAGCCGTCAACCGAGCATCATGAAGCCGTCTTTCAGCGCGGACCGCAACCCTGCCCCATGCCGCCTGTAATCTCCGCCTGCCAGCAATCTCAGGAGACTGGGTAGACCGCGTAAACCGCCCGACTTGATCCCGAACCGCTCTGTCAGGAAGCGCACCCTGGCCTCCATGGTGGGAACCAGAGTGTCCCGTAACTCCGGATGCAGGGCCGCTGCCGCTAACGCCTGCTCTGTGTGCTCCAGTTCCTGCCGTGCCTGATCGAGCCCCCGCTTGCCCGCCTGCGCCAGGCGAGCCTGCAGCGAGCCATCCTCCGCGCCGATCACCTGCGCCGCGTGCTGCCGGTAGTTCGTTACCGGTGCCAGGCGGCGGGACGGACCAAGCGAGCTGAGCACAATGGTGAGCCATGTGTCATGCGGCCACGCCTCCGGTAAGGGCAGGAAATGTTTCCTGTACTTGGCACGGAACGCCAGGGTGCAACCCAGCAGGCCAGCCCAACGGATCAAAAAAGGAAACATGTCCCGCCCGTCCTCCAGACGTTTGCGGTCCGGTGCCGGGTAGGCAATCCCGGAAAAGATGCTGCGATTCAGCGGCTTGCTGAACTCGTCGATCAGGGGCGCGTCGGAGAAGGTGAATGTGAGCCGGGCATCCTGAGCGAAGGCTGCCCGTGTCTGGGCCACACGGTCTTTCATCCACTCATCGTCCTGATCCGTCAGGATGATGATGTCCCCGGCACAGAGCTCCATGCACTTGGCAAAATTGCGGGAAAATCGAAGCCGTTCGGCGTTCTGGTGGATCTTTACCGGAAAAGGCGATCTTTCAGCAAAGGCTTGAAGGACGGCCATTGTCGCGTCTTCTGAACCGTCATCGCAGACCACCAATTCGTCTGGTAGATCTGTCTGCTGCGCGATGCTTTCCAGCTGTTGCGGCAGAAAGCGTGCGCCGTTGAAGGTGCACATGGCGACCGATATGCTCTCGCCGGCAACGGTCGGAGTTTTGTCTGGCACAGGCATGCGAGAACCACTGTACTACCCGTTCGCCGGGCCCGCAGTAATACCAAAGCGGGATGATCCCACCTTCTGTGCTCTCCGTTGTGCCGTGGGAGATGGCGGCTCCGGCTAGAATGGGCTGAGAGCAGGCAGGCAGCTTCGGATCAGCGCGGTCAACCGGGCCGCGTACTGAGGCTGTTCGCAGGCACGACGGCTGGCCTCCAAGCCATCCTGGAAGCAGGTTATGAGCGAAGGCGTAAAGGTGGCAAGCGGCGCGGCAGTTTCGCCGGATGGTGATCCCTCAATGGCTGTATCGCACACGGCTGAGCCCGTGACGGACGCAACTGCCGGTCCGTCGACAACGCAGACCTACTCAAAAAACGTACTCGTTAGCGCTATCAAGATCGTCGTCTTTGCGGGCAGCGGTCTGCTCCTGCCGGCCTATCTCACCCACCACCTGTCACCGGCTCTTTATGGCGGCTGGATCCTTGTTCTTCAACTGGCCAGCTACATCAATTACCTGGATCTGGGCATGCAGACGGCCATCGCCAAGTATATTGCCCAGTATTCCGCGGCGGCCGACGACCATGAGTGCAATCGGCATGCCAGCGCCGGCACGGCCATCAGCCTGGTCACCGGCTCCCTCGGCTTCCTGCTGAGCCTTATTCTCTCGCTGTCCATCCCCCATCTGTTCAAGGGCATGCCGCCGGCCATCGCCAGCGATGTCTCCCGCGGTGTCCTGCTCGTCGGCACCTCGACGGCGATTCTGCTGGCGACCTCGCCCTTCGCCTCATTTTTCATAGGGATGCAGCGCTACGCGATGCCGACGTTTGTGCAGGTCGCCAACAAAATCTTGTACGTCATTGTGCTTATGGTGATGGTCGCGCAGCACCGCAGCCTCACGGCCATGGGCGGCGCGGTGGCGGTGCTCAATATCCTCACCGCGCTCATCCAGGTGGTGGCCTGGCGGCTGGTTCTGCCGCAGATCAAGGTGCGGCCGTCGCTGGTCGCCTTGCCCATCGTGAAACAGATGGTAATGTACTGCGCCGTTCTAGGCATCTGGACTTCCGGCCTGCTCATCATCACCGGCCTGGACACAACTGTTGTTGGCCACTTCGACTTCGGCCAGACGGCCTTTTACGCGATTGCGGCAACGCCCATCACGTTCCTGGGCATGGTTTTGCAGGCTGCGCTGAATCCGCTCATGCCCGCGGTTTCGGCATTGAGCGTCACACGCACACCGCAGCATCTGGGCTCGTTGCTGGTGCGCAGCACGCGCTACGTCATGATCGTGCTGGAGTTCTCTGGTCTGCCGTTGATTCTGTTCGGTGCCCTGGTGCTGACGTTATGGGTGGGGCCTAACTACGCACACCACAGCCTTATCCTGATGCGCATTCTGTTGCTGGCCCACATCGTCCGCAACATCTGCGGCCCCTACGCAACGATGGTCATCGCAACCGGCCGCCAAAAGGCCGCAACGCTCTCCGGTGTCTGCGAGGCGCTCGTCAATCTGGTCACCAGCATCTTGCTGGGCAAGTACTACGGCGCCATCGGCGTGGCTATGGGCACCCTGATCGGCGCCGTTGTCGGGGTCCTCGTGCATTTCCTGGTGAGCATGCCCCGCACGCAAGACACGATCGCCGTCTCCCCGGGTCGGCTCTTTGAGAAGGGCTTTCTTCCTCCTGTGGTAGCCGCAATTCCCACCGCTCTTCTGCTGTACTTCTTCTGGCAGCCTGTTCTTGTGCCTTACACGCTGATCATCATCGTGATCTGGGCCATCGCCACGGTGGCACTTGCCTGGAAGCCCGGTCTTGACGCCGGCGAACAGGCGGACCTGTTAGGTAGATTGAGGCAAAAACTGGCTAGAAGTCCTCAGACGTAGTACCACGCCATAAAAAGACGTATCCCGGACAGGGTTCGCGTCAGTGCTGTTGATGCACGGTCGCTTCGAAGATTGGCTTCATCGCTCGTCCCCATGCATCCCAGTTGAGCCGCTGCTCGTATTCATCGCGGCTGCTCCGCACCATGTGCCGGTACGCCTGGGGATCTGCGCAGATGCCCAAGATCTTCTCCGCATACGCCGCACCCTCTGCGTCGGCAGGCATCAGGTAGCCGTTCACGCCGTCGCGGATTGCGCCGCCCACCCCGCCGGTCTCCCGCACCAGCGAGGGCAGTCCATGCGCGCTCGCCTCGCACAGCACTATGCCCAGCGCCTCTGTCGAAGTTGGAAATAGAAAGAAATTTGCCTCCAGAAACAGCCTAGAAAGCCTGCGTCGCTGCTCCGGATCATTCTTGTTTAGGAAGGGCACCACGGTCATGTGCTCATGGGCGTATCCGGGCGGCGGCGTGCAGCCGCACACCACCAGGCGCGCCTTTACGCCTTGCCGCAGCAGTTCCGTCAGGCACGCGAACGCGATCGCTCCGCCCTTGCGTTCCCAACTCACGCCGATCCAGAGCAGATGCACACCGTCGGCAAGCGAGTGCTCCAGGGCTTGCTCTCGCGCCGGGATCGCCTCGCTCTCAAAATTTGCGCCATAAGCCACCACGCTTACCTTGGCAGCCGCGATCGCGTAGTGCTCCACAACCGTCCGCGCCGCCCATACCGACGGCAGTACCGAAGCCGCGGCTTTGTCCAGGGCGGCCTGCTGGATCCGCTCCCCCTCCGCGCGTGCAAAGGAAAACAGCGATGTGTAGATGGTGTAGTAATCCACCGCATCTGCCCACGTCATGTCCGTGTGGTAAACGATCGGTAACGCCGTGCGCAGCGCCGCAATCTCCACAGACGCGAACGGCGCAAACAGCACATCGGGGTGAGCCTCCGCAATCCGCGGTTCGAAGAGCCGGGCCGCGTGCAGCGTCAGCGCCCGCACGTGAATCGGCGAGATCCGTCGCTTGAAAACGGCTCCCGCGAGCCGGTTCACGATCTGGCCGCCGCGCAGCAGGAGTTGACTCGTGCGCGTGGTGTCCGGGCCCAGATGCACCACTTCGCCGACGTGCCTCTCCAGTGCCTTGACCATGAAGTAGAGCGTGCCGGAGGATGCAAGGACATCCCGTGTGTCGTCCCGCTGCACGATGCCGATCCTCACCTGAGTTCACTCCGCAACATCTCTGAATCTGTAAGCCGCTTACCTGCCTCATCATACCCGGGCCCTTGTCCCAATTCGGGAAGCAGTGGCCCACGTGACGGCGCCGGGCCGATGTATCCTCAGCCTATGGCGGTGCAGCGAACGGTCCAGGCAGTCGTGGTCCTATACAAGAGCACGGTAGGCACTTCGGCCACCTTGCAATCCCTGCGCGGCATCTTCGCGGCGCAGCCCGCGTTGTGGGAACAGATCAGTCTGATGGTCTATGACAACTCGCCGGAATCGCAGCCCGTCGACGACCTGCATCGCCTCGGCGACGCTGTCCAGTACCGGCACGATCCGAACAATGGCGGTTTGGCCACGGCCTATGGCTACGCCCTTGATCTCGCGGTAGCTGCCGGGATCGAGTGGCTGCTGTTGCTCGATCAGGACACCACCTTAACCACAGAACTCTTCTACGAACTGCTGACGGCCATCGAGAAGGGGGCACCCGCGGAAGTTTGCGCCATTGTTCCCAGGCAGGTACGTGAGGGCGCTTTGCTCTCGCCCCGGCTCGTGCGCGGCGGCCGCGATTTACCCGTGAACACCGGCGTTGCGTCAGAGCGCCTCACTGTCTTTAACTCCGCGGCATGCGTTCGCGTTACCTCGTTGCGCGCCATCGGCGGCTTCCCAAAAGAGTTTCCACTGGACTACCTCGATCACGTTGTTTTTCACAGGCTGCAGACCAGCGGGGGCCGGCTGCTTGTGCTGCCCGTCAGCATCGAACACCAGCTCTCCGTGAAGAACCTAGCCGAAGAGATGAGCATCGAGCGGTACAGGCGCCTGCTCGCCGCCGAATGGGGCTATATTCGCGAGGTGAAGCCAAAGGGCGGGACGCCGGTCCAGCGGATCCGGCTCCTGCAACGCGCTTTGAGCCAGAGCACCATGCCCAATAAGTCCTACGCCAGAGCAACCCTAGCCTCGGCTTTCGCGTAATGGCCACCGTAGAAGAGGCCTAGTCAACCTGCAACATCGCTCAGTCTTGATAAAGCCCCTTTCTCTTCGTAGCCTGGCGTACTTACGCCGGTTGCCGCCGCAGCGCTGTGAGCAGCTGGTTGCGCACCAGCGATTGCAAAACGGGGCTCACGCGCCAGGACCACATCAGGCCGAGTGTAAGTAAAAGCACTTCCACAATCATTCCTCTGGAAAGAATGGTTCGCGGTGTAAACAGTGTAGCCAGGAGTACCAGACCGCCACCCGGCAAAACGCGCCACCAGCCCGGCGTCTGGCCCGCCACGACGAACAGCAAGATGGCGTCGATCGTCACCCGCAGCGTCCACGCCCAAGCTGCGCCGCGCAGCCCGAAGAAGTGCAGACCGAACCATAGCACCAGTAAAAATGGCACCAACTCGGCCGCGTGAAATTTCGCCGGCAAGTCTGGCCGATTGATCGCGTTCAGGTGCGCGGCCGGCACAAAGGCCAGGCTATTCACCCAAATGCCCACTAGCAGAGCAATCCCTACCGGGATCGCGTGTTGCGCAAAGCTCTTGCCCACCCAGATCTGCATGAAGATGGCGATACCACCCAGCGCCGCGATGACGATGGGCGTCATCACCGCGCTCAGGGTCGTCACCGCCTCGGTAGCCAGGCGCGAGCTGTCCGTCTGGCTCTCGCGAGACAACCTTGGAAAGAGGCTGCTCACCAGCGAACCCGGCAGGATGGAAAATCGGCTTACCAGGTTTGATGGGACCGTGTAGAAGGCTACTGCCTCCGCGCTCAGGACGCTGCCGATCAGCATGCGGTCCATCGAATCCAGAATCGGGCTGAGCAGGTTTGTAATCACCACCCAACCGCCATAGGAGAACAAAACTTTCAGGCGGCTTCGGTCAAAGCCGCCTCCGGTTCCGAGCGGCAAAATTCCAATCAGCGCCACAAAAGAAGGGATCGCTCCAGCTGTGCGCGCCACGAGGACCGCCGGAATCAGCCACGCCAGACTGGGGCCGTGCCAGTACGCCACGCCCAGCGGCACGAGCTGTGAAAGAAAAGCATTGAACACGTAAATCGCGTTATATGTGCCAAAGCGGTCGCGTGCCTGCAACGCTCCACCCAAAATGGCTGTGACGATCGAAACGGGTATGGACGCCGCCAGCCAGGGTAGGCTTGTCATGACCTCGCCGCGCATCGAAGCCGGCATCTTAAAGGTCGACATAAATAGTGGGCGCGCCGCCAGGTACAAAACGATGCCACCGACCAGGCCGAAACCAAGGTTGACAACCAGCGCGGTCCAGAACACGCTTTCCCGCTCACGGGCGTGCTCATCGGCGTTCAGCCGGGCGATGTGGAACAGCGCTGCTCGCGTGATGCCAGGATCGAAAAGCCCGAAGTAGCCCAGAAAGAGCCAGACAATAGCCAGTACACCGTAGCGTGCGTCTCCGATCAAGCGAAGATAGATCGGCACCGTCACGACGCCGACGATCATCGGCACCAGGGAACCGAGCAGGTTATAGCCGGTGTGCTTCAGAATACTCAAAAGGACTCCGCGGCCGTTGCCGTGCGTCGGTCGTTCTTTCGTAGCTCCAGGGCCATGGGTATTTGCGTGTCCTTTCGAGGAGTTGGGCTGCGATTTCGTGTCACGGCATCGAGGAGCCGCATTCCCGCCCCATGAGCATAGCAAGGAACTTGGAATATCCCTCGCGATCCAACTGACACTTTTGTGCCGTCCTGCCGGTGTAGAACGTCTTTTGTGTTCGGAGGTCAAGCAGTCCGCCGCGATTGCGAACGAAGGGCGTAGTGTCTCACCCGGACAGCTCGTCCACGGCTTCGACTTTGCGGTGCCTCCAGAAATCGGCTGCCCCCTTGAACATGGCCGCAACCGCATCCGGGCGGCGCCCGAGCAGAAACGGCCCGGCACGCCGGGCTATAAATGCAGGGAAGAAGAGCAGTGCTTTCACCCTGTCGCGCCCGCGAGCGTACATCGAGAGATTGAAAAGCCGATTGCGGATCACGTGAAAGGCGTAAAAGGGCAATCTGGGGTTCGTCACCGCCCAGAAATCCGTACGGTCTTCCTCCTCCGACTTGCTGCCACCCTGGGCCCGGTGGAGGATCAGTACCGAAGGCACATAGCGGATTACGAAGCCCTTGGCGTGCGCCCGCAGACACCACTCCACATCTTCTTCGTACATGAAAAATCGCGAATCAAAGCCCCGGATGACCTCCATGGCCCCTCTGCGCATGAAAAGAGCGCAACCGGACGCAAACGTGACATTCCGTTCTTGCAGGGCAGCCGGTGCGTCCACGCTGCCATTGAAACCCGGCGCCACGGCACTCACCCGCCGCCAGTCTATCTCGCCGCCCCCATACCAAAGCTTTTTTGGATCGTCACGATAGGCAATTCGCGGCGTAAGAATCGAAAGCTCCATATGCCCTTCAAGATAGCTTTCCAGCTTGGGAATCGAGTCTGGAAAGACCGCGGCATCGTTATTCAGTAGGAAGAAATAGGCGCAATCGCTATGCTCTAAAGCCCACCGGATCCCCACGTTATTACCCCGTCCAAAGCCGAGGTTCTCTTTAGCCTGGATGAGGTGAACCCCTGGAAAGCGGTCTAAAACCGCGCTCAACTCGGGATCGTAAGGAGTCGTGTCCACTACCACCACCTGCACCGGCCCGAGCGACGATGCCAGCGAGGCCAGGCAAATCGCCGTATCCGCCGCACCCCGGTAACTGACAATGACTACACAGGTTTTCGGCATGGCTCTAAATCCTTTAGGAGAAGGACAGCGGCACGGGCCGCAGTGCTCCCTGTTAAGTCTGAGGGTTACACCTGGGCCGGCACGGGAATTGCTGCAGGCAGTGCGAGCGATCCATCTGCGACCGCATCCTCCTCCAGCATCAATCGCATTAGATCAAATCCGGGTGCGATATGAAGGTGGTCAAGGTGTAGCGCGAAAGAAGGCATAGGGACCCAGAGTCTCGCTCGGAGGCCGAAAACATTCTGCCATGCGCTATGGAGCCAGGCCTTCACGAGAATCCGGCCGAACAAATGATCCGCAGAGGCATAGCGTAACATGCTGACAACGTTAAAGACTCTGTACTTAGTAAGACTGATCCAGAGACTTGTATCGTAATTACGCCGTTCGTAACTACGGAAAATTCGTTGGTACCGTAAAAGGCTGGTTTGCGTTGTAAGAAAAGTAAGGCAGGTGGAAGCCGCGTTGCGCCAGTGAAGTCCGTCATAGACCTGCACCCACTTGGGAAAATCGTGGAATTCCAGGTTGTAGTCGTCCGGATGATCGAAAGGTGACACAAAATGAACATTGTTGCCGTGCTTCATAAAAGCCATCAATCTCGAGAAGTCTACTGGACGGTAAAGATAATCATCCTCCGCGAAATAGATCATTTCGGCGTCCCGCTGAGAAAGAAGAATGTCAATCTGCTTGGAGAAGGTGCCATGATTGCCAGCCATCTCCAAAGGGACCAGAACCAGATCTTCCGGAGCGAAGTAGCGCCGAAACAGATCCTGATATTCTATGGGGCAGCTATCCATTATCGCCCAGATCTTCACCTTGAGGTGGCCTAAACAACGCTTGAAGGAACGCAGACAGAGTTCGGCTTGGCGCAGCTTGTCCGCATCGAAGGGCAACCCTTGTGCCGGCTTCGAGACCTTCGGATAAATGCGGTAAGCAACGGCCAACTCGTACATAGCCACTCCACGGAACCTATTTGGTGAATAAGGCAGCATCGGCTATGGATACAACAATGCTTGGACCACCACCCTTGATCGCGGCCTTCAACTGGTTCGTCGGAACAAAGAGAATGTCGTCAGGTTGCAGGATCAGGTCGGGTTGCGTGCCCTTTAGTATCTTGGACACATTGATATCGATTAAAGTCTGCTGGCCATTCTCTTTGCGTACGATGTGGCTGTCGCCGGAGGCAGCCTCAAAACCTACCCCACCGGCTAACGCGATTAGTTCAATCACAGTCGTTCGGCTCGAATTTTTCAAAGGATAGCCGCCTTGCGTCTTAAACGCGCCCACTGCGTATACAACGCCCACCTTGTCGATTCGGATGTGGTCGCCCGCAAAAACAGGAATTCGTCCCCAAACACTATCGGAAGACTGTGGACCCAGGGGTACCCGTACCGGTGCGCCCATAGAAGGGCGAAATAGGGTGACGGTATAGCTAGCAGGAGAGTTGGAGGCCGGCGTACCGGCCGAACTCTCAACGAACCCTCCTGCTTCGCTTAGGTAGTCCGCCAAGGTCAAGTTGCCTACGGCTGGATAGATGCCCGGCTTAGTTACATTGCCCAGAACGGAAACAACTTCAGTGGGGCGGAGCTCCGAGATCACCGTGACCTGCGCATCGCGGACCATGCCATGATCTCCTAGAGCCTGGGCGATGCGAGCCTGAAGTTGCTCCGTTGTGAGTCCCGCAACCTGCGTCCGGCCAATTAATGGGAAGACAATCGTCCCATCATCACCCACCCGCTGCTTGTCGGCGTACGTATCGATGCCGTAGATTTGCACGGTGATTACGTCGTCGGTCTGGAAAATCAACGGCTGACGCTTGGCCTGCAAGAGCAAATCCAGTTGCGCTCGATTCGGAAGGTCCGCATCCGTGGGTGATTTGGCCGGCAGCGATGCATTGACGCTTTGGGCTGGCGAGTGAAGGGCAAGAGCTAGGGCTGCGGAAAGCAGCGCTGCTACAGAAAGTGATCGCATTAGATGGTTCCCCTTGCCTCCGCAGAGTACATCCTGCGGTAGCCGCGAGCCGCGAGCCCCTGGTTGCCGAGGTTCACGTCGTTCAAAATGTATCCGTACACCGGCACGCCGCCGCCGCGCAGGACGCTTTCGGCCCGCTTCAGAAGCTTTCGGCTCGTGAAGCCGTTCCGCACTACGAGCACGGTGCCATCCGCCATGTTTCCAAGATTCAGGGCGTCAGAAAACCCCAGCGTCGGTGGGCTGTTCAGCACAAGGTAGTCGAAGCTCTCTCGCGCAGTGGCGATCAGTTCCCGCATCTGCGGGGAGCCCAGCAAGATCCCGGCCCGCACGTTTGGTCGAGCACCGCTCACGATGACCTGTAGATTCGGCATGAAGGAAACTGAACGTAAGCCGGCAGATAAGGTGGCTTCGCCGGTGAGGATCTCAGTCAGCCCCGGTGCGGCAGCGATCTCAAGCTTCCCTGCGAGGGCACCCTGCCGCAGATCACAATCCAGCAAGAGCACCTTGGCCTGATGTTGTGCGAGAACTCCGGCGAGGTACAGAGCCGTAGTCGACCTTCCCTCACCCGGCTGCGCACTGGTCACCATAATGATCTTGGGCGGAGGAGCCGACGCTCCGGCGTTCAGTAACGATGCGCGTACGCTGTCGATGGCCTCCATATACGGAGAATCCTGCATGCTGCCGGCGAGGGACTGGCCACGGCGCAAGCGAGGAAGCGCCCCGAGCGCGGGAAAGGAACTTGCACGGCGGGCCTGTTCTGGAGTCCATATGCGCGTGTTCAGCGCTTCCGCCACCAAGGCCAGGATGAAACCCAGAAATAGGCCGGCAAGCAATGATCCGATATAGAAGGTAAGGTGTCCCGGTGGTGCGGGCTTAGTAGGCACGTCGGCCAGATCGACGATATCGACCTCGCCACCTTCCAGCCCCGCCGTGATCCCGGCCTCCTGCAGGCGCGAGATCAGACCCTCATACAAAGTGCGGTGAGCCTCATAATCGTGCAGCAGGATGATATATCTCACCATGTCGTTGCGCTGGCTGAAGGCCTCACCCTGCTTTCCGGACAGCGCTTTCTCCGTCATCTGCTCATTGGCGGTTGCGGCGGAGTAGGAAAGCTTGGCCTGGTTCAGGATGCGTGCTTCTTCCGCCTTTACCTGGCGGGTCGTCTCGTCTAGCTGTGACTTTTGTTGCCTGACGTCCGGGTAATTGGGACCGAACTGCGCAAGCAGGCGGGCATAGTTGCTGGACTGCGTCGCCTGGGCGCTCCGCAGTGACTGCAGCAGGCTGCTCGTGCTGCTTCCGCTGGCGCCGGTGCCACCCAGAAGGTTGACCTCACCCTCAATCAGGTTGGGATCTGACTCCTGCAGGAATCGGTACTTCGCCTCGGCCACGATCCGCTCCACGGTGGCATCGCTGGCCGCTTTGCCGATAGAGGTCAAGGACTGTGCAAAGAGTGAATCGTTGCCGGTTTCATTCAAACCGATGAATCCGAGCTTGGCTTGTAGGCTGGTCAGGGCGGTCTGGTCGTTCTCGACCTGCTGCTTGAGATCGTCAAGCTGTTTTTCCAGCCACCCCGATGCTCGCTTCGAGGCCCCGTAGCGGGTCTCGAAAAGATATTCCACGTAGTCGTTGATCAGCGTGTTGACAACCCTGGCGGACAGCGCTGGCGAAGTGGTCGTCGCGGCAACGCGAAGGATCTCGTCCTTCGGTTTGTGTGTCACGGCAATTTGCGCCCGCATCGCTGCCAGCGTGCGGTCTCGCACTTGGGGATCCTCCAGCGATTCATGCCGGCCGCTTTTGCCGCCAAATGCGGGGTTGTTGGCAAGATCCAGGTCGCGGGCAACCTTCAAAAACAGGGTACGGCTTTCCAGGATGTCGACATACGGCGCGATCTGATCGGCAATTTCGGGTGCAGGCGCGGCCTGTGAGGCACGGTATTCACTAGTGGCTCCCGGCTGGATGCGTAACATGCTATCTGCCGCATATTTTCGAGGAGCTAGCGAAAGAAAAATTCCAATCGCAACGCATACGAGAACCGGGGCCAAGAAGATGGCTTTGTGACGAAGCAGCACACTCCAAAGGTCAGATAGGGCTAATTCTTCGGAGTTTGCTGCTCCCACATAACTGTTGCTGTCGGTCATCTTTCTCAGGTCCTTGGGCCCGAGTATAGCAGTGCAATATTTTCGACGGCGAAAACTTTCGTCACCTCCGCCTTGATCCTAAGTGCGTTTGCTGCATCTTTTTTTGTGCAAAGTGGATCTCCATGTTGGGCGGTATGCTCGTCTGTTTCGCGCTCTGCAAGCCAGGCCTGCGCACGGGTCCCACTGTCCTTGCCGAACGCAAAGACAGCTGGACTGAAAAGATCTATCGTCCAGAGCCGAGCAAGCGCAACAGGAAACCCAGTCTCAGCGTTCATGCTGCTAGAACATCCCGCGCTGTTTTGGGTTGCGAGCGGAGGTTGGGTGAGCGGAGGAGCACAGCTCGCGCACGACCCAACCTCGCTGGTTCTCACTTGCTCCCGAGCTGGACCGGTATAGTTGCCGAGGGTTGTCCGTCCGTGTCCACGACGGCGATCCGGATGGCGCTGTAGTTGCTCTGGATGAAGCTCGGGATCAGGAAGGACAAGCTGTTGGTTTGGCAGCTCACATTCGTCACGGTAGCCAAGACCGTTGTGGTCTGGGCATTCGGGCCGTAGATCTGGACCGAGCAGGCTGGGGAGATATTTGTTCCGATGGCCCAGATAGCCTGATCTGCATTGCCTCCAAGGCCCGCCGCCGCCAGGGTCGGCACAGGTTGAATGGCGAGAGGCAGAGGCTGTGAGGCGTGCGAGCCGGGGTTGGAGACCACGATGTCGACCGCGCTGAAGTTGGTCAAGACGCTGCGGGGAATCACAAAAGACATATCCCCGCCACCGCAGTTCACGGTGGTCACCGTGGCAATCGGAGCGCCCGTCGGGTTGCTCGGGTCGTAGAGCTGTACTGAGCAGCCAGCCGCGATGTTGCTGCCGAGGGCCCAGATGGCCTGATTGGCCGTGCCTCCCAGGCCGGCTACCGTGA
>CAXSCE010000048.1:0-24286 GCA_964236545.1 uncultured Bryocella sp.
CACATCGGTTGGAACCGAAGGTTTTCTGGCGGACTGGGCGCCGGATGGCAAGCGGTTGGCGATCATGGCCAGGGAGCATGGCCGTCTTTGGCAAACCTACCTGGTGAACGCCGCGGGAGGCAGCCCCGAGGCGTTGCTCAAGGACACGCGCAACACCGCGGATCCAAGCTGGTCCGCCGACGGGCAGCATCTGGTCTATGGACGGGAACCGGACCTGATGGGCAAGGAAAGCGGCCCGCGCAATCTGCAGATCCTCAATCTGACGACGCACCAGTCCGAGGTGGTTCCCGGTTCAGAAGGCCTATTCAGTCCGCGCTGGTCTCCCGACGGACGATGGATCCTGGCGCTGACCCTGGACCAGAAAACGCTGATGCTCTACGACGTGGAGCGCCAGCGCTGGAGGCAACTGGCCGCAACGAGCGCAGCCGACCCAGTCTGGAGCGCTGATAGCAAATCGGTGTACATCCATGCATTTCAGGAAGATGGGCAGCCCATTTTGCGGGTGGACACGGCGGATGGATCGATTCATGTGGTGGCCGATTTGAGGAATTTTCACGATGGGGAAGCTGTCAATTACTTCTTCAGCGGTCTGACTCCGGCGAGCGAGCCATTGGTCCAGCCGAGGATCGGTACCGGCAGTCTTTATGCTTTGGATTTTTACCCAGCAGACGACCGGTAGATCCGCACGATTCACGCTTCTGTGACAGATCTTCGCTGCCGTGCATCACAACTTAGTGAGCACTAAGTTTTGGCGATCGAAGGAGAAACAATGGCAGAAAAACATCTGATACGGGGCATTTTGGCGGGCGTGGCAGGCGGTCTGGCGGCCGCCTGGGTGATGAATCAGTGGAGCGCGGGACCCGGGTCTGCACTAAACAAGAAGCTAATGACGCCCGAAGAGCAAGAAAAGGTCGCCGCAAACAGCGATGGGGAAGATGCCACGATGAAGGCTGCCGACGGGCTGTCCACACCGGTGCAGGGCGGACAGCACCTCACTTCTGAGCAAAAGGAAAAGGGTGGGCCGATCGTACATTACACCTATGGTGCGCTGGTCGGCGGCCTTTATGGTGGACTGGCGGAATACTCCAAGGTGGTGCGCTCGGGCTTTGGAACGACGTACGGCTCGGTGTTGTTTATAGGGGGTGATCTGGTGGCAGTGCCGGCCTTTGGATTGGCCGAACCACTGGATAAATTTCCCGCGGCGTCCTATGCCGGGCCGTTTACCTCGCACCTTGTGTTTGGGGCGACGACGGAAGTTGTGCGGCGCATTGTGCGTGCGATTCTGTAACTTGCTGGGGCCGGAAGTTAAAAAGGCACAACCATGGCGGTTGTGCCTTTTCAGTTCCCCTCCATGCAGGTCAGAACCGTACCACCGCGCCGAGTCCGGCCTCTTGTAGAGACTGTTTATCGCCGTTGCCGTACATGCTGGTGATCTGGCCACCACCGTACTCTGCGCGTATGTCGATGTGCGGAAAGATGGTGTAGTCGAGCCCGCCCTGGATCTGGTATGCGAAGGAGCCGGAGTCGTTGGGCTGTGTGCCATAGTTTGTGCCGACTCCGCCGATTTCGGCCTGCAAATAGGGCTTGAAGGGAATGAGCGGCAGGTTCAGCGCGAGACGGGCGCCGGCGAGACCGCCATGCAGTTTGTTGCCGTAGCTGTTGCTGTTGGAGCTGGTTTCCTGGAAGTAGCGCCCATCGGCACCGAGCTTCAACGGCCCGAACCGGGCCAGATTGTCATACACGCCGAAGGTGCCGCCCCAGGCGGAAAAACCACTCTGTTGCGCCACGAGCGAGCCCTGCGTGGCTGTTGCCGTGCCGAGAAAGGCGCCCGAACCCATGGCATAGATGCCGACCTGCGCGGACGCGGCGACAGAAAATGCACCCACGCAACAGAGCGAGGCCGAATATAAAAAAAGATGGAGAAAACGCAATCGAGCTCCTTGCACTTGCTCCTTTGAAGACGTGTTTTCTCGCAAGAAGTCGCTGTTGACAGACCGGATGCCCCGTGAGGTTTCGGTGTGCTTCAGCAGGTCGCTCCGCGAAGATCATCACCGGAAAGGTGACGCCAGAAAGCCTCACAGCACGCGGCTGTGTTTGTAGCCTGTGGCGGTGAGCGCGAGGAGGAGTTCTTCTACCTGTTCGCGGCCGCGAGTTTCCATGGTGATGTCGATGACCGTATCGCCGAGGTTTACACCGTAGTAGGCGCGGTTGTGCAGCGTGTCCACAATATTGGCGCGGTGCTGCGAGATGATCGCCGTAAGATCTGCCAGTGCGCCCGGTCTATCAAGCAGGTGGATGCGCAGGCGGATGAGGCGGCCGTCCTGCACGAGGCCGCGCTCGATGATACGGCTGAGCAGCGTGACGTCGATGTTGCCGCCGCAGACCAGAACCGCGATCTTGGTGTAGGCCGGCAGCCCCGTGCGGCGCTGCAGCACGGCCGCCAGGGCAGCGGCGCCGGCGCCTTCGGCGAGAGTTTTTTCGCGCTCGAGCAGGGTAAGAATGGCGCTGGCAATTTCGTCCTCGTCGACGGTGACGATCTCGTCGACGTACCGTTGTACCAGCGGATAGGTGAGGTCGCCGGCGCGGCGGACGGCGATGCCGTCGGCGATGGTGGTGGCGGGTTCAAGCGTGGTGGGACCGCCGGCGCGCAGGGCGCGCTGCATGCTGGGCAGGCGAGAGGTTTGGACGCCGACAACGCGCACCTCCGGACGCAGCGACTTGACCGCGCAGGCGATGCCGCCGATGAGGCCACCGCCGCCAATGGGCACGACCACGGCTTCGAGCCCTTCAATCTGCTCCAGCAGTTCAAGCCCGATAGTGCCCTGCCCGGCGATGACGAGCGGATCATCGAAAGGGTGGATGAAGATCATGCCTTCGGTCCTGGCGCGGCGCGTGGCGTCCTCGCAGGCCTCGTCGTAGTTGGCCCCGTGCAGGATGACCTCCGCGCCAAAGCCGCGCGTGGCTTGCACCTTGACCAGCGGCGTGGCGAGCGGCATAACGATGACCGAGCGGATGCCGCGGCGGGTTGCGTGGTAGGCCACACCCTGCGCGTGATTGCCGGCGGAGGCGGCGACTACGCCCTTGGCGGCCTGCTCTGGCGTAAGCGTAGCGATGCGGTTCAACGCACCACGCTCCTTGAAGGAGCCAGTCATCTGCAGGTTTTCGAGCTTGAGAAAAATGCTTTGGCCGGTCTGGCGCGAAAGCATCTCGGAACGGGCGCAGGGCGTTTTGTAGATCGCTTCTCCAAGCCGCTCGCGCGCGGCCTGGATTTCAGGGAGCGAGACAGAGAGACCGCCGACGGGGAGGAGGTCTGTCGAGCATTCAGCCATGCGGTCTAGAATAGCTCGCGATGACTGCGCGGCTGCGGCTTTCATGCAGGCGAGCATTTGACCGGTACTGTGGCACGAAGGTTAGGGCCTGTTCATGGCAGCTTCCGGGCTGATCTCCACCTCGCCGGTCAAAGGTAGCGAAGCGACGGAATCGCCCACCGAGATTGTGAAACGGCCCGGGTCCACTGCCCAGCGCTTGAGTTTCCCGTCCCAGTAGGCGAAGGAACGGAAGTTCAAGGGCACAACCAGGTGCTTGGTTTCCTTTGGAGCGAGTTCGATCCGCTCGAAGCCCTTGAGTTCGTGTTTGGGGCGGGGGAACTTTGCGTGGGTATCGGTGACGTAGACCTGCGCCACGGCCGCGCCCGAACGGGAGCCCGTGTTGGTGATGTCGAAGGCGGCGGTGGCGAGTGTGGCAGTGCCGTCCGCGCCGTTTCCTCCGCCGCGCGTTACCTGGAGATTGCTGAACTGGAAAGTGGTATAGGAAAGGCCGAAACCGAAAGGAAACAACGGTGTGGTGCCCTTCTGTTCATAGCCGCGATAGCCGACAAAGATGCCCTCTTTGTAGAAGACCCTGGGATTGGCGGATGTGTCCTCCCCGGCGGGTGGGTAGTAGTTATTGAAGGTGGGGTTGTCCTCGGCGCGGCGCTCAAAGGTGGCGGGCAGGTGGCCCGAGGGATTGATATCGCCGAAGAGAATCTCGGCCAGGGCCTGGCCACCGGCCTGGCCGCCATACCAGCCTTCGATCAGAGCGGGTGTTTTGTCGATCCAGGTGGTTGAGTCGACGTTGCCCCCGGAGGTGACGGTAACAATCGTTTTCGGGTTGGCGGCCGCCATGGCGCGAATGAGGGCATCCTGGCCGAAGGGCAGATCGAAGGTCCGGTCGCCGGCCTCGGCCTCGCTGGGGTCGCGGTCGGATTGAAAACCGGTGGCGACAACCACCGCATCGGCCTGCGCCGCCAGTTGTTTCGCGTGTTCATTCACGACGGAGGCCTCGGGCAGAATCGCGAGGCGAGTGCGGCCGCCGGTGGGGCTGCTCTTCCAGGTCTCGACGACGACCTTATGGGGACCGGCAGTGAGCGGCAGGGTGAGGTGCGGCTCCACGGCACGGACGTAGCGCCAGTCGTCAATCACGAGCTGCCCGTCCACGGTGACGCGATTACCAGTGTTTTCCACGTCGCCGGCCATCGCGATGAGGTAATCGCCTGCCGCTGCGGCGTTGTAGAAGGCGGTGTAGCGGTGTGACACAGGGTGCGTCGGCTGCCGGCGGTCGACATCCTCCCGCGGAATGCCATCCGTATTGATATGGGAGGCGGTGGTCTGGAGGCTGGGTGTGCCGGAAAGGTCCTTGGTGTCGAAGGTCTCCACGATCACGCCAGGTTGGCCCTCGGTGGCGGCGGTGGACCACTCGGTATGCTCGGCGAGTTCGCGCAGGGTGGGCAGACCCGGGTCATACAGCACATTGACCCCCTTCGCGATGGTCGAAACGCCCTCCAGCAGGCTCACCGTGTGGAATGGGGTCACGGCCGCACTGCCGCCACCGGCCGGTGCGCCGGGGTACGCCGCCGGACCTACGACGAGGACGGTTTTCAAAGTAGTTCGGTCGAGCGGCAGCAGATCGCCGCTGTTCTTGAGCAGGACGGCGGATTCACGGGCTGATTCGAGAGCTGTTTTGTCGCTGTCGGGGTCCAGAAACGAAATTTTTAGATCGCGCTGCGTGCGGTCCAGCCAGCCGAACATGGCGGCCGTGTCCAAGATGTGGCGGATCTTGAGGTCAATGGTGGCCTGCGTGACCGCCCCCGACTGCAGCGCGGGGGTCAGGTTGGCGCTATTCATGAACTTGCCCGTGGGCATTTCGAGATCGAGCCCGCCATTGGCTGCCTCGACGGCGTCGTAGGTGGCGTTCCAGTCCGACATCAGCGTGCCCGAGAAGCCCCAGTCTTTGCGCAGCACGTCGATGTTGAGGAAGGTGTTCTGCGTGGCGTGCTCGCCGTTGATCAGGTTATAGCTGTCCATCACAGCCCCGACGTGGCCGCGCTTCACAGCGGACTCAAAGGCCGGGAGATAGACTTCATGCAGGGTGCGTTCGTCGATCACGGAATCGGAGTCGTGGCGCAGGAACTCGGAGTTGTTTGCGTCGAAATGCTTGACGGTGGCGCTGACGCCCTCCGTCTGCAGGCCGGTGATGTAGCCGACAACCATCTCGCCGGCCAGATAGGGATCTTCGCCGAAATACTCGAAGTTGCGGCCATTGCGGGGCGAGCGATAGATATTGGTACCGGGGCCGAGCTGGTACATGACGCCGCGGGCGCGGCCGTCGCGGCCTATGGATTTGCCCACTTCACTGGCGAGGGCCCGGTCCCAGGTGGCCGCCAGACCGATGCCGGCGGCGTAGGTGGCCGAGGGCAGACCGCTGTTGGAGCGCACGCCCACAGGACCATCGGACATCTCCAGCGCGGGCAGTTGCAGGGCCGGCATGGCGCGCACGGCGAAGCCGGTACCGCCGATGTAGGCCAGCTTTTCTTCCGGCGTCATCTTTTGCACGATCGCGTCAACACGGGCCCTGTCTGCGGCAGTGAGCGGATGCGGGGCCTGCCCCGGTGCGTGCACGCCCGTGATGGCGAGCGTCAGGAGAACAACGAAGGAAGAAAAGCCGAGACGGTTCGCGGCCGGAGCAGGCGGTGGGGCGGGAAGCAAGGGATGGACCTCTGCAGACTTGGAATGCGTGGCCTAGTTAACCACACAAACGACCGCTCCGGCTAGATTACTGCCGGTCGAAAAGGCAGCCATGGCGTACGAAGCCTTACACGGCCTTGCGCTGAAAGCTGGTCTTGCGGGTGCCGGCCAGGCTTTTGGCTTTAAAGGAAGCGGCCGAGGCGCCCGGCACCGGTTTGGCGCCGCTTTTGACCTGGGCGGCTTTGTCGCGCAGGTTCTGCAGCTTTTGCGCGGCGGGGCTCAAGCCACCGACCTTGATTGCGGGCTTGGCCGAGGGCTTGGCTGCGTCGGATTGGGCTACTTCGGGTTGGGCTGCGTCGGGTTGGGGAACCGAATCACTCATGGGGTAATCCTTTCGTGCGAGCTTTCGTCGCTGTCCGATTTGCTGAACTGCGTCTGGTGTTTTTCCGCTCGCCGCTCTACCGCGAGGGCGATCAGGCGATCAATCAGCTCACTATAGGGTACGCCCGAGGCAGCCCACAGCTTGGGGTACATGCTGATGGAGGTGAAGCCGGGCATGGTGTTGATCTCGTTCAGTAGGATCTCGCCCGGTTGGCCGTCCTGGGCCGGGGCCATCAAGAAGTCGACGCGGGCAAGGCCGGCGCAGTCGCAGGCGCGGAAGGCTGCCAGAGCCATGGTGCGGATGCGCGCCTGTTGCTCCGGCGTGAGGTCGGCGGGGATGAGGCTGACGCTTTCGTCGGCGCCGTCGAGCTCGTACTTGGCCTCGTAATCGTAGAACTCCTTGGCGGGGACAATTTCACCGATGACGGAGGCTTCAGGATCGTCGTTGCCGAGGATGGCGATTTCCAGCTCGCGCGGCTTTACGCCAGGGCCGCCGACGCCCTGTTCGACGACCAGTTTGCGGTCGAAGCCGGCAGCGAGATCCATCGCCGGGGCCAGCTCGCTCCGGTCGTGGACCTTGCTGATGCCGACCGAGGAGCCGAGATTGGCGGGTTTCACAAAAAGCGGGTACCGCAGCGCTGCCTCGATCTTTGTCGTGGCCGCATCCGGGTCCTTGCGCCATTCGGAGCGCAGAAGGGTGAGATAGGGCGTTTGCGGCAGGTTTGCGGAGGTAAACAGCCGCTTCATGGCGTCTTTGTCCATGCCGGCGGCCGAGCCCAGCACACCGGAACCGACGTAGGCAACGTCAGCGAGCTCAAAGAGGCCCTGAACCGTGCCGTCCTCGCCAAAGGTGCCGTGCAACACCGGAAACACTACGTCGATCGCCGCCCCGGCGTCGGGGTCGACCGCGGTGGAGACAAGGGTCAGGCCCGGTTCGCTGACCGTTTCCCCACCACCGCTGACCGTTCCCCCACCATCGCCCGCATGGCCGGTGAGCAGGGCCTGGGACGCCGCCGGCGCGAGCCAGCGGCCAGTTTTGCTGATGCCCAGCTCGAGGACGGTGTAGCGGCTGCGATCAATAGCCGCCAGGACGGAGTTGGCAGAGCGCAGGGAGATCTCATGCTCGCCGCTTTTGCCGCCGAACAGGATGCCAACACGGGGTTTCTGGGGAGAGGACGTTTCGTTCATACGACGTTTCTCCAGTGTGCTTCACGGATGGGCTACAAGGGGCGGCAGTGGCCTGCCGTGAACCTCGCAGGGCACGTGGCCGGGCACGTGGCCGGTCATGTCGCATAGGCACATCGGCGCGGAGCCTATGCGTGCATGACCCGGTTGATCGCTTCGGTAAGGGAGCGCTCGTCGTAGTTCCCCTCATGCTGCTCGCCGTTGATGAAGAAGGTCGGTGTGCCGGTGACGTCGCTGCCGTCGCCGCTTTCGACATCCTCATCTACGCGTGTCTGGAACTCGCCGGCCTCGAGGCTTCGCGCGAGCGCTCTACCGTCGAGCTTCAGCTTGTCTGCAAGCTGGACGAAAAAGTCCTCTGAGAGCTCTTGCTGACCCTCGTACAGGCCGTCATGCATGGGCCAGAAGCTGTTGTATTTCGCGGCAAACTCGGCGGCTTCGGCGGCGGGCCCGGCCATGGGGTGCATCGGCAGCGGATACTCGCGGTAGACAAAGCGCAGTTTATCGCCAAAGTGCCCTTGCAGTTTTTTCACGATCTCGAAGGCCTGCCCGCAGGAGGGGCACTGGAAATCACCGTATTCCACCAGCGTGACGGGAGCTTCTACGGGACCCTGCGCGTGATCGCGCGCGGAGACTGGAACGGAAAGCCTGGACATGATGATTACCTCGGGCGATGCAAGAGATCCACAGAGCTTTTGGATGCGGGAAGCAGGTCCCGTACACCCGAGTGGGTGCTGCGCGCCGGACAGGACACAGCCGGAGACAGGCTTTTGTTCGTCCGGTCAGCTACCCAGTCCGCCAGCTACGCTATGGCGGTTCCAGCCGGTGCTGAGCAGCCGCCGAGGAAATGAAAGAATCTGCACATTGTGCGCAGGGCCAACGAGTGTAAACAAGGGAGCGGCTATCTGCGTCCTTATCCTGCAGCAGGATGAAAAACTAGCGCACGGGCTTGTTCCGAGTGGCAGTTTAGGGTAGCAAATGACGCTGCATGCGCGCGGGCAGCACGATGGGCCAAGATGTTGCCCCGGGCAAAACAATCCTCCTTAAGAGGTTGCAGTAGCAAGAACGCCTCTGCATCATCGAAAGATGGACGTACGGCCGGAGTTGCGAGGCGAAGACCCGTTTGCGCTGTTTCAGGAATGGTTGAAGCAGGCCGAAGGAACAGAACCCAATGACCCGGTAGCCGCGGCGCTGGCCACGGCCACGCCCGGTGGTGAACCCAGTGTACGGATGGTTCTGGTCAAGCGCGTGGATGAGCGCGGCTTCAGTTTTTTCACCAATGCGGAAAGCCTGAAGGGCCACGAATTGGAAGAAAATCCCAAGGCGGCGCTTTGCTTTCATTGGAAATCGCTGCGCCGGCAGGTGCGCGTACGGGGCGATGTGACCGCTATGCCGGACGCGGAGATCGATGAGTATTTCCATAGCCGCTCCCGCAAGAGCCAGATCGGGGCGGCCGTTTCACAGCAGAGCCGTCCGCTGCCCGAGCGTGCGGTGCTGGAGCAGGCTGTGGTGCAGTTCACAGAGGAGCACAGCGAGGGAGAAATTCCGCGCCCAGACTTCTGGCGAGGCTACACGATCCACCCCCGGACGATTGAGTTCTGGCTGGACGGACCGGACCGTCTCCATGACCGCCGTCAGTTCACAGCTGGTGAGGCTGGGTGGTCGACGATGCTGCTTTACCCCTAATCATTCAGTTTAGTTCCGGAGCGGGTAGAGCTGGCTCCCCGTAGTGAAGTAGTTTTGCTTCTACATCACCTGCTTGACCCGGTTGGCTCAGGATGGCCGGAGATGGGTTTATTTCTCATTTTTAGAACTAAAACCCAAACACCACAGCCTGAAATTCAAACATCCTGAAGCCCCAAACGTTCAGCGGCGTCCAAGCCGCTTATCGGCGTTCCTTTTAACGTGCGAATGAAGCTGGACCGAAGCCAGGGAACCGCGACTCATTTCTGCAGATGAACCTGCAGTGGGGCATAGTCCAAGCCGGCACGGTATCCCCCAATCGGTTGCCTGCACTGCCCTTTGTGCAAGGTGGCAAAAGGGTGTCATCTGCGGTACTCTGGGCTTCCGAAGGCGAAGAAAAGGCGAATCCATGAGAACTGCAGCGGCATTGAAGCTGGAGATTGAAGCAAAACTGGCAGAGCGCATCCCGGGGGCACTTTCGCCCCTGGCTCCCCAGGCGCCCCGGTTGCACTCTACGGGGGTGGCGGCGGTGGATGCCCTGCTGCATGGCGGTCTGCCGCTGGGTTCGGTCTGTGAGCTGACGGGACCGGCGTCCTCGGGGCGTACGTCGCTGGCCTTGGCGCTGCTGGCGGAGGCCTCGATGACGGGGGCGTGTGCCTACCTTGATGTGGGGGACAGCTTCCATCCGCACGGCGCGGCAGCGGCCGGGGTGCGCTTACGCAACCTGCTTTGGGTGCGGTTCGCGGACGCGGCCGGAGGGGAGCAGCAGACAGCGGCGCGGGGTGCGGAGGATCGGATAGGAAAAGCATTGGTGCCGGCTCCGGTACCGGCGGGAAAGTATCCGCCACGGACGGGTGGTGGGGGAGCGCATCCGCGCACGGAGACCCGAGGGATGGCGCCTGCGCTGGAAGACATGCTGCTGGCCCGGGCGGAGCGGCGGCAACGCAGGATGGAAGGCACGCCGGGGTATCCGAACCAGCCAATCGGCCTGGGGGCGGCTTCGGAGGAGCAGGTGGCGTGGGAGCGATTCAACTCCCGCAAGCCGGATGAGGGCGATCCGCTGCGCCAGGCGAATCAGCGCGCCGCGGCAGCCGCGCGGGCCGGTTTGCTGAGCGTGGACACTGCAGGTCCTGAGAGGCGAGATGGGGTGACAGCCGGTAGTGGGCCGAGAGCTTTGGCTCCATGGCCAGAGGCAAGCCGCCGGGCAGGGCCGCGTGACGGAGAGGGTGGCGCAATTCGTCATGAGATTGAACACCAGAGGAGGCCGTTGACCCGGCCCTGGGGACGGCTGGATGCGGCGCTGCGAGCCACGGATCAGGTGTTGCAGGCAGGAGGATTTCGCGTGGTGGTGCTGGATCTGGCATCGCTGCGGGCAGAAGAGGCGTTGCGAGTGCCTTCGGCGACCTGGTGGCGATACCGGCGGGCCGTGCAGGGGGGCGATGCGCTGCTGGTGCTGCTGACACCTGAGCCCTGCGCAAGGTCGGGCGCGGCATGCGTTTTGCAGTGTGCGGGAGAGCCGGCAGGGGATGCGGGACGACACGTGCTGGCGGGCTGGACGTTTCAAGCCGAGGTGGCCCGGCAGCGAACGGGAGCGGTGTGGGGCAAGAAATCGCCGGGCCGGGTGGCGGACTGGCAGGCAGCACCCACGTGGATGCGGGCAGCGGGGCGATAAAGGCCGGCAAAAGAGCCGGAGATGGGGCGGGCGGGCTAATGATCGGCAAAGAGCGGAACGGCCAGGGGCAAATGGAGAAGGAGCCGGGCGGGGTGAGCTTTGCAGCGATATTTCTTCCGGAGTTTCCCGTGCAGGCATGGAGGCAGCGTGCCCCGGAGTTGCGGGGAGCGTCGCTTGCCCTGCTGGAAGGCGTCGCGCCCGGGGAACGGGTGTTTTCCCTGAGTGCGGCGGCCAGCAAAGAGGGTGTGGAGCACGGCATGAGCCGGGTGCAGGCGGAGGCGGTCGGCGCGCAGCGACTGCGGAGGCGCGATTTGGGGGAAGAGGAGCGGGTGTTTCGGGAGCTTTGCAGAGTGGCGGAGCGATTTTCACCCCGGGTGGAGGCGGTTGGATCGCCGGCCAACGGCTATGCCGCGGCCGCGGAGGTGCGTGGGGCCTTGCTGTTGCTGGATCGCTCTGGAATGCACCGGCTGTTCCGCTCCGCGGAGGTGTATGCGGAACGGCTGCATGAAGATCTGGCAGGGGCGGGCTTTGTGGCAGCGCGGGTAGCCACGGCGCCCAATGCGGCAGCGGCCTCCATGCTTGCCCGGGCCTGCCGGCGCACAGCGTGTGCCGAGGCTGAGGATCTCCCCGGCAAACTGGCGCCCCTGCCGGTGAGTCTTCTGCCGTGCGAGCCGAGGCTGCGGTCCCTGCTAACACGGTGGGGCATCCGCAACCTGGGGCAGCTGGCCGGTTTGCCGGAAACGGCGCTGATCAGTCGCCTGGGGCAGGGCGGGCGGCGGCTGCAGTTGCTGGCGCGAGGCGAGGCCGAGCACCTGCTGGTGCCGGAGGAGCCGGCTTTCACGCTGCGCGAAAGCGTGGCGCTGGAATCGCCGGTGGAGCTGCTGGATTCGCTGCTGTTTGTGTTGTCGCCCATGCTGGAGGCGCTGCTGTGCCGCGCCACTGAGCGAGCCTATGCGCTACGCCGTCTGCGGCTGACGCTCCAGATCGACCGGGTGGCGCAGGCGCATGTGCTGGAGGTGCGGCCGGCAGTGCCGACCGCGAGCCGCGACCTGCTCTTGAAGCTGATGAATCTGGAGCTGCAGGCACGGCCTCCGCGTGGAGGCATCGTGGGCGTGAGGCTGCAGGCGGAGCCGGCCGAACCGCCGGCGGCGCAGCGGGGGCTGTTCCAGACGGAGTTCCCGGAGCCGGACCGGCTGGACCTGCTGCTGGCGCGGCTGCGGTCCATTGCCGGCCAGGACGGTGTGGGTTCCCCCGTGCTGAGCAACACGCATCGCGAAGATGCGTTCACCATGGGACCGTTTCAGCCAGAGCTGGTTCAGGCAGAGCTGGGTGAACCAGCAGGGGATGGAGGGGGCATGGGTGAGGTGGAAATAACTCTTCAGGCTTCTGCCGGGGAGGGAATGCAAGCGCCGGACCGGCTGGCAATCCGGATGCTGCGGCCGCCGCAGCCGGTGCGGGTGAGCGTGCGGGAAGAACGGCCAGAGACGCTGTTCTGGGGGGGCAGCCGCATGCCCGTGGCCTCGGCGACGGGACCCTGGTACTCCAGCGGCTGCTGGTGGAATGGCGAGGCCTGGGATCATGCGGCCTGGGACATCACGATTGCCGAGCCGGGTATGGCGCTGCATCTGCGGCAGGAACATGGCTCCGGCGCCTGGTTTGTGGTGGGTGTGTATGACTAGAATGAACCTCCTTTACCGCGAAGCATGCAGGAGCTTGAGGCCGGCTCGGCTGGAGGACGGGCGGGATGGCTGAGGGGTATGTCGAGCTGCATGCGCGGTCCGCCTTTTCGTTTCTGGAGGGAACTTCGATGCCGGAGGCGATGACGGCAAGGGCGGCGGACCTCGGATTGCCGGGGCTGGCCCTCCTGGACCGCGATGGGCTGTATGGTTCGCCGCGGCTATACATGACGGCGCAGAAGCTGGGTCTGCGTTCGCACATCGGGGCGGAGGTGTCCGTGGACGCCTTTGGGGAGCAGATCCGGCCGCCGGACTGGCAGCCGCACCGCGTTCCTGCACGGCCAGTGCGGCTTTCGCTGTTGTGCGAATCGCAACGGGGATACAGGAATCTTTCGCTGCTGATCTCCGGGTACAAGCTCGCTCAGCGGAGCAAGGGAGATGGCGTGGCGACGCTGCGGGCGGTGCAGGAACATGCCGAAGGGCTGGTTTGCCTGACCGGCGGCGAGGAGGGACCTTTAGCGGCGGCGCTCGAGCGCGGCGGTATGCGCGAAGGACGCCGCATCCTGTGCAAGCTGGTGGGCAGTTTCGGGCAAAAGAACGTCTTTGCCGAGCTGCAACGGCATGGCTCCCGCGAAGGGGAAGCGCGGAATCAGGCGGTGATCGCGTTGGCGCGCGAGTTCGGCCTGCCGCTGCTCGCAACCAACGGCGTGAATATGGCCACGGAGCTCGAGCGCGAGATTCTGGATGTGTTTACGAGCATCCGGCATGGGTGCTCGCTCGATGAAGCCGGCCTTCTGCTGCAAGGGAACAGCCTGCGGCACCTGCGCTCCGGGGCGGAGATGGCGGCACTGTTTCGCGATGTGCCGGAGGCCGTCGGCAATACCGGCCTGTTGAGTGACCGCCTTGCTTTTGCCATGAAGAAGGATATGGGCTATGAGTTTCCGCGCTATCCCGTGCCCGAAGGCGACTCGATGGACAGCTTTTTGCGCAAGCGCACGATCGAGGGCGTAGCACGGCGCTATGGCTGCAAGAAGAGCGCAGAACTGAGAGAAAGGGCCGATGCGCAGGTGGAAAAAGAGCTGGCGATGATTACGGGGCTCAACCTTTCCGGCTATTTCCTGATCGTCTGGGACATTGTTCGGTTCTGCGAAGCCAACGGGATCCTGGTGCAAGGAAGAGGCTCCGCGGCGAACTCGGCGGTTTGCTATGCGCTGGGCATTACGGCTGTCGATGCGGTAGGGATGAATCTGCTGTTTGAGCGATTTTTGTCGGAAGCGCGCGGCGAGTGGCCGGACATTGATCTGGATCTGCCCTCGGGTGAGGACCGTGAACGGGCCATCCAGTATGTGTACGAGCGCTACGGAAAGCTGGGCGCGGCCATGTGCGCCAATGTGATTACCTACCGCGGCAGGTCGGCGGCGCGGGAGGTGGGCAAGGCGCTGGGCTTTGATGCGGAGACCCAGACCCGGCTGACGCAGCTGGTGGGTTCATGGGAGTGGAAGGGGCCCACGGATTCGATGGAGCACCAGTTCCATAACGCCGGATTCGATCTGAGGCATCCGCGCATTGCGAAGTATCTGGAGCTTTCGATTCGCATGCTGGACCTGCCGCGGCACCTGGGGCAGCACTCGGGCGGCATGATCATTGCGCAGGATCAGCTGGCGTCGGTGGTGCCGATTGAGCCGGCGAGCATGCCGGGGCGCAACGTGGTGCAGTGGGACAAAGAAGACTGCGCGGACATGGGCCTGATCAAGGTGGATCTGCTGGGGTTGGGCATGATGGCCGTGATGAAGGATTGCCGTGACCTCGTTGCGCGGCACCATGGCAAAACGCTGGATCTGGCGCAGCTGCCGCAGGATGATCCGGACGTGTACGAGACCCTGCAGAAGGCCGACACCATTGGGCTGTTTCAGGTGGAGTCTCGGGCGCAGATGGCGTCGTTGCCGCGTAATCATCCGAAGAAGTTTTACGACATTGTGGTGCAGGTAGCCATCATCCGGCCGGGGCCGATTGTGGGGCAGATGATGAACCCCTACATGGAACGCCGCCAGGACCGGCAGAAGGTGAGGTACCCGCATCCGCTGCTGGAGCCGGTACTGGAACGCACGCTGGGCGTACCGCTGTTCCAGGAGCAGCTGTTGCGGATTGCCATGACGATTGCCAATTTTTCAGGCAGCGAGGCCGAGGAACTGCGGCGGGCGCTGGGCAGCCGCAGATCCGCGGAAAAGATGAAGTTTCTGGAAGCGAAGCTGCGGGCGGGCATGGATGCCAACGGCGTGGAGCCGAAGGCGCAGGAGGAGATCGTGCTGGCCATCAGCTCGTTTGCGCTGTATGGGTTTCCAGAAAGCCATGCAGCGAGTTTTGCGCTGATTGCGTATGCCTCGGCATGGCTGAAGTACCACTATCTGGCGGTGTTCACAGCGGCCATGTTGAACAACCAGCCGATGGGTTTTTATTCAGCAGCCGTGCTGGTAAAAGATGCGCAGCGGCACGGGTTGCGTATCAAGCCAGTGGATGTTTTGCGATCGGACTGGAACTGCACGTTGGAGCCATTGGCGGAGGGGGAGCGTGGCGCCTCACGCGGTTTCGCGCTGCGGCTGGGTCTGCGCTATATACGCGGGATGCGGGCGCGTACCGCGACGGAGATAGAACGGACGCGCGCACTGCGGCCATTTGGGAGCGTTGATGAGCTGGTACGGCGGGTGCCGTCGTTATCGAAAGCGGAGATGACGGTGCTGGCGGAGACGGGGGCGCTGAATTCGCTGGGCGCCGGCATTCACCGGCGCGATGCGCTGTGGCAGGTGGAACGTGCGCTGCGTCAGGCGGGACCGCTACTGCGGGAGTTGGAAGATGCCGAAGAACACCCATCACCGTTGGCGCGGATGGATCCGCAGGAGCGATTGGTGGCCGATTACGACGGCATGGGGGTGACAGCCGGGCACCATCCCATGTGGCATTGCCGGGCGGCGGTCGAGCGCATGGGCGTGCTTCGTGCGGGGGATCTGAAGCTGTTGCGGCATGGCGTAAAGACGCGGGTTGCCGGTTGTGTGATCGCGCGGCAGCGGCCGGGCACGGCACATGGATTTATCTTCCTGTCACTGGAGGACGAGACAGGAATTGCCAATGCGATTGTGCATCCGGAGCTGTACGAGCGAAACCGGCCACTGGTGACCTATGCGAAGTTTCTGCTGATCGAGGGGACCCTGCAAAACGTTGACAAGGTGGTGCATGTGCGCGCGGAGCGGATTGAGGAACTGGAGATTACGGCGGCCCCGATGCAGTCGCATGACTTTCATTGAGGTGTGGCGGAACCAATGGTTAGTCTAGGCCGTCCCGAAAGAAGGTAGGTTCGAGCCACATTTGAAGGTAAACAGGCCTGTAGGTTGGTCAGCAGGTGTAAGGGAGCCGTGAACAGCACAGAGATCCTTCCCCTTCGGCCTCGCTCAGGGTGCGGATGCACTTTGTCTACCTTTATGAAGACAGCTCGAGAGCCGCTCGAGAGCAAATTTCCTGTTGCTGTGACGCCAAGATCTTTGTTCAGTGCCGCGTTTCCCGGTGAAATCGGCCATGCAGCTAGAGCGTCTTACTTCAGACTGTAGCGGCCATCTCAACAGCAGATCCCTGCGCTGCGCTGCGCTGCGGGATGACAACCAAAGAGGCTATTCACAGCCACAGCCACAGCCACAGCCACAGCCAAACCAAACCAAACCAAGCCAAACCAAGCCAACCACAGCTGAAGATAAACAGGTTTAGTTGGCTGTACACCATCAGGAGACTTGCTCTAACGCTTGCCGCTGCGGTCAGGACGGCCGGGGCCAGCGAAGCCTGAGGGACGACGGTCCTGTGGGCCCACGCCCGAGCGTCTGGGTGGGCGTCCGTCCCGGTCGGGGCCGCGTCCAGCCCGTCCGGGGTCGCGCCGGTTTTCCTGGGGTACGCGGTAGCCCTCTGGGTAAAGCACAACGAAGCGCCCCGGCCCTTCGCCGGAGCTTGCGGTTTGCAGACCGGAATCATGCAAGAACAGGTGCACCATCCGGCGTTCACGCGAGTTCATCGGTGAAAACTGAAATGGCTGACCTGTAGCCGCCACGGCGGCGATGGCCTGTTCGGCGAGCGCGCGCAGGGCCTGGGCGCGGCTGGCCTTAAAGCCGTCTGTATCAAAGCTGACGCGGTCATGCTCTTCCGGCTCCAGCCGGAGCATCTTGGCAGCGATGTGCTCCAGGGAGCGCAGCAGTTCCCCATCGTGCTCCAGCAGCATGCCGGCGTCAGGTCCGCTGCACTCGACATAGATGTCGCGCCGCTCCAGACCGTCGGGATCCACAGCACCCGCGCCGGCCGTGATGCGAAACCGCAGGCGTAGTCCCCCGGTTGCCGTCAAAAGCCGCATCAACGTAGCAACCGTCTCGGCTGCCCGCGCGAGATCGTCCATAGCCTGCATGCTCCGTGTGGTTCCCCTTGGCTCGGAGGCGGAGGTAAGCCACTGTTTGTACTATACGAAACTTTTCAGGACAGATTGGCTGCTCATCAAGTTTCTGGCCCTAACGGCGGGCCTGGATGGTCTTGCCCCTCGGCGCGGCGGCGAGATTTTTCTTTTTGGCGCGATTCAGCTGCAGCTCGCGCATTTCGCGACCAAGGGCGGTGCGGTTCATAACCACCTGCTGGATCATCATGATGAGGTTGCCGACATTCCAATAGAGGGCCAATCCAGACGCGTAGCTCCAGGTCCAGTAGCCCGAGATGGCCGGCATCATAAAGGCCATCATGCGCTGCTGCTGCGGATCCACGCCCGGCTGGGGCATGTAGAACTGCACGGCGAAGGAGGTCAGCACCATGATGATGGGCAGGATGTGGTAAGGGTCGGCGGCGGAAAGGTCCGGAAGCCAGAGGAAGTGGGCGTGCCGCAGCTCTACCACCTTGGTCATCATGGTGAAGAAGGCAAACAGCAGCGGGAACTGGATCAGGGTCGGAACGCAGCCGCCGAAGACGTTGACGCCGTTCTCTTTCTGGAACGCCATGATCTCCTGATTCATGAGGGCGGTTTTGGTGTCGGTTGGGCCTGGATTGCCGTGCCTAGCCTTGATGGCGTCAATCTGCGGCTGAATGCGCTGCATTTTGAGCGCCGAGCGCATGGAGGTAATGCGCAAGGGCAGCAGAACGAGGTTGATCAGCACGGTGAAGAGCACGATGGCCCATCCCCAGCTGGAAACCACATGCGCGTGCATGAACTGCAGTCCCAGAAAGAGAAATCGAGCAATGGGGCCCCAGAAACCGAAATCCAGCATGGGCTCAAGTGAATGACCCGTGACCGAACTGACGGACTTGAGCACCGGAACGGCCTTGGGTCCGGCGAAGATGCGGGTTTGCACGTGACCGGTGCGGTCGCCGACCGCGGTGCCCAGGACAGGCACCAGCGTCACCCCCTTTGCGGGTTTGCCCTGCCCGACACGGCGCTGCACCTTGTTTACATCAATCTCGTTATGCAGCGTAACGAGCGTAGCGTCGTCGGGACGATCAGGCAGAAAAACGGCGCCGAAATACTGATCGGCCGAGCCAGCCCAATCGAAGGGACCCGGCAGTGTGGCGCCTCCAACGACCTTTTTGAAGGCGTCGTGGTGCTCCTTGCCGTCGGACATGGTGTCGACTGTGGAGTTGGCGTAGGCCTGGGCATTTTCCATGTCGCCCAGACCGGCGGGCCAGGCCAGCGTGGCCGCGACGGGCACACCGTTGACGGTGACCTGTGTGTCCGCATGGACGACATAATCAGCGCCGAAGGTGAAGGTCTTTTTGACCTCCACGCCGTTTGATTCGTAGTGGAAGTTCAGACTCGCGGGTGCCTGCAACGTGCCGGTCGCCGAAGGCACAAAGAGCGCCTGGCTCAGCTGGCGCGTGAGACCCGCGTTATAGGTATAGAGCGAGAGCGGGTAGCCGTAGAGGCGGGAAGCACCCTGGTGCACAAGATCCAGCGGGTGGCCGGCATCGTCGCTGTAGCGCTTCAGGATCCAGGAGCTGACCTGCCCACCGCGGTTGGAGAAGGTAATGCGGTAGAGTTCATTCTCCACGGTGGTGGAGGTTTCAGAAGAGGCCAGAACACTCCCTGCGCTGGCGGGGGAATCGGGCTGTTCGGCTGCTGCGGGCAGGGCGGCTGTGTTGTCTACGCCGGGGGTGGTGTTCGCCGGAGCGGTAATGGCCGCCGGCGCCGTCGGCGATGCGGTTTGTGGGTTGTGTCTGGCGCGCCAGAACTGCAGCCCAAACATTACACCGACCATGATCAGCAGCAACAGAAGGAACTGCCGGTTGTCCTGACCGCCTGCACCGGCACCGGGGGCCCCGGCATTGGGATTTCGAAACTCTGGCAAGGGAACTTCCTATTCTTAAGCCTGTGCGCCCGCCGCGCGCGTGAAGCTCTGGGCGCGGCGCGCAGAAAACGCTATTCCCATGGTAAATGCTGAGCCGGAACGAAAGTTTCCGGAGGACGATTACGGCCGTTTGCCTACGGCACTGGATCCGCGCCACCTCGCGCGAAGGGATGGCAGCGCAGGATTCGCCACAAGGCCAGGGCACCGCCACGCAGGAAGCCGTGCTTTACCACGGCCGCATAGGCGTACTCGCTGCAGGTGGGCAGGTACCGGCATTGCCCCAGCGCCGCTGTGTGCAAGGCAGGGGAGAGAAGACGCTTGTAGAGGATCCACAGACTGTGCGCCAGGCGCTCGCGGAGGTTTCGGGCGACCGTGCCTTCAACCGGTGACATGCGGCAGGCTTTCCGGCGTATTTGCCAGCGGGCCTGCGCTCGTTCCGGTGGCGGCCTTGCCGTGGCGTGTACTTACCGATTTGAAGATGAGGGCGATCTCGCGACCCAACACGACGAAGTCTGCGTCCAGGACGCTGCGTTTGGGATGCAGGACGACATCGACAGGCAGGCTGCCCAACAACGGCAACGCTGAGCGTACAAGCTCCCTTAGGCGGCGTTTGATCCGGTTGCGGTCCACGGCCTTGCCCAGAGCCTTGGGAACGGTGAGACCGACGCGTGGCCCCGACGTTTCGCTACGCAGCGCTTCCGGTGAGCCTGGCGCGCGCAGGACGCTGAAGTAGCCAATTTGCCGCGTCCATTGCTTTCGCGAGGTTTTATAGACCCGCTGGTAGTCAGGATGCTTGCGTAGACGGTGTTGGGTAGTGGTGGACGGGCTCATGGGTGGAGGTTCGTCCAAACTGCAACGCTATTCCGTGGTGAACGGAAGGGATTTGTGTCCCCTTTGCCGAGCTGTGGCGGTAAAGGAAAGCAGATGCTTCCACTCCGCTGGGGCATGGCAACCGACTGATGTTGGAACAGCAACCACCCGCTTGGGATGGCAGCGGATCTCGCTTAGGGCGCCCATCTCTCCGGCAGCGGCTCCCGATCTGCGGGAGCATGAGACTAGTCGCGGAAGCCGGCGGAGACTGCGATCTTGTGGCGACCCTTGGCGCGGCGACGGTTGAGCACAGCAGCGCCCGCCTTGGTTTTCATGCGGCTAAGAAAGCCGTGAACCTTGCTACGGCGGCGGCGGTTGGGCTGAAACGTACGCTTGGGCATGATCGGAAATCCTGTGTGTGAGCTGTTTGTCTGCGGACCTGGGCCGAGCTCACGCTGGCGGAGTCAGCTAGGCGACGAGGTGGGACCGTACCGCAGCAAAACTGAGTATAGCGTAAGGCGCGTGCGGGAACCAACTCGCGCGATCTGGGGACTTCATCTGGAACTCGCCTGGAGCTCGTTTGAGTTTTAAACAGGGCTGCTTTGATAGCGCAGTATGGCCTTTCTGTTGCCCGGGAAGTTGCCTTCTCCGGTTCTTCACCACCCCTGGTGCAAGCTGCGGAGAGCCCGTGAATTTTCAGATGGAAGGCGGTAAAAGAGCCCGGGACGACGTGCTAGGATCGACTTCGTTCCGAGGAAAACACGGGCCGCAATCTGAGCCACAGGACCGTGCTCTTCCCCCTGCTTCACTTCCATTGCCGCGCCAGCGGTACATCATTTCAGGACGTTTTTCGGTACTCCGATCGCAGCGCCGTTCCAGGCGTTGACAGGAATGCTGTGTCCTTTTTCCGGCCATTTCTGCCGGTGTACGACGCTGTAGGCAATGCCGTCAAGTAGCTCAAGTAGCTCAAGGATCAGCAAGCAATGTCATTTGTTCCAGTCTCCGCCGCCGTCCTGAATCAGTGGGTGCGCATCCTGGGTGCGCTCGAAAAGAAGGTCAAGCGGCAGAGTTTTGAGGCCTGGTTCAAACCCACCCGGTTTTCACACATGGAAGGCCGGACGTTGTATGTGCGTGTACCGACAACTGATTTCGAGACGATGATCGGCGACCGCTACGGCGACCACATCCATGAAGCGATTGACAATCTCGGTCTGGAGATCGACGAAGTGAAGTTTCAAGCGCCGCCGGCTGAGCCGACCGCGGCGCGTGTTCGTGAGGATGGCGGCTTTGCCCCGCAGCCGACGCATTCGCCGTCAGCTCCGCGTGCAGGCCGGCAGCCTGCCGCGCCGCCGCCGTCCATGCCGGCGCGGTCCGCGCCGGGTCCGGAGCAGAGCCGTTTTGATTGGAACTCCGCCGCGCAGCTCAATCCTCGCTATGTGTTCGACTCCTTCGTGATCGGCTCCGGCAACCAGTTTGCACATGCGGCCGCGCAGGCGGTAGCGGAACGCCCGGCGCGCACGTACAACCCTCTTTTTCTATACGGCGGGGTGGGCCTGGGCAAGACGCACCTGATGCAGGCCATCGGCCACGGCGTAAAGAACCGGCTGCCCCATGCGGCAATCAGCTACATCACCGGCGAAGCCTTCACCAACGAGATGATCAATGCGGTGCGCCACAGGAATGACGGCATGACGGGCTTTCGCGACCGTTTCCGCTCCGTGGATGTGCTGCTGATCGATGATATCCAGTTCATCGCCAACAAGGAGCGCACGCAGGAGGAGTTCTTCCACACCTTCAATGCGCTGCATGAGACCGGCAAGCAGATTGTGATCGCCAGCGACCGACCACCGAAGGAGTTGAACGGCTTTGAAGACCGCTTGCGCTCGCGCTTTGAATGGGGACTGGTGGTCGACATCCAGCCGCCGGATCTGGAGACGAAGGTGGCGATCCTGCAGCGCAAGGCGGAGCTCGACAGCACCAAACTGCCGACCGATGTGGCCCTGTTCATCGCGGGCAATGTGCGCACCAATGTGCGCGAGCTTGAAGGCGCCCTGGTGCGTTTGCTGGCCTGGTGCGGCCTGCACAATACGGAGATCACGCTGCCGACGGCGCAGCAGTGTCTGAAGCAGTTCATCGATACACAGGTGCGCAAGATCAGCATTGAAGCCATTCAACGCGCGGTGGCCGAGCAGTTCGGCATGCGCACGGCGGAGCTGAAGCAGAAGAACAACTCGCGGCAGATCGTAGTACCGCGCCAGATCGCGATGTACCTGGCCAAGCAGATGACAGAGGCTTCCCTGCCGGAGATCGGGCGGCAGTTCGGTGGCAAGCACCACACCACGGTGATGCATTCCATTGCAAAGATCGATGAGCAGAGACGAAGCGATCAGGATCTGGCGCGCACGCTGGGTAAATTGCAGGAGACGCTTAGCTAGAGTTTGGTTTTCCTTGGGGGATGCGGCTACTTGACAGCAGATCCCTCCGCTGCGCTACGGGATGACAACAGACGCTGCGGGATGGCAAGAAAAAGCTGCGGGATGACAACACCAAAAGACTGCGGGATGACGACGAAAAGCTGCGGGATGATGACGAGTAAGCGCGGGGTCAACACGGGAAACCGCGGCAGGAAAATCGGAAGGCGTCGTCGGAGCCAAGCCTAAAAGGGAACAGATCGAAGCGTCGCTATTTGGGTTTGGAGAAGATGACGATGCAGGCTCCTGTCCAGGTGTCTTTGCCGGCGGAAGAAGGCGGCTTGGACTGCAAGGCAATCAGGTCAACATTTTTGGAGGTGAGATGGAAGCGTTTCTCCATGTAATTCCTCACCAGGACCGCGCGCTGCCGTGAGTCGATGAGCTGATCGGAAGGCGTTTGTGCTGTCGAATAGCCTTCGACCACAATCGGGGAGTTGACGATTATGGATCCTTTTTGTCCAACAAAGGCGTCGATCTGATCCTGGCCTGCTGGCGTTAAAATCTCTTCCCCAGCTGAGTTCAATGCGAATGCATCCTCTGCCCTCAGCCAGCCGCGATCTTTTCCCTGTGTGCGGACATAGGCGTTGTTTCGGTAATCCTCAGGTGTCAGATCGTCAAGCGTGTAGAAGCCCCTCTTTTTAAAGAAACCGCGAAAGAAGAACTCATGCTTCAGCGCCTCGGAATTGTCGGCGAGGTTGGCCGTGGCCACGTTGGCGTTGTCCAGGGTTCCCTGCAGGTTTTCTCCTGCCGTGCGGCCCTGGGCATCGGGACCGAGAGCCTGCGTCAGGGTTGCGTTCAGCTGCTGTGAGGAATGATCGATCTGGATGGAGGCATCGCGAATGTTGTCGATGGATTGGTCGGCCTTGCCGACCAGGTTGCGCGATTGCAAGTCAGCAACCATCTGACCCGCCTGAACGGTGATCTGTTTGAGATTTGCCGTTGCCTGGCGTGTGTTGGACACCGTTGCTTTGACGTCCGCGGTCATTTGCGGGTCCGTGAGCAGAGCACCCACCGGACCATGACCCTCCCGTATGCCGGTAACGAGGCCATTGGTGTTATTGACGGTGTGGGTGATGGCATCCAGGGCGCCGTCGAGGCGAACGCGGACGTCTCCGAGGGTGGCGTTGGCTTGAGTGACGGTCCCGCTCACCTGCTGGATGATGGCCGACAACTCGAGCGGCTCTTTGCTTGGCAACGTCGCGCCGTCCCCAATCGGTCTGGCACCGTCGCTGCCGTTATGCACAAGCAGAAATTTGTCCCCGACGAGGCCATCGGTCTCGACGGTCACGAGCGAGTCGGCACGGATGAGTGTTTTCAACTTATCGTCGATGTGCAATGTCAGCCGGAACTTGCCACTGGGTTGATTCGGAATGGCGATGTGGGTGAGTTGACCGGCGTCGTAGCCCGAGACGCGAACGTGCGCTCCGGGGATGAGTCCGTTGACGTCTGCCATATCCGTGTAGAGGTCTATCTGGTGGCTGAACGCCTTGTGGTGATTGCCGATCAGAAACAGGCCGAGGGCAAACAGCACCGTCGCCAGAATGACGAAGGCCGCTACTGCGGCACGGTAAGGTTTCATTATTTAGCACCCCGCCAGCAGCTTGCGCACGGTCTCATTTTTACTGTGTTCCAGATCGGCGAAGGTGCCAAAGCCCACCAGGGCGCCATTCTCAAGCACCGCTACCTTGTCGGCGACACGCCTGGCTCCCCGGATGTCATGCGTCACGATGATCATGGTGGTTCCCCGTTCCTTTTTGAGATTGATGAGCAGGTCATCGATTTCGGAAGCGGTGATGGGATCAAGCCCGCTGCTTGGTTCATCGACCAACAGGATCTGTGGATTAAGCACCATCGCGCGCGCCAGTCCTGCGCGCTTCCGCATACCTCCTGAAAGTTCTGCCGGCATTTTTTCCTTGTCGGACCCCAGGCCCACCTGCTGCAGCGCTTCATCTACCCGTTTCTTGATCTCGTCAGGCGATTTGTTTTTCTCCAAACGCCGCAGCGGAAGAGCGAGATTATCGCCAACGCTGAATGAATCGAAGAGAGCCGCGCTTTG
>CAXSCE010000049.1:0-23708 GCA_964236545.1 uncultured Bryocella sp.
TGTGCGCGGGCGGGACGACATTTTCACCTTTTCGACAGTGGGGAGTAAAGGCCGGTGACAAGGTGGGCATCCTCGGATTTGGAGGGCTGGGCGATATGGCGACCAAGCTGGCCAAAGCCATGGGTGCGGAGGTGGTGGTTTTTACGACCACGAAGGAGAAAGTGGCCGAGGCGGCAAAACTGGGGGCAACGGGCGTGTATGAGAAAGACAAGGACGCGATGAAGCCGTACAAAGGGAGCTTTGACTTTATTCTGAGCACGATTCCGGAGCCGACTGACCTCACCCCGTTTGTGCCGTTGCTGAAGCGGAGCGCCTCGCTGGTCATCGTCGGCGCCCTGGGTAAGCTGAAGCCGTTCGACAACATGGATATGGCGATGCATCGGAATACCGTGGGCGGGTCGATGATCGGGAGCATTGCGGAGACGCAGGAGGTGCTGGCGTTCTGTGCCGAGCACGGGATTACGCCCGACATTGAGATGATTTCGATCGACGAGATCAATGACGCCTACAAGAAAGTCGAAAACGGCGAGGTGCGGTTCCGCTACGTTATCGACATGGCTTCACTGAAGAACCAGGTTGCGGCTTGAAGGTACGGCCGTCGAGGGACGTAGGGCGATAGAGGGGAATGGACGGCCGCTTGGCGCGCTCACGGGCTAGGCGGCTTGTCTAAAGGTTTACCTCAGGGTTAGTGGCAATTCCCAACAGCAGATTCCTCCGCTACGCTGCGGGATGACAATAAAGAGGTGATGTCATAGCCACACCTGAAGAAAACAGGTCTAAAAACGACTTACTGAATCGAGAGGAATATGTCACTTCGCGACCTGATGACGCACACGCCGCAACCGGAAAAGAACGGCAAGGGCGGAACAGACCCGGGACCGCGCAACATGGAGCGCGATCGACAGAATCCGGACATTCTGACACCGCCCAAAACCGATCACGGGACCATTCCGAACCTGCGGTTTTCCTTTTCTGACAGCCACAACCGGCTGGAAGAGGGTGGATGGGCGCGCGAGGTGACGGTGCGCGAGCTGCCGGTCGCCAGGGCCATGGCGGGCGTAAACATGCGCCTGAACCCGGGTGCGGTGCGCGAGATGCACTGGCACAAGGAGGCCGAGTGGGCGTACATGATCGATGGCCGGGCGCGGGTGACGGTGGTGGATCAAAATGGCCAAAACTTCGCGGATGACATCGGCGTAGGAGATCTTTGGTTCTTCCCCTCGGGCATTCCGCACTCTATCCAGGCGCTTGCTGAGGGTTGCGAATTTCTACTGGTGTTCGATGATGGCGAATTTTCCGAGAACAGCACCTTCCTGATTACCGATTGGTTCGCGCATACGCCCAAGAAGGTGTTGGCGGCGAACTTCGGCGTCCCGGAAAGTGAGTTCGCAAACACTCCAAAGAAGGAGTTGTACATCTTTCAGGACAAGGTGCCTGGCCCGCTCGCTTCCCAGGAGATCGCTTCGCCGCAGGGACCTGCGCCGGTGGGTTTTACGCATAAGTTGTCGGCGCAGCAGCCGATCAGGACACCAGGTGGGACGGTGCGAGTGGCGGATTCACAGAATTTCGCGGTGTCGAAGGCGATCGCGGCCGCATTGGTGGAGGTGGAGCCGGGTGGCATGCGCGAGATGCACTGGCACCCGAACTCGGACGAGTGGCAGTACTACCTGGAGGGCGAGGCGCGGATGACGGTGTTTGCCTCGGGCGGCAAGGCGCGAACGTTCAATTACCGGGCCGGCGATGTGGGGTATGTGCCGTTTGCGATGGGGCACTACATCCAGAATCTCGGCGAAAAGCCGCTACGCTTTCTGGAAATGTTCAAGAGCGACCAGTACCAGGATGTGTCGCTGAAGCAGTGGATGGCATTGACGCCGCCGGAGCTGGTGGAGGCGCATTTGAAATTGGGCAAGGCGGCGATGGCCTCACTCGTGAAAGAAAAGAAGCCGGTGTTCCGGGTTTAGCGCAGGGTGCCTTCGGACGTAACGGCGATTCAAACGGCAGATCCCACCGCTGCGCTGCGGGATGACAACAACAAAGGCGGTGTTGTAGCTCCTGAAGTAAACGTTGAGCTGTTTACCTCCAGGTTTAGGGACCATCGCTATTGGGGGATCCTTCGGCTGCGCTCAGGATGACGGCGGGGTTGTACCTGAAGGTAGACAAGTCTAGCTGCCGAGAAAGTTCAGCATTGCTGTGTTGACCTCGGCGGCGTGGGTCCAGATCAGCCCGTGTGGACCGCCTTCGACTATGTGGAATTCGGCAGAAGGAATCAGCCCCGGCATACGGGCGCCGGCGTTTTCCAACGGGATGGTCTTGTCGTTGTCGCCATGAATGACCAGCGTTGGGACCGTGATTTGCTTCAGGTCCGGGCGAAAATCCTCAAGCCAGGCGTCTACTGTAAATAGCATGGCCTGGTAGCTGGATTGCGAGGCCACCACGAAGTCCGCCTGCAGCTTTGCCTCGGAAACGGTGTGGGTGAGTAGGCCCTGGCTGTAGAACAGCTTGCCGAAGCTTTGCAGGAAGTCGTAGCGGTCCTTTTCGATGCCGGCCTTCATGTCTTCAAAGATCTGCGGATCCACGCCTTCGGGATTGCCCCCGTCCTTGCGCAGGGCCGGTGTAATGGCGCTGATGAAGCCGCATTTGGTTACGCGTCCGGCGTTGTATTTGCCCATGTAGCGCGCCACCTCGCCGCCGCCCATGGAGAAGCCGAAGATGGCGGCGTCTTTCAGGTCCAGCGCCTCGATGAGCTTGTAGAGATCTTCGGCCATGGTGTTGTAGTCATAGCCGCTGTTTGGCGCGGAGCTTCTCCCGAAGCCGCGGCGGTCATAGGTGATGACCCGGTAGCCGGCAGCCAGCAGGGCCGCGGACTGCCGCTCCCACGAGCCGCCGTTGAGGGGCCAACCGTGGACCAGCACCACCGGTTTTCCGGTGCCGCGGTCCTCGTAGTACAGAGTAATGTCGCTGTTGTTTTCCTTGCCAACCGTGAGCGTCGCCATTGCCTAGGTCCTCGGCTGGTTTGGATGCGCAGCCGGGAGCGAGGGATAGCGTTTTGCCTGGCTGGGGAAGCTTTGGCCTCGAACCTCCGCCAGCGGGACCTACTCCGCAGACCAGCGTTTGAAGACCAGCGAACCGTTCGTTCCCCCGAAGCCAAAGCTGTTGGAGAGCACATAGTCGATCTTGGCCGGCTGCGGCCGGTGGGGCACGTAGTTGAGGCGGCAGGCTGGATCCACGTCGGCCAAATTAATGGTTGGAGGGGCGGTCTGGTGCTGCATGGCCATGATGCTGATGCCTGCTTCCAGGCCGCCGGCGCCGCCAAGCAGATGGCCGGTCATGGATTTTGTGGAACTGACGAGCAGTTCGTGATTGAGGGCGCGGTCGCCGAAGACGTTCTCGATCGCCTTGGACTCCATGGCGTCGCCAAGCGGCGTCGAAGTGGCGTGCGCGTTGACGTAGTCGATCTGGTCCGGTGAGATACCCGCCACGCGCAGGGCATTGTTCATTGCCCTGCGGCAGCCTTCGCCCTCGGGAGCCATGCCGGTCATGTGAAAGGCGTCGCCGCTCATGCCGTAGCCGATGATCTCGGCCAGGATGTTTGCGCCGCGAGCCTGGGCGAAGGTCAGTTCCTCGAGAATGAGGATGCCGGCGCCTTCTCCGCAGACGAAGCCATCCCGGTCCTTGTCGAAGGGCCGGCATGCATGGGTTGGATCGCTGTTGCGTGTCGAAAGGGCCTTCATGGCGGCAAAGCCGCCCACGGAGAGCGGTGTGATCGCCGCTTCGGCACCGCCGGCGATCATGGCATCGGCGTCCCCGCGCTGGATGGTGCGGAATGCATCGCCAATGGAGTGCGCGGAGCTGGTGCAGGCCGTGGCGGTGGCCTCGTTGGGTCCCTTGGCCCCGTAGCGAATGCTGACGTGACCGGCGGCCAGGTTGATAATTGTTGCCGGAATGAAGAACGGCGAGATGCGCCGGGGACCACCGTTGACCATCGCCGTGTGTTCACGCTCGATGACATCGAAGCCGCCGATGCCGGAGCCGATGTGGACGCCAATGTTGTCGGCATTTTCCGGGGTGATCTTGAGACCGGAGTGCTCCATGGCTTCCTGCGCGGCGGCCATGGCGAAGTGGATGAAGCGACCCATTTTCCGGGCCTCCTTCTTTTCCACAAAGGCGTGAGGGTCAAAGTTCTTGACCTCGGCCGCGAAGCGCACGGAATGGCCTGTGAGATCGAAAGCGGTGATTTCAGCCATGCCGCTGCGACCAGCCACCAGGCCATCCCAGACCTCCGGGGCGGTATTGCCGACGCCACAAATCAGGCCTAGGCCGGTAACAACAACGCGACGCTGCTCCATCTTTCTTAGAACGCCCTTCCGATGCTAGAGGTAATCACCCGAAACAGATCCCTTACTTGGCTTTCTGGTGCGATTCGATGTAGTCGGTTGCGTCCTTGACCGTTTTGATCTTTTCCGCGTCTTCATCGGGAATCTGGATGTCGAAGGCTTCTTCGAACTGCATGACAAGCTCCACGACATCGAGTGAATCTGCGCCGAGATCTTCCTGGAAGCTGGCGCCCGGCGTTACTTCCGCTTCATCCACCTGAAGCTGCTCGACAATAATTTGTTTAACTTTTTCGTCCACTGCTGCCATTGCCTGAAATCTCCTGTGTCCTATCGACTGGAGGCCTCGCCTATGCGTTCGACGCACCCAGCCCCAGTGCCCAAGCATACTGGCGCTGCCCATAGGTGTAAAGAACGTGCCGTACCCATGCGTGTTCTCAGGTAGCATGGGACAGATGCCGGACGAAGCGGCCCTGCCGAGTTCCGCCCCCACTGCCCCCCGCATGCGGCAGTGTGCCCAGTGCTCCCCCGGAGTGTATCGGCGCATCAATCGCAGCACGCTCCTGCAACGTACCGTCTTTACCTGGCTTGGGTTTTATCCCTGGGAGTGCGTGTGTTGCCGCCGCCGCAAACTCTTCCGGGATGCGGGACGCAGCGGGGAGGCGCACCCTCCGCAAAAGCCTTAGGCGTCCTCCCTCTCGGCTGCCAAGGCGGGAAGCAGGCCATCGAAGCCGACGCCCTCATTTCGTCCGCGGAGCCGTTCCGGTGTCTCCTCCAGGCTCACGTCGCGGAGTGTTTTGTTGATCACGCGCGTTCTTGTGTTGAGCTTTTCCAGGGTGTTCTGCACGGTGCCGACCTGCTTTTCCATGGAGCCCATCAGCCCTTCAAATTTGCCGAACTCGTCTTTGGCCCTGGCGAGCACCTGCCAGACCTCATCCCCTTTTTGTTGGAGATGAAGCATGTGGAAGCCCATTTGAAAGCTGTTGAGCACGGCGGAGAGCGTGCTTGGGCCGGCGATGGTGACCCTGCACTTGTTTTGGATTTCCGACTGCAAGCCGTCCCGTCGCATCACCTCGGCATAGAGGCCTTCTGTGGGCAGAAACATGATGGCGAAATTCGTGGTGACCGGCTGGGCGATGTATTTTTCACAGATGCGCTTGCCCTCCGTGCGGATCGAGGCCTCAAAGGCTTTGCCGGCGACCGTGATTTCAGCATGATTGCCTTCGGCGTAGCTGGTCTCAAGCCGCTCCCAGGCTTCCCTGGGGAATTTGGCGTCGATGGGCAGCAGCACCTCACCCTGGGGCGTGGGTAGCCGAACGGCGTATTCCACCATTTCGCCCGTGTTCGGTTTTACCTTGACGTTCTGGCTGAACTGGTTGGGCGCGAGCATTTGCCCTAAGAGCATGCCGAGCTGCACCTCAGCAAATCCACCGCGACTTTTGACGTTGGTGAAGATGCGGGACAGATCGCCCACATCGGAGGAGAGTTTCGACATCTCTCCCAAGCCGGTGTGTACCCTTGTGAGTTGATCGGTGACCGCGCCGAAGCTTTCCGTGAGCCGGGTTTGCAGTGTGGAGTGGAGCTTTTCATCCACCGTGGACCGCATTTCCTCGAGTTTGGCAGCATTGGACTCATTCAGTTTGTCGAGGCGGGCCTCCACGGTCGTGCGCAGCCGTTCGCCGAGCTCCGCCTGCGAGCCCCCCAGGGCGGTGAGGCGTGTGTGCAGAGCCTCGCGGCTTTCGGTGTGATGCCTGTGCGTTTCGGCGGTGAACTGGAGGAATCGCTGGCCCAGGCCGGCGAGCTGGCCGTCTACCGCTGACCGCAGCCGTTCGGCGTCGGCTTTGTGATCGCCGCGAAAGCCCTCCAGACCCTTGCGCAGCGTTTCCCCCAGGGTGTGGAGGTTTTCCAGGAGTTCGCGGCGCATCGCGGCGGAATGGAGATCCAGGCCTTCCCGGTTTCCCTGGGCCGCCTCCGCGGATTGCTGCCGCAGCTGCGCAAGCTCGGCTCGCAGCAGGCGCTCAAGGCCTTCCAGCCGCGTTTCACTGCGGGCCTCCACGCGGGCCAGCTGGTCTGGAAGGCCAGCCTCCAGGAGTGTTCCCAGACGGGGATCGGGAGCCGGCGCCGTTGGTGTGGCGGCCCGGCGGAAGAACAATACCGCGAGCAGCAACAACGTAAGCAGCGTGAGCGCCTGAAGGCCGAGCAGGACTGCGATCATTTCGTCTTTCCTTCGCTTGCAGCATAGCATCGTTCCGCGGTCTTGCACCCATTTGATCGCACGGAAGAGCGGGTTGATGTTTCAATATGGGAAGGCGTGCCTCGACTCGCCGAAGGGTAGCGTTGCCGTCCTATGCCTATGTCCCGTTTCGTTCTCTCCGCCGTCCTGCTTACGCTCTCGCCGCTGGCCTGCCTTGCGCAGGGTACATATCCGCCTAACTCGCCGCGGGCCACGTCCTTCAAGGACACGTCCATTCTGAAGCCCCCGACCGGACAAAAGGTGGCGATCATCGAGTTCCAGGACATGGAGTGCCCCGTGTGTGCACGGGCGTTTCCGGTGCTCCACTCGGCCGCCAGCCAATATCATGTGCCGCTGGAGGAGCACGACTTCCAGATTCCTTACCACCAATGGAGTCATGAGGCCGCGACCTTTGCGCACTACCTTAAAGCGAAGGTTTCCCCTGAGCTGTCTGAGGAGTACCGCCGGGAGGTCTTCGCTTCGCAGCAGCGCATCAGCTCCAAAGATGACCTGACCAAGTTTACCCAGGCGTTTATGGCCGCGCATGGTAAGCAGATGCCGTTTGTGATCGATCCGGTGTTCAGCAAAGAGGTAGACGAAAGTACGGCGTTGGGGAACCGGATGAACGTCGGGTATACGCCGACCATTTTTGTGGTGACCCCGACGCATTGGGTTGAAGTAATGGACGCCATGGATGTGTCAAAGGTGCTGAGCCAGGCTGAGGCCGAGACAGGCAAAGGCGCGGCGCCCGCCACGCACCGCACGGTTTCCAGCAATCGTTGAGCTGAATGTTTGGAGCGGTTTACCTGAGGGTTTAGTGGGTATCCCTAACAGCAGATCCCTCCGCTGCGCTGCGGGATGACAACCAGAAAGGCTATGTCCTAGTCACACCTGAAGGTAAACAGGTCTAGACCATTTTGTCCTGCGGGTGTAGTGCAGCTGCGACGAAATACAGAGATCCTTCGCTGCGCTCAGGATGACGGCGGGGTTATACCTGGAGGCAAATAGGTCTGGTGAACCCGGCACAGAAAAGGCTGACCCCGGATGCGGTCAGCCTTTTCTGGTTTCGCGTGTTTACTGGATCTGTATGAGATCGGGGAGCGTCTGAGTTTTGGACGGCCGGGGCCCGTGCGGTTGCTGTGGGGCACGCCAGTGGTCGATGTAGCTGACCTGGTGCACACAGCTGATGGTGCAATTCGGTGCGCAGCCCTTTTCGATGAGAAATTCACGCTCGATGTCGGTCTTCAGGTAGTCGGCGATGGGGACGCCGGGGTAGCCGCGCTGCTGTGAGCAGTAGCTGACCAGCCCGTCTTCGTCGACGTAGAGGTAGCGCGAGCCCGCGCGGCAGCGCCAGTCGTTCGGCTTGCCGTTGGCGATGGCCTCCTGGAAGCCGTTGAAGCGGGAGTAGGAGCGGCGGGTGAGGGAGCGCACCTCATTCCAGACCTTCCGTTCGCGCTCGCCGAGGGGCTTCAGCTGGCCGGAGCCGTCGTGGATGATGCCGATGGTGGAGGAGAAGCCGAGTTCGAGCGCGCGCTTTGAGATGACGAGGGCATCTTCGGGATTCTGGATGCCGCCGCCGACCACGGAGTTGATGTTCACGTGGAAATCGGCGTGCTCGGCCAACATGCGCAGCTTGGCGTCGAGCACCTTGAGTGATTTTTTTGAGACCTCATCGGGCAGGATGTTGTCGATGGAGATCTGCATGTGATCGAGCCCGGCGCGGTTTAGGCGCTCGATGCGCTCCGGCATGAGGAGATAGCCGTTGGTGATCATGCCGGCGATGGCGCCGTTGTGGCGGATGCGCGCGATCACGTCGTCGAGTTCGGGGTGCAGCAGGGGTTCGCCGCCGGAGATGGTGATGACCGCCGTACCCAGGCGACCCAGGTGATCGATGCGGCGGCGCATTTCGGCGACCGGCGTGGGTTTGGAAACGTCGTCGAACTCGTTGCAATAGGTGCAGGCGAGATTGCAGCGGCGCATGGGGACAATGTGCGCCATGTAGGGATGCGCGGTGTCGGCGAGCGCGGAGCCGATGGACTGCAGCTCGCGGAGGCGGCGCTCGGCGGCGAGCAGGCGGCGGCGCGCGGTGAGACGGCGCCGCACGGGGGGCAAAGGAACGGGCGACGCAGGCTCGGGGACGCTCATAAACTTACCCATTCTACCGTGCCGTTCCCACGCGATCGCGGGAAGCGAGCGTATGCTTTGTCTATGGCACGGACGATCCCCAGCGATGGATTTTCGGCAGCTCTGCCGGGTGTGCTGCAGGAGACATCTCAGGGACCGGTTCAGATAGTGGACGGAGAGGAACTGGTCGCAGTGGTCCTCTCGAAAGCTGAGTACGAGTCCCTGGTGGAGAAGCGAGGGACGCGAGCACTGGAGGCACTTCGCCATCTGCAAGAGATGGTGGATGACTCGCGCGTGGGCCACGGGCAACGCTTGGAGTTGGAGCAAGCGCTTGAACGTAGAGCGTCCTAGAATCATTCTTGACACCAGCACCATTGTCAGCGCCATCCTCTTCCCAAAGTCTGTTCCCGCTGCAGCTGTCCGGCAGGCGTTTCGCGAAGGCACCGTGCTTACGAGTTACGCTGCGGCGCAAGAACTGGAAGACGTTGTCACCCGAGCTAAATTTGATCGCTACCAGACACCCGAGATCCGTGTAGCGCGGGTGGATGCCCTGCTGGCTACAATGTCTGCCATTGCACCTGCGGAACGTCTACAGATTTGCCGTGATCCAAAAGATGACAAATTTCTTGAATTGGCCCTCGCCGCCGGGGCGGATTTTCTCGTCACCGGGGACGCCGACCTGCTTGCCTTGCACCCCTTCCACAAGACCGCCATCCTGACCCCGGCGGACTACCTCGCACACCGAGCTCGTACACTGGGGATCGAGGGGTGAACAGTATGCCGCGTGAGATCAATTGGAATGATGTGCTGGAGATCGGGATTCAGCTGCAGGAGAGGCATCCGGAGGTCGAGCCCTTTTCTGTGCGGTTCACGGATTTACACCAGTGGGTGACCGAGTTGCCGGGCTTTGTCGGCGACCCGGCCAAGTCCAATGAAAGTCTGCTGGAGGCGATTCAGCTGGCCTGGAATGAGGAGTACGAGGACGCCAAGCTTGGGTAAGGGGCGGGCCGCGACGCTTTGGGTGCGGCAGCATCTGAAGGGCGGAGAGGTGCTGTATGAGGTTTCGTTCCGTTTTCGCCCTGCTTGCCCTTGGTCTGACGCTTTCTGCCGGCAGCTTCGCCCAGCAGACAGAGCAGCAGACCCGTAAAGATACCAAGGCCGAGCTGAAGCAGCAGAAGAAGGCTGATAAAGCGCAGGCCAAGGCTGACAAGTCGGAGGAGAAGGTGGCCGGCTCGAAGCAGGCAAAGAAGGCGGCTAAGCAGCAGGATAAGGCCAACGCTGCCGAGCCTCAGTAAGCCTGGCTTCAGAGTTATCTAAATATGTTGTCTCCTAGCCGCACCGACTATAGCGAGTGGAGTTCTTGTTTCTGGCCCGGGGTGCTTGGAAAGGGTATTGGCGGGCCAAATACAGGGGTCTCTCCGCTCCGCGAGACGTGAAGATGTCTCGCTCCGGTCGAGATGACAACGCTTGGGGTAGTTCGGTTGAGTGTGTCCTACTGATCGCAGCAAGCGGCTCCCGCCCGGGGCGCTGGGGAAAGGGTAATGGCGGGCGAAATACAGGGGTCTCTCCGCTCCGCGAGACGTGAAGCCGTCTCGCTCCGGTCGAGATGATAACGCTTGGGTACTTCTGTTGAGTGTGTCGCCACATCGTAGAGGAGAGCCGCCGCAAACGAAGGTAGTGTTAACGGCCTCGGCGCAGGACCTGTTGTGGCAGCTTCGATCCGCTGAAGTGCAGGATGAGAAAGCAGACGAGTGCCCAGACCGCGCTGCCGGTTGCGATGACCAGAGCGTCCGCGGCGTGGGTATGGGCGGCCGGCATGCGGAAAGCCACAAAGCCGATGGCGATGGCCGCTACCAGAGCCGCCAGCGCCGCGCGGCCGATTTCACCCCATTCGAGGTGTAGCAGGCTTACCAGGCGTTTGCGGTGCAGGAGCACGGCCAGGCTGAGGGTCTGCGCCGTGATGCCGATGTTCGAGGCGATGGCCAGGCCTTCCAGGCCTTCCGAGCGGAACAGGAACCAATACAGTGGCGCCGAAAGCAGAACGATGCAAAGGCCGTTGAGCGCGGGCGTTTTGGTATCGCTTGCGGCATAAAATGCCCGCGCATAGATGTTTTGTATGGCCCAGATGCCGAGCGTGACCGCCAGCATGGCGAAGAGCTGGGAGGTCTCCGCTGTATCGGCACGGTTGTAGCGGCCGCCACGAAACAGGTCCATCAACCAGGGGGCGAGTGCGATCATCCAGGCGGAAACCAGAAGGCCCACACTCAGCAGACGGGAGACCGTGCGGCCCACTGAAGCGGAAAAGTCATAAAGGCGATTGCCCTGGTACAGGGAAGCGAAGAAGGGCAGCGAGGCTGCGCCGGCAGCCGGCCCAATCACATTCAATGGAGCGTTGAACAGGTCCTTGGCGTTGTTGATGACGGTGACGCCGCCCAGCTTGACACTGGCGAAGTAGTTCATGAACAAGCCATCGAACATCACCAGCGAAACGCCGACCATCAGGGGGAAACTCAGGCGCAGCCACTCGCGAAAGATCGGGTCGCGAAAGCTCACTGCCGGCTGGAAACGAAGACCGGTGCGCAGGGCTCCGAGCGTGTTCAGCAGGGCTGAACCGACAATTACCCCCACCAGCACACCCACGGCGAGGGAGTAAATTCCCAGTTGTTTGTGCAGCAGAACCGCCCCCAGGATGATCCCGCCGTTGTAGATCGGCGACTGCAGCGCCTGGTAGAGAAAGATGCGCCGCACCTGAAGGCGCGCGCTCATCACACTACCCACTAGAAAAAACAGCTGTGCCGGTAGCATCAACCGGGTTAGGGCCGTACAAAGGACCGCTCGCTGGTCCCCGCGGAAACCCTTGTTGGCCAGATTGACGTACTGTGGCGCGAAGAACTCGCCTAGCAGTACGCCCACGCCCAGAACCACCATCATCGTGCAGAGAACCACGGAGATGGCGTGGTCGGCGCCTTCATCATCGCCGCGTTCGCGAAAGCGGTTCAGCACGGTGATCAGGGAGATGGAAGCCGCGCCGCCGATGAGGAAGTAGCTGAGCAGGTCGGGCAGCTTGAACGCGGCACGGTAGGCATCCTGCGCCACGCCCGCACCAAAGATCGCGTTGATGTATTTGATCCGCACCAGCGCGAGCACGCCCGAGAGCAACGAGCCCAGCATGAGCAGGAGGGCGGCAGAACCGGCGGTGTGCGCCTTTTTGGGGGTTGCGGGGTTCTGCTGGGGTGCGCTGGGCGCCGTTGCCACGGAGGCCATGGTTCTAGGGTACTACTCGATGTGGGAGCCGTCGCGCGCGGCGAACGAGACCAGGCGCAGGGTGCTCGCGGGCGCCGGTTTGGGACGTGGCGGAGCGGGCGGCTCGAGCACCAGGCCGGGGCGTGGGGGCTGCGGTTTTGGCAGAAGCACGGGCTGTGTCGCCGTGCCGGGAAGGGAGGTGCCGGGAAGAGGGGTGCGGAGGGGAGTTTGCAGGATTTCGAGCAGGGCCTGTAGTTCGGCGCGCAGGGCGTGCAGCTTCACCTGCCGGCGCACCTCGGCGCCCGCGTCGTAGTCGCTGGAGTGAGGCGTCGCTATGGCAGCTGCGGGTGCCGGAGGAGCCATCTGTGCCGCTTCCGGCTGGGCTACCGCCGGAGTTGGGGCTGCGGCAGATGGCTCAGGGAGGGAGGCGGCGAAGGGCTCGGCGGCGGTTTCTCGTGCCCTGGCCTCGGTTTTGAAGACCTGGCGGGCGCCGGGAATGGTGTAGCCCTGGTCGTAGAGCAGGCTTTTGATGCGGAGGGCCATTTCCACATCGCGTTTGCGGTAGAGCCGCTGCCCGGTGCCGCCCTTGTTGGGCTTCAGCTGCGGGAACTCGGTCTCCCAGAAGCGCAGGACATAGGCGGGCACCTCGCACAGGCGCGCCACGTCGCCGATGCGGAAATACAGCTTATCCGGAATTTCCGGAACGACGATTTTACGGATCGGTTGAATACCCATCGCTGGCCTGGGGGGCGAGTGCCGGGCTGACGGCCCCGGAGCCCTGAATGTAGCCAGAGTATAGGCGGGGACTCGGGCCGGAAAACAGTACCGAGCGCGGTTCCGCACCCGCTTTGGTCCCAAAGTGGTACGGCTGTTCACACTTTCCCAAAAATGAACGCGATCTTTGCCCGAATCAAGGGAGTAAACACCGGCCTCAAGCGCCACTTGAAGGGATGTGCCGAGGGTTCGCCGTCCAGCCGGCGCCCCGCCTGTACCGCCTACCTTATGTGCTGCGCCTGTGGTGGCCTTGGGCGCTTGATAGCGGAGTGAAAACGCGCTCACTTCTACCCAGCCCTAGGGGCATCGTGTCCCGCCGGTGGGCGTCCTATGTATACTTGAGTGCCCGTACGATGCCCGATACCCTGATTGCTCCCGCTGTTCTTCCTGCCGAAACTCCCGCTCCGCCGACCATCAACAGCTGCCCAAGCTGCAGCCACTGGCTGCCGGACGGCACACTGGCCTGCCCGGAGTGTGGGACCCTGATTTACGCCGGGCACCTGGGTGAGCTTGCCTCGGGTGCGCAGCAGATGGAGGCGCAGGGGCAGTGGACAGAGGCCCGCGACCGCTGGCATTCCATGCTGGCGTGGATGCCGGAGGGAGTTCCTCAGGTCGCCGCCATCCAGAGCCATATCGATCGGATCGATGCCCGGCTTGCCGGAGAGGCAGCCCGCAAGGCGAAATGGACCAAGCGCCTGGGACCTTTTGCGCCGGCTGCGTTTTTTCTGTTGAAGCTGAAATCGGCTTTTTTTCTGCTGTTCAAGCTGAAGTTCTTCCTGGGGTTCTTCGGCTTTTTCGCCCTATATTGGGCGCTTGCCGGCTGGCGCTTTGCCCTGGGCGCGACGGTCTGCATTCTGGTGCACGAGATGGGCCATTATGTCGCGGTAAGGCGGCGCGGCCTGAAGGCGGATCTGCCCATGCTGATTCCGGGGCTGGGAGCGTATGTGAAGTGGTACTCGCAGGGGGTGTCCCGCGAGGATCTGGCGTCGATCTCCCTGGCTGGTCCGCTTTACGGCCTGGGGGCGGCGGCGGTGTGTCTTTTTATGGCGCTCTCCACGCACAGCATTATCTGGCTGGTCATCGCCAACTTCGCCATCTGGATCAATCTGTTCAACTTGACGCCGGTTCTGGGCTTCGATGGCGCGCAGGCTGCCTATGCTCTTTCCCGCGTGCAGAGGGTGCTGTTGACCCTGACCTGCCTATTGTTTTTCGTGCTCAGCGTCGTGGGCGCCAACCCGAACCGCATGGGCACGCAGTGGGTGTTTCTGATCGTCGGCGCCGGCATGGGCTGGCGGTGCTTTACCAAAGACGCGCCCGAGGTGCCGCATACGCGGACGATGGTGCAGTTTCTGTCGCTGATCCTGGTGCTGGGCTTTATGCTCTACCTTGCTCCCGTACCGGGCGGCTTCTAGGCTGGATCGCGAGAGTGGTAAGCCGAGTTAAGCGGCAAATAGAGGCATACTGGAGCCATGCCTCTTTCGCTTACCCGCTCGGCGGTGCTGCAGGCCCGGGCGGAACGTTTTCTGCCCGGTGGTGTGGATTCGCCGGTGCGTGCTTTTCGGGCGGTGGGCGGCCATCCGCCCTTTGTCTCCAGTGCGGAGGGCGCGTATCTGACCGATGCCGACGGCAACCGCTATGTGGACATGTTCGGTTCGTGGGGGCCGATGCTGCTGGGTCATGCCTTTTCGCCGGCTGTGGAGGCGATTCGTGAGGCGGCCGGACGCTCGGCCAGTTTTGGCGCTTCTACCGCTGTTGAGGCTGATCTTGCGGAGCTGGTGCAGCGGTGCTTTCCGTCGGTGGAGAAGCTGCGCTTTGTCAGTTCCGGCACAGAGGCCTGCATGTCCGCGATCCGGCTGGCGCGCGGCTTCACGGGACGCAACTTCGTGATCAAGTTTGAGGGCTGCTACCACGGCCACGCGGACGCGCTGCTGGTGAAGGCCGGCTCCGGTGTGGCGACCTTTGGCATTCCCGGTTCGGCGGGCGTGCCGGTCGAGACGGCCATGCACACCCTGGCCCTGCCCTACAACGATCTCGGGGCTGTGGAGGCTGCCTTTGCCACGCATCCGGAGGGGATTGCCTGCGTCATTCTAGAGCCGGTGGTGGGCAATGCCGGTACGGTGCTGCCCGTGCCCAACTTTCTGCGCGGCCTGCGCGAGCTCACCTGGAAACACGGCGCGCTGCTGATTTTTGACGAGGTGATGACCGGCTTCCGGCTGTCCCCGGGAGGCGCCCAGGGGCTGTACCAGGCGGAGCTTGGCGGCGACGGAACCCATCCTGCCTGGCCGGACCTGACGACGCTGGGGAAGGTTTTGGGCGGCGGCCTGCCAGTGGGGGCCTTTGGCGGCCGGGCGGAGATCATGGACCACCTGGCGCCGCTCGGGCCGGTTTACCAGGCCGGCACGCTGAGCGGCAATCCGCTCGCGATGGCCGCCGGGATCGCCACGCTGCGGCATCTGCTGGACCACGCCGATGAGGTCTATCCGAAGCTGGAACGCACGACCGCGGCCATTGCCGAAGGGGTCGCCAGGATCGCCGCGGAGCAGGGGATCGCGCTGCAGACCAACCGCGTCGGCAGCATGTTTACCTGGTTTTTCACGAGTCTGCCGGTGCACGACTTTGCCGGGGCCAGCAGCTCCGACACCACGGCCTTTGCGCGGTTCCACCGCGGCATGTTGGAGCAGGGAGTGTGGCTGCCGCCGAGTCAGTATGAGGCGGCTTTTGTCTCGGCCGCACATGGTGAGCGGGAGGTAGAGGCGATTTTGGAGGCGGCTCGGGCGTCGATGAGGAGCGGGCCGGCCTGAGTTATACAAAGTTTATGCAGTTATAGGCTCTGGGACCAATAATTGGGTAAAGTTTGTAGAGATGGACCCCCGGCACAACCCGTTCACCCCCGGTGCTGGAAGCCAACCTCCGGAACTGTCCGGTCGAGACGGTCTTCTGGAGGATGGAGACGTTGCCGTTAGTCGAACGCTGGAAGGACGCAACGCCCAGGGACTGATCCTCGTCGGCCTTCGTGGGGTAGGTAAGACCGTTTGTCTAAACCGTCTTTGGAGCCGCGCCGAACAGGCAGGAGCCAAGGCCATTCTGCTGGAGGCCACAGAGAGCCGTTCATTTGTCGCCGCTCTGCTGCCGGAGTTACGCAGAACCCTGATTTCACTGGATCTGGCTATAAATGCGGGTGACAAGGCGAAAAGAAGTATGAGGGTCTTCCGGAGTTTCGTCTCCGGCTTGAAATTTCGTACTGGGGAGCTGGAATTCGAATTTGGTGGGGTAGAGCCGGAGCGGGGGGCCGCTGACAGCGGAGATCTGGAGGCAGATCTGGGTCAGTTGCTCGGTTCCGTGGCAGAGGCTGCCCAGGAGCGGTCCACGGCCCTGGTGCTGTGTATCGACGAGTTACAGAATCTTTCTCAGGGTGAGTTCAGCGCCCTGATCATGGCGGCTCACCGGGCGAGCCAGCGGAATCTGCCGTTTCTTCTGCTGGGCGCCGGGTTGCCGCAGATCGTGGCCCTGGCCGGACGCTCGAAATCGTATGCGGAGCGGCTGTTTCGCTATCCGGAGATCGGTCCGCTCGAGGAGGCGGATGCCCGGTCGGCGTTGCAAAAGCCGGTACAAGAGGCTCACGTCTCATTCGCGCCGGAGGCCCTGTCCAAGATTCTGGAGCAGACGCAAGGGTATCCCTATTTTCTGCAGGAGTGGGGCAAGGAGGCATGGAACACGGCGGCGGGACCGACGATTCTGGCAGAGGACATCGAAAGGGCGCATCCCGTGATTTTGCGTAACCTGGACCGTAGCTTTTTCCGGGTACGTTTCGATCGCCTGACCCCCAGCGAACAGCAGTACCTTCGCGCTTTGGCGTCCCTGGGCCCTGGGGCTCACCGTTCCGGCGAGGTTGCCCGCGCTCTCGGCGTCAGCACCAGCAGGCTTGGACCGCGACGGGACACCCTGGTGAAGAAGGGGATGGTCTACAGCCCAGCTTTTGGCGATGTGGCCTTCACCGTTCCGCTGTTCGATGATTTTATGAAGCGCATCATGCCTGAGCAGGAGGCGTTGTAGGGGCATCTTCGCTGTCGCCGACCAGTTCTACGAGGAGCACCTGCTCTTCGTTGTCGATCTCGCGCAGTTTGACTTCGACGATTTCCTTGCGGCTTGTGGGCACGACGCGCCCGGTGTATTTGGCTTCGATGGGCAGTTCGCGGTGGCCGCGGTCGATCAGCACCAGCAGCTGGACGCTTTTGGGACGGCCGTGGTCGAAGAGGGCGTCGAGCGCGGCGCGGATGGTGCGGCCGGTGAAGAGCACATCGTCCATGAGGATGATGTCGCGGCCCTCCACAGGGAAGCCGACCTCGCCTTTTTCGACCACGGGCCGCACGTCGCGGGTGGATAGATCGTCGCGGTAGAAGCTGATGTCCAGAACGCCCGTGTCGATGGGGTGGCCTTCGATCCCGGCGATGATTTTGCCGATGCGCTGGGCCAGCGGCACGCCGCGCCGCTTGATGCCGACCAGGCCCAGGTTGGTCGCGCCGTGATTGCGCTCCACGATCTCATGGGCCAGCCGCACGAGGGTGCGCTCGATCTCCGAGCCGGACAGCAGGCGGCCCTTTTCGCGCAGCTGCGGCGGGTGCGCGGCGGTGGTCTCGGGCCTGGAGGCAGTCTGGGTGGCGGGAAGGGAAGGGGCTGTGTCGCTCACGCCCCGATTCTAGCAGCGGCAGATGGGTTCGACTGACGCTCACCTGCTGACGGGAGTTGGCCTACGCCGGTTGCCGGCGGCTGAGCAGCAGGCCCGCAAAAGCCGCCGTCACGCCTGCGAGCAGAAGGTAGAGCACGCTTGAGACGGTCACCATCCATAGCAGGAAGCCGACGCGGAACTCGGGGATACCGAGCAGCCTGAGGACCGGGGCGGCGGCCTCGCCGTACTGCGCCTGTGTGGAGGTGCGCACCTGCGCGAAGGCTGCGCCGAGCTCCCTATCGATCTCATGATTGCCCAGGGCGAAGCGCGACAGCACCAGGCCGGAGGTAAACACCGCCGCGCTGCTGACCAGGATGAGCAGGGCCGTGAGCAAGCCCAGCCGCGCGGCGAAGCCGGCGGAAAGCGCCCGGGTAGCCGGACGCGGTTTGATCCCGACTGGCGATTCCGCCTGTGGCCGGAGCGCGGTGCGGGTGTTGTAGACGCCTACGGTAAGGATCGGGGCGCTCGCGATCCAGATCCAGTCCAGCAGCAGCAGCGGGGCAAACAGGAGCGCTCCGCCGCCGAGCGCGAGGGCGATGCCGCTACTCACCAGAGCGTATTCGACGGCCCGTGGCCAGCGGTCGGTGTCCTGGCCGCGCGCCCGGCGCAGTCCCGTGAGCGGCGCTGACCCGGTGGCCGGCTCCGGGTCGTCCGGGTTTTCCGCGAGGAGGGCGTTGCGCTCGCCGTAGCTACGGGTCTGCTCTGCCGCCTGTTGCTGCAGTTCTTCAGAGAGAAAAATCTGCGGTGCGCCGCAGACGCTGCAGTAGGTAAGCTGCCCGGGCTCCAGCGTGAGGGGGTTATGGCAGCGGATGCAGGGTCGTTCGGTCACCCTTTTCAGGCTATCCGACCCGGGCGGGTTCGGCAATGCGCGGGGTCGGGGCTTCTGGGTTTCTGTAAACGCCTGCAGCGCTTACTCGCGGTCGCTGTCGTTGTGCTCCCCCGAGTCGCCGGGTATTTCCAGCGCTACCAGGGCGATGCGAGTTCCGCCGTCCTTCCCCTTCACGCTGACGACGTGCTGCCTGCCCGGGGAACCTGAACGCAGCTGCAGGTCGGAATCGGTGTACTCGTGGTTCTGCGCGTTGCAGGTCAAGCCTTGTGCCGTGCGCGCCGGCGTGCCCACGGTCTCGGCCCCGCGGCAGGTGAGCACCGCGCCGTAACGGCCCAGATCCCTGCGGTAGAAGTCGAGCACCTTGGCCTGCGAGTCGGCGGTTTGCAGCTCCAAGGCATGCACCCCGAGTCGGAAATGGCCGAAGCCGATGTTTACGTCGGCGGCTCCATCGTCCTTGCCGTCTTTGTGCACGATGGCCGCGCCCGGGTAGGGCGTCAGACCCAGCCCGCTGAGGGCCGCCGCACTGTCCGTCTTCACGTGCATGGAACCGAAGGGCGTTCCGATGTGAACGTCGTCGTTGTCTCCGTTCTTGTGCGTCTCGATGCGGCAGCCGGCAAGGCCCAGAGCCAACAGGATGGAAGCGGCAGCGAGGCGGGCAGGAAGGCGGATAAGGGGTCTGACAAGGAGACGGACAAGGGGTCGGCGCATGAGGGAGCTCCTGTAAGGGTTCAACGAAAGGGATGTCCAATGCATGCGGGGTTTGGAAGCGCACCGGGAGCCCGCATTTCCTCCCGCGCGAGAATCCATTCCCTGGGAAGATACGGCGGGAGGGCGATGCCGGTTCCATGCACCGGGAAGAATTTGGGGAGGATTCGGAAGAAAGCTGTCGGGTGCGGGTGCTGTTCTGCCCGGTGGCGGCGGCCCGAGTCTCGGCGTGGGCTGAAACGGGCCTGTCATGTTGGAGCGGGCTTGCTCCCTGTACACTTGAGGACGCTAGCAACCGGCCGTTCGCCCGGTCCCGATCCTGTTCGGAGGTCGTCGGCGAAAGGCTCTATTTCCCCGCGAAGGATAACGGACCGCATGAGCGCCACCCAGACCTCTCCCGTCATTGAAAAGCAGGCCACCGCTGATATCGACCAGCTTTCGATCAACACCCTGCGGCTGCTGGCCGTAGACCAGGTGGAACAGGCCAAGAACGGCCATCCCGGCGCGCCGCTCGGTTGCGCGCCCATCGCCTATCTGCTCTTTCACAAGTTTATGAAGTACAACCCGACGGATCCGCTGTGGTCGGATCGGGATCGGTTTGTGCTCTCCAATGGCCATGCCTCGGCGCTGCAGTATGGTGTTTTGCACCTGGCAGGGTATGATCTGCCGCTTGACCAGCTGAAGCAGTTCCGCGAGTGGGGATCGCACACCCCCGGGCACCCGGAGTATGGCGAGACCCCCGGTGTGGAGGTGACTACCGGGCCGCTGGGGCAGGGGTTGGCGGAGGCGGTGGGGTTGGCCATCGCGGAAAAGCACCTCGGCGCGGTGTACAACACCGGGGAATCCAAGATCGTCGACCACTACACCTATGTGATCTGCGGCGACGGCGATCTGATGGAGGGCGTGAGCCATGAGAGCTGCTCGCTGGCCGGCACGCTGCAGCTAGGCAAGCTGATCCTGCTCTATGACGACAACTTGATCTCGCTTGACGGACCCACCGATCTCAGCTTTACCGAAGACGTGACGAAGCGATTCCAGGCCTATGACTGGCATGTGCAGTTTGTCTCCGATGGCAACAATCTCGAGGAGCTGAATAAGGCGATTGAGGCTGCCAAGATGGAGCACACACGGCCCTCGCTGATTCGCGTGCGCACGGTGATCGGCTATGGATCTCCCAAGGCCGGCACCAAGGGCGTGCACGGTGAGGCTCTGGGCGGCGATGCCACCAAGGCCACCAAGAAGTTTTTTGGCTTCCCCGAAGATCAGAATTTCTACATCCCCGAAGAGGCACTGAAAAATTGGCGGCAGGCTGTGCCCAAGGGCAAGGCAGCGCAGGAGGAGTGGCAGCAGAATTTCGAGATCTACAAGAAGGAAAATCCCGAGCTCGGCGCGCAGTACACGCGCTGCACGGAGATGAAGCTGCCCGATGGCTGGGAGAAGGCGCTGCCGGTGTTTCCCACCGACAAGCCGGTGGCCACCCGCAACGCCGGCCAGGTGGTTATGAATGCGCTGGGCAAGGTGCTGCCGGAGCTCTTCGGTGGCGCGGCCGATCTCACCAGCTCGACGAAGACGATCTTCAAGGACAGCGCTAACTTCCACCAGGATCCGAAGGGCCGCAACGTCTTCTTCGGCGTGCGTGAGTTCGGCATGATGGCGGCGGTGAACGGCATGGCGGCCCATGGCGGCATCCTGCCCTTCGGCTCCACCTTTTTCACCTTTTCCGATTACTGCCGTTCGGCGCTGCGGATGGGCGCGCTGCAGAGTTCGCACTCGATGTACATCTTTACGCATGACTCCATCGGTTTGGGAGCCGACGGGCCGACGCATCAGCCGGTGGAGCACCTGATGAGCCTGCGCGCGATTCCGCAGCTGACGGTCTTCCGTCCCGCGGATGCGAACGAGACCGCCGCGTGCTGGAAGCTGATGGTGGAGCGCAAACGGGCCTCCGTGCTGGCGCTTTCCCGCCAGGATCTGCCGGTGATGGATGCCGAGAAGTACAAGATCACCGAGGGCGTGGCCAAGGGTGCGTATGTGCTCGAGGCCTACGGCAAGGACGTGATCCTGGTGGCGACGGGTTCGGAGGTGGAACTCGCGCTCAACTCCGCCGAGCAGCTCAAGAAAGAAGGGATCAACGCGACGGTGGTTTCCATGCCGAGCTTTGAGATCTTCGAGGATCAACCAGAGGAGTACAAGGCGAGCATCTTCCCGAACGACGTGCCCAAGATCTCGATCGAAGCGGGCGCGACGATGGGCTGGTGGAAGTACATCGGCCGCGACGGCATCGCGATCGGCGTCGACCGCTTTGGCGCCTCGGCGCCGGGGCCGGTGGTGATGGAGAAATATGGGTTCTCGGTGGCGAACGTGGTGGAAAAGGCGAAGTCGCTGGTCAAGAAGTAGCCCAACCCCGCCGGGAGAACAGCAACGGCCAGCCTTTGAAGCTGGCCGTTGCTGTTTTCTCCATTGTGGGTCAGCATGGACCTTGCTCAATCGCTGTGTTCAACAACGATGTCGAGCATCACCTCGAGAATGGCATCACGCTTGGCCGTTTTGGATTTCGATGCCACAGTTGTGTTCTTCCAAGTCAGAGTAGATCGAACGCCCAGAAGTACTTGACCGCTCTTGCCAAGCCGCACCGTTGTCGGTAGGCCCTGACCGGGCAGGCCTTTCGAGGGAGCTCGCAGGTGCAACTGACAAAACCGCGTTTGTGGGACTAATGTCTCCGCGAACTTTACAGGGACTTGTCTTCCTGTGCGTCGAACTGCTTCCGCGCGGTGATGATCTCTGACCGGCGATCCTCTGCCCAATCCACCAGGTTTCGGATAGGTGCGACGAGCGAATCACCGAGCGGGGTCAGCGCGTATTCGACCTTGGGCGGGATGCTGGGGTACATCGTGCGCGTCAGCACCCCGTTTCGCTCCAGATCGCGGAGGGTTACCGTGAGCATCCTTTGGCTGATCCCTTTGACTCTCCGCTTCAGCTCGGAGAAGCGGAGCGGGTTCTCCTTGGCCAGCTCCAGAACGACGAGCACTGACCATTTGTCGCCGACCTGGTCCAGTACACCGCGGACCGGGCAGGGATGGAGTTCATCTGAGGGTCCTTTGGTTACTCTCATGTGCCTCAGGCAGGAAAATGTGCCGTCTTCCGCTCGCCTCCATTCTTTCACATAATGAGAGTGAGTTACGAAAAGGAACCGTCATCTTGGTTCAAATGGAGAGAAGACATGAAGGCGATTGTTTTAAGCGAGTATGGCGGCCCGGAGTTATTTCAACTGGCGGAGCTCCCTAAGCCAGTGCCTCAGCCGGGTGAGATCACGGTTCAGGTGCACGCGTCTGCCGTCGATCCTGGCAATATGAAGCGGGCGGCCGGCGTGATGCGTGGATTGATGCCAGAGCTGGAATTTCCATGGGTGCCAGGCGCGGCCATTGCAGGCGTGGTCGACGAAGTGGGGCCAGGCGTGACAGCGTTTCGCAGAGGAGATGCCGTTTATGGCTATCGGGCGACGGGCGGCGCCTATGCTGAATTTGTCGCGGTGGATGCAAATGAGTTGGCCCCCAAGCCGGCCAGTCTTGATGATGCGCAGGCCGCGTCCATAGCAGTGGCAGGACAGACGGCGTTGCTGACGATGGAAGCGGCTAAGTTGCAAGGGGGGCAAACCATCCTGATCCTTGGAGCAGGCGGAGCCGTCGGCGACGTTGCCCTGCAGTTGGCCAAAAATCGGGGGGCGAGAGTTGTGGCCGTATGCCGGGCCAGAAGCGCGGACCGCGTGCGTTCATCGGGAGCCGATGAGGTGGTCGACATCGACGCGGTCTCCTTTGAGTCCGTTGTCGGAGAGATCGATGTTGTACTGGATACCCTGGGAGGCGAGTTTGAACAGAGGGCGCTTTCCGTCCTGAAACCGGGCGGGCTTCTGGTTGCGATCGTGCAGCCGCCATCACAAGCCGCCGCGGAGGCTCGGCACGTCCGCGCCGTTCTTGTGAGGACCCAAAGCCAGACAGCGACTCTTGCCGAACTCGGCCGGAGGATCGACGCGGGAGAGATCCTGCCTTTCGTTGGCCAGACCTTCATGCTGAACGAGGCGGCGCAGGCCTGGAAGAACTTTAGTGCGAAGCGGGCAACTGGCAAAGTTGTCATTCGCATTAAGCCCCATGAAGTCGCAGCCTATGCCCCAAACCACTCCGCAGTTCCGCTGCCCACCTTATCCCAAAGCAGCCAGGAGGTCCTGTGAAGATCATCGCCATTGAAGAAGCCTTTTCCATGGAAGGGCTGCCCATGGTACCCGCCATCAGCGGCACTTCCATTCCCATCAGCCCGCAGTACTTGAAGGAGGTGGAGGAGCGCTGCCCCGACTTCGAGAAATTCGCTTACCCGACATGGACGCCAATGGCATCACCATGCAGGTGCTCTCGCTGACTGTGCCGGGGATCCAGGTGGTCCCGGACGCCACAGTCGCCGTCGACGACGCCAAGGCGGCCAACGACTATCTTGCGAGCGTCATCGCACAGCATCCCGACCGCTTCCGAGGCTTTGCTGCTCTGCCCTTGCAGGATCCCGAAGCTGCGGCCGAAGAATTGAGGCGTTGCATCCATGAGCTCCACTTCTGCGGAGCACTCGCAAACGATACGACCAACGGCCACTACCTTGACGAGCCCCAGTACGCACCCGTGTGGCAAGCCCTCGAAGAACTGGATGTGCCTCTGTATATCCATCCGGGTGCACGTGTGGATCAGTGGAGCCTCCTCAAAA
>CAXSCE010000050.1:0-22432 GCA_964236545.1 uncultured Bryocella sp.
CGTGGGCGACGACGAGGGCAGCGAGCCCCAGGGTGACGGCGCCGCGGATGCCATTGCAGCCGGGAGCGATAAACATGCCGAAGTCCGGCGTAAACATCAGGCGGAGGTGATCGGGTGTGAGCTTCTGTCCCAGCATAAGGGCAAAGCCCCGGGCGACTGTCGCGGAGACGTGCTGCAAGGGAAGATCGATGCGGTGGCTGAAGAACTGAGGCACCGGGATCACAGCGGCCATGAACAGCACAGGAAACCAGGCAGCGCGGAGCAGGGAACGGCCGCCGACGAGCAGAACCAGGCCAAGCGCATACAGAATTGCCACCAGCGGCAAAGGCGGCAGCTGCATCAGCCAGCCCTTGCCAAGTGTAACGATCAGGAGGCTTTGGTCGCGCAGGAACAGAACCGAGGCGAGCGCCGCCAGCAGGGCGAAGCCCCACCAGCTACCTTCGGTGCGCCAGCCCGTGGAGCGCCACGCGCGCAGGATCAGGGCAAAGCTGACGAAGGGGACTAGCAGTCCCATCGATTTAAGGTCATCAGAGCGCCATTGATCGAGCAAAGCGCGAACGGAACTGCCGAACATCAGGGCCGCGGCCAATGCGCACAGGGAGGCAAGGGAGATTGCCCCCCAGGGTGCCACAGCCCTACGGGACGCCTCCGGTCCACTCCAAAACCGGGATGCCGGCAGGGAGAGACTCGACGGGGTGCCCGGCGAGGAAGCCAGCATTACCGGCCTTTGCGCGCACGTAGGTACGTACGCAGGGAACGTAGACCGTATACCCCGCCTGCCAGGCCGGCGAGAACCACAGTCGGGTTTTCCGGTGAGTCGGCACAGCCGCCGAGTGCGAACGCGGGTGTGGCGACCAATAAAACGGCGATTGCCAAAGTCGTCAAGGAAATCATCTTCATGGAGCCCTCTTGGCTACCCCGTCTTGGATACCTGGAGCAGCAACCTGCGTATATGCCGGAAGGGGAACGACGGGAGATTCAAGCTCCGGTCACTCTTCCCTTTCAGTCAAGGCCAAGCCTACGGAGGGCGTCACGGTGGGTCAACGTTACTTCCGGGCGTACGGTGCATCTTTTGGGTGATCTGACAGGTGATTCGGCGGGTGTCTGTCTTAAATTGACGCACGCCGGCCTCGGGGTGACCCTTCCGTCGTGTGCGGGTCCGGGCATCGTATGCAGTGGCGCGATAGAATCGGCAGGGCAGAAGAGAGCGGAAATTTGTGCAACAGGGCAAGGGGGAGTGCAGCGGATGGCAACGGATATGGTGAATATTGAAGGGCTAAAGGGCGTGTACGAGGCGATCAAGGGGCGCATGGACAAGTCTGTGGAAGACTTCCGGGCTCACCTGCTCAGCGTGCGTACGGGCCGCGCCTCGGTCCACATGCTGGACGGCATCACGGCCGAGGCCTACGGCACCGATATGCAGCTCTCGCAACTCGCGCAGCTCAGCACACCGGAATCGCAACAGATTATTGTGCAGCCTTTCGATGCGAACCTAGTGGGCACTATCGAGAAGGCGATCCGCACCTGCGGACAGGGGTTCAATCCCATGCACGATGGCAAGGTGATTCGCGTGCCCATTCCGCCGATGAATGAGGAGCGGCGCCGGGACACGGTGAAGCGTCTGGCTGGAACACTCGAGGATCACAAGACCGCGTTGCGGAACATCCGACGCGATGGCAACGACCAGGTAAAAAAGGCCATGAAGGACAAACTCATCTCGGCAGATGACGAAAAGCGAGCCAATGAGGAGGTGCAGGCCCTGACCGACGCACAGATCAAGCGCATAGAGGAGATGTTCAAGGTGAAAGAAAAGGAAGTGATGACGGTCTGAGCCCGATTCATGAAGCCACATACTTGAACGGATCGGAGCTGTTGGAGAGATAGAAAGCAAGGAATACACTCGCTCCCATGAATGCTGAGCGTGCCCGTACCTTTCTGCTCTCCCTGCCGGGTGCTGTGGAGACCCGGCAATGGGGTGATCGGCTGGTGTTCTGGATCGCGGACAAAGCGCAGGGCGGGAAGATGTTTACGTTGATCGATCTCGGGCCGCGCGCGGGAGTTGTGGATCCTGTGATCTCGTTCGCGGCCACGAAGGAGCATCAGGCGGAATTGCTGGAGCGAGACGGCCTGATGCCAGCGCCCTATCTCGCGAGAGCAGGCTGGGTAGCGGCTGAACGCTGGGGTGCCCTGAGGCCAGGGGAGTGGATCGATGAGTTGCGGTCGGCAAACGAGACAGTCTGGGCGAAGCTCCCGCCCCGTTCGCGTAGTTGCTTGCTGTCCGCTTCCAAAAAGTAACGCCTCTACAGGCTTCCGGGACGCGCTTCCGGATTCATGGCCAACAGGGGGAGAAAGCTGCGGAAGTACGCGACGACCAGGGCAAGCTCCAGGACAAACGCGAGGATCGCCGGCGTCGCACCGTGGGGCCACAGCAGGGTGTGGTACAGCAGGATGTTGACGATGACCGGGGCCAGCAGCGTGAGAGCAAGAGGCACAAAGCGGTTGACCAGCAGAAGAAGTCCAGCAATCGTCATGAGGACGCCGACAAAGTTCATCCAGTGATGGGCAGCCAGAATGCCGGTCCAGGTAAGGGCATCGCCGGAGGGCGGCGGCATAGGAATGAAGTGCAGAAGCGTGTTCAGACCGAAGACGAAAAACATCAGGCCCAATAGAATCCGGCAGATGAGAACAACGATTTTCAAGGGTGCCTCCTATTTTGTCTGGTTGGATAGTAGCTGCATATGCGTGCATCCTTCTTGACTTTCATGACTTTGTTGGATTCACGTCGAGTCCGCCCGGTGCGTGGCGGCTAGGATGGGGCTATGAAGATTTCTCTGGAGGGCAAGGTGGCTCTGGTGACGGGCGGCTCCCGGGGTATCGGCGCTGCCACGGTGCGCCTGCTGCGGGAGTGCGGCGCGCGCGTGGTGTTCAGCTACAGGACGGCAGCGGACCGGGCCGCCGCACTTGCCGTCGAGTGCGGCGGATACGAACTCTGCCGGGCCGTACGGCAGGAATTGTCTACCGCGGCCGAGGGGGAAGCTCTGGTCCTTGCGGCGGCGGCGGCGTTTGGCCGGCTCGACATCCTGGTGGTGAACCACGGCGTCTGGCCGCCGCACGACCAGCCCATCACCACCATGGCCGACGCGCAGTGGAAGAACACGCTGGGCGTTAATCTGGACAGCGTCTTTGGCCTGGTGCGGGCGGGCGCGGGCCAGATGCTGGGTACGCGGGGGAGCGCGGCGCCGTCTTTGCCTCAAATCTCAGGAGATGTGCCCGACCGCTTGGCCCGGCAGAACCGCGGGGTGCGGGGGCACATCATTTTGGTGGCTTCGACAGCGGCGCAGCGCGGCGAGGCCTTTCATGCCGATTACGCCGCCAGCAAAGGCGCGCTGCTGAGCCTGACCAAGAGCCTTTCAAGCGAGCTTGGGCCGCAGGGCATCCTGTGCAACTGCGTGGCGCCGGGTTGGGTCATTACGGAGATGTCGGCCGGAACCCTTCGCGATCCGGTCGCGTCCAAGCGGGCGTTGGCGCCCATTCCGCTGGGCCGCGCGGCGGAGCCGGAAGAGATTGCGGGCCCGATCGCCTTTCTTTGCTCGCCCTGGGCGGGCTTTATCTCCGGCGAAGTCTGGAATGTTAACGGCGGCGCGGTACTGGCCGGCTAAAAAGACGAAGCCGTTCAGCAGTGAAACTTGCTGAGAACTGGAGTAGAGGTGGAGCGGATACCAAGAATCAGGGCTTTTGGCGCCATCCTGTTTTGGGTGGTTTCGATCACGCCTTTGTGGGGACAGGCTTCGGCGATTCCCAGCGCGCAAACGGCGCTGGTGAAGGACGAAAATGCGCGTGGCCGAGAGCTGGTGGATGCGATGGTTACGGCGCTGGGCGGCCAGGCCTGGCTGACGCGTGGTACGGAACGCCTGGAGGGGCGCTCCGCCACCTTCTACAAAGGCATCCCGAATCAGAATGAGGCTTCGTTTGAGGAGTATCTGCGTCTTATGCCGTTTGGAGAGCGGGTCGTAATCGTCTCGAAACAGGGCGTTTTTATCCCGACGACGAAGCGAGATGTGGCTGAGGTCTGGACGCCGGGCAACGGCTATGAAGTGACGTTCCGGGGCCGCAAGGATTTGCCGAAGGTCGATGTGGAGGACTTCGAGCGGCGACGGCTACACTCTCTCGACACGGTCGTACGCGACTGGCTGAAGCGTCCGGGTACGCTGGTGACCTATGAAGGTTCAGGTATGGATGACCGCAAGCTTGTAGACCGGATCAGCATCCTGACACTGGAGAACGATGCAATTGAAGTGGCGCTGGACCAGAGGACCCACCTACCGGTGAGCCGCAGCTTCCAGTGGCGGAATGCCGTGTACAAGGACTTTGATACGGATCTGGAACGCTACGATGACTGGCAGTCGGAGGACGGCCTCCTCACCGCGCTTACCATCACCCGCTATCGCAATGGCGATATGGTAAGTCAGCGATTCTTGACCAAGGTGCAATACGGTCAGCCCCTTGCAGCCGACCTATTTGACCCGGACCGCCCCCTGACGAAGAAGTAGAGTCCTGGGAGAAGATGGTGGTTCAGCGCCGATGCCGGACCGGTCACGAAATGCGCTCAATCAGGCCCTAGGGCGGCTTTCCGACAGGTTCAGAGCAACCTCAAGGGAATGCAGAGATCCTTCGCTGCGCTCAGGATGACGGCGGGAGTTTTACCCAGGTTAAATAGAACTAAGGCTGCAGAAAGTTCGCTTAGCGTCGCCTGTCGAGGCTCAGCGTCGCCTATCGACGCCCGAGGGTTGGTTGCGAATTGTCGGACGTAGTTGAAGGAGCGTTCGGATCGTTATTGCTTGCGCCGGTGCGCCGCAGTTGTGGCTTATTGAGATTTCGCTTGTCGTTCAGGCCGCGCTTGTTCTGGATGCGGGCGAGCCGGGCCTTGACCTGGTCGAACTCGGAGGTGGTGACCAGATAATCAGGACGCGGTGGAAGGATGGTGGCAATCTCTTCTTCCACAGCGGCTATGCGGTCAGGTGTCGCTGGATGATCCTGGAAGGCTTTTGAAATGGCGCCGGGCTTGTGCTTTTGTAGTGCATCTAGCTTTTCAAAGATCGATACCATGCCCTGCGGGTCGTAGCCGGCCTTGTACATCCATTGCACGCCCAGGTAGTCCGCTTCGGCCTCGTAGGTGCGGGAAAATTCCAGAAAGGTGACAGGGATAGCCAACTGTGAGGCCTCATAGATGCCATAGCCAATGTAGCTGCCCTGCGTGAAGATCATCAACGGCACCATGCCGATCTGGACATAGTTCATGCGCGTCATGTTGCGGGCTGCATGGTGGGCGATGACGTGTGAGATCTCATGCGCCATCACGCCGGCCAGTTCATCCTCTGAATCGCAGGCCAGGATGAGGCCGGAGTTTACGTAGAAGAAGCCGCCGGGCAGAGCCATGGCGTTTACTTCATCGGTATCCAGAATCTTGATGGTGAATGGAACTTTGGCGTCGGAGTTGCGAACGAGGTTCTGTCCGATCCGGTTCACGTATTCTTCTACGACCGGATCGGTCACGAGATGGGAAGATTTTTCGACTTCCATGGAATACTGCTTGCCCATGGAAACCTCCCAGTTCGTGGAATACCAGTTACCCATGCCGCGGGCCCCGATATTCCGCGTTCCGATCGCGTTCACATCATCTTCACTGCCCTTGTGAATGGCCTTCGGATCGAAATCGTCTCCCGGGGAAGCAATCGCGTCGGCCTTTGCGGTGGTGGGAGCCGCAGCCGTATTTGCTGCCGCTGGCGCCCCGGGGCTGGAGGATTGGGGCGGGGCAGGCGTTCCCGCCGGGGCCGAGGTTCCCGGCGAGGCGGGTATTGGAGCAGACTGCGCGGCCGGCGGCGGCACTGCAGTGCCAGTTGCCGCAGGCTGTTGCGCCATTGCTGTTGACGCCGAAAGACAGAAGAGACCGGCAATGCCCAGAGCCCGCATAGTTACCTCACCCAATCTTAATGATACCGCACCCGTAGTCTCCGTGGTTTACGGACGCTCGAGGGTGCGTGCACAGGCGAAGGATCGCGGGATTGCCTGCTTGACGTGTGTGCAGCCCTCGGGCAGCCGTGGATCCGGCTTCGAAACCTGTAGCCCTCACCTGGTATCGAGGAAGTCGAGCAGCGCCGCATTAAACAGAGTGGGGTCCTGCAGAAAGGCGAAGTGGCTGGTGTTGGGCAGGATCATCAGGCCTGCGCCGGGGATTGCGCGCGCGATGTATTCGGTGTGTTCTCGCCGGATTACCTCGTCGTGATCCCCGTCGGCCACCAGAACGCGCGCCGAGATCGAGGCAAGCTGCGCATCCGTCCAGTTCGGCTGTGTGTCCCACATGCCACTGATCTGCCTGACAAAGGCGTTGTACTCGCCGGGTGTGGCGGAGAGCCGACGGTAGTCGCCGCCGGCGCGGTCGATGAAGCGGGCGAAGTTGGGGCTTTTGTCCCCATTGGGGATCAGTCCGCTCGTTTGCGTGTTTGCGGCGAAGGAAAAGACGCGGCGAACCCGCGCGGGGTAGCGAATTGCGAGATCCAGCGAAATAATGGCGCCATCACTCCAGCCAACGAAGTCGGCGTGTGCGATGCCGAGACGGTCCATTAGACCGATCACATCATCCGCCATCAGATCGTAGCCATAAGGACGGGTGTCGCGTGTGCTGCGCCCGTGTCCGCGGCTGTCGATTGTAAGCACGCGATGCCCTGGGCTAAGCGCGCGAACCTGGTTGCCCCAGTAATCGGAGTTGGCCAGGCCGCCGTGCAGCAGGATTACCGGCGGCCGGTCAGCGAAGTTGCCGCCCGAATCGGTGTAGAAGAGGCTGATCCCGTTGATCTTCGCGAGGGTGCGCACACCGCCGGTGACCGGGGTCGGGGTGGGAGGCAAAGTGGCCCAGCGGGGCGTGCCTGATTGCGCGACCTGCAGCTGCACCCAGCAAAGGGCGCTGAGGAGGACCAGCAATGTGGATTTGCGGAAGCGCCTGGTCCCTTGCCGTCTTGGCATATGCTGTTTTGTCTCCTGAGCTCTGAGAAGGTGTGCTTTATTGTGACATTGCCGGTCGGCGCCTGGTCCCGGAAGCTCCTCGCCCCGCCTAGAGCAGGCGAGGATGCCTCCTTGCTGGTTCTTGGTATTGTCGAGAGGTGAGCGGGTACTGCCTTTCCAGACGAGATTTGAGGTTGGGCCTCCTCTTCGGGGTTTCGCTCGGGCTTTCCCTGACTGGCTGCCCGATGCCTGTAGTCGGCCAGCAGAAGGACGTCGCCGACATCCGGCAGGTGCTCGACGGCAGGATGACGCCGGACGTCGAGGTAAACACCTTTGAGCAAAGCCAGAGGCTGTACCCATTCAAGACGGTAAGGCGCGGAGCCAGTGTGCGTGCCCTGGCTCGCGCGGAGAGGCCGCTGGGCGCGCTCGCGTTTCAAAGCAACGGACGGTCCCACGACCTGTTTGACTACCTGGCGGATGACCGGATCGCCGGGCTGCTGATTTTGAAAGACGGCAAGGTCGTGACGGAGGATTATGAGCTCGGCCTGACCCCGGCGATGCGCTGGGCTTCGTGGTCGATGGCGAAGTCGGTCTCCTCGACGCTGATCGGCGCGGCGCTCGAGCAGGGTCTGATCCGGAGCCTCGGCGACCCGGTCTCCCGCTATGTGCCGGCCCTGCGCGGCAGCGCCTACGACGCTGTGAGCATCCGGGACGTGCTGCGCATGGCCTCCGGTGTTGGCTGGAGCGAAACCTACACCGACCCAGCCTCGGACTGCCGCAGGCTCACGGACGCGCAGCTGCTGCATCAGCCGGGGGCTTCCATGCAGTTCATGGCGACGCTGCGGCGGGCCAGCCCCCCGGGCACCGTGTGGAACTACAACTCCGGCGAGGCGAACATCGCGGGCGCTATTTTGGAAGGCGCCACCGGCAAACCGCTCGGCACGTACCTGGCGGAGACGCTGTGGGCGCCGCTGGGCATGGAAAGCGATGCGACCTGGTGGACGGAGTCGCCCGGCGGCATGGGGCTCTCCGGCGTGGGGCTTGGGGCAACGCTGCGGGACTACGCGCGCTTCGGACTTTTTGTGCAGAACGACGGTGTCATCGACGGCCGGCGTGTGGTTCCCGCGGGCTGGTTCCGGGAAGCGGGTTCACCCCAGGTGATCGGCGGCAAAAGCGTGGACTACGGCTACCTGTGGTGGCCGGTTCCCGCCGGCGATCCAAACAATTCAGGCATTGCAGGCGATGCAATCGAGGCGGGCAGTTTTCAGGCGCTCGGGATCTTTGGCCAGCACCTCTACATCAACTCACGCGAAAAGCTGGTGATTGTGGTGCTGAGCGCCCGCCCCAAGCCCGTCGCCACGCCCCCGATCAGGGATCTCGACTTCTTCACGGCAGTGGCGCATCAGCTCCACTGAAGCAGTTTCGTGCAGGTTGGCCTCGGTTTGTTGGCGAGGTGCAGCACTACAGGATTGAGCCTCTACTTCGTCATCGAGTAGGGTGCCTGGTGTGCCTGGTTTGACCACGTCGCACTCGCCTTGGGACTCATGACGAAGCGCAGTTCGCCGCCGGCCATCAGCTCTTCGTGGCGAAGGTAGGTGCGGTCCAGCGGCTTGCCGTTCAGCGTGACCGCTTGCACATACCCGTTCGCCTCACTCAGGTTGTCGGCAACGACTGACAGCGTTTTTCCGTTCGGCAGATGCAAGACCGCCCGGCTCACAAAAGGCCTGCCCAGAACGTACTCGTTCGAGGCCGGTGCGACGGGGTAGAAGCCCATCGCGGTGAAGAGCAGCCACGCTGACATCTGGCCGAGATCGTCGTTGCCCACCAGGCCGTCCGGTGCGGGCCGGTACTGGGATGCCACAATCTGCTTCAGGCGTTCCTGCGTTCGCCATGGTTGGCCGGCGTAGTCATACAGGTAGGCGAGATGATGGCTGGGCTCGTTGCCGTGAATGTACTGGCCGATCATGCCGGACATGTCTTCGACATCGGCATACTGTTTGGGATCGACCTTTTGATCAAACATCGCATCGAGCTTGGCGATCAGTTTGCCCTGGCCGCCGAGCAGATCGATCAGGCCGTGCTCATCCTGCGGCTGGTACCAGGAGTACTGCCACGCGTTGCCTTCCGTGAAGCCGCTCTGCGCACCCGCGCGCGCCGGATCGAACGGCTTCCGGTAGTCGCCGTCGGCAAGCCGCGGTTCCACGAAACCGTCCGCGACATTGAAGTTATTGCGCCAGTTTTCCGCACGCTTGTCGAAAGTGCTCGCGATTTCACCGCGTCCCATCTTTCGCGCCATCTGCGCGATCGTCCAATCGTCGAAGGCGTACTCAACGGTCTTGGAAGCGGCCTCGGGATCGTGATCCACGGGCACGTAGCCGAGCTTCATGTACTGCCCCAGGTTGCCGTAGGGCGCATAGGTCGCACTCGCTACCATCGCTTTCAGGGCCTCATCGGCGTTGATGCCCGGGATGCCTTTCATGTACGCATCCGCAATCTCCGGGACCGCGTGGTAGCCGATCATGCACCAGGTCTCGATGCCCTGAAACTGCCAGACCGGCAGGATGCCGAACGGGCTCTCCCGCTGTGAGGCCAGGAGGGAATTCACCACGTCGGCGGTGCGCTGCGGCGGTTCAAGGATCGTCATCAGCGGCTGCTCGGCGCGGTAGGTGTCCCAGAGAGAGAAGCTTGAGACGAACTGGAAGCCGTCTGCCTTGTGCACCTCGTTGTCGGGTCCCCGATAGCGGCCGTCCGTGTCCATACTCAGGCTGGGGGCAAGCAGGGAATGGTAGAGCGCCGTGTAAAGATTTCGCTCCATCTCCGGCGTGCCCTGGAATTCGACACGACCGAGCTCGCGCTGCCACTGGCTCCTGGCGGAGGCATGCACCGCGTCGAAGTCAAAGGCCGGCACCTCCGCTTCCATGTTGGCGATGGCATTCTCTTCGCTCACGGGCGAGAGGGCCATCTTCACGACGAGAGGATTTGCGGAAGCTCCAAAGTCGAAGGTGCCCACGAGCGCGCGACCCTCGATGGCCTGCGTGTCCTGTGGGTCGTCCCCTGGCGTCTTGAAGCCGTGGTATACCGGCGGGGGATCTTCGCGGTTGTAGAGGGAGTGGCCGCTCATCGGCTCTGAAAACCGCATGGCGAAGTAGAGCTGACGGCCCGGCGCCCATCCTCGCGTCTCGCGCATGCCCGTGATGGTGCCATCGTCACGCACGCGAATGCGTGACCACAACACCTTGCCGGGGTAGTTGTAAATCGACGAGCGCAGATCGAGCAGGACGTGCCGTGGCTGGTCTGCCGAATAGCTGTAGCGGTGCACGCCCACCCGCGCGGTGGCGGTGAGCTCCGCACGCACCTTGTAGTCTTCCAGTGTGACCGCATAGTAGCCGGGTTCGGCCTTCTCGGTGGTGTGTGAAAAACGTGAGCGATAGCCGCTGCCGGGCTTGTCGATCTCGCCGGGCTCAAGGCGCACGTCGCCGCTCACTGGCTGCAGCAGAAAGTCTCCAAGATCGGAGTGGCCCGCGCCGGAGAAGTGCGTGTGCGAAAACCCGAGGATGGTGGCGTCTTCATAGCGGTAGCCTGCGGCCCACTTGTAGCTCTGCTTGAAGTTGCGGATCTGTGTATCCGGCGAAAGCTGCACCATGCCGAATGGCACTGTCGCTCCGGGAAAGGTGTGGCCCTCCGGCCCCGTGCCGACGAAGGGATCCACCAGGCTATACGGCGAGGGCTGCGCTGGGGACTGCCCTGCCGACTGCCCGCCAGCGTGCGTTGCAACGAGGCCCAGCTGCACGGGAAGCAAACACAGAGCGACCCGGCAAACACCGAGACCTGGACGAACAAGAGACCTTAGGAGATCAGACATTTTCTCTAGCGTAGTGCATGAGGTGGCCCTGTTGGACGGGGATCAAGCGGATATTATGGCCTCCTGGCGCGGGCCCGCGGGCACTGTCTCCGTGAAGCTCATGCGAATCCCGTGTTTTGGCCGCAGAATCACCATCGGGCGTGCCTCGATCGTCTGTCCCGGGGTGAGGTGAAGATCGTACTTCCTCACCAGCGCGCCGAGAATCATCAGGATCTGCAACATGGCATAATTGTTGCCGATACAGCCGCGCGGACCGGCACCAAAGGGCAGATAGGTGAACGGCGTGCGCAGCTTGTCATTCCCTTTGACGAAGCGCTCCGGGTCGAAGCCCTCCGCATCGGGCCAGTGTCCGGACGCATGATGGGCGCCGTAGACAAAGACGATGACCGTGGATCCCTGGGGGATGACAAGATCGCCTACCCGATCATCCGCCACAGCCATGCGATCCACCATCCAGAACGGCGGATACAGGCGGAGCGCTTCCTGGATGACCTGCGTCGCGAAGGGAAATTTGGGAACATCGCCATGGCTGAGCGGTCCATCACCCAGAACGGATTCGAACTCCTGCCGTACCCTGGCCAGGCAGTCCGGCCGCGAACTCAGCAGGTAGAGGAGCCAGGAAAGGGCGTTGGAGGAGGTTTCATGGCCGGCGACTAAGAGCTGCATGCTCTCGCTGAGGACGAGTTCATCGCTCATGCCTTCGCCATCGCTGTAGCGGGCGTCCATTAGCGTCTGAAGGAGATCCGTGCCGGGGGCCTGGTGACGCCGTTCCGTGATGTAGGCGAGCAACACGCCATCTGCGCGCGTGCGCATCTCTTCGTGCCGGCGCAGTTCGCCCGAGGCGGCAAACCAGGGATTGAGGTAGGGCTGCAGCGTCTGCCGGACGATAAACTCCTGCACGGTGCAGATAGTGTCGCTCACAAGGTTGATGTCCCCATCCTTCAGGTTCGCCCCGAAGAGCGAACGGGCCACCATGGCAAAGGTCATCTTCATCAGGTGCGGGTAGATGTCGACCGGCCCGACACGCACCTGCCGGTCGAACTCCTCCATGGAGTCTGTCAGGGAGTCCTGCATGATCGAAGACAGAGCGTCCAATTGCTTGCGGTCGAAGCCCTTTTGGATCAGACGCCGCTGTGTGCGCCAGGCCTCCCCATGTGTGGTGAGCAGACCTTTCCCCAGAAAGTGCCCCATCCGTTTCACCTGAATTTCGGACTTCTGGTAATTTTCCGCGTTGGTCTTCAAGACATGACCGATCACGGCCGGATCCGTGGTGACCAGCGCTTCCTTGAGGCCGCCCAGGTAGAAACGGAAGGTCTCACCGAACTCCTGGGTGTAGGCAGACAGAACCTGCACGGGATTGGCGGCCATGGCACGCGAATCCGTGAAGGAACGCAAACGGGATACAGTGGCGATGGGCGGGGCCAACGTGAAACCTCGCTACCCGGATCCTTCGCGAGGACCTGGGATGTGTCTTGTAACCACTTAAGCGGGCAGCAGGAGGCTCGCCGAAGCAGGCTGTATGAACATGTCCGCGCTACTCTGCGGTCCCGAGCTGCTTCAAGAGGATGAGGTGGTGCCAGATGGCTTTCGTCATCGTGGGATTTTGCCGGTAGGGAATACCAAACTCCTCAGCCGTATCCTTCACAATGCGGGTCAGCGGACCGTAGTGGGTGTGGCAGACGAAAGGGCAAAGGTGGTGGACGATGTGGTAGTTCAATCCGCCCGTGAGCCAGCCGACCACCGGATTTCCCGTGGCGTAATCGGCCGTCGTAGCGAAGATGTGGTAAACGCTGTTGTCGAATTCATTGCGGCTGGCAGGGAAGTGCGTATCGTCCACGGTGTGGGTGGTTTGAAACACAAGCGAGACCGTGAGACCGACGACGAGATGGACTAGCAGAAACGCAGCCGCGACCAGCAGGATGGGTTTACCCAGCAGCAGCACGGGCAGGATCAGCATGTAGGTGACGTAGAAGAGCTTTCCCGCGATGAGGATGGCGTACTCCCGCATCGGATGCTTGGTGCGCTGGAGGTAGTCGTGGGTCGGGAAGAAGAAGCACTCGAAATCCCGCACAAAGACGTAGTCGAGGGAAAACATGGCGTACAGGAACAGCGCATAGATGTGCTGGAAACGCTGCATCGGCCTGTGGGGTTCATGGGGCGTGAAGCGCAGTAGACCGCGGCCGGAAAGGGCATCGTCCTCACCGTGAACATTGACGCAGGAATGGTGTCCGCGGTGGTGCAGGATGCGCCACATGTAGGAGCTGATCCCGCAAAGATCGAAGACGTAATTCAGGGTCTTGTTCACCGATGACGAGGAAGAGATCGCATTGTGGTTGCTGTCATGCGCGATATTCAGCAGCAGAAAGGTCTGTGCCAGCCCGCCAAGGAGGTAAAGGGCGACAAACTTCCAGGAGTCAGGCCTCAGCGTGTAGATGGCCACCCAGCTGCCCGCGAGGACGGCCAAACCGACAGCTATCTTGAGCCACATGGCGCGATCTGCTTTTGGGGAGATGCTTCCGTCGGCGAAAAAACGATCCAACCGGCGTCGCAGGACCTTGGGGAACGATGCTTCCCCACTCGTGGCGCTTAAGCCAAGTCCAGGCTCCGTGGCATGTCCAGAGGCGACGATATCCTCTGAGTCCGGCTGCATTGTGAGTACTGCTCCGCCCTCGGACATCACCGGCACCTCCGCGTACTCTGAACCAGGATGGCGATCCCGGCTTCACTGCAACTCTAGGCGCTAGCACCGGGACGGTCCGTCCGTCGCTGACTACACCAGATGCTAGCGCAATCCTCTAGGAAGAGCAATGAAGAGCAATTTAGCCATTGTTCGACTGATCGACCATGGGGATTGTGGTGCAAGGGGAGTGCCGCATTGACGCCAGCCTTTGCGGAAGGCGGGCAGCTGCCGAAAGCACCGGACCGCATCCCGCCCCGGTTCTAAGCTCCGATCGGCTGACGGCTTGAAGCCAAGTCGCATCAAATTTGCTCTGCTAGGATAGGCGAATTGATCAAGAGGCGACACATCGAACAAAACGGGGACAACATCTGTGAGACTGCCTCCTGGCGGCTACAGATCTCTCCGTTCTTCTGTATTTTGGAGTCCCTCGCCGCACCGCTACGGCGTGTGAAAGCGCGTAGTGCAGACACCTTTGCAGCCGCTATCGCTTTTTGTTCGTATCAGGTGCTCACCCGGGGCGCATTTAAATCGTTTTGTCATAGCTTCGACGTCAGGCATCGCAACATCGCGTGCAGTTTGAGGTTAGATTATCCAGACTCGAAAGGGCTTTGCTGAACGGTATGGCGTCGATTTTAGAAGCGTTGGATAGACTCGGGGCGGAACAGCCGCACAAGCTTCTGTACTCCTATCTGGACCTCAACGGAGAGTCGCTCGAAAGCTACACGTACGAGTCCTTTATCCGGCGAACGGAGGCCATCGCGGGCGCTTTGCGGGAAGACGGTCGTTTCGCGCCGCAGGACCGGTTGCTGCTCGCCTACCCACCCGGGCTCGAGATGATCTGCGCGTTTTTCGGCTGTGTGCGGGCCGGCTACATCCCTGTTCCTGTGTATCCGCCCAGCTCCCGGGGATTCCAAAGCGCTCTCTACAAGATCGTCCACATTGCCAAAGACTGCGATGCAGCCGGCGTTTTGACCGGCGGTCAATATCACGCGTCGTTGAAGACAAATCTGGTAAGAAGCGGCGTGGCCGCCTCCGGCGTCGACGTGGATTACATCTCTGCTCTGCCGTGGATTGTGACAGAGCAGTTCGTTACTCCTCCCGTTACTCCTCTTCAGGACGAGCCACCAGCGGTTACCTCGGAGATTCTGTTTCTCCAGTACACCTCCGGTTCGACGAGCGAGCCCAAGGGCGTCATGGTGACCCATGAGAACATCCTGCAAACCTGTCCGCTGGTGATCGATCATCCCGACCCGGTCGTGGTCTCCTGGCTGCCGCAGTACCACGATATGGGGCTCATTGGCTGCTACCTGTACCCAGCGCTGAAGGGCGGAACGACCTATGGTTTTTCGCCCACCGACTTCATCCAGCGCCCGATCGTGTGGTTTGAGACGATTTCTAAGTACCGGGCCACCGCCACAGCCGCGCCCAACTTCGCCTATGACTATTGTCTGCGTGCCGGCAGGATCTCCAAGGAAAGCATGGAAGGCTGCGATCTCAGCTCGCTTCATGTGCTGATGGTCGCGGCGGAGCCTGTCAAGGCGGAGACGTACACGCGCTTTCTTGAGACATTTCAGCCGTACGGTCTGCGGTCGGAAAGCTTCTACGCCGCGTATGGCCTGGCGGAGAATACGCTGGCGGTCTCCATGCGCGGCCGCAGAATCGTATCCGTGAGTAAGCAGGCGCTCGCGCTGGGCAGGGCTCGCATGACGGCGGAGGTCTCGGAGATTGGCGCCTCGGCCCAGGTGGTCAGCTGTGGAAAGCCGCTGCCGGGGCTGGATGTCCGCATTGTGGATCCCGAACAGCATGATGTTCTACCCGGCGGCAGCATCGGCGAAATCTGGCTCGCCGGCAGTGGGAAATGTCTGGGGTATTGGAAAAATCCGGAACTGACCACCAAGCAGTTCCGCGCTCGCCTGGTAGACGACACGCCCTATGACGACGGCTTTCTGCGCACCGGCGACATGGGGTTTCTCCACGCGGGCGAGTTGTTCGTGTGTGGCCGCATCAAGGACATGATCATTCTTCGCGGGCAAAACCACTACCCGCAGGATATTGAGAGTGTGGTCGAGCGGGCGTCGAGCCTGATCCGGGCTCACTGCGTGGCCGCGTTCCAGATTCACGAAGACACAGACCCGGCCCTGGCCATCGTGGCTGAAGTGAAAAACCCGAGCACCCTGCCCGACGCGCGGCAACTCGCCATTGCGGTCCGCAACTACCTCAATGTGGAGGTAGCGCTGATCTGCTTTATTGCACCGCGGGCTATTCCGAGGACCAGCTCAGGCAAGATCATGCGGCACAAGACAAAGCAGATGTGGATGGAAGGCAAGTTCACCGTTCTCTCAGAATTTTCACGAGAGAAGGATGCAGGCGCGGCTGCAGGGCCTGAGGCCCAGTCTTCCTTCGACGTCCTCAAAGCCAGGTACAACTTGACCGGCAAGGAGCCGTATAACGTGATTGAGGCCGGGTTGGATTCGCTGGACCTGGTCGTCTTCATGCATGAGATTCGGGAGTTGCTGAAGAACAAAGGTGCCGAGGTGCTGGCGAGGCAGGTCGACATCGGCGTCATCCAGCGCGTGAGCGTGGCCGAACTGTTTCACCTGGCAGAGCAGCTGGAAAGCGCGCCCGAGGAGGCGTTGGAGCAGCTGCGCCACTCGCTGGCTGCCTTCCGTGAAGAGCAGCGCGCTGAGGAACGGGAGATGATGAGCAAGGATCGAAAGCTCACCTTTGATCCCGCAGCGCCTGCTCCTTTGCCCTTGGCGCCGGTGTCCAGGCAGGTGCTGCTGACCGGCGGCACCGGCTTCATCGGACCGTTTTTGATGAAGAGTCTGCTGGAGCAGACAAGCGCTACCCTCCATGTTCTTGTACGGTCTTCCGACGAAGAACAGGGCCGGCAACGGCTCATTGCCGCTATGGAGTCCATGGGCCCTGTCGGGTCCGAGCTGATGAGGGCATTCGAGGCCCGCGTGATTCCGCTCTGCGGTGACCTGGCGCGGCCAGGTCTGGGTCTCACGCCGGAAACCTGGAAGTTTCTTGCGGACGAAGTAGATACGGTCTTCCACAACGGTGCAACGGTTAATTACCTCTTCAACTACGACCGGATGCGCGATGCAAATGTCCTTGGCACCAATGAAGTACTGAGGCTTGCTTTCGAAGGCCGGCCCAAGGAGTTCAACTACGTTTCCACCACGTTTGTGTTTGGCTGGGCCGTCAAGAGCGTTCTATGGGAGACCGACTGCAACGAGGATATGGAGCTGCTTGACTTCGGCTACAGCCAGACCAAGTGGGTAGCCGAACAGGTGGTGGCAGACGCGCGCGCAAGGGGACTGTCCACGCGTATTTTCCGGCCTGCCCTGGTGAGTCCCTCGGTTTTAGGTGGGGGCAACAACTTCGATATCGCCGTGCGCCTGGTGGCTTTCATGGTGAATCACGGCATCGGTGTCGATGCGTTGAATCAGGTCAGTTTTGTTCCCGCCGACATCGTGGCAAATAACATCGTGGCGATCTCCACAAGCCCGGGAACGGCGAACCAGACCTACCACGTGGTGCGGGATGATTACGCGAACATGCTGGACATCACGGACCTAATCACCAAGTCCACAGGCCGTCAGTTCGACATTTTCAGCCTCCCAGATTTTGTACCGGAACTGATTCGCCGCTGCCGCAAGGAAGATCTGCTGTTTCCGCTGCTGGACTTCCTGGTGGGTTCGGTGGACAACATCTCCTCGATGGAATTCAAGCGTTACGACAACTCCACGTACCAGGCCGCGCGGGATGCCTCGGCGTGGGGCAAAGCTGATCCCTCTCTCGAAGACACGGTCAGCGGCATTTTGAAGTTCATGAACCGCAAGGGTATCGTCTCGGTGGCTCCCCGCCAGGTGAACGATCCTGTGGCTGCCTCGTAGTTTCAGCCGCCCATCCATACCGGGACCGCCGAATGGCTATTGCTTTTGAAAGACCAGATTTTCCGAGAGTTTTTGCCCTGTCTCCAACGTCGCCTTGCTGACGAGGGTCATCCGGCGCCCGTCCGCCGAGACGATCCAGCGGTCCTTTTGCGTGACCTGATTGTCCCGCTTGAATGTCGCGTCGACTGTATGGGGATCCACAACCGCGAGCTGCACGGTGTCGTTACGCGAGTTCTGCACGTCATACGGCTTGCCGTCGGGATGGCCTGTGAAGCTGTACCCCCAGGTGAAGTGGATCCCGTCGCCGCCGGTCGGCTCAATTTTCAGCGGCAGGCCCTGGCGTACACGGGTTTTGCCCAGGTCTTCTGTCCAGTTGCCGGCAAAGACATTGCCCTGCACGGCCGCGCCGGCGGCCCGCTCCCAAACTGAGATCTGGTCCGGATGGCTTGGGCTGGCGGTGGTGATGGTCAGCTCCTTGCCATCATTCGAGACCTGCTCGCGAACCGTTGCCACGGGGGTGCCATCCTGTTTTTCCTTGACCTCGGATGTTCGCTTATTGATTCTGTGCAGCTCGATCTGATTGAAGGCCGGGTTGCCCGAGACTGTCGTTCCATGTCCATCCGAGCGCGCGGTGACATCGAGGTGCGTTTCACCCGCCATGGCCAAGTGCACACCGCCCGGCACCGGCGTGATGGAGAGTGTGTTTGCCGGATCGAGGCTGGATTGCGCGGATACAATCGTCCACGAGCCGATACGGGGATCAGGGTTTCCTGGCTGAACGGCAGCGAGCAGGGCGAGAACCGCGGCAAAACGCATTGCTTCTCCTGAATGAACCACACCAATCTAGCAGACCCACCGCTAGCAGCCCTGCACCTGCGGCGAGGCCTCTTGCTACACGGATGCTTAAGGTGCCCCGAGGCGGCTCCGATTGCGTGCCATGACATCATAGCGTTCATGAGTGTGCGCCGGTTGTGGGTGGCTTTGCTTGTACTCGTGGCCGTTGTCGCGCTTCTTCCTTTCTCGTTTCACAGCGAACGCCACCTGGAAACCGCGACCCGCGTGGAAGGCAGTCAGGCGGAGGTTGTGAATGAAGAACTGCGCGATCGACTTCATTCTCCCTTTGTGGATCGCATGGCCCTGGTCGTAGAGGGACTGCCGCCGGCCAACTCAGCGGCAGGCGCAGATGCCCTGGCTACCATTGTGACGGCCTTGCAGCAGGCGCCGGGTGTCTCCGGCGTTGTCTCTTATCGGGAGCTGCGCGATCCGATGTTCCTGGGCAAGGATGGAGGAACCTACGTTCTTGTCGGCTTGTCCTCGACTGGTGGTGCCGCCGAACTGGTGGTGCCGCAACTCCACACCCTGGAACATGCGCTGGAAGGGCAACTGCGGCCCCGTTTCCCCGGGATCAAGCTCACGTTGACCGGGGAAACGCCACTAAATTTCGATATTCGCAAGGCCAGTGCCGACGATGTCCGTCGCGGTGAAAGCCTTGTCATTCCGGTGACGCTGGCGCTGCTGCTGGTCGCCTTTGGCAGCCTGGTTGCCGCGCTCATTCCGCTGGCTGTCGGCCAGTTGGCGATTGCAACCACGTTGGCCATCGCCGGTTTGCTGGCCCAGCGCTTTCACTTGTCCATCCTGGTGCAGAATCTGGCCACGATGCTGGGGCTCGGTCTTGGTATTGACTATGCTCTCCTGATGGTCAGCCGTTTCCGCGAGGCAGTAGCTGCCGGCCATGACGGCGCCGCAGCCGCGACTCTCGCGGCACACCAGGCGGGTCGTACGCTGCTGATCTCCGCTTCCACAGTGGCCATCGGTTTCCTTGCGCTGTTGACTGTGCCGATCAGTGAGATCCGTTCCATCGGGCTTGCCGGTTGTTTGGTGGCGGGGCTGAGTGTGTTGCTGACCAACACGCTCGTTCCCGTTACGCTGGCGTGGCTGGGACCGCGGATTGATCTTGGGCGCATGCCGTTTTCGCCGAAGCTCGATGCCCATCGCAACAGCCGTGCCGGCGTTCGCTGGAGGCGTTGGGGGACAGTCGTGGTCAGCCATCCGTGGCTGGCCATCTGCCTGGCGGGTGCTCCTTTGCTCCTGCTTGCCTTTCAGGCGACAAAGCTGAACACCAGCGTTCCCCAGGGCGACTGGCTGCCGCCGGCAGCAGAATCCGTACAAGCGCTTCACAGCCTTGAGCACATGGATCGCGGCGGGATCGTGCAGTCGCTGCGTGTGCTGATCACGCTGCCGCAGGACTCAATTGCGCACACAGATGCGGGCTGGAACACGATCGATCGCCTCTCCCGGCAATTGGCCGCCGATCCCCGCAGCCAGCGTGTGATCTCGATTACGACCGTTGCCGACGGCAATCGGGCGATGCTTACCGATCTTTCTCGCGAGACCCGCCGCACGCTGCTCAGCGCGGATGGCCGGACCGCGTTGCTGGAGGTGTTGCCCACCGGGGCGGTCACGCTACGGCAACAGGTGGACTGGGTGCGGCAATTACGCCAGAGCGGCGCGGCGGCGCTGACCGGCGTGCCCGGTTCCACTCTGCTCATCGGCGGCATCCCGGCGCTGAATGCGGATTACCAGACCATCGTCAAGCACAGCTTCACCCGCGTGACGGCATTGGTGGTCGGGGGAACATTGTTGGCTTTGCTTCTGGGTTTCCGGTCGCTGGTTGCTCCTGTAAAAGCGATCGCGCTCAATCTGCTTTCCGTGATGGCCTCCTTCGGTGCGCTTGTTCTGGTCTTTCAGGAGGGTCACGGGATCCACCTACTGCGTGTGAACGGGGCCACGGGCAGCATTTTCCCGCTGGTGCCGATTGTGGCCTTTGCGATCGTCTTCGGTCTCAGCATGGACTACGAGGTTTTTCTGGTGGCAAGGGTGCGGGAAGCGCGAAGCAGCGGCCTGAACGAAGCAGATGCCATCACAGAGGGCATGGCCAGGACGGCAGGCCTGATTACCAGCGCGGCCGCCATCATGATCGCCGTCTTTACGGCGTTCACCTTTGGAGACTTCCTGGTGGTGAAGATGATTGGCTTTACTCTGGCCATCGCCGTGCTGATCGATGCGACCCTGGTCCGCATGGTCATCGGGCCGGCGCTGCTTCGGGTAGCAGGGGACTGGAACTGGTGGCCCGGCGGCCTGGCCAAGGTAAACGCGGCGAGCGAGCCGGCTCCTGGCGACTGATTCTGTCGCCAGCTCCCTTGTTCTCAGGGACTACAGAGGTGCCTAGCATCGCGCGATTTGGCAACGCCGTCCATCCCCTAAACCGGGTGTAGCGTAGCTTGGGTTTCGCCGCTATCCTGCTTTGCGACATGGTGCGCCAAAGTCACAGAGCCCTGGTGTTGCTGCTGTTGGCGGTTTGTCTGGTGTACGGGAACTCTTTGTCGAATGGGTTTCACTTCGACGACTTCCACACCGTGACGGACAATCCTGCGGTACGGTCGCTCGGCAATCTGAAACGCATTTTTACGGATACGACGGCCTTCAGCGTGCTGCCGTCCAACCAGACCTATCGGCCGCTCGTGACCGCGTCACTGGCGCTGGATTACGCTCTGGGCCGTGGCTACGTTCCGTTGTGGTTCCACTTGAGCACGCTGTTCTGGTTTCTCGTTCTCATTGCGCTGTTGTTTTTCTTCCTGGAAGCGCTGCTCGACCGGGTCGGCGCCGACCCCGTCAACACGTGGCTTGCGCTCGGGATTGCAGCGTGGTTCGGGCTGCATCCCGCGATGGCGGAAACCGTGAACTACGTCATCCAGCGCGGGGATTTGTACTGCACCCTGGGCTGCGTCGGAGCCCTGTTTGCCTTTGTCCGCTGGCCGCATTTGCGCCGATGGGGTCTGTACCTCATTCCATTCGTGCTGGCGATGCTGTCGAAACCGCCGGCCGCGGTGTTTCCCGTGCTGCTGCTGTCCTATTGCTTTTTCTTTGAAGAGAATGTACGGCCCCCGGCGTCCCGTTGGCGCCGCAGCATGTTGTCGGCGTTACCGGCTGCCAGTGTTACCGCGTTACTGCTCTGCCTACAATCGGCGATGACGCCCAAGAGTTTTCTACCCTCCATCCTCTCTCCCGCGGACTACCGGCTCACGCAAGGCTTTGTCTGGATGCGCTATGCCGGCACGTTGTTTCTGCCGCTGCACCTGAACGTGGATACGGATCTGCAGCCTTTTACTTCGATGAACGTACGAGCCGTGATGGGCCTTGTTTTTGTGTTCGCTCTTAGCCTGGCTGCGGTGTACGCCGGCCGGCATCGCCGGCTGTATCCGATCGCCTATGGATTGCTGTGGTTCGCTGTCACACAGCTGCCGACGTCGCTGTACCCCCTGAGCGAGGTAGAGAACGACCACCGGATGTTCTTTTCCTATCCCGGCTTGATGCTTGCGGTGGTGTGGAGTGGCTACCTGCTGTACGGGGCGCTGGGGCGCCGGGCAGGGAGCGCTTTGGGACGCCGCTGGTTGCAGCGGGCAGCGATGGCGGCTGCAGCGTGTTTGCTGTGCGGCTATGCGTGGGGCGCGCACCGGCGCAACCTAGTGTGGCGCACAGAAAACACGTTGTGGGCGGACGATGCTGCGAAGTCGCCACACAATGGCCGCGGCCTGATGATCTACGGCCTGACCCGCATGAATGCCGGTGATCTGGCCGGGGCTCTTCGGCTTTACACGCAGGCGCTGGCCTACACGCCCGACTACCCGACGCTGGAGATCAATCTTGGCGTCGTGAACGGTTTGCTGGCCGCAGGAGGGAAGCGTGATCTGAACGCGGTGGCGGAACGGCATTTTCAGAGAGCGTTGGCCCTGGCTCCGGACGACGACACAACACATGCGTACTACGGACGATGGCTGCTGACCGAGGGCCGTGTGCCTGAGGCCACTGCGCAGCTCGAAAGGGCAGTGGCGCTGAATGGGCAACGGCCGATGGGGCGCGATCTGCTGCTGACGGCGTACACGCGAGCCGGCGATCTCCCCGCCGCGCGCGCATTTGCGCAGGGAACAC
>CAXSCE010000051.1:0-21594 GCA_964236545.1 uncultured Bryocella sp.
AGGGTTTCTCCTGTGGCTCTGTCCAATTGGATTTGCGCCTTTTTGTAGGCTGCTTCTGCGGCCACTTCGGTTGTTTGGGCTTGGGTGAGATAGGTTTGCTGCTCGATGACAGCGAAATTGGAGGACATGCCGGCGCGGAATTTTTCGCTTTCGGCGCGGAGGAGCGTCTCCTGCAGTTTGCGGCTTTCGGTTGCGGCGAGCGCTGCCTGCTGGGCTGCGGCGAGGGCGATGTCCGTGTTGCGAACCTCCCCCGCGGCCTCGGTTTCCATCTGCCTGAGCTTTGTCCGCTCCTGCCCGAGTTCGATGCGGTCGGAAGCGAGGTTGGCGGAGGCTAGGCGGTTCTGTACGGGCAGATTGAACTGAATGCCGGCCTGGTAGAGGCGCGAGGCGCTGCGGCCACCTGCCGGGATCGGATCCAGTATCGTTGCGCCCGTGGCAGGATCACCGGCGATCGGCAGCAGCGAAGGTGCGATCACGCCGCGGTTCTGAAATGAGGCGTAGAGGTCGAGTTCGGGTAAACGTGCGTTTGCCGAGCCGGCGGTGAGGCGCTCGCCGTTGGCGATCTGCAGCCTGGCCTGGGCCAAGTCAGGGCGTCCGGCGAGCGCGGTCTGGATCAGGGTTTCGATGGGCTGTGCCGCGGCGGCGTCAGGAGCGGAGAGAGTGTCCGTTGCCGTGATGGCCGGCAGCTGCGCGGGCTTGACCACTGAGTCGGGGTCGAGCAGCGTTCGCAGGATGACCTGCTGCTGGTCGCGCTGGGAGATGGCCTGGGTGAGGGCGAGGCGGTTGGCGGAGACGAGCGATTCGGCGCGTGCTACCTCAATGGGAGGCATGCGCCCGACGGCGAGTTGCTGCTTGTCGTTGCCCAGCAACGTTTCCGCGGCGTGCAGTGCCTGCTGCTGGACGGCGACGGCGTCCTGCAGGCTGACGAGGTCGTAATAGAGCGCGGCCACGCCGGAGATGGTGCTGATCATCTGCTGCTCGAGCACGATCGCGGAGATCTTTTTGTTGGTCTTTGCCACCGCGATGAAGCGTGTATTGTTCGCCCTGCCGGCACCGCGCAGAAGCGGCTGTGCGAAGAGGGCGATGGCATTGGGTTTGGAGAAGGGTATGGCGGAGGAGCGCGCTGAATAGAAGGACTGAACGAAATCATTGACGCCGAGTTGAACGAAGGCCCCGGTGCTATACCCCTTGGTCAGCGCCACGTTCCCGAGCGTGTTGTCGGTGACGGCGGTGTTGCTGGCGTCGTTTGCATTCGCGGTGGCAATCGAGGTGTCCGGGTTGCGGCGTACCCAACCGAACTGGCCCTGCAGACCGGCGTCAAAAGCGGGAATGGCAGAGCCCGGAGAGAAGGGATTGCCGGCGAGCGAAAGGGAGTGGTTGGCCTCCAGCACATGGCCGGCGTCGAAGGAGGAAGAGACGGAGAGACCGGACGGATCGACGCCCGCCGGGGTGCTGGAGGTCAGCAGAGGCAGTGAGGCCAATGGGACGCCAACGGGCGTCTCCGCGACGTTGAGGTTGACCGGGATGGGGACGCCGCCGCCGGCCGTACGCGTGATGCCGGCGTCCGCCACCGCTTGGCTTTGCCGCTCCAACTGGATGTCCAGGTTATTCTGCAGGGCCATGGCGATGGCCTCCCTAAGCGTCAGGGGGAGCGTGGTGGCAGGCTGCGCCGCTGCTGGGCCGAGGGCTGGCGCAGGTGCGTTGGGCATGGAGGGCGTCGTTGCCTGTGCGAGAACCCGGAGCGGGCTGTTTGCCCCTGCAAGCCAGAGCGCGGCCAGCCATACAGTCCTGGAGGCACTGGAGGCAGGTGCAGCCATGCCGCGACGAAGGAGATTCAGAGACCTGGGTGGAGGGCCGAAGGTCTTCATTTCTGCTGTCCCTTTGGCGCGGGCTGCGTGGTGACGTGCGCACCTTCCTTCGCCGCATCGGTCGGGTTGACGACGACCTCTTCGCCGCCCTTGAGGCCGGTGGTTACATACACCTGGGTGCCGAGATCGCGGCCGATACGGACCTGCTGCAGGTGAACCACGCCGTTCGTGACGATCGCAACGAAGTCACCCTGGGCGCGAGGAATGACGCTGTCGCCGGAGATCAGGATGCCGGGGTCGGCGGCGCGGAAGCGCAGCTGTACGGAGGCGAACATGCCGGGACGCAGGCGGTGCGTGGGATCGTCGATTTTGATCTCAAGCAGCAGGGTCCGGGTCTGCTGACTGAGCGAATCGCTGGTGCGGGTGACCGTGCCGGAGAAGGGCTGACTGGGCATCTCCGAAAACGTAAGGGTTGCCGGCTGGCCCGTCTGGACGAAGGGTGCGTTGTCCTCCGGGACGGAAACAAAGACGAGCAGATTGCGGATGCTGCTGATCTCGAAGAGCTCACTGCCTTGCGCGCCGCCGGTGGGCGGGCCGCCGGACTGGCCTGATGCCGTTAAACCCTGGCCGGTTCCGGTCGCCGAGACGAGGCTGCCGGTCTCCACATTGCGCGCGGTGACCGTGCCATCGATGGGTGAGCGGATTTGTTCAAAAGAGGCGAGCGCGGTTTGCCGAGCGAGCGCGGCGGTGGCGGCGCTGATGGCTCCCTGCGCGGACCGGACATCTTCGATGGCGGCTTTGAGGGCCGCGAGCGCGACATCGTCCTCCTGCTGAGAAAGGATCCCGTGCAGCACCATGGTATGCACGCGGTCATAGGTGACCTGCTGCAGGTCCTGCTGGCTCTTTGCCTTGGCGAGGGCATCGCGGCTTTGCTGAACGATCGACTGCTGCTGGAGGACAGCGGCGTCGAGGTCGGGCGCCGAGACCACCGCGAGCAGTTGGCCGCGGTGCACCTTGTCGCCGATATCGACGTAGCGCGCCTTCAGAAAGCCGGCCGCACGGGAGTAGATGTGCGCTGCCTCGCGGGGCGTGACCGTGCCCGGCAGGGTGAGTTGCTCTGTCTCCGAAGCCTGGCGCACTGTCATGACCTGGACGACCGGCAAGGCGTTCCGTTGCTGCTCGGCCTGCGCGTCAATGGCGTGTGTGGTCTTCCGGCGTGGAAGGAAACCAACGAGCAGCAGCAGCACGACGACTACAGCAGCAACTAGAAGGTAGAGCCACAGACGCGAAGGATGAGGCTTTGCAGCGAGAGGCTGTGAAGCGAGAGGTTGTGAAGCGAAAAATTGGGCCTCCGGCTGGGCATGCGCCGGAAGCTGCGGGCTGGGCGGTGTTTGGGTGGGTTCGTTCACGCCGGCACCCCTTCCGCCACGTGTTGGGTCTGGCCGCTGACTTCGAGCTCCAGCCGTTTCTCGTAGTCCACGGGCGCTTCTTTGCGGAGTAGCGAGTAGATGATGGGAACGATGAACAGGGTGCCGACCGTGGCAAACAGCAGACCCCCGATGACCGCGCGACCGATGGGCGCGTTCTGCTCGCCGCCCGAGCCGAGCGCGAGCGCCATGGGCAACATCCCGATGATCATGGCCAGCGCGGTCATGCAGACGGGCCGCAGGCGAGTTGAGCCGGCGGCGAGCGCTGCATCGAGCGAGCTCTTGCCATCGATGCGCGAGTCATTGGCGAAAGTGACCACAAGGATGCTGTTGGAAGTGGCGACACCGATGGTCATCAGCGCGCCCATGAGCGAAGGCACGCTGAAGGTGGTTTGCGTGAGAAAAAGCATCCACAGAATGCCGGAAAAAGCGGCAGGAAGCGCGGTGAGGATGATGAAAGGGTCCGACCAGGACTGAAAGTTGAGCGCCATGAGGAGGTACACAAAGATCACCGCCGCAACCACACCGATGCCCAGGTGAAGGAAGGAGTCGTTCATGGTCTGCACCTGCCCGCTCATGACGATCTCCGTGCCCGGCGGCAGGTGTTGCGAGGCTTCCTTTATGACTTTTTCGACATCGCGCGAGACGCCGCCCAGATCCCGCCGGCCGGTGCTTGCAAAGACATCCATGACCGGCTGATTGTCATAGTGCGAGACTGTCAGCGGCGAATAAGTGCGCGTCGTCTGGGAGACGTTTCTTAGGATCTGATCGCCGTCCGTGTCTGTGGCGTTGACCGGAATGCGGTCGAGCGAACCCAGGGTATCCAGCTTGGATTGCGGCGTCTGGACCAGGACGGGGTACTCAACGCCGGTCTTCGGGTTGAGCCAGAAGTTGGGTGCGACCTGCCCACTGCCGGAAAGAGCAAGCAGCATATTGCTTCCCACATCCTTGGTGGTTAGACCGAGTTCCTCAGCCTTGAGGCGGTCGATGTCCACGTTGATCTTGGGTGCATCCACCTCCTGCTGCACGAACACGTCAACCGCGCCGGGGATGTTCTTCACCTTGTCGCGAATGCCGGCAGCAATGGCATAAGTCGCCGCGGCGTCCTTGCCTCGCACCTGTACATCAATAGGCGCGGGGAGGCCGAAATTGAGCGTCTGGTTGGTGATGTCGGCCGGCTCGAAGAAGAAGGTCTCCTGAGGGAACTTCTCGGCCAAGTCCTTGCGGAGAATCTCCATCCATTCCTGTGTGGGTTTGTGTTTGGGGGTCAGGGCGACCAGCACATCGCCGTCGCCATTGCTGGTGGCGTCAGTTGCGGTGAACGCCAGGTTAATCCCACCGGGCGGCAAGCCGATGTTGTCGACGATGGTTGCCAGTTGATCCTTCGGGATGACGCGCCGAAGCTCGGCGTCAATGCGCGTGAAGATTTGGCTGGCGACCTCGATGCGGGTGCCTGTGGGTGGACGGACGTGGAATTCCATTTGACCGGAATCGACATAGGGGAAGAAGTCTTCGCCGATGACCGGTACGAGCAAAAGGGAAAGGACCGCCGTCGCGGCAAAGCCAATCAGAACCGCGGCACGGTGGGCGAGCGCCCAGGTCAGCAGGCTGGTGTAGCGCTTGCCGAAGTTTTCGAAATGGCGCTCGAAGCGCTTGTGCCATCGCCAGATCACGCTGCGGCTGGTTGGCGACTCCGGGCCACCCTGGTAGAGCGAAACCTCCGCAGGCAGGAGAAAGTGCATCATGGTGGCGACCAGCGTGCGTGAGAGCAGGTAGGACGCAATCATCGCAAAGACAACGGCAAGCGCCAGCGGAGTGAAGATGAATTTGGCCGCACCCGAGAGCAGCGTTACCGGCACAAACACGATGCAGATGCAGAGGGTAGAAACCAACGCGGGCACGGCCACCTGTTGCGCGCTATCCAGGATGGCTGCGGCGAGAGGCTTGTTACCCTCGCCGAGATTGCGATGTGTGTTCTCGATCTCAACGGTGGCGTCATCCACCAGGATACCGACGGCGAGCGCAAGTCCGCCCAGCGACATGACATTGATGGTGTCCCCCAGCGCGGAGAGCACCGAAAGCGAGAAGAAGATGGCGAGGGGAATGGAGGTGCAGACAATGAGTGTGCTGCGCCAGCTGCCGAGGAAGACCAAGATCATGAGCGCGGTCAGCACGGCGGCGGTCACGGCCTCCTGCACGACATCCTTGATGGAGCCGCGCACGATCACTGACTGATCAAAGATGGGCGTGATCGTCAGTGCTGCGGGCAAGCCAGCTTTGATCCTCGGCAAAGCGGCTTTGACCTGTTTCACGATGGTGAGGGTGGAGAAGTTGCCGTTCTTGATCACGGTCAGCAGCGCGCCCGCTGTCCCGTTGTTCTTGACCAGGCTGGTTTGCGGAGTGGAGCCGTCATGCACCCAGGCGACGTCCTTCATCACGACGACGGTACCGTCCACCGCACGGATCGGCAGGTCGTTCAACTCGGCAATGGAGCCTGGGCTGCTGTTGCTGCCGATGATGTATTCGCGATCGCCGATCTTTTCTGTTCCCGAAGGCAGGATGACATTCTGGTTGTTCAGGGCGGCTGAGACGTCTGCCCCGGTAAGGTGCCGGGCCGCCAACTGCGTCGGTTCCATGTCAACCATCACGGCACGCTGCACCCCGCCGTAAGGAAGTGGAATGGACGCGCCCTCCACCGTAGCGAGCTTCGGACGAATGAAATTCTGGCCGAGATCGTAGAGCGTTTGCTGGGAGAGGCCCTGGCCGCCGAGGCTGAGCTGCACAATGGGTACGCTGGAAGCGTCGTACTTTAGAATCTGCGGCGGCAGAATACCAGGCGGCATCTGACGCAGCACCGATTGCGCTAAAGCGGTGACCTGCGCGATGGCCAGATCAATCTGCACGCTGGGCTGGAAGTAGATCTTGATCACGCCCACACCCGAGTAGGACTGCGACTCGATGTGCTGCACGTTGTTGACGGTGGTGGAGAGTGCGCGCTCACAGATGCCAACGATCCGCTTGGACATATCGTCCGCATCCAGACCGTTATAGGTCCAGATAACGCTGACGATAGGGATATTGATCTCCGGCAGAATGTCAGTCGGCGTGGTCGCAGCCGAGGTAAGGCCGGCTATCAGGATCAGAAGCGCCACAATCACGAACGTGTACGGCCTCTGCAGCGCGACTCGGACCAACCACATACTCTCTCCTTACGAGCCGGACACGGCTGCACAGCTGATGTGGAAACGCAAGGTCCTGCGAGGGCTACCGGCGCGGGCGGGGCAGCCTGAGTATGCGATCAGGTTGAGATCGCTGTCTGTGTGAGGTCGCAATTAGCGGATCAAGCGCTGTAGCGAAATCGTATCACCGAGTTCACCCTATTTCTTGTCAGGCAAGCAGAAACGAGCGAAGGCTGCTCGCTGTACCCATGCGTGCGTTACGGTTGCGGCCCATCTTCGGAAGGGAGCGTTTACCGATCGGAACGGGCGCTGCGATCAACGGTGTCAACCACAAAGAGCGCAGTGCACACACCTGCTAACGCAAGGGATCTTGCGCTGTGAAGGCCTCGCGAAGTCGTGCGTTGCATGCTGCCAATGACACGCGTGGACATCTGTTTGCTGGGTTGTAAGAAGGGCATTTCACGTGGTTGTGACATCAGCAGGTCGTTCACCCTGGAATGACAAAGAGGTGACAAGCAGGTGACACTTCGTGCGTCGCTGCCGTATAGCGTTCAGGAATGGACAAGGCCCGGTGTGAGAGCAAGACGATGTGGGAAGCCACTCCCTTCGAGGGGCAGAGCGGTATCACAGACAACAATACTTCCCTGGCCACTTCCTTCGCTGAAGGAAAGATGTCCTCCCTTCGAGAGGCGCTTAAAACGGCCATCTCCCCAGAGCGCGACGAGCGTGGACGCGTACTGATGACGGGCGGAACAGGCTTTCTTGGTCTGCATCTGCTGCGCGGCTTTCTGCTGTCCGGCAGAGAGGTTACGCTGCTTGCCCACGCGGGCGGACTGCCCGCGCTTGAACGCGTACGCCGCTTCCTGATTGGCTCGGGCGACCTGAAGAGGTTGCCCCGCCGGCTTGAAGACATGGTCAGGGTTTTCAACACGAACATCAGTCTACCCATGCTTGGCTTAACTCCGTCCGAGGTCCACGCAGCTCTTGCTGATGTAGAGGAGGTATGGCACGTTGCTGCGACCGTCATGTTGGATGGCCGCGATGAACAGGTGTGGACTACCAACGTCGTCGGCACAGAAAACGTGCTGCAGTTGACGGAGGGTACACCCCCGCATGTGCCATTTCGTTACATCAGCACTGCGTTTGTGGCGGGGCGTACACGCGATGCTCTGGTCTGCGAGGCAAAGAGCGCAGACATGACCGAATTTGAGAACGTGTATGAACGTTCTAAACATGCGGCCGAGGCGATTGTAAGGCGCTGGGCTGCAGCCGGCAGCAGGCCTGCTCTGATCCTGCGGCCGAGCATTCTGGTGCCGGGTGCGGGTTCTTTGGAAGGTCTGCCGGAGCACACGATGCACACCGTAAGCCTCGTTGTCGCGGGCATTACAGGACGTCGTTCCAATCTGGCGTCTCGCCTGCCCGTGCGGCTTGGGGCCGATCCACGGGCGCAGTTGAATGTGGTGCAGGTGGATTGGGCAGCCGAGGCCATGCTGCGGATTGCCGAGCAGATCACGTCCGGTGTGGAGGTCGTTCACGTGGTGCATGACAACGATGTCCCGGTGCGTTGCATTTCAGCCGCGCTTGAGGATGTTTCGCCCATTCGCATGCGTATGGTGCCGGCCAAACCCGCGGATCCAACCGATTCCGAGAAGTTGTTCTACCGGCGCATGACCGGCTTTCTTCCCTACACCTATCATCGCTCGCGGTTTGATACCACGGCGATGTGGAAGCTGCTCTCCGGCTTTCCCGCCCCTTTCCCGATTGGCAGAGAGCACCTGCGGTACTGCATGCAGGTAAGCGCCTTCGTGGCTAGCAACCCTGTGGCAAATGAACTGGAGGTATGCGCATGAACGATCTTCGGGGTGGAAGTGCTGTCATCATCGGTGCCGGTTCGGCCGGCTTGGCAAGCGCGTATGAACTGCTGAAAAGCAACCTGAAAGTCACGGTGCTGGAGCGCGGCAACAGCGCAGGCGCCAGTTGGGAAGGCCGCTACCGCTCCCTGCGGCTAAACACGGTGCGCGCCTTTTCCGGTTTGCCGGGCACGTCGATCGAGCGCCGCCATGGAGCCTGGCTTTCGGGAAAAACATTCGCAGCTTATCTCCGCGGGTATGCAGAGCAGCACCATCTCCAGGTACGCACCGGCACCTCTGTGCTGCGGGTGTGCCGGGGAGCGGAGGGCTGGATCGTCGAGACCAATAAAGGCAGGTTCACCGCGGATGTTCTTGTGGTGGCTACCGGAAACGCAGCCGTTCCGATTATTCCGTCGTGGAGCGACGGTTTCAGCGGCACGGTCTTGCACACGGCAAGCTATCAGGGGACGGAGGATGTCGCAGGACGCTGTGTGCTTGTGGTGGGCTCGGGAAATTCGGCCACTGAGATTGCCACCGAACTCAGCACGCAGGTAGACAAGGTGTGGCTTTCGGTGCGGACCTCTCCTTTGCTGGTGAAGAGCAGTACGCTTGGCCTTTCGACGCACCGTGTAAGCGTCTTCGCCGCCGCGTTGCCGGATCCCATCTGGGACGCCGTCAGCCGTGCAAGTCACTGGTCCCTTTACCATGATCTTGCCAAGTTCGGTCTGACCCTTCCCGAGCTTGGGTCACACACGAAGTTTCGCCAGACAGGCGCCGCGCCCATCGCCGAACGGGGTTTCGCTGCGGCGGTTCGCCAAGGACGCATCACGGTTGTGCCGGAAGCGGTATACGCGACCCGCGGAGAGGTTCAGCTAAGCGACGGCAGAACGCTGCAGCCGGACACGCTCATTCTGGCTACGGGATACAAGCCCAGCTTTCCGACACTGCTCTCTGAGCTGAATGTACTCGACGAGAGAGGACAACCCAAGGCTTGGGGTGCACCGCTGGCGGGCTGCCCTGGCCTGTTCATCGTGGGCCGGCCTTCGCTGCAGGGTGATATTCGGGAGCATGGTTTGGAAGCGGCTCGCGTCGGCCAGGCGGTTCGTGCAATGAAACGTTCTATATCGGTGGCACCCCGGCCGGAGGTAAACGATGATCCCCTACCTGCCTGAACTTCTACGTAATGCCGCTCTCGCGCACCCAGAGAAGCCTGCCGTCAAAGACCCTGGTGGCGTTCTGAAGTACAGCGAGTTCCTCGCGGCCGTCCATCGCCTGGCGCAGTACCTGCTTCAAGACGGCTGCGCCAAGGGAAGCTGGGTCGCGGCCTGCCTTCCTCGCGGGATCGATGCCGTGGTCGCGCAGGCGGCGATCCTGAGCATTGGGGCAATCTATGTGCCGGTCGATCCAACCTATCCCACCTCGGTTCTCCGTGGCATGTTGCGCGGCGAATCACCGGTGCGGTTCGTTGGCTACCAAGCGGAGATAGCTGCCTGTCTTGCGGCGGCCGAAGGCATCGGCATTGTTCTTGATGATGCCGAGACGTTGGCCAAGATCGCCAATCTTCCAGCCGAGCCGCCCTGCGTGGAGTTGCTCCCGCATGATGGCGCCTATGTGATTCATACCTCCGGCTCGTCTGGAACACCGAAGGGCGTTCTGGTCAGTCACGCGGCGATTGCGAACTCCACACTGGCACGCTGGGACCGGTACAAGCAACCCATTACCGGTTTCCTCATGGTTTCACCCATGTTCTTCGATTCGTCGCTTGCGGGCATGTGGTGGACCCTGAGCCAGGGAGGCACGCTGGAGTTGGCGCCGCAAGACCCCGCCGCCCTGCTCGCACGCTTGCGCATTGCACTAACGGATCGTGAATCGCCCGTGTCGCATACGCTGCTCACGCCTACCCTTTACAGCCGTGCCCTGGATGGGCTGTCACGGGTCGAGACCGCTCTCCACACGGTTGTTGTGGCGGGAGAAACATGCAGCGAAGCATTGGTGATTCGCCATCACAAGCTCTTGCCGCACGTTGCCTTGGTCAATGAGTATGGCCCCACCGAGGCTGGCGTGTGGTGTGCCAGCGCGGTACTCAGGGCCGGCGACAAGGTCGCGATAGGGACACCGATCGCCAATGTCGAGCTGCTGGTAGTCGATCACAACGGAGGTTGTCTCCCTGCAGGCGCGGTGGGTGAGTTGGCTATCGCGGGAGTGCAGGTGGCAGAGGGTTACCCGCATGATGCCAAGCTCACAGCACAGCGCTTTGTCGCTCATCCCAACCATGAGGGCAAACGCATGTATCGCACCGGGGACCGCGCCTGGCAGGATGCGGACGGGCAATACTTTGTTTCGGGCAGGCTGGATGAGCAGGTAAAGATTCGCGGCTTCCGCGTGGACCTCGCGGGGGTGCGCAGCAAGTTGGCAACGCACGCCGGCGTTGCCGAGGTTGCTTTGGCTATGAGGGAACGGGCCGGCTTGATGGGCCAGGTGTTGACCGCGTACGTGGTGCCTCAGGTGGAGGAAGGCTCCGTGGCAACACAGCTGCGCGAGACCTGGACCCGCGTTGTGGATGAGGTTGCGTCCGGAGCCGCGGCCAAGGGCACCGACTTCGACATCAGCGGATGGAACAGCAGCTACACGGGTGAGCCGCTTTCCGCGGAAGAGATGGAGGAGTGGGTGGGAAGCACGGTCGCTCTCCTGAGTGAACAGGCGCCCTCCGCGGTGCTCGACCTTGGCTGCGGAAGCGGGCTTCCCCTGTTGCGGGTTGCGCGGCAGTGCAAGCGCTACGTTGGGCTCGATGTATCGCAACGCACTCTGGAAAACCTGCAACTCGCCGTGGAGCGCGCGGGCATCTCTCAGGTTCAACTGCAGAAGGGCGACGCCGCGGATGTCAGCCGCTTCCAGCAACAGCAGTTTGACCTGGTCGTGTCGAATTCGGTGAGTCAGTATTTTCCTCATCCGGATTACCTCGTTCGAGTGGTCTCTGGCGCCTTGGCAGCACTGCGCGAAGACGGACGCGCGATCATCGGCGACGTTCGGGACTTGAGCCTGCTACCGGAGTTCCACACGGCCATTGCGCTTGCGCGATTGGTTCCGGAGACAACCGCCGCCGCGGTTCTGAAGCAGGTGACGGATCGTGTAGATCACGAGACGCAGCTGGTCATTTCGCCTCGCTGGTTTGCACAGCTGCGTGATGTTCTTCCAGACGAGGACGTCGAAGTGGAACTGCGTCCACGGCGCGGCTGGCAGCGCAATGAGATGAACGACTTCCGCTTCGATGCGATCGTGCACAAGGCAGCCTCCGTCACTCGCTTCGACGTGCCGCAGTGGCTGGAATGGTCAAGTGATGTTGGGGATCTGGCCGCACTGCGATTTTTGCTTCGCGACTGCCACGAGCCGCTGGGTATCCGCAGAGTCCCCAACGCACGGACGGCCGGCGTAAGTGCCGTGCTGGCATATCTGCAAGCGAGTAAAGCAAACGACGACTCGCCTCTTACCGTGGCCGGCCTGCGCAATTTGCGTGAAGAACACGAAGTCCGCTCGGTGCATCCGGAAACTCTGTTTGACATAGCCGGACTCTGCGGGCTTGAGCTCTATCTCGACCGAAGTGCGGCGCACCCTGCCGGGGCTTTCGACGCTGTATTCTATCCCCGGCTCGCCGAGGAGTCTTCAGGCAGTGTTCTGCTCCCCCGCTTCGATTCGCCCCATGCCTCTAAGACCGCGGGGCGCCTCATCACCGATCCTTCGACTCACCGCCTCAATACGGCGGCGTTCACGAGCATTGTGCCGGAGTTGCGCCGCTTCGCCGACCACACGCTTGCGCCACAGGAGCGACCGGGCGCCTATGTCGTGATGTCTTCTCTGCCCATGACGCGCCAGGGTAAAGTCGACACGGCGGCGCTGCCGTCCCCTCAGCCGGAAAGCCTTCGAACGGGCACGGCTCCCAACCCACCGGAGACCGATGCGCAAAAAGCAGTTGCCGCCGTGTGGTCAGACCTTCTAGGTGTCGAGCAGATCGGCATTGACGAGGACTTCATTTCGCTTGGCGGAGATTCCTTGCTGGCCGCGGCGTGCGCAGTGCAACTTTGCGAACTGCTCCATGTTTCCCTGCCAGCAGGTGTGCTTTTTTCCGCGCCAACCATCCGCTCCCTGGCTCGCGTGGTTGAAGCCGCCTCACCACGCTCACAATCTACTGCGGACGATCTCGACGCGCCTGCTGTAGTGCCGGGGCAAGCGGATAAAGCAGGTGTCCCACTTCCGCTTACAAGCGCGCAGACCGTGTTTTGGTATCTGGATCATTATCGCCGGCCAGGAAGTTCCAAGCACCCTGACTTTGCCTTGGCGGTGCATTACCGCATCAGCGGAAGGCTTGACGCGCAGGCGATGAGCGAGGCGATTGACCAGCTTGTAGAACGTCATGAGGCCTTGCGAACCAGCGTGCGTCTCGATGCATTTGAAGGGCTACAGACCGTGCTGCCCGCCCTACCGCATCTTCTTGTGAAGCTTCCGGCGGAAGGACCAGATCCTGATACGGCGTTGCGAGCGGCAGCACAGAACGACACCCGCTTGCCTCTCGATCCAGCGCTTGGCCGGGTGTTCACTGCACAGCTCAGCACGACTTCGGAGACAGAGCATTTGCTGATCCTGAGAGTGCACCACATCGTCGCCGATGGCTGGTCGATCGATGTGTTGGAGTCGGAACTTGAGGAGCTCTATGAAGCCGCACTTACAAGACGGCCTCATACGCTGCGGCCGCCACCGAATTACCGCAGGTTTGTGCAGCGCATGGACCAGCAGTTTTTTGTTGATCTCGACTGGCGTTCGATGGAGCCCTATCAATCGGCCCTGCGCTACTGGGAGCAGCAGGTGCGAGGCGTTGAACCATCCAGCCTCAGTCCGTTGGGCGAAGCTCTGGTCCCGCTGCCGACGCAGCAACACAGCCTCGATCTGACAGGCGAGGAATTTGACACGCTGCTGGAATTGGCGCGTAGTTCAGGTGCCACGTTGTTCTCCACGGTAGTGGCGGCGCTGGCCTACCTGCGTGCCGAAGACAGCGGGGCCACGGACGTGCGTTTGCTGACCCTGAATGCGGCACGGGATTCACCGGAACTGGATCGCATGGTCGGCCTGATGTTGAATCCCATGTTGCTGCGTTTGTCGGTGGATCCGGCCGAGGAACTCAGCGAGATTATAGCGCGTGCGTCCACCGGTGTTCGCCAGGCGCTCTCGCATGGACAGGTGCCCTTGCTTGCTATGTGTGAAGAGATTCCGGATCTCATGTCGTTCATGACGGAATCGCAGTTTGTTGGCGTTGAGCTGCTCTCACCGGCTCGTGGCTTGTCGTTGCCCCACTGTCAGGTCCAACGTACGGATCCATTTGACGACGACTTTCTGGGCAGACGCTTTGAATTGCCCGTGGAGTTGCTGCTAGTTGTTCGACGCAACGGCAATTCAGTGCGGCTGACCGTTCTACACGATCCCGCGGCAATCACTCAGGAGCAGGCAGACCGGCTGCTTGCACGGCTGCGCAGCGTGCTCCTTGCACAACGATTTCAGGAGGCATACCCATGAGCGAACGTGTCCGCACCCATCCCATCTACGCATCTGTCTATGACCGTTACAACCGGGGAGCAGAGCGCACCTGGCTCGGCAAGGGACGCGCGCTGGCCATTGCTGAGGCGCGCGGTAAGGTCATCGAAATCGGCGCAGGCACTGGAATGAACTTGCTTTACTACCGTGACGTGGAGAAAGTGGTCGCCTGCGAGCCCGACCCCGCGTACCTGAAGCGGCTTCACCGACGCGTTCCCCTGGCCAAAGTACCGGTAGAGGTCGTCCAGGCCGCGGCTGAGCATTTGCCTTTCGCTGATGGGAGCTTCGATACCGCCGTCAGCACGCTCGTCATGTGCTCTGTTGACGACCCCGAGCAGGCGGCCAGGGAGTTGCGCCGCGTTCTGCGACCTGACGGCACACTCCTGCTTGTGGAACACATATGCAACGAGGCCACGGGGTTAAAGGGCATGGCGCAGAACATGGCCGTTCCCTTCTGGAAGCTCTTTGTGGGCGGCTGCCACCCGAACCGCGCCTCTCTGCGGACACTCGCCCGAGCCGGCTTCAACATCACCGAGCTTGACCGATTCAATCCTCCCCACGTCCCCTCCGTCATGTTTCCGTTTATCGTCGCGATGGCTCGTCCGATCTAGGCCTGCACTTGCTGTGTTTGTCGAAGAGTTCTGCGCAGCCAGAAGGGGAATCTGTATTCCACATCCAAAGCATCTTCGCTGGATCATTGCCCTCACGGTGACCCTTGCCACCTTCATGGAGGTACTGGACACCTCCATCGCAAATGTGGCTCTACCGCACATTGCGGGTGCTCTTTCGGCAAGTCAAACGGAAGCGACCTGGGTGATCTCGTGCTACCTCATTGCCAACGCGATCGTGCTGCCGACCAGTGGGTATCTCGCGGCATTCTTCGGCCGCAAGCGCTTTTATATGTCGTGTGTCGCGATCTTCGGCATCAGTTCACTGCTGTGCGGCCTTGCACCGAACCTGCCCACCCTGCTCTTCTTCCGGGTTCTGCAGGGTCTTGGCGGAGGCGGCCTGGCTACCTCAGAACAGGCCATTCTTGCCGACACCTTCGAACCCGCTGAATTGGGTCAGGCTTTCGCTTTCTACGGTCTTGCTGTTGTCACTGCGCCGGCAATCGGTCCTTTGGTCGGCGGCTGGATCACGGATCATTTCAGCTGGCGATGGATCTTCTTTATCAACATTCCGGTTGCGGTTTTGTCGCTTTATCTTTCGAACACGTTTGTCGAGGATCCGCCTTACTTTGCAGTTCAGGTGAAAGCGGCGCGCAGCAGTTCGTTCAAGGTGGACTACATCGGTTTTGCCCTTACGGCCTTGACGTTCGGATCGCTTGAAGTGGTGCTGGATAAAGGGCAGGAAGACGATTGGCTGGGTTCGCCGTTCATCGTCAGCTTCATCGTGGTTTGCGTGCTCAGCATGGTCGCCCTCATCGTCTGGGAGCTTGCCCTGAGCCGCCGTGGCACAAAGCCCATGATCGACTTACGCTTGTTCCGCAACCGCACATTCACATTGTCATTCGGCATGATGTTTGTTCTCGGCATTGGCCTTTACGGCACGACGATTCTTATCCCGCAACTTCTGCAATCGCTCTTGGGCTACACGGCCACAGACGCGGGGATTGCGCTTTCGCTTGGTGGTGTGGCTACGCTTGTGACCATGCCCGTGGTGGCCGCCCTGATCGCGAGGTTCGACGCCCGTTATCTGCTAGCTTTCGGATTCTTCATCACGGCTCTCGCGCTTTTCCACATGATGTCCATCAATCTGGAGATGGATGCTGGCTACGTCGCGCAGCTGCGTTGCCTACAGGCTCTTGGGCTGGGTTTTCTTTTTATTCCCATTCAGACACTTTCTTATGAAGGCGTTCCCCAGGAAAAGAACGGAGATGTTGCGGGCCTTACCAATCTCGCCAGAAATGTCGGTGGTTCGGTGGGCACAGCTCTGGTTGCCACCATACTCGCCAGACAATCACAGGTCCATCAGAGCTACCTGGGCGCGCATTTGACAGGAACCGAGAGCCTTTTGCGAAGCAGTCTTGCTGCAGTACAGGGCTACCTTTGCGTCAACGGTGCAGACAGCACACGAGCCGCGACGGGAGCCATGACAGCTCTTTATAGCCAGCTGAACACCCAGTCGACTCTGCTCGCCTATGTCGATATCATCCAGTTCTTTGCGATCTCTTCCCTGTGCATGGTTCCACTTGTCGCCCTGATGAGAAAGGTCAAAGTGGGCTCTACGCCGCTTCACTAGCAACGGGGCAGCAATGACCTGTCACGAAGAAGCGGCGACGATAGCGGGTGTTCATTGCCGGTGGACGGATGCTGTCATGCGAGAAGACGAGCACTATTTCGCCCGTCAGCAAAGAATCATGCTGTGTACCCCTTCTAGTGAGCTTCCTTTGTATTCCGACCCGAGCCTTGGGGCAATCGGGCGCACAAAGGTGATTAGGGGGCCGGAACCCGTCAAGTCTCGCGGTTTGGGAGCTTCCCCGGGGGTGATCTGGTCAGTCTGTGCCGCGAGACCTGGCAGGATGAAATCGATACGCTGCCTGGCAGCATCAAAGGGTTATAACGCCACTCGGACTACGGCTGATCGATCGCTGTAGATGTGAGCGTGATGCAAACAACCACATTCCATCCGCACTGCCGAGTTCGTTCCGGCACTGACGCGCGCCCTTAAGGAGAAATAGATGAAGGCCCTGGTCTATCACAGTAAGAAGAAGGTCTCCGTCGATAACGTCCCGGATCCCAAGCTTCAGAAGCAGACTGACATCATCCTGAAGCTCACGACCACAAACATCTGTGGCTCCGACCTCCATATGTACGAAGGCCGCACTGACATGAAGTCCGGCCGCATTCTCGGTCACGAGAATATGGGCGAGGTCATCGAGGTTGGTTCCGCCGTTGACACCGTGAAGAAAGGAGACATGGTCTCCATCCCCTTCAACGTGGGCTGCGGCTTCTGCGCCAACTGCGAGCGGGGCTTCTCCGGCTTCTGCCTTACCTGTTCGGATAAATCTGTGATGCCTGGCATGGCAGGTGCAGCGTACGGCTTTGCCGACATGGGACCGTATGAGGGTGGCCAGGCGCAGTACATGCGCATTCCCTACGCAGACTACAACTGCCTGCAGCTTCCGCCGGACGCGAAGGAGAAGCATCGCGATTACACAATGCTCTCGGATATTTTTCCTACCGGCTGGCATTCCACCCGTTTGGCAAACCTCGAGCCCGGCCAGTCGATCGTGATCTATGGTGCTGGCCCTGTTGGACTGATGGCGGCAATGTCCGCCCGCATTCAAGGCGCGAGTCAAATCTTTGTTGTGGATGGCAAAAAGGATCGGCTGGAGCTGGCAAGACGGATCGGCGCTACGCCGATTGACACGATGAATGGTGAGATCGGCGACCAGATTCGCGAGCTTACCGGCGGCTACGGCGCGGACTGCGGCTCCGAGTGCATCGGCTACCAGTGCCATAATGCCAAGGGCAAAGAAGTACCGAACCTGGTGATGAACTCCCTGGTGGATGCGGTGAAGGCAACCGGGCAGATCGGCGTTGTCGGTGTTTTCGTTCCCAAGGACCCAGGAGCAAGCGATGATCTCGCGGAAAAGGGCCAGATTGCCTTTGACTTCGGCAAGTTTTGGTTCAAGGGCCAGAAGATCGGCACGGGGCAGTGCAACGTAAAGCACTACAACCGCCGCCTTCGCGACCTTATCCATGTAGGCAAGGCCGACCCCGGCATCATCGTGTCACACGAGCTGCCGTTGGACCAGGCGCCGGATGCTTATAAGCACTTCGACAACCGCGATGCGGGCTGGACGAAGGTCATCCTTTCCCCAAACGCATAGTGTACCCAAACGGGGCTGCATAGGTTTGCAGCCCCGCTTCTGTTCATCAACTGCAGTGAAACTCTTTCTTGAAGCCGGTCTTCGTTGAGGATTCTCATGTCTAAGTGGATGTTGACGCCACTTCTGTCCTGTTGCGCTCTGATGCACGCACAGGATGCACCCGTTTCTGTCCAAAAGAACGCGCCCGAGAAGGGACCCGTCGGAGCGGTTACATTCGGGTACATCTATCTGGCCTCCGAGACGGCACCGGCAGGTCCATGGAACTTTCATCTTCACGGCTTCTACGGTATTCCACAGTACAACGTGAAGCCATGGCTGGCTGTGTTTGCTGATTTTACGCAGTCCTACAACACCTCCTCTGGAGCACACGAGAACGTGCAGAGCCGGCTCGGAGGCTTTCTGTTCACGGCCAAGGCAAAGGCCAAGGTGTCGCCCTTCGCCTTCGGTGACGCCGGGATCGTTCGCGATTCCAAAAGCGGTACCATCTCGGATTCACCTGCCTTTGCCGTAGGCGGTGGGGCCACGTTCAAGATCAATAAGCACATGAGCTTCCTCTTCATTCCAGGTGAGTATGTCCGCACCTACGCAGCCAGCGGAGACCTGAACAACTTCACCGCCCGCGTCGGACTTGTGCTGCCCCTGTATCGTTGACCGACGCCCGGCTTTCCTTCATTCTTTTTGTTGGTTCGTCCGTAAAGGAGTTTCTTCATGCCTGAATCGAAGCAGTACCTGAAGTATTCACCCAGCGTGGAACAGCCGCAGCCCGATGAGCACGTCATCTTCGATGAACTCTCTCGCACCATGCAGCACATCACCCGCAGGATGGCGAGCCGTTACCGGCACGCCTATCGGCCGGTTCATGCGAAGAGTCACGGTATCTTACTCGGCACGTTGGAGGTGCTGCCCAACCTGCCTCCGCACCTTGCTCAGGGTTTGTTCGCAAAGCCGGCACAGTACCCGGCCCTTATGCGTTTTTCCACCAACCCTGGCGACATGCTTACGGACAAGGTGTCAAGCCCGCGTGGGCTGGCGATCAAGTTCATCGGCGTGCCGGGGGAGAAGACACCGAACCACTCCGGCGCCTTTACGCAGGATTTGGTCATGATCAACGGCAACAAGTTCTCGGCACCCGATCCCGCCGGCTTTTTGAAGCAGATCAAGCAGTTCGATCAGGGGCTTGAGATCGGCGAAGGGGGCAAGGAGGTCATCAGTACGGCGGCCCGTGCGGCGAACGCGGTGCTCAAGGCCGTTCACCTGCCCAGCGCCACATTGGAAGGCATCGGCGCGCCTGCCACGCATCCGCTTGGCGAGGCGTTCAGCACCATTGCGCCGCTGCGCTTCGGCGACCATGTCGGCAAGGTTGGCATCGCGCCCAGCAGCGAGAACCTGAAGGCACTTGTCGGCAAGAGCATCGAGTTGGACGATTACAACGCGCTTGAACTGCTGATCCAGAGATTCATGCGCGATAACGAGGCCGTGTGGGACGTAAAGGTGCAGCTCGCGCTCGATGAACCCGGCATTGCCGAAGGCGAGAAGAAGTTCCCGATCGAAGACGCCAGCAGGGAGTGGCCGGAGGATGAGAGCCCGTGGCAGACCGTTGCCCGCATCGTCGTTCCGGCGCAGGAGTCGTATTCTGACGCACGGCAGACCTATGTTGACGAGCGCGTCAGCTTCAGTCCCTGGCACGCACTGTTGGCGCATCAACCGCTCGGGGGCGTCATGCGGTCACGTTTGAAGGCCTATGAGGAGGCAATCAAATACCGGGCGCAGCGCAACGATCGCGAGCGCGTGGAACCGGAGAGCGCGGCAGGTATTCCGGCGTAGCGGGCTGCAATCGGATACAGGACGGAACGATCCTTCAGTTCGTGGAAAAGAGTAGCGTGACCGACAAAGGAAATTCGACCCCAGTTCATCCGGACCAGGGTAAATCGCGCCGCAACCGCGGGAATGCAGTTCGCGGGAGCCTCGCCGCGGCAAGAGCGGCCCAGGACGCCGCACTGCTTGCCCGCGAACTGCGTACGTCGCAAACGCAGCAGGAGCTCGCCGTACTCGTGGTGGTCGAGCTTACCGGCGAGCTTCGGGAGCGCAAGCAGCTGACTGCAGCCGCCCGTGAAGCTCGGGCCGCGGCGACCCTCGTTGCTGGCGAAGCGGCTTACCCGGATGTGGTCGCAGGGCATCCTGACCTCGACGCCAACCGCAGGGAGTTTGAGGAGCTCGCCCGATCTGCTGGTGCTACGATCGCAGCCACTCTCGTCCAGCGCCGCGGCAAGCCGGATCCTTCCAGCCTGGTCGGTGGAGGTAAGCTGGACGAAATTGTGGGTGTCGTGGCCAGCACGAATGCCTCGCTGGTTCTCTTTGATCACGACCTCTCCCCTTCGCAGTTACGCAACATTGAAGCCCGTCTTCCCTGTCACGTGATCGACCGCTCGCAGCTCATCCTCGACATCTTTGCGCGCCATGCCAGGACCAGCGAGGGTCAGCTGCAGGTGGAACTCGCGCAGTTGGAGTACCAATTACCCCGCCTTGCCGGCCGCGGCCGCGCCATGTCCCAGCTTGGCGGCGGTATAGGTACCCGCGGCCCGGGCGAAACCCAGCTCGAGACCGATCGCCGCAAGATTGATTTACGGCTCGATCACATCAAGTCTCAACTTGAGGCTGTCCGCCGCATCCGCCATCAGCAGAGGCAACGGCGCGAAGCGGTCCCGGTGCCCGTAGTCGCCCTGGTCGGGTATACCAATGCCGGCAAGAGTACGCTGTTCAACGCACTAACGGAAGCTGGCGTGCTCGAATCAGACCGAATGTTTGCCACGCTGGACCCCAAACTCCGGCAAATACGGCTTCCTTCACGGCGCAAGATCCTGCTATCCGATACGGTGGGCTTCATTCGCAATCTGCCGCATACCCTGATTACGAGCTTCCGTGCGACCCTGGAGGAGGTTGAGAGGGCTGAAGTTTTGCTCCACGTTCAGGATGCTTCCAGCCCTACACGCGAAGAGCAGAAGGCTCAGGTTGAAGAAGTCCTGGCCGAGCTCGACGTTGCCGCCAAACCCGTCATCCAGGTGCTGAACAAGGTCGACCTGGTTCCAACGCAGGACGTCGTGCACCAGTCAATTGACAGCGCCTCCATCTCCGTTTCCGCGCTTCAGCATACCGGCCTGGAACACCTCTTGCAGGCCATCGATGCCGCGCTGACGGCTGATCCGGTAGTTGAGCACCGCTTCAAGCTGCCGCAATCTGAAGGCGCGGTCCTCGCATCGCTCGACGGTGAAGCCATCGTTGACGAAAAACGCTTTGAAGGCAACCTGGTGTTTCTTCGCGCCCGCGGACCAGCCTCGCTTCTCAACCGTTACCGGCGCTTCCGTCAACGGGACAGATCCAACGATGGAGGGAATGAGAAACACGCATAGATCAGTCCCTGGATTTGAGGGATAGCCTGCACTTTTGGCTGCGGATTAAACCACATTGGATACAAGCATGGCAGGCTCTCGCATCCGTTCCTATTGACGGCGATGTCAAATGCACCAAGGATAATGAACCTACGCATGCGCATGGCTCGCCCCTACCCATCCTGGCGGTGAAAGGCGACGCTGCCTAGTTCGTCATAAAAGGTTTCCGTCATCTGCGCGCCGTTAAGCTCCAGCTTGACGAACCCGTTATAAACACGTGAGGGATCGTTCGCGTCGCCTGCTAAACGATCTTCGAACCACTCCACAAGGCCGCTTGCCTGCGCGCTCGCGAGACCCGAAGCCTGTCCCCATGGCAGGGCGCCATGCCCGAGACAACGACAGCGGATGCCGCTGCTCGCGAGCGGTGCATACGCCGCACCCACATGCTCATGACCGTAATACCAGAAGGCGGGCGCAGGCTGCCCGGCAAATGCCTGCATGACCTCCGTGTAGAGCTGAAGCGGCGCGG
>CAXSCE010000052.1:0-20208 GCA_964236545.1 uncultured Bryocella sp.
ACCCCTACCTCGTCAAGCTCAAAGCCGCCGGTACCGCCGTCTCCGTCGACGCCAAACTCATCGTCGCCACCACGCAAACCGTCGTCAGCGTCAATGGAAACAATGGCGGCGCCAGCACCGCGGAAGACGCCAACGGCAGCGCGCTCACGCTTACTGACAAGCAGCTCAGCAATCTTTCTGACGACGACGCCACCTTTCAGCAGCAACTCACCGCGCTCGCCGGGGGCGACGGCCAGCACGCCCCGCAGATCTACGTGGACGGCTTCACCGGCGGTCAGTTTCCACCCAAAAACTCCATCCGCGCCATCAAAATCAACCAGAATCCCTTTTCCGCCGAGTACGACGGCCTCGGCTTTGGCCGCATCGAGATCTTCACCAAACCCGGCACCGGCCGCCTCCACGGTTCGTTCGACATCACCGGCGATCCCTCAGGCTTCAACTCGCAAAACTCCTTTCTGAACTTTGAAACGCCGGGCCTGCACCAGGTGGAGCCCGGCTACTACCGCCTGCACACCCAGGGCAATCTCAGCGGCCCGCTCGATAAGAAAACGTCCTTCTTTCTCAGTGCCGACTACTACGATCAGCAAAACAACGCGATCATCAACGCGCAAACCGTCAACAGCAGCGCGAACCTCATCCCGGTCTCGGAGGCCGTGCCCGATCCGCAGGAAACCTCCAGCTACACCGCCCGTCTCGATCGCCAGTGGTCGACCAACAACACCTTCACCGGTCGCTACGAATTCGATCGCGCCGCGCAAACCAATGCCGGTCTCTCCGAGTTCATCCTGCCCAGCGAGGCCTACAACACCGCCACGAACACGAGCACGCTGCAGCTGGGCAACACGCAAATCCTCGGCGCCCATGCGGAACTTGACACCAAGTTTGAATGGGTGCGCACACGCAATGCGCAAAATCCGCTCAGCACCGCGCCCACGATCATCGTGCAGGGCACCGTCAACGACGGCGGCAACCCCGCGCAAACCCTGCACGATAACCAGGACCACCTCGAGTTCCAGGAAAACGGCACCTACGAACACAAAAACCACTTCATCCGCGCCGGCGCACGCTACCGCCTCTATCGCGACGCCAATCTCGCCACCTCGGGCTATAACGGCACCTTCACCTTCAATACTCTCGGCGCGTACGCGGCATCGGTGGGGGGTACGCCCTCCGCCTCACAGTTCCAGCTGACGCGGGGCCAGGCCGCCTTCTCGGTCATCACCGGCGACCTCGCGCTGTGGGCCGAAGACGAGTGGAAGCTCACCAAAAACGTCACCGCCGACCTCGGCTTCCGCTTTGAAACCCAGTCCGCCATTCCCGATCACGTTGACCCATCGCCGCACGTCGGGCTCTCCTGGGCCGTGCACCAGACGGAGAAAAAGCCCGCCGTCGTCGTTCTTCGCGCGGGCGCGGGCATCTTCTATGACCGCTTTCCGATCTTCTCCCTCATCACCGCCGTGCGGCAGAACAACCCCGCTCTGCAGCAGACCTTCACCCTCAAGAACCCCAACTTCTTCGCGGCGACCCCCGCGCAACTGGGCACCGAACTCGCGGGAGCGAACCTCGGCGTCGCCGGCGCTCCTACCATCTACCGCGTGAACCCCGATCTGCGCTCGGAATACGAGTTCGATAGCGGCGCCACCGCCGAATTCCACGTCGGCAAGTACGGCTCCATCTCCGCCAACTACCTCTTCTTTCGAGGCATCCACCAGTGGGTTTCGGTCAACGCCAACGCCCCGCTGCCCAACGGCACCCGTCCCGGCGGCGCGGGCAGCGGCGACATCTACCAGTTCGACTCGGGCGGCGAATCCTTCGGCAATGTGTTCTTCACCAATCCCCAGATCAACATCACCAAAAAAATTCAGTACTGGGGGTTTCTCTTTCTGCAGCCCAAGCTGAACTCCGATACCGGCGGCCTCACGTCTTTCGCTTCCAACAGCTACGACATTCACCAGGACTACGGCCGCAGCGCCTACAACCGGCATTACGGCCTGTTCACCGGCGTCGATGCCGATCTCGTCTGGGGCGTGCACGCCGGCGCCTTTCTCGCCGCCCGCGGGGGCGCACCGTTCAACATCACCACCGGCCAGGACAACAACAGCGACACAATCTACAACGACCGCCCGACCTTCGCCACCGCGGCCTCCAACCCCGCGAATGTCCAAAGGACACCCTTCGGCAACTTCGACACCGTTCCACAACCCGGCGAAGCCCTGGTCCCCATCAACTACGGCAACTCCCCGCGTTTTCTTTCGCTGCAGCTGCAGTTACAAAAGACCGTGCACTTCGGTCCGCGCCTCGCTGAACCCTCTGACGGTCCACCGCCGCCGCCTCCACCGCCGGGCGCCAAACCCGCCCCGCCTCCGGACCCCCGCTACGCCCTCGTCTTCTCGGTGGAAGCGCAGAACCTCACCAACACCGTCAGCCCGGCCCCGCCCATCGGCGTGCTCACCTCACCCTTTTTCGGCCGATCCATCTCGACGGCGAACACCTTTCTCACCACCACCGCCGCCAATCGTACCTTCATGGTGCACACAGGCTTCCGCTTCTAACCTCACCGCTCAACACCTCACAGCTCAAAGCTGACCGCAACCCATACAAAAAGCGTCCCGAACCCACCGGTAGCCCAAAGCCACACCGATGCATCCAGGACGCCGGCAAATCAGGAATCGTAATGAAGATCTAAGCGGTCAAACGCCGCAGGGAACGGACCGCCAGCGCAACCGCGGCCGCGTCTCCCGAAATGGCCACGGGAATGTCGTTCAGCCCCGCACCCTTGCTCAGTCCCTTGCGCAGGTAGAATCCGCCATAGGTGCCAACGGCCGAACCCAGCACCCCCAACGCGATCCCGCCTGCCAGCGGCCGCTTAAAGGCTGTCGCCACGATCGCGCCCACCGTTCCACCCAGCGTCAGCCGGCCAAACAGCCCCAGGGGGGCCGTGCGATCCGACGTGTTCGGCAGCTTATCGCCGATATATTCGCCCACCGCCGCCGCGGTCAGCAAACCCGTGGCCGCCGGGTGCGCGATCCATGCAGCCCAGGTTCCCGTCACGGGCAATTTCCCGCTGCGTGCAAACCAGGAGGCCGCCGCCAGCGGCGTAAACGAACGAAGCCCCGTGCTGACGCCAAGCAGGAAAGGGGCAAGATGGGCAACGGTGCGCGAGGGGGGCATGGGAACTCCGGGAGGTGAAGCATCACCTGCGCGGTAAGATGCAACCGCGAAGGCTCTAAACCGTGCCCGCCGCCAAACCTGTCCTTCACGCACGGCAGCAAACCCCATCGCTGTTCACACGCCGGAAATCCCAGAGGCTCACCGTCTTTCGCGGCATCCAATGGTGCGTTGTGTGATGAAGATCGCATCCGCATGACGCGGCGATGCCTATCGGCACCGCAGACCGGACCGCCCGCGTAGACTCAAACCCTAAGGAACCTCCATGCCCGAACTGAACCTGAAGAAGATCTCCGCCCGCAACCACCTTCGTGGCACCGTCCAGGACATCGTCCTCGGCACCGTCACCGCCAAAGTCACCGTGAAGGTGGGCGACAACACGATCGAATCCGTCATCACCCGCCAAAGTGTGGAAGAGATGGGCATCAAAACCGGTGACACCGTCACCGCCCTCATCAAGTCCACGGAAGTCATGCTGATGACCGAGTAGCCAAATTCCAACAGCCAAAGAACGCCATGAACCCGCCCCCATCTACACAGGCCGACCTCGCCAGCGATCTCCTCGTGCTTGAACAGCAGGAGGAGCAGCTGCGCTTCGGCACCTTCAGCGAAGACACCGCCTGGCAGCTCGGCTCCCTGCTGCGATCCGAGCTGCTGGCCCGAAACGCCGGCGGCACCGTGGAGATCGAGCGCGCGGGCCACCTGCTGTTTGCCTGCGCCACAACCGGAGCGCAGCCCGGCCAGGCCAACTGGATCCGCCGCAAGCGCAACACCGTCCACCATTTCGCCCGCTCCACCTACGCCGTAGGCCGCAAGCTGGAACGCGACGGCGGCACGCTCGAAAGCCGCCACGGCCTCCCCGAACGCGACTTCGCGGCTCACGGCGGCGGCTTCCCAATCTTTTTGCAGGGCACCGGCCCTGTCGGCAGCATCATCGTCTCCGGCCTGCCCCAGCGCGAAGACCACAACCTCCTCATAGACGCCCTCGCCAGCCTCCTCCAAGTCAACGTCCCGCGCCTACCCTAAGCCAACCCCAACCCTCACCCCGAACTCCGTCATCTCGACCGGAGGCGCAGCCGAAGCGGAGAGACCCCTGTCTTCGCCCCCGTCCACCTCACCGCTTCAACGACAATAAAGAAGTGCCCAACCCCCTCCGCCTCACCCGCCGCGCCGCCGACCGCCTCCGCGCCGGCCATCTCTGGGTTTACCGCTCGGATCTCTTGGCCACGGCAGCCGAGCAGGCCGCCCTTCCGTCCGGCAGCCTCCTCACCGTCGAGGACCCCGCCGGCCATCCGCTCGGCACGGCGCTCTATTCCTCCCCCTCGCAGCTCGCGCTCCGCCTCGTCTCTCGCACCCCCGGCCTCGGGCGCCCGCAGTACCTCGCCGACCTCCGCACCCGCGTCGCCGAAGCCCTCGAACGCCGCCTCCGCACCGCACCGCTCGACTCCGCCTCCGATGCACAGCGCCTCCTTTTTTCCGAGGCCGACAACACCCCCGGCATCGTCGCCGATCGCTACGCCGGCCTCGTCATCCTGCAGCTGCTCACCCAGGGCACCGCACAGGACGACGTCCGCGCGATCCTCGTCGAGGCCTTCCGCGCCGTGCTGGCTCCGCACGGCGAATCGCTCACCGTGATCGAGCGCCCCGACCCCCGTATCCGCGAACTGGAAGAGCTGCCCGCGCCGCCCGCCGGCCCGCTCTTCCACGCCGGCCCAACCGAGGCCTCCTCCGCCACCGGCTTCCGCCTCAACGGCCTCCATTTTCACTACGACGCCGCCGCCGGCCAGAAGACCGGCGCCTTTCTCGATCAGCGCCTCAACTACGCCGCCGCCGCCGGCTGGGTGCGCCGTTCCGGCCTCACCGGCCACGCGCTGGACGTCTGCACCTACCACGGCGGTTTCGCCCTGCACCTGGCGGAGGTCTGCGACAAGGTCACAGGCGTGGACCAATCCCGCGCCGCGCTGGAGGTCGCCGACCGCAACCGCGCCGCCAACCCCCATCTCCAAGCCGAAGTCGACTGGCTGGAGGCCGACGCCTTCCAGCTCCTGCGCGCCCTGGACCAGGCTTCAGACGAGGCTAGCCGTCCCGCCGCAACCCCCGGCAAACCCGCCCGCACCACAGCACCGGGACGTCCGGCCGGTCTGCCCGCCCGTTTCGACGCGATCGTGCTCGATCCACCCGCCTTCGCGAAGTCCAAACGAGCAGCCGAAGGCGCCCTGCGTGGCTACAAGGAACTCAACCTCCGCGCCCTGCGCCTGCTCGCCCCCGGCGGCACGCTCATCACCTGCTCCTGCTCGCACCACGTCTCGCTGCCCGAGTTCACCGAAGTTCTCGCCTCCGCCGCCGCCGACGCCGGCCGCCGCGTCCAGCTGCTGGAAACCCGAGCCGCCGCCCCCGACCACCCCGAAATCCTAACCCTCCCCGAAACCCGCTACCTAAAATGCCTCATCTGCCGCGTAGACTAACCACCCGCCCTGCCCCACCCGTCCCCACCCACCCCAACCCCGTCATCTCGACCGGAGGCGCAGCCGGAGCGGAGAGACCCCTGTCTTCGCCCCCGCCCACCTCACCGCTAAGCCGCAGCCGCTACGACCCCTTTGGCCCCGGCCCGCTCACATAGCTCTCATTACCCTGTGCACGCCGATGCACCAACTCCTGCGCCTGAGCCGTCCCGGAAAACTGGTTGCCCCCCAGATACCACATCGCCCGTGGAGCGCCCGGGTTGCCGCCGTTCGTCACGGTAGAAATTCCAGTCCCGAAGCCGGTGCAGGTGTTACCCACCAGGCGCATCTGATCGGCGCTGTTGTAATCGCTCCAGCTTTGGCTGATGCACGTCGTGCCTGCCGGTGCGGAGCCCTCATTGGAAATCCGGTTATCCGAGATCTCGCTCTTGTGCCCTCCGCTCAGCGTCGGTCCGGAAATAGCGGCCTTCGCCCCGGGCGTCACTGTAAACCGCAGCGTGTTGGCTCCGATCGTGACGTCATTTGTGTAGTTCACAAACTGCAACACACCGTTGGTCAGCGTGTTGTTGGCGAACAGGAAGCCGTCCTCGCCCTCGGAATACAATGCCGTGCACAGGTCGCCGCAGGTCAGTGTGTTTCCCGTAACCGTCAGCCTGACGTGGTTAGAGGGGCGGCCGCTCGGATGCTTGATCAGCACCAGCGCCAGCGCCGGACTTTTGGCATCCGCGTACCCGGAGTTGCCGCTAAAAGTCGCATCCTCTGACTCGAACTCCGCCGCATAGCACCCGTTTCCGCACGCCTGCGCCTTGTTGCCGGTGAACAGGGTGCGCACCCCGCCTTCGGTGTCGAAGCACACATCGCCGCAGCCCGTCGCCGTGTTTCCGGTCACCTTAATATCCACCCCCATGGAGCCCCACACACAGGCTCCACCCGCGTTCAGGCACTGGTTGCCCGAAATGCTCATCTTCCCCGCGCCGTTTACCTTTGCCGCCGAGTGCCAACCGGCATTTGCATCGCCGCCCCACCACTCAATGCCGTGCCCTGTGCCCTGGAAGTGGTTACCCGTCACCGTTGCCCCCAGCACATAGGTGAGATAAATCCCGATTGGTCCGCCTCCCTTCGGAAAGGTAGTGGAGTTGCCCGTCAACGTCACATCCGTGGTCTGGCTCTGCGGTCCGCCGGTGTTGCCGGTGGTGAAAATAGCCATGTTCACCAGCTGATTGCCCGTGGCCACCACCCGCTGGGCGTTCTTGGCGGTCAGCAGCACCCCACCCGGCGCTCCCTGGACGGTCACGGCGCAGCCGTGCACGGCCACATCGCTCACCCCTTCGGCGACAAACAGGTTCAGCCCCTTGTCCGCGGTGACCGGCGCCGCACACCGCACCTCGTTGCCGCCCATCAGCCGCACCGCCGCGCCCCCGCCGAGACTCAGCGGCGCCTGGATCAGCAATCCATGCCTCGCCCCCAGGGTTACCGCCGTTTCCAGCCTGGAGGCGTGGTCCAGCACCACGGTGCCCGGCCCCGTACCCAGGTGGGCTTCCTGCTGATGGATCGCGGCCGCCGCGTCCGGCACTTGGCCCAGCGCCCACTGGCCCCAGGCGGCCAGCCCCAGCCACACGAGCACCCTCACCCCCGCGGCCCTACGCATGCAGCCCCGTCCGCATCAGCGCGCTGCGCTCGAAGTTCGCCAGCAGATCGGCCACATCGTCGTACACCTCCACGCACCCCGCCGCCAGCAGGTCCTCTTTGCTCCATCCACCGGTGGTTACCCCGATCGTCCGCACCCCCGCCCTGCCCGCGCTCTCTGCGTCGTAGGGCGTGTCGCCCAGCGCGATGCACTCGGAGCATCGCAGTTCCAGTTTCTTCAGCGCAGCCTCAAAGATGTCCGGATGTGGCTTCGCGCGCGCCGTGTCGTCGGAGCAGGTCTCGGTATCCACCAGGTCCTCGATGTTCGCCACACGCTTCATTTCTTCAAGATCATCCTTCTCAGAGGACGTTGCCAGCGCTACCTGTATTCCTGCCGCTCTGATCCGCAGCAGCAAATCCCGTACCCCCGGAAACGCTTCTATCTTCGGCCGCAAGACCTGCTGAAAAATATGCTTACGGAAGGCCTTCAACGGTTCTTCCACAATCGGGCGTTTCCACCAAGGCACAAACAGCTGAATGACTTCATCGCTGCCCATGCCAATCTGCCGCCGCAGCGTATCCAGCTCCAGGTGCAGGCCCATGGCGCCAAAGGCCACCTGCCATGACTCCGCATGCAGCCAGTTGCTTTGCACCAGCGTCCCGTCGATATCGCACAACACCGCCTTCACCATCGTGAGCCCTCAACTCTCTGTGATGCACGCGCCCACCCCGACCTCATCGCTCAACACCTCATCGCTCACAGCTCAATCAAACCCTTCTCCCCCAACCCCGCGCCCTTCCCTGCAGTACACTGCGAGTCGTGCAAACCGTCGCGCAACTCACCTCCGAGTTCGGCCTCCCCGATCTGCTCGCCTTTGACGAGTCACACCCGGGCATGCCGCGTCTCCGCGTCCAAACCCCCGCCTGCACCGCCGAACTTTACCTGCAGGGCGCGCACCTCACCGCCTGGCAGCCCGCCAGCCAGCAGCCGGTGCTGTTTCTCTCAGAGCGCGCCGTCTTTGCCCCGGGCAAGGCGATCCGCGGCGGCATCCCCGTCGTCTTTCCCTGGTTCGCCTCGCCTGACACTTCGCCGGTGCCCACGCCACCCGGTGCGGGCTCCCACGGCTTCGCCCGCACCGCGCCCTGGACCCTTCGCTTTGCCGCCCTCGCCGGCGACGACCTGCATCTCTCCCTCACCCTCGACCAGACTCCGGAAACCCCGGCCACCGACGCCATGCGGACGGCCGGCTTCTCCGGCTTCGGGCTGGCGCTCGAGCTCATTCTCGGTCCCACCCTCACGCTGCGTCTCTCGGTGGCCAACTCCGGGAACGAGCCCCTCTTCTACGAGGAAGCCCTCCACGCCTACCTCGCCGTCGGCGACAGCGAACGGGTCACTGTCGAAGGCCTTGCCGGTACCGAATACCTCGATAAAACCGAGAACTTCGCCCGGCACACCCAAACCGAGCGCGAACTCCGCTTCATCGGTGAAACCGACCGCCCCTACCTCAACACCACTGCACCGATTACCCTGCATGACTCCGTCCTGGGCCGCCGTCTTCGCCTCAGGAGGGCCAACTCCCGCACGGCCGTCACCTGGAACCCCGGCCCGGAGCTCGCCGCCAAACTCGCCGACCTCCCCCCGGACGCCTGGCGCGAGTTCGTCTGCCTGGAAACCGCCAACGTCGCCGAAAACGCCATCACCCTCCAGCCCGGCGAAGCCCACACCACCGAAATGCACCTCGCCGTCGAGCAGGACGCCGCCGTCCTATAGTCCCGGTTCATAGCCCCGCTCCAGCCCTGCCTTCGCCCCACCACTTTCCACAACTCCGTCATCTCGACCGGAGGCCGAAGGCCGGAGCGGAGAGACCTCCGCATTTGCCCCTGCCCATTCGGCCCTCCAAAACTCCGTCATCTCGACCGGAGGCCGAAGGCCGGAGCGGAGAGACCCCTGTATTCGCCCCCGCCCAAACTCAGATCCAAGCCATAATCCCGCACCGGACGGATCTGCTTTCCCAGCCGCACAACAAATCAACCCTGGAACGCCCGCCACGTGCTCATCCTCGCCTCCGCCTCCCCGCGCCGCGGCGACCTGCTCACCCAGATCGCCGTCCCGTACCGCGTCCACCCCGCGGACATCGACGAATCCCGCCACCCCGGTGAGCCGCCCGAAACCTATGTCCGCCGCCTCGCCCTCGAAAAAGCCCGCGCAGTCGCCGCCCTCTATCCCGTGGACACGGTTCTTGCCGCCGACACCACCGTTGTCCTCGACGGCGTCGTCCTCAACAAGCCCACGGACCGCGCCGCTGCCGCCCACATGCTCCTCTCCCTTGCCGGCCGCACCCACCACGTCCACACCGGGGTCGCCGTGCTCTCTGGGGCCGGCGAACGCAGTCACGTCGAAACCACCGCCGTCACCTTCACCTCGGTTCCCGCCGCCGAGCTCGAAGCCTATCTAGCCACCGGCGACTCGCTCGACAAGGCCGGTGCGTACGGCATCCAGGGCTACGCCGCCCGCTGGATCGCCCGCATCGAAGGCGACTTCTTCAACGTAGTCGGTCTTCCACTGGCAGCCGTCCTCCGCCTCCTGCGCACCGCAGAGAAGGGAACACCACCCTAAGCCTGGGTGTTGGGTGCCAGGTGCCGGGTGCCCCATCTTCGCGCACAGCTTTTCCGTGCGCGAAGATGGGTTCGCCCCCGCCCATTCCAGCGGTCCGCAACCCCAATCCCATTGCCCAAACCCCACCCCGAATGTCATCCTGACAGGATGAAGCCCCGCCCTCGATGGCTCCCCGCGCTCCTGACCCTGGGCCTGCTCGGCCCGGTGACCGGCCTGGCGCAGGACGGCGGCAATTGGCGCGCCGCCAGCACAAACGCCAAGGGTGTCACCGGCGACATCGCCTTCTTCAACCAGAAGATCTCCCTGGCCTTTTCCGCCTTCACCGTTGCCCAGATCCGCACCCTCAAACCCGACGAGGTCACCGCCGCCTTCAACGGGGCCGCGGACCCCGGTGGCATCGGCAACCTCTACCGCACCAGCATCCCCGCCGACAAGCGCCTCCTGCACAAAAACACCCTCTGCGGCTCCGAGGAAACCCAGTGGGTGGTCTCCTATGCCGCCGGCCACAACCTCCAGCTGGCCTTCTTCTCCTCCGCCACCATGCCCGTCCTCACCCCCGAAGCCATGGCCAATACCACCGATCTCTGCGGCATCTACAGCTACGTCCGCTAGCCTGTGTCGACAGACCGGCTGGAAAAAGCCACAAAGCCGTCACCACAAAGTCGTCACCACAAAGTCGTCATCTCGACCGGAGGCGAAGCCGGAGCGGAGAGACCCCTGTATTTCGCAGAGGCGACAAGTCCTCAGGCTTCCCGGGACGAAAGACAGGGATCGCGCTGACCAGGTCAGCTCCGGTCGAAAGGACACCCGGGGACGCAGACTGTCCGTACACAGCGCCTGAGCCTGCCTCGCACCCCGACCGCACCCAGCAGAGTGAAACCTGCGCCCGCCAGGCCACGTCTGATTCCCCGGCGGGGCGTCTGAAAACACCCGACACCCCTTCGTAACCTGTGTCTGATTTGCCACACCCCATCCACTCCCGGCAGGATTAGGCTGGTTTTAGCTACGGGGATCGACCGCACGAGGCGTTTGGCTGAACACGGATTTCCAACTCGAACACACAATTGAAGCGCGGCTCAGTTTTGCCGGCGTGGGTCTCCACTCCGGCGCCATGGTGAACCTGCAACTGGTCCCTGCACCGGCCGGCTCCGGCATTGTCTTCCGTCGCTCCGACCTCGACAACTTCGAGATCCCCGCCATTGGCCGCAATGTCGCCAAGGTCAGCTACGCCACCAGCCTCATGCGCCAGGGCGTGCTCATCTCCACCACCGAGCACCTCCTCAGCTCCCTCATCGGTCTCGGCGTCGACAACGTCATCATCGAAATCGATAACCTCGAGGTGCCCATCCTCGACGGCTCCGCCCAGCCCTACGTCGCCGCCATCCTCGCCGTCGGCCTTAAGCGCCAGCGACGCCGCCGCGAGTACCTGCGCATCCTCAAGCCCGTCGAGGTCCGCGAAAACTCCCCCTCCGGCGAGAAATTCATCGGCGTCTACCCCGGCGAAGGCTACACCATCGACTACACCATCGACTTTCCCGCGCCCATCGGCTGCGACCGATTCACCGGCGACCTCGAAGCCGGCGCCTACGCCGATCTCATCGCCCCCGCGCGCACCTTCGGCTTCCGCGAGGACGAAGCCATGCTCCGCGACATGGGCCTCATCCGCGGCGTCTCCGACGAAGCCGCCATCATCATCGGCGAAGGCCGCATCCAGAACGGACCGCTGCGCTTTCACGACGAGTTCGTCCGCCACAAGGTCCTCGACCTCATCGGCGACCTCGCTCTCGCTGGCCGTCGCCTTTGGGGCAGGGTCATCGCCGAACGCGCCGGCCATGCCATGCACACCGCCCTGGTGCAGCGCCTGCTCCGCGACCGGAGCGCCTGGCAGCTGGTCACCCGCCCCGAACTGGCGGCCGGCCGGTGCTCCGAACCCGATCGCCCGCTGATCCAGGTGGGGGCCAGCCAACCCAGCCTCACCCCAACCCTTCATCCCGCCCACTTCTAGGGAACCATCTCGTTTCGGTACGGGCTGTCTTTGTTTTTCTGCCATTCCCGCGAGGAATCTGCTGTACGGCTCCGCCATACCTTCAGCGGGGTCCCTCCGCAGCCGCCCCCGCAGAACCTTCGGCACCCGGTAGCCGCCACCCGCGGTACCCTAAACCCGTGCTGGCCGCCCTCGCCCTCGGCTCCAACCTCCCGTCCGCCTACGGCACCCCCGCCGATACCCTCCGTGAAGCGCTTCGCCGCCTGGCTGGCCTGGGCACGGTCACCGCCGTCTCCAGCTTCCGCGAAACCGACCCCATCGGCCTCCGCGAGCAGCCCCGTTTCATCAACGCCGCCGCCCTGCTCACCACCTCGCTCGGCCCGCTTCCGCTTCTGCGCGCCCTGCTCGCCCTGGAAGCCTCCATGGGCCGCATCCGCGCCCCTGGCCAGCCTCCTAAGGGCCCCCGCATCCTGGACCTGGACCTGCTCCTCTACGCCCAGAACCTATCCGCCGCCCAGGCAGGCGACAGCCTGATCCTCGCCGACCCCGACCTCACCCTTCCCCATCCCGCGCTCCACGAGCGCCGCTTCGTCCTAGAACCCCTCGCCGAGATCGCTCCCACGCTGCTGCACCCCCTGCTGCTCCGCCCGATCGCCGATCTGCTGGCCGATCTGCCCGTCTGAGCCGAGTCGGCTCCACGCGGGCGTCATGCCTCGCGCGACGCACATCTACTAGGGCGCTTCAGGCCGCGTCAGTGCCATGATCAGCGTTTCCTGTTGCGGCCACCGTGACAGCAGCTCCTCCCTCGTCGCTGTCTCGTAGTCGTCGTACTCAAACCCGGGAGAAACCGTGCACCCCAGCAGCGCCCACCCGCTCTCGTTTCCGCCGCCGCTTCCGAGCAGCCGTGAACCCTGCCACGTGCTCCTGGGCACCACGGCCTGCGGCCTTTCGCCCGCCGCGAGATCACTGCCTAGCACGATCCGCGTCACCTCGCCGATGCCGTGCAGCAGAAACAGCTCCACCGGGTCCCCGGCATAGTGGTGGAAGACTTCATCGCTCTTTAGCCGGTGAAACTCGCTGAAGGTTCCAGTCTCCAGCAGGTAGTAGATCGCCGTTGAGATCCGGCGCGGCCCGTTGTACTCGGCCGGTTCGGCCGCGCGCGCAAATTCCACCGCCGGCAGCATTGTCCCTGAGGCGTACATCTCCCGGAACCAACCGCCTTCGTGCGGGTGTTCGGTCAATTTCAGCAGTCGCTTGACCTCGTCAGCCGTCATGCTTCCTCCTGTGCGGAGCCATTCGCTTCCATGCGCTTGGACGCACCTTCGTCCTACGCGGCTGCTTCCGTCATCGGTCTGAGATTCAGCATATGAGTCGAATACACTCACATATCCTGCAACTCCCCTTCGCATGACGCATCCTATCGTTCAGGAGCCAACACTCCGCCCAATTCAGGAGCGATACAACATGGCAATCAAGTGGGACAAGCTGACCGTCAAATCAGCCGAAGCCGTGCAGGGCGCCGTCGGTCTCGCCGGTGACAACGGCAACCCCGAAACACTTCCCGTGCACCTGGTCGCCGCCCTGCTCGAAGACAAGGAAGGTGTCGTCCTTCCCGTTCTCGACCACATCGGCGTACCCATACAACAACTGCTCGCCGGAATGAATGGCCTCATCGCCAAACTTCCCAAGGTCGGCGGCGTCGCGCAACAGCCCGGCCTCGGCCAGGCGCTGGCCAAGGTGATCGACGGAGCCTTCAAGGAAGCCGCGAACTTCAAAGACGAGTTCGTCTCCACCGAACACCTCCTGCTCGCCCTCGCCGCGCAGAAGTCCGAGCCCGTCGCCCAGGCGCTCACCGCTCAGGGAGCCGACTACAACGCCATCCTCAAGGCGTTGCAGGCCGTGCGCGGCACCCAGCGCGTCACCGACCAGAACCCCGAAGGCAAATTTCAGGCCCTCGCCAAATATGCCAAAGACCTCACCGAACTTGCCCGCCGCGGCAAGCTCGATCCGGTTATTGGCCGCGACGAGGAAATCCGCCGCGTGATCCAGGTGCTCTCCCGCCGAACCAAGAACAACCCGGTTCTCATCGGCGAACCCGGCGTCGGCAAAACCGCTATCGTCGAAGGCCTCGCGCGCCGTATCTTCATGGGCGACGTACCGGAAATTCTGCGCGATAAGCGCGTCGTTTCACTCGACCTCGGCGCGATGCTGGCGGGTGCGAAGTTCAGAGGGGAATTCGAAGACCGTCTCAAGGCCGTCCTCAAGGAGGTCGAAGACTCGAACGGCCAGTTCATCCTTTTCATCGACGAGCTCCATACCCTTGTCGGCGCGGGAGCGGCGGAAGGTTCCATCGACGCCAGCAACATGCTCAAGCCCGCCCTCGCCCGTGGCGAGCTGCGCGCCATCGGCGCCACCACCCTCAACGAATACCGCAAATACATCGAAAAGGACGCCGCCCTCGAACGCCGCTTCCAGATCGTCTACGTCGGCGAGCCGAACGTCGAAGACACCGTCGCCATTCTGCGCGGCCTTCGCGAGCGCTATGAGACGCACCACAAGGTCCGCATCAAGGACTCCGCCATCGTCGCCGCCGCGGAGCTCTCGCACCGCTACATCTCCGACCGCTTCCTGCCCGATAAGGCCATCGACCTCGTCGACGAGGCTGCCGCCGCGCTCGCCATCCAGATCGGCTCCGTGCCGGTTAAAATCGACGATCTCGAGCGCCGCGCCACCTCGCTGGAGATCGAAAAAAATGCCCTCAGCCGCGAAAACGACGCCAACTCCCAGGAACGTCTGCACATCGTCGAGCGCGAACTGGCCGAGGTGAAAGAGCAGGCTGCCGGTCTGCGCGCCCGCTGGCAGAAAGAGCGCGGCGCCATCGGCGAAATTGCCGAGCTGAAGGAAAAGCTCGAGGCCCTGCGCTTCGAGGCTACCGAGGCCACCCGCAAGGGCGATCTGCAGCGCGCCGCCGAGCTCCAGTACGGTGAAATCCCGCAGGCCGAACGCCAGCTCCGCGAGCTAACCACGGCTCAGGACGAAGCCGTAGCCGCCGACAAAGCAGGCACCCCCCAACCGGGTACCCCCTCTTCGCCTGCGGGGCAGGACGCCAAGCTGGCTTCGCAGGACGCCAAGCTGGGTTCGCAGGACGCCAAACCACGCCCCAAAACCACCGCACGCCTCCTCAAGGAAGAGGTGGACGAAGAGGACATCGCCCGCATCGTCTCGAAGTGGACCGGCATCCCCGTCTCCAAAATGCTCGAAGGCGAGATCCAGAAGCTGACGCAGATGGAATCCCGTCTCAACGCCCGCGTCGTCGGCCAGGACGAAGCGCTGACCGCCGTCGCCAACGCCATTCGCCGCTCCCGCGCCGGCCTTTCGGACCCCAAACGTCCCATCGGCAGCTTCATCTTCCTTGGCCCCACCGGCGTCGGCAAAACCGAAACCGCGCGCGCCCTCGCCGAATTCCTCTTCGACGACGAGGCCGCCATGGTCCGCATCGACATGTCGGAGTACATGGAAAAGCATGCCGTCTCCCGTCTCATCGGCGCGCCTCCAGGCTACGTCGGCTTTGACGAGGGCGGTCAGCTCACCGAAGCCGTCCGCCGCCGGCCCTACGCCGTCGTGCTCTTCGACGAAATCGAAAAAGCGCACCCCGACGTCTTCAACGTGCTCCTCCAGGTGCTCGACGATGGCCGCCTCACCGACTCGAAAGGCCGCACGGTGGACTTTAAGAACACCGTGCTCATCATGACCTCAAACGTCGGCGCCTCACAGCTCACCACGGCCTGGGCCGAGGGGGAAGACGGCTTCGCCGAGGCCAAGGAGCGCGTCCTGGGCGAGCTGCGCAAGCAGTTCCGCCCCGAATTCCTCAACCGCATCGACGACATCGTTGTCTTCCATCCGCTCGGCGAATCGCAGCTCACCCACATCGTCGATCTGCGTCTCGACGACCTCCGCAAACTCCTGCGCGACCGCAAGATCACGCTCGAGCTCACCGATACGGCCAGGGAAGCGATCTTTCACGCCGGCTACGACCGCGCCTACGGTGCCCGCCCACTCAAGCGCTCCATTCAGCGCCTGGTGGGGGACCCGCTCGCGATGCGCATCCTGGATGGCCGCGTGCTCCACGGCGACCGCGTGGTGGTGGACACAGACCGGGCCAAACAACTGGTCTTCACCACCCCCGACCGCACCGCCGCAACAGAACTCGCCGTCGCTTGATCCACCTGCCAAGGCCGAGGCCAACCAGCCCCGGCCTTTGTGTTCACTCATAGCTCACAAACTCAAGGCTCAAAGCTCAACAAATCCTTACCTTGCTCAAACTCCGCAAGCCGGGTGCCCCCGCTTCACCGACAGCTTCATCGTCGGTGAAGGTGGTTTGCCCCGCCCAGTTTGTCGGTGCCTCACGCCCCGGAACGCCCCAAATCCCCGCGCACCCGCTCCATCGTCTCCAAATAAAAATGCAGATTATGCATCGAGTTCAGCGAAGCCCCCAACGCCTCGCCGCTCGCATACAGGTGCCGCAGATACGCCCGCGAATACCTTTGGCACACCGGGCATCCGCACCCCGCATCGATCGGCCCCTGATCTTCGGCCATTTCCTTGCGCTTGATATTCAGGCGCACCACCCTGCTCGCCCGGTCCGCAGGATCTTCCCGCGCAAACACCAGCCCATGCCGCCCGGCGCGTGTCGGCAGCACGCAGTCCATCATGTCCACGCCCATCCGCGCATACTCTTCAATCTCATCCGGATAGCCCACACCCATCACGTACCGAGGCTTGTCCTTCGGCAAGAACTGGAGCGTGTGCGCGATCATTTCCCGCGTCACCTCGCGCGGCTCCCCCACCGCCAGCCCGCCAATCGCATACCCCGGAAAATCCATCTCAACAAGCCGTTCCGCCGATTCAGCCCGCAGATCCTTGTACATCCCACCCTGCACTATCCCAAACAGCGCCTGGAACTTGCCTGCAAACCGCGCACGATCGTACCGCCGCGCAAACTCCGTCTCCGCCGCAAGCGGGGCCGCCCCGCCTCGTTGGTTCTCACGCCCCAAGGGAATCTGTGTCCCGCTATTGTTTTTCTTTCTGTCATCCCCGAAGGGGATCTGCTTCTCTAGGGGTGCTCCATCTTCACCGACAGCTTCACCGTCGGTTAAGGTGGGCTTGCCCCCGCCCATCTCCCCGGAGACCCCAACCCCCCACGGCACCTCCCCCCGATGCGCCTCCCAGTATTCCAGCGATCGCCGTGCCCAGGCATGCGTCAGCCCCATGGACTGCTTCGTCCGCTCCCACGTCGCCGGCGTCTCCACACACTCATCAAACGCCATCATCACGTCCGCACCCAGCGCAATTTGCACTGCCATCGAGTGCTCCGGCGAAAAGAAGTGCTTTGACCCATCAAGATGCGACCGGAACTCCACACCGTCGTCGGTCACCTTGCGCAGCTTCGCCAACGAAAATACCTGAAACCCGCCCGAATCCGTCAGCATGGGCCGGTTCCAGCTCATAAAGCGGTGCACCCCGCCCAACCGCCGGATCAGTTCATGCCCGGGCCGCAGGTAGAGGTGGTACGTGTTGGCCAGAATGATCTCGGCGCCCCGCTCGTCCGGTCCCAGCCGCTCCAGCACGCCGCCTTCCACCGTCTTGACCGTGGCCGCGGTGCCCACCGGCATAAATACAGGCGTCTGCACGACCCCATGCGGCAGGTGCAGCGCCCCACGCCGCCCACCCCCGGCCCTCGCCGCCCCCACCTCAAACGTCAAAGACATAGCCCTTCATTCTAGAAGGGTCGCCCCGGCGGACCGCTCTCCCGCCGCACTTCAAGTGCGACTTGAGGCCCTGTTTACTCCTTTGGTTCACCCCGGTCACCTTCGCGATTACGGCACAGCCGGCGCCTGCGGAGCCAAAGGCAGTTTCGGAACAGCCGGCGTTTGCGGGACGCTTCCATCCGGCTTCCAGTCATTCCATCCTTGCTGCATCTGTGTGCCTGCGGCGATGCGCGCCTGGGTACTCGCCATGCGCGCATCGATTTCCGGTCCAATCGCCGCCATGCGCGCTCCCAGCAGCGCCATTTGCTCATCCATCTCCGGCCCGATCAGCATCGACTCCCCCGAACCGCCCCGATAAAGGTCCGTCTTCGGGTCCGCATGCTTGATTGTGTGAATAAAGGTCAGCTCCTTGGGCTCCACGGTGATGATGGCCTGCTCGACCAGTCCATCGGAACGCCGTTTATTGCAAATATCGGTGCTTTCTCCGTGCTTCAGATCCTGGGTGTGCACCGAGCAATGCCATTCCCCCGTATTCAGCCGCCGCCGAATCTCCTCCACATCCGCGATGTTGTACATCCCCGGCTTGTCATATTCATAGGTGCGCACCACATTCAGCACCATGCCATGCGCCCGCCGCGCATTGTCCCCGCTCACCATGCCCAGCGTGTCCGGATCCATGGTCACCTCGGTCACATCGCTTGCGCCTTTGGCAAACCTTTCCGTCCCGTTGAAGAGATCATCCTTCACCGTCGAACTGGTACCCTGCGCCCCGGCGGCGACCCCACCCAGCACCCCCGCCAACAAAAGACTGCTCACCGCCGCCAAAAGCCTCATCCCTCACCCCTCTTCCGCAACCGATAACCTCACAACCTCACAGCTCGCCGCTCACCTGCCACCCTCGCCCTCGTCAGACCAGCCGCTTCCGCCCGGGGCTAACGTCCCGCATCGTCGAACACCCCGGCCCGCTGAAGCTGCTGCCGCGTGTGCGCCAGCGCCGCCTCCGTAATCCGGGACGCCTGCTCAAACTGCTGATTCGCCAGTACCCGTTCCTGCGCCAGGCGCAGGGTCTCCTGATGCCGCCGCTCCAACTCCACCCCGAAAGTCCCGGCAAACACGCTCGCCGCCAGCGCTCCCGCTGCCGCCAACCGCCACACCACGGACCGCGGCCACGCCACCACCTTCTCCGCCTTCAACGGCCGTTCCTCCGCCGCGGCCCGAGCCAACACCCGCTCCTTGAACCCGGCCGGGAGCGCGGGCGAGATGCGCATCGTTTCCCGCAATATGGCCTCCATCCCCGGCTCGGAGATCGCACTCACCCCACCCTGCTCCCCCGCAGCCCTTTCCCGCCCACCGTCCTTCAACTCTTTCTCCCATCGCTCAGGCCCGTTGTTCACGCATGTACCCCTTCATCGTCACCGCGGCTTTCTGCCGCAACAGCTTCAATCCGCGTTGCAGATTGCTCTTCACCGTCGGCAGAGGCTGCCCCAGGGTCGCGCTGATCTCCTCCGGTGTCAGCTCCTCCGCATAGCGCAGCACCACCGCCACCCGCATCGCCTCCGGCAGTGTGCCGACCATCGCCTCCAGCCGGTGCCGGAGACCCTCACTCACGCCGCGCCCCTCCACTGGCTCTCCCCCATGCGATGCCTCCATCCATTCCTCCGCGCCCGCTTCCGGCTGGCGTCCGCGCCGACGCACGGCATCGGTTGCCCGGTGCACCGCCACGCGCCGCAGCCAGAACCGCAGATGATCCTCTCCCTCCAACCGCTCCGCGTGTCGGTGCAGCTCCAGAAACACATCCTGTGCGACCTCCTCGGCCACCCCCGGGTCCCGCACGATGCGCAGCGCAATCGAAAACACCGTGCGCCCATGCGCCTCAATCGCTCGCCCGAGTTCGTCCGCGCCCATCGCCATCGGCTTCACACCCCTATACGCCCCCGCACCGGCGGCCGGATGCAAAAAATAGAGGCCCGCCCAGCTAACCCCTCGCAGCTCACTCCCTCACAGCTCAACGCTCAACACAACCCCTCCTCACCCTCACTCCTCACAGCTCAACGCCCAACACAACCCACTCCTCACCCCTCACAGCTCACTCCCTCACTGCTCATCGCTCAACACAACCCCTCCTCCCCCGCCTCTGCATCCAAAAGCCCATGCGCCGCCTGCTCGCCGTTCTCCTCCTGCCCCTCAGCGCCACCTTTGTACTCGCACCGGTGGCTCACACAGCGGCGCAAACGGCCACCACGCCCCTCGGCAACCCACCCGCCGCCGCCCCAGTCGGGCCTTCCATGTCCGCTCCGCTTACGGCCCCGGCCGCCGAAACCGGCACGCTGCCCGAGACCAAAGCACCCACGGCGCGCCAGACCGCACCCAATTCGGCGCAAAGCCCGGCCCAAAGCCAGACCACCCGTCCCACCAGCACGCCCTACAGCGGCGACCTCAGCGTCTTTGAAGAACCCAATCGCGACGCGCTCCTGCAAACCGGCAAGGTGCTCGACACCCTGCACCTCCATCCCGGATCCACAGTCGCCGACATCGGCGCCGGCGGCGGCTGGTTCACCGTCCGCGCCGGCCGCCGCGTCGCTC
>CAXSCE010000053.1:0-17100 GCA_964236545.1 uncultured Bryocella sp.
GCCTCCTGGCTACGCACCTGCAAATCCTGCTGCTGATAGGTGGTGATGATGCTGTTGCAGAAATCGGCCGCAAGCTGCGCATTCCAGGCCTCGCAGCTGATTTCAACCAGGCGTGTGAGACCGAGTGGCTTCACCTTGAAATGCTGTGCCGCTTCCCCGAGCGCGTCCTTGTAGGGAATGGGTGCGGGATGCCCCATGTGGAACGTCCGGCGAACGCGGGAGAATAGGTCGTCGCGGTCTACGGTCTCCGGGTGCGGTTGCGCCAGCAGCCGATCCATGGTCTGGCCCACCAGCGTATCGCTCTGCAGCAGCTTGATCTGAGTCTGTAGGTTGGTGTCGGCCTCGGCCGGCGCATTATCGCCTGTGGGCGCAACCGAACGCATGTTCATGAAATCGTTATTCAACGAACGGATGTCTAGGGACGTGCGCGTCGCATAGATTGGCAGTGTCCAAAAGCCCGTCAGCAGGGCCAGGACCACGCCGGTGAAGGCACAGAGCAACAGCAACAGACGATGCCGGTTCAGTGTGCGCAGGTATTCCTGCAGCAGAGTGCCTCCACCCTCGGCGGGGGCCATCGCCGCAGGCTGGCTCCGCCGGCCCCTCCCCTGCGGCCTACTCACGGCCCGCACCTCTCTCACCTTGATTGCTCCCTTGTTCACGTTCGCTCCTCGCGCTGCTGCTGCTTGCCTTGCTTTTTGCTCGCTGCTTCGTTCCTGTTATCGGTAGATCAAGATGCCGGTCGTCAGGCCGATTGCGGCTTCCACTGCACGTTTGGACCCAGCCTTGAAGCCGCTGTGCGGCACAAACAGGATGTCATTCGCAAAGAGTGGCACATCCTTGTCTTTGCCCGCCAAGATTTTCGGGATGTCGATCGGGATCTCGGCCACCGGTCCATCCCCGTTGGGCGAGGGCCGCAGGATGCGTGCATGACTTGCCGCGCTGTTGGCTTCCAACCCCTCCGCCAGAGTGACCGCATGGAGCAGCGACATGGTATTGTGCGTGGTCAGCTCGAAGCCGCCCGACTTTTTCACGTCGCCGACCACATATACCAGCTCGGCCCGAGGAACTGACACGGTATCGCCGGGCTCCATCAGAATGTTGTTCTCCGGCGCCTTCAGCGCCAGTAGTGAGTCGAGCGGCAACTTCGTGGCATAACTGTGGGTCGCCGCGTCCTCTGTGACCACGCCGGCCTGCAGTTTGCCCCATTGCGGCTGGCGCGTCACCAGCACATTCGGCCCGGCATCCGGCTTCAGGCCGCCTGCCATAGAAATCACATCGAGCAGATGTTGCGGCCCCACCATCTGCCGCACACCGGGGTTTACCACCTCACCCACAACCGATACGGGACGGCTGGCGCTTTGCACCAGGTTCACCGTGACATCTGGACTTTTGATGTACTTGCCCAGCTGTGTGGCGAGTTCCGTCCGCAGCTGACCGACGGTCATGCCGCTTGCCTGCACGGGACCGATCAGCGGAAAATCCAACGTCCCATTCGGTCCGATTTGCATGGGGGCTGTAGGCATATCGTCGAGGTTGGCTACATGCACCGAGATTTGATCCCCCACGCCAAGGGTGAACTCAGGCTCGGCCATTGTTGGCCGCTGCTGCAACCCCTGCGCACCGGCGTTCGGCGCTGCGCAGAGCAGCAGCGCACCCAGGAACCACATCATCGGACGGTTCGAATTCGACATAAGTATCACGGATAAAGTCCAAATATTGCGTCGCCTGAAGACGACCGTACGGGCCCGGATCGAGAACAAATCAAACAAAGCATCGGACAATTCCGAAAACAAACTCAGACCGGAAGCAAGAGCGAGGCCGCGGTACTAAGTTCCTTGTCTCCAAACACTTCCCTGGCTTCTAGGTCGTTGGATGCCAGCACGGTGAGGGACGATACCTATTTTGCATCATGCCTGGGGGTACAAGTGTGTCGCTTTCAGTAACGTAAGGCATGTATCTGAAGGGTGAAAAGAAAGGTTTTTTCACAGGTAAAATTGTCATGAATCCCCGATCCGGACGCATCCGTACCGGTCGCATCCAACGTTTATTCCCTATGGAGAACAACGCAACCCGCCAGTCTCCGGATTGCCCTTCCCCCGTCATGACACAGAGTTCCGGTACCCTGCCCAGCCCGCCGAAGATGGTCCCGCGGCGCGCCCCTGCGGCCGGGCTGGCCCCCAGGACGCCGACGGCCGAACCGCTGGCCCGCAAGGCAGTTGTGGTGCATGCCGGTGCGCGCGACGCCTACCAACTCGCGCTCGCACTCCAGGAACATGGTCTGCTCGACCGTCTGTTCACGGATCTGTTCTGGCCCGCCGGGGCCACCCTGGCAAACCGCATCGCCCGCCACATTCCTGCGCTTCACCGGCAGGCGCTGCAGCGCAGTGCACCCGGCCTTCCCTTCAGCTCGGTCAAGCTCAACGCCCTCCGCGGCCTGTTGTGCCTGGGGGTTGAACACGTGCGCCGCGTCCCATCCGCGCTACGGCGTCGCGCTCACCGCACCGCCGACGCCGCGCTCGGGCGAGCCGCCGGCCGCTGGGCCCGCCGCGCCGGCGACGGCCTGGTCAGCTATAGCTACTACGGCTACGACGCCATGCAGCAGTACGGCCGAGCCGCCATGCTATTCCAGGTGCACCCGCACCCGGTAACCGTGCGGCGCATTCTGCAGCAGGAACTTGACGCCTTTCCCGAATGTGCCGAATCCCTCCGGCAGGAGTGGGAGCTCGCTCTTCCCGACGAGGATTTCGAGCACCTCGTCGCCGAGACGCGCATGGCCTCACGATTCATGGCCGCCTCCAGCTTTACCCGTTCCAGCCTGGTCGAAAACGGCGCTTCCTTTGACTCCGTCTCCGTGATTCCCTATGGCGTCGACCTCCAGCGCTTCCGGCCGGCGGAGGAGCCGCGGCCCCGCTCCTCCAAGCTCCACCTGCTTTTTGTCGGGCGCATCAACCAGCGCAAGGGCGTCAAGTATCTTCTGGAAGCACTCAAAATGTTTAAGCCGGAGGACGTGCAGCTCACGGTTTGCGGGCGCGTCGTCGATTCCCTGAGCCTGTTTCGCGACAGCGGCCTCGTGATCGACATCCGGCCCTCGGTCAGCAGTGAGGAACTCATCCGCGCCTACCAGACCGCGGATCTTTTCATCTTTCCCTCCGTGGCCGAGGGCTTTGCCCAGGTGCTGCTCGAGTCACTGGCTTGTGGTCTGCCCATCCTGTCCACCACCCACACCGCCGCGCCGGACCTCATCACCGAAGGTAAGGAAGGCTTCATCGTCGAACCACGCCGGCCTGACCTGCTCGCCGAACGCATCACCTGGTGCCTGGAGCATCGCGATGCGCTGGAGGCCATGCGTGGCCCAGCACGCGCCACCGCGGAACAGTTCACCTGGAAACGCTTCCGCGACAACGCGGCAATGGCCGTGCGCAGCTATCTGGCATCCCTTGATTTGCCGGAGCTTTCGGAGCCTCGGCCGTGACGCTCCGCCCCCTGCCTGTTCTCCTGTCTGTTCTCTCCGCGTCTTTTCTCCGTAGGGGCATCGCGGTGGTCTGCTGCCTACCCGCCGTCAGCCTCGCCCAGACCACCCTTCGGACTGGTCTTCAGGTGAGCTTTGGCGCGGACGGTCTCGAACGCCTTACCTACAACGGCTCCCTGCTCGAAGACGTAAAAGCTGTGCCCGCCGATGCTTTCCATATCTGGCATATGCGCTGTACCGACACCGCCGGCAAGCCGCGCACCGACGGCCCCTACGGCTGGGGTGAAGCCGCGACCGCCAAGCGTTGGAATGCTGGCGATCACAGCTGGACCTACACCTATCCCTGGGGTTCACTTCGGGTTCAATATATGCAGCACGGCGATGCGCTGGATCTGATCGTCACGGCACAGAATCTGGCGAATTCCGGCATCATTTTTGACGGCGCCGCCCTATACCCGCTGGCCTTGCACTTCCCGCAGCTGCCGGCTGGTTTCGGCAACGTCTCCTATCCGCAGCTGGCCTACAACACGACCGGCCCCAGCGTCACGGTGGCCCGCTACGGCAAAGGCGAGGTCGTTGCCGTCTCGCCCGATGCCGGTAAGCCGCTTTACACAGGCTTTTTCCCCACCGACAACGGCACGGCCTACACCGCCTTTCTCAGCGGCACCGTGCCCGACGGCCTGGCCACCTTTCAGCCGCACAACGAGCGTCCCGTACGCCCCGGCCAGACCGATTCGTACCGGCTTTCTCTCCGCTTTGCCGCCTCGGGAACACCCGTTTACACGCTGGCAGCCGACGTTTATACAGACTGGGCCAGGGCCTATCCGATGACCCTGCACTGGACCGACCGCCGCCCCATCGGCACGGTCTTTCTTGCCAGTTCTCCGCAGGGAGACCTGCATCACCCCGGCGGCTTTCCCGCCAACCCGCGCCGTTACTTCACCGACAGCGATCCAGCAGGAGTGAACATCCACACGCCCGAGGGCCTCGCGGCCTTTCAGCAGCGGGTCCTCGAGCAGGCAGCGAAAAACGTCGAGAATATGAAGGCGCTGGGTGGGCAGGGCGCCATCACCTGGGACATCGAGGGTGAACAGTTTCCGCAGGACACCAGCTACGTGTGCGCCCCGGACGCAGTCGCGCAGCTCGCTCCGGAGATGGAAAGCGTGATCGCCGCAAAAGGCTCGCCATATGCTGGCATGAAGCTGGACGACGCGTACTTCAAAGTCATGCGCTCGGCCGGTCTCCGCGTCGGCGTTTGCGTTCGTCCCCAGCACTTCACCCTGAACCCGGACGGTACTGCCCAGCAGACCTTTCTCCCAGACAACGAGGTCGCCGCCGAACTCACGCGCAAAATCCGCTTTGCGCACGATCGCTGGGGCGCCACCCTCTTTTACCTGGACTCCACTGTGAATGCTCAACGCGGCGTGCTCCCGGCAGCCATTTTTGAGCAGGTAGCCCGCGCCTTTCCGGATTCCCTGCTGATTCCGGAGGAGTCCACCCCGCTGTTCTATGCCTACACCGCCCCTTTCCAAAGCTTCATCTACCACGCGGAGACCGGCACGGATCCCGAGATCGAACACCTGTACCCAAATGCCTTTAGCGCCATTCTGGTCAACAACGCTGCTCCCGAAAAGCTCACCGCCGCTTCGCCGCAACTGGAAAAGGCCGTAGCACACGGCGATATCCTCATGGGCCAGGTTGATTACCGCGAACCAAACAACGAAACGATCGCCGTGATCTACCGGCGTGCGACGTCAACAAAAGCCGCACACGCAGACCGAAAGGACCGTTGAGGCTGCTACAGCAATCGCCGGAAGTTCTGCATCAGGCTTTCGGTTGTTCGATCCCACGTGAACTGCGCCGCGCGCGCCCGTCCCTTAGCCGCGGTCTCCGTTCTCGCGGCTGCATCGCCCAGCAGCGCCACCAGCGCCTCCACGTGCTCCTGTGGTTTGTCCGGGCTTACCAGCGCCGCGGCAGCGCCGCCGGCCGTCTCCGGCACTGCCGAACTATTGCTGGCCACCACCGGCGCACCACATGCCATGGCCTCCAGCAGCGGCATCCCAAACCCCTCATAGCGCGACGGAAACCAGACTGCCTGCGCCTGTTGATACAGCGCCACGAGCGTCGCTTCCTCCTGAAATCCGGTCATGACCACGCCTGCCATCGTCTCCGCCCGCGCGGCGAACTCCGGGGTGTTGTGCCCTCCCACCACCAAGGTCAGCTCAGGACATCGGCGGTGGAGCTCGGGCCAGGCCTCCAACACCAAAGGCGCGTTCTTACGAAAATGGAGGCCGCCGGGCAGCAGGAGATATGGCCGGTCCAGCAGGTGCAGCTCGCGCAGGACCTGCACACCCTCCTCTGCCGCCGGGTGAAAAAATACGCTGGACACCGCATTCGGAATCACGCGGATGCGATCCCGCAATGCGGGAAAATAGTGTTCCAGCCGATCGGCTGAAAACTGCGAGATCGCATGGATCATGGCCGCGCGCCTGGAAAGCACGCGAAACATCCACCACCACTTCAACCGCTGCTGCAGCAGCCACCGGCTCAGCGGGTGCGCCCCCGGCTCAAACAGCTGCATGTCATGGCTTGTGACCACCAGTTTCGCCCGGCGCGTCGGCACGTAGGACTCCGCCGTGCAGTACACGACCTCAGCCTCGGGCCAATAGCTTTCGGCCGTCGGAGACCCCCGCAGCAACCAGCGCAACTGCTGCCTGGAGGTGTCCCCCTCAAAAAATTGGTACCTGAACCCAGTCCACGGCGTACCCACCTTGCCCACAATCCGAGTGTGGTCTCCCTGGTCGGCAAGGACGCGTAGGTTTACCTCAGGCCGCAGCGCCAGGTGTTCGGTGATCTCCCGGCCTACTCTTCCGACACCGGTGGAACGGTAAATATTCCGCAGATGGATGTATGTAAGAAGGTTCATCCACGAGCCAGCATAGCAGGGCCTCGCGGCCGAAAGAGCCGAAGCGAGCTTCGATTTCTTAGGTGATTCCCGTTTCGGGAAAGGGCAAACTGGCGAAGAATGTGAGGCCGAAAGTCCTAAGGAGAGGACGTTGGTGGAGCTGAGCGGGATCGAACCGCTGACCTCCTCGTTGCGAACGAGGCGCTCTCCCAGCTGAGCTACAGCCCCACACCAAGCCGCACGGCCAACGCACACACGTGACCCGGCGACCCGCTCAGAATAACAGGGATCCCCCTTCCGTCCAAACGCGCGTCCAAGGGAGGGAACCGGCGCGAAGCACGCATCGTATTCACCGGAGAACAGGAGCAACCATGACCCCGCAAGAGCAGCAAATGATCGACGGTCTGATCAGCCGCATCCGCAATACGGCGGTGCAAGACAAGGACACGGCCGCCGAACAGCGGCTGCAGCAAGGCCTGGCCGGCTACCCGGACAGCACCTACGTCCTAGCCCAAACTGTGCTCGTCCAGCAATACGGCTTGCAACAGGCGCAATCCCAGATTGCAGACCTGAAGGCGCAGAACGCCACCCTTCAGGATCAGATGCAGCAGGTGGGACAGGCTCACGAGCAGGCCAAGAGCTCTGGCGGCAGCTTTCTGAGCCACATCTTTGGCAGCGGTTCAAGCCAGTCGGCACCGCCGCCCCAGAACGCCCAGTACCAATCTGTCAACAGCGGCAACTACCCTCCCCAAAACTACCCTGCGCAGGGCTATGCCCCACCCCCGGCCGGCTACCCCGCTCCCTCCAGCGGCGGCGGCATGTTCGGCGGCGGCGGGGGCTTTCTGCAGGGAGCCATGCAAACAGCCGCCGGCGTGGCAGCTGGCGAGGTAGCCTTCCGCGGCATTGAAGACCTTTTCCACGGTTTCGGCGGCGGTGGGGGCGAGCGCGGCTTCGCCGGGCCAGGCGGCGATGGCGGCGAAACCGTCGTGAACAACTACTACGATGATGATCGAGGGGGCGACCGCAACCGCGACAGCGGCAACTTTTATAACCCCTCTGACGACGCCAGCCGCGATGACGGCGGCAACACGCAGCAGTTTGCCGACACCGGGGACAATGACGCCAACTTCAACGATGGGGGCGATGACAGCTCCGGCTTCGATGACGGGGGCAGCAACGACTTCAGCAACTCCTAAAGCACAGCCCTATTCCTTGCGCGGCGATGGTGGAGCTACCCGAGCTCCGCCATCACACGCTGCAGGTCCTTCCACGCCTCTGCTTTCTGGCGCGGATCGCGCAGCAGAAACGCTGGATGGTAGGTCACCGCTACCTTCGCCTCACGGGCCGAAAACCACTGACCCCGCAGCGCAGACAGCGGTTGCCGCACCCCGAGAAGATAGGTCGCTGCAGTGGATCCAAGCGCCACGATCACCTTCGGGCGCACGACGTCGATTTGCCGGAGCAGGAACTGCGAACATGTGGTCGCCTCGGCAAACTCCGGCGTGCGATTGCCCGGCGGCCGGCACTTCACAATGTTGGCGATATATACCTGTTCGCGCCGAAGCCCCATCGCAGAGATCATGTTGTTGAGCAGTTGCCCGGCCTTGCCCACGAAGGGCAGACCCGTGGCGTCCTCGTCAGCACCGGGACCTTCGCCCACGAACATCAGTTGTGCCGCGGGGTCGCCGTCCCCGAACACAATGTTGTGCCGGCCGGCATAGGCCAGCGGGCAACGGGTGCAATCGCCGATCTCGGCCCGCAGCTGAACGAGGGCCGCCGGCCGGCCCTCGGTCGTTACGGGCGCAGTTGCCGGAAAAAGAGCTTCTAATGGTTGCGGCTTTGGCATCGGCGCAGCGAGCTCCGGGGGAAGCGTCTGCACCCCTTCAGATTCTAGATCGAAATACGTTCGCTCCTCAGCGGGAGCTTGAGCGGAGCGGGATTGCAGGGCAGGTGAACGGAGAGACGTATGCGGTGACTTGGGCAGAAGCGGAGGGGACGCGGCTGTTTCGCGCCTTGCTGTTTCTCGCCTTTCAGATGCAGCTGTGTCTCGCAGCAAAGGCGACGAACCGTCCCGGCCCGTCCCCGAGGCTGTTGGCGGCCGGAGCTCGCCTGCCGAAGCAACAGGCGCACGGACAGGCTCGCCCGACTGCACCGGGCCTTGCACCGTACGGGGCGCCACTCCCGGAACCGGGGCGTTGCCGCGCAGCGTGTTCAGCACTGCCTCGGACACCACATGACGCGGAGCGGTTGAGTGATACATGTCACCCAAACCCATCTCGCGCATGTACTCCATCCAGGCTCGAAGCGCCCCCAGGGCAACTACATCCATCCAGCTCCTAAAGCGTGGTTCCGGGCGTCGGCGGCTTTTTTCCCATCAGGGTGAAGGCGACTTTTCCCGCGCTGATCTCATCCTGCGCCACGCGGCAGGCCTTCATTGACTTGGAAACGCCCAGCGGCGGCGCTCCCGACTGCAGTTGCCGTGCGCGACGAGCCGCGCCCTTCACCAGACTGTACTTGTTCTGCGACGGATCATTCAACACGGCAAACCTATCTTGCAGCAGGGATGGCCCAATATAGCGGCGCTTTGTTACTCACTTGCAACAAACTTCAGGGGCCCGATGTTGTAAATCAGAGCTGCATCGTACCGACGCCGGCCAGCTCAACAGAAAAGCTTTCCAGCGCCGCCCGCAGCGGACCGGAACGGGAATTTACCATGCAGTTCGCAGCAAGAATCTCTTCTTCCCTTGCGCCCTGCCCCCGTTCCCGGAGCACGATGGCCCGCATCTCGGCCGCGGCATCATCAAGATGATCGTTGACCAACGCGTACTTATAACCGTCCAGCCGCGAAAGTTCCACCCGAGCCTGCGAAAGCCGGCGTTCAATCACGGCCTCCTGCATCATGCCTTCGGCCTGGCTGCGGTTGCGCAAACGCCGCTCCAACTCTCCCGGCCGTGGCGGCAAAACAAAGATCGACACCGCGTGCGGCACCTTGCGGATGACCTGCAGCGCTCCCTGCACGTCGATGTCCAGCAACAGATCTCGGCCCAGTCCGCGTGCATGATCCAGCGCGCTCAGGGCCGTTCCATAGAAATTTCCAAACACCTCAGCCCACTCCAGGAACTCATCCCGCTCCACCATCTCCAGGAAGCTCTCTCGGGTGGTGAAGTGGTACTCCCGGCCGTCTTCCTCGGAACCTCGCGGCTCCCGTGTGGTGTAGCTGATCGAAAAGTCCAGCCCCTCCACAAGACGCCGTACCTCGCTCACCAGGGTAGATTTCCCCGAGCCACTGGGTGCCGAAATGATAAAGAGAATGCCAGCCATAAGAACAATACGTTGCGTGAAGCTAGTCTAACGCCGCAATCCCAAAACGCACTGTACAGAGATGACACATAAGCTACGACTTCCCGGCCATTACGTCCAGGCAAACGTCCGGAACAAGACATCTACTCGCGCGCTCCCGCGCCTGTCGCCACCAGCTTTATTCGGTCTCCCGGCTCGGTTCGCCGAACTGCAGGGCATACAAGCGGCTGTAGGTCCCATTTCTGGCCAGCAACTCCCCATGCCGCCCGGATTCGGTAATGATGCCGTTCTCCACCACCACGATGCGGTCGGCTCGTCGCACCGTGGATAGCCGGTGCGCGATGACCAGAACCGTCCGGCCTTCCATCAGGGTTCCCAGCGCCGACTGCACCGCTGCCTCGCTTTCGCTGTCCAGCGCCGAGGTCGCCTCATCCAGAATCAGAATTGGCGCATCCCGCAGCAGCGCCCGCGCAATCGCCAACCGCTGCCTTTCCCCGCCGGAAAGCCGCGTTCCCCGCTCGCCGATTACGGTTTGGTACCCCGCCGGCAGCCGCCGGATGAACTCATCCGCCCGCGCCGCCTGCGCCGCCGCCTCGATCTGCGCCATCGGCACATCCGGTCGCCCATACGCGATGTTGTTGCGCACCGTGTCGTTGAACAGCACGGTCTCCTGTGTCACCTTGCCGATCTGTTCGCGCAGCGAGGCCAGCGTCACCTCCCGAAGATCCTGCCCGTCCACCAGAATCGCCCCCGCCGTCGGGTCATAAAACCGCGGCAGGAGGTTCGCCAGGGTCGACTTCCCCGCCCCGCTCGGCCCCACCAGCGCCACTACCTCGCCCCGGCGTACCGTCAGCGAAATTCCCTTCAGCACCTCAACTCCCGAACCACCTCGCTCGTAGCTGAAAGACACATCCCGAAACTCGATCCCGCGGCAGAACGGTCCCAGCACGCGGGCCCCTTTCACTTCCCGCACCTCATCCTGCGTATCGAGAAAGTGAAAGATCTCCTGGCTCGCCCCGACCGCCTGCTGAAAACTGTTGTAGTAGATCGGCATCTTGCGGACGGGGTCATACAGCATCATCACCGCCGCCAGAAACGCGATAAAGTTTCCCGCTGTGCCACCATGGTGCACAATCAGCTGCCGCCCCAGGTACAGCAGTAGCGCAATTGCCACCGCACCCAGGCCATCCATCAGTGGCGACGAGATCGACTGCACCGCCACCGATCGCATATTGGCCCGCAGCAGCCGCGCCGACGCCCCCCGAAACCGCGTCAGCTCCCAAAGCTCCATCCCGAAAGCCTTCACAATGCCATGACCTGTGATGGTCTCATGCACGATGTTCTGAATTTCCGCCAGCTTGTCCTGCCCGGTGCGCGTCGTCGTGCGTACCCGGCGTCCGATCCGCCGGGCCGAGCTCACAATTACCGGCAGAAATAACAGCAGCACCCAGGCCAACTTGCCGCCCACCAGGATCACCGCTCCCACCATAAAAATCAGCGTGAACCCCTGCTGCAGCAGATCGCTGAGCACGGTGGACATCGCCGTCTGCACCCGCTCCACATCGTTGATTAGCGTGGACACCAGTGTGCCTGTCGCATGCCGCTGAAAAAAAGCCGATGACCGCCCCAGCAACGCCTCATACAGATCATTGCGCAGATCCGTGATCATGCCGAAGCCGGCCCGGTTGGCCAGCAAAGTCCCGCTGTAATCACAGATCGCCTTCAACACCGCCGAGGCGACCAGCGCCAGGGCCACCACCGTCCAGGCATTGTGGAAGTGCGGCGGCAACCAGCGTTGCAGGTCCACATGGAGGTTCGTGCGTGGCACCGTGAACGCCAGCACGCGCGCCGGCGAGTCGGCCGGACTCAACACATTGTCCACTATGGGCTTGATCAGCAGCACACGAAAGGCCTGCATCGCCCCCACCACTGCCATCAACATGACGCTGGCCAGCGTCGCCGGCAGATACGGGCGCATGTAGTGCAGCAATCGCAAAAGCCGCGTCAACCCGCAACCCTCATTCGATTTGCCAGACCTGCCACCATCCCCTTCAGAATACGCGTAAAGCAAACGGCTTCACGCGCTTTCAGATAGAGCTACCCCCGACCCATAATCGATCTCAGAACTTCAAACCGAGGCTTCGCAAGACCAGATCACCTACCGAGATAAAGCCCCGTGCGCTTTCGGAATCCGCTGGGCTGCGGCAAGGCGCTTGATGTTGGTTAACGTCCATTGCCAAAGGATAGATCTGGTACAGCATCTCCCGCCCGAGATCCGTCAGCACGTATTCCACCCTGGGAGGCACCTCGGCGAAGGTGGAGCGCGTCACCAGACCATCCTGTTCCAGTTGCCGAAGCGTTTTTGTGAGCGACTTCTGGCTTACACCTGGAACCTGCTCCATCACGCGACTAAACCGCAGCGGCCCATCGGAAGCATCCAGAACGGCCATTGTCCACAGAGTCCACTTCTCCGCCAGTTGACTTATGGTGTGCCGCGCGAAGAGCTCCTCCTCCGCAGTCAGCTGTTCACACAGAGCATCTGCCTCATCCCAATCAATGCTCATTTGTTACCTCTGGGTACCTACACGCAGTGAAGGTGCCTTATTGCGTAAGGATACAAGGGGCACCATACTGGCTCGTGACGCGCCGGACCTAGGCGCACGGTGAGGGGCAGAGATGAAGAACAAAGTGGTTGGGATGTGGCGGCCAGAGACGATTCAGGCAACCGTGAACGGACAGGTGATGGAGCCTTTTGGCCCCAAACCGACCGGATTGCTCTGCTTCCATGAAACCATGCAGTTCGTCGAGTTGATGTCGGATCCGGACGTTGCCCGTTATGCGAGCGGGAGCCGCGAGGGTGGAACGGCCGAAGAAGACAAAGCCGCCATGGTTGGCAACTTGGCCCTCTTCGGCAGCTACACCGTGGACGACGAGGGAAACTTCACGGGCAATACCGTAGAGGGTTGCACCTTTCCGAACTGGATCGGTGACCGACGGACAGGAGATCAGCTCGAAGAGGTAGTCGACGGTGATCACATGCTGGAGCAGTTCAGAAGTGGCGACGTGCTGGTGGAAATTCACTGGCAGAGAGTCAGCGAGCTTCAGCCGTGACCGACCGCGATCTCTCAGACGAAAGCTCCCTTTTCAGTCGCGGCAGGAGGCCAGCCTAGCTGCGCCGATCGCATTCTTCCGAGCACCGGAAAGGTCCAGGACCGCTGCTCGTGTAAACAGGTCACCTGCGGCTGTGGCGAGATCTGCAACATGCGAGCGTACGGACGCACCTGGGAAATGTTTGAAGACTTTCACGAGTCGGAAGGTCGTCCAAAGCGGAAAATCAGCCCAGATCAGCTCTCGCTGGGCGCTCCCGGGAACCTATCCGTTGTTCGATCGCCGGAGCGAGCCGCGGCATAGCCTCGAATGCGATGCAGGCCCGGGCGTCCCCCTCCCAGCCACGCAGGTGCTCCTCCGTGACGAGATCTACCTTCGGACTTCCGGGGCGCCGGAAGTACCCCACCCCTGGCTGCCCGGCGTCCTGCCTTACCACCAGCGCGGCCAACGGAGGCCAGCCGCGCAGCACGCAAAGCGCACTGATCTCCGCCAAAGGACCACCCATTCGGCGAGCCTCCACCAAGACACCGGCTCGCTGAACCAGGCTGCTGTAGCTGATCAGGTACCCAGCCGGGAACAACTTCGCCTCTGTCGGCACACGCTTCCTTCGTGCCTCCCAAAAGTGATCCAGCAACGCTTGCAACAGCTCCCGCGTCGTCTCTCCGTGCTCTCTCAAACCTCTCCGTCCCGACGCCATGCACGCAGTGTATCTCTCCGTTTTCTGCTTGACGCATGCAGCGGGGGAGTCTAGAGTCGTTGAACGGAGGCGAAGAAATGGCGAATGTGGCGCGCGACAAAGATGCATCGGCAGCAACCCTGTTTCCGATCCTCGCTACCCAGACCGTGGGCATGGCCCGGCTCGCCGCTCAGGCAGAGCACCGCCACGATGGGTATCAGATCCGGTTTCATGCCATGCGCTCCCGTTCCCTACTCAATCGCTCCGTTAGCAAGCGGCAGCTCTCACTGGAGTGGTCCATCAATCCATATCGCGGTTGCGAGTTCGGCTGTAAATATTGCTATGCGCGTTATACCCATGAATTCTTACAGCCCGGGAAGGTCGCTGAGGTTCCTACGGGAAGCTACGAGGGGCCGGAGCAATCCTGGGCCAAGGCGTTTGAGCACGAGATTTACTTAAAAGAAAATGCCGCCTGGCTGCTGGAACAAGAGTTAAAACAGATCGATCCACGGGAGGAGATCGCGATCGGGACCGCAACCGATCCCTACCAGCCCATCGAACGGCGTGTTGGCGTGACGCGCAGTTTGCTGGAAGTCTTCAGCCGCCGGTCCGGCTATCGTCTCGGTCTAATCACAAAGTCCAACCTGATCGTCCGTGACATTGATCTTCTGCGGCAGATCAGTGAGCGCAACACCCTGGTGCTGCACCTCACCGTTACCACAACCGAGGCCGCCTTGGCTCGAAAACTGGAGCCACGTGCCCCAAGGCCGGATCTGCGTTTGTCCGCCGTGCAGCAACTGCGTAAGGCAGGTCTGCAGGCTGGTGTCCTGTGTTCCCCGCTGCTGCCCGGCATTAATGATACGGAGGAGTCCGTGGACCGCGTTGCCCGGGCGGCTGCCCTGGCCGATGCAAGCTTCCTCGCCGGGCACCCGCTTTTCCTGAAGTCGTGTTCGCGTCCCACCTGGCTGAGCTTCGTTCGCGAGCACTTCCCGCACCTGTCCGGTGACTACGCCGATCGTTTCGCGAAAGCAGACTTCGCGGACTCGGCGTATCGCCGGCAGACTGCGGCCCTTCTTGAGCGGGTCTGCGAACGGCACGGACTGGCACAGCGCTCTACCGACGCCTTGCTCACCAGAAACTACGGCTCAGTCGACACCCGAGTCAGACAGCCAACCTGCTCCACGCCGCTCGCTCCAGCCACAGGTGAGCAGCAGAGCTTGTTTGGGCAAGGCCTCTAATAAGTAATAATGGGACGCCTTGTGCCAGAAGTAATTTATGCGTAAATGAAGAGACCTGCCACCGGGTGGCAGGTCTCTTCTGTAATTGGTAAATCGCCGGCCCACTACCAGCCTAGGCGACGACCTCAAGCCCCATGGAGCGGGCGGTACCGCGAATCGTCTTCGCGGCAGACTCCACGCTGGCCGCATTCATATCCGGCATCTTCTGCTTGGCGATATCCATAATCTGGGACTCGGTCACTTTACCGATCTTGTCCTTGTTCGGCGTTCCGGAACCCTTCTGCACTCCGGCAGCCTTCATCAGGAGCACGGGCGCGGGTGGGGTCTTGGTAATGAAGGTGAAGGTACGATCCGCGAACACGGTGATGACAACTGGGATCGTCATGCCGGTCAGTCCTGGATCTTTGGTGCGATCGTTGAACTGCTTACAAAACTCCATGATGTTGACCTGCGCCTGACCCAGTGCGGGGCCAATCGGGGGAGCCGGGGTTGCTTTCGCGGCCATCACCTGGAGCTTGACGTAGCCATTAATTTTCTTAGGTGCCATTCTGTGGTCCTTTGTCTCTTGCGAGTCGGCCTTTGAATGCCAACCTTCGCGGAAATGGTGGTACAGGTAGGAGGGGCCAAATCGGGTACAACGATCGGCTGTTCTCCTAAAACTAGAGCAGACTCCAATAGCTAGGCCGTTGGAGTCTGACTATTCTTCGGACTTTTCGACACTGGCAAACGAGATCTCGGTCGGCGTAGGCCGGCCGAAGATCGAAACCATGACCTTCAGTGTCTGTTTGTCCTCGTTGATGTCGTCGACGGCGCCATTAAAGTTCGCAAACGGCCCTTCGGTGATTCGCACCTGTTCGCCTTTGGCAAACTTCAGCTTGAGCTTCGGCTTTTCCTTGCTGACATCCGCGCGATTCAGCATCGCATTGACCTCAGCCTCGGACAGTGCATTGGGCTGATCGCCTGTCTGCAGAAAGCCGGTCACGCGGGGGGTGTTCTTCACCACGTGCCAAAGATCATTGTCGAGCGCCATCTCGACAAAGACGTAACCGGGCAGAAAGACACGGTCGATCGTGTACTTCTTCCCATTACGCAACTCCGTTGTCGGCTCGGTGGGAATCTCGATGCGACCCACACGATCCTCCAGGCGGTACGCCCGCACGCGGCTTTCGAGAGACTCCTTTACCTTCCGTTCAAAACCCGAGTAGGCGTGGATGATGTACCACTTGAATGGGTTTGTCGGCTGAGCTTCAGGGACCTCGGTCCCGTCAGCGACCGGTTCACCGACCTCACCCATGGTGCCCGCATCCTCGACGTAACCGTCGAGCGCCTGTTCGCCTTGCTCGGATTGTTCGATCTCTTCTGCCATGTGCGTCTCGTAACTCTTCTACTTCGGATTCGGAACAGTCTGGTTCGGAACGGTTTAGTGACCGGTGAGTTTAAGCAAGCCACGGTCGATCAGGCGGCCCAGCGTGTTATCGATCAGGGCAAAGTACGCGGCAAAGACAAAAACCGTCGCAATCACGATGATCGTGTTGGTTTGCACTTCCTCACGGGTCGGTGTGACAACCTTATGCATCTCCTGCCGCGTATCTTTCAGGAACTCGACGAGCCGTGCCGGACCATTCGCCGGTTCATGCGGGGCAATGGTCCCCTGTGGCGCGGTATCCACAACAGCGGTTTCAGCCATAACGTGGCTCCTGATCCTTATCTGCTCCGGCCATACGGCGGCGGAGGTGCTACATAGGCCGGCGGTCGGCAAGGTGTGGCAGGGGAGCTCGGATTCGAACCGAGAAGTTCGGTTTTGGAGACCGACAGTTTAACCGTTGAGCTTACTCCCCTGTAGGAGCGGCCTGCCAATCCTCAGCTCTACTGAGGACCAACAACAGACCCTTGGAACTACTTGGTTTCCTTGTGGTCGGTGTGCTTACGGCAGGTATTGCAAAACTTTGCAAATTCAAGACGGCCCGTGGTGGTCTTCTTGTTTTTCGTGGTCGAATAGTTCCGGTTTTTGCAAACCGGGCACTGCAGGGTGATGATCTCACGCATAAATTTCTCCTAATTTGGCCAACCACCGCGGTTGGCAAGCAGCCGTCGAGTTAAGCCCGACACGCCGCGACGCAGGGCAACACACCCTGCGGTAGAGACTCGTAAGACCTCCGCGGTTGGGAGATAAAACGTGTCTAGGCCCAATTATCTACCAGAACTGATGAGAATAAAAGACCGAAACAGGATGACCGACCCTACCCTCCCCCAAATGCTTGAGGATCAGCCCTAACGCAAGAATAGAGGGCCATGCATGGCCCTCTATTCTTGCAAAACTTCAAGAACCCTTGTACTCCAGAAGCCTTTTACTTCATGATCTCAGCAATCGTGCCGGCGCCCACGGTGCGTCCGCCTTCGCGGA
>CAXSCE010000054.1:0-16722 GCA_964236545.1 uncultured Bryocella sp.
AATATCGAACAGCACCTCATGATATTTCACATCACGGGTCCGGCGAATGTATTCAAGCTCCAACTCTGGCACTTGCGCTGTTGACAAACTCCCAAAGTGCCCCCGGCTTCGCCCATTCTCAAGGTGACTCGCATCTGCTTGCAGGCTGCTGATCTCATTGCGTAAGCGAAGGACATCAGGGTTTTCCTCCGTCTCTTCATGAAGAAGTGCTGCAAGGGATGCCTGCCTTTGCATAACTTGCGATTGGATCTGTGCAAGCGCCTGGAGGTTGGAAGCAGTTTGTCCCGCGGGTGCCACTAATCCGGTCTTTTCCTCGCTTTGTTTTAACGCGACCTCCGCATTGGCCAATGCATCTTTTTCCGTTGCGAGCCGTTGTTCGTAGAATGCTCGGCGCTGTGAACTTTCGGTCAGAGCAAGATTAGCTGAAGTTTTCTGCAGGTATTGCAGGTACCCTCCTGCCAACTCCTGTGCCTGTTGCGGGCTTTCGTCCGTTACGCGGATCGTTACGATTGAATCTTTAGTGCCGACATCGAAAGCACTTTCGGCACGGAGACGGGCTTGAGCCTGACTTTCCTTCTTGACTTTGTAGTAACCCAAAAGATTAAAGTGCTGCACAAGGTCATGGGCGATTGCGTGACTCTTCAGAATGCCAACGTAGAGATCTCCCTGGCTCTTGCCTCCCAGCATGCCACCAACCCCACCCATCGAAGCAAGTTGGCCCATCACAGCGGCTGCACTCGAGGGGTTCTCCGCTCCGGGAGGAACAAAGGATGCGGTTGCGGTGTATACATTGGGTATCGAAAACGCGACAGCGGCAGCGAGGGCAAGGCCAGCAAAGCCGATGGCCAGGATCTTGCGTCGCCCACGCTGTAATGATTGCAAGATGACAGCAAGCGTGAGCACATCTTCGTGTTCAGCCAAAGCTGTCACGGGCTCTTGCGGGAGGCTGGCGTGAACCAGCCTTGGTGGCGTTCCATTCATCCTTCAAATTTAACTGAGGATCGTAAGCCCTGCTCTTGAGACGCGGGCCGCTCAGGATCGAGCCGTCGCGCCTGGGATAGCGCCGGATCTGAAGGGCGAGAATGGATCGAGCCGGTCATTCACAAAGGCAAGGGCACGGATGGCTGCATAGGACATGGCGGCCGCAGAATTCAGAAGCATCGGATTAAACAAACCCGCCAGCAGCCAAAGAATTAGAAGCCCTGCAAGGTTCGCTTTGCGATTGAAGGAGCGTCTTTCGTTTGGCCATAGAGCTTCGAAGTAGTATGCGGTAAGTATTCCCAACAAAATGGTTCCGACCACGCCGAATTGTCCTGCTAAAGCATAGAGCTGAACTTCGTATACGTAGGGAAGTTCCTCGCTTCGTATTATCTCTGGACTGTAACTACCCAGGCCATGACCGAAGAGTGGAGCGTCCCAAAAGAACTGCTCCAGAGCCCGCACCTGCAGGGTCCGCACGGAATCAGAACTGCCTGCGACGTCTTCTGCAAAACGAAGTTGGTATAGCCCAATCAGTAAGGGAAGTGCGGCAAGAATCGCCGCTCCAAGCAGCCCAAGTATCCAGGCATGCAGCCGATCTTTCTTGCTGAAAATGAGGCCAAGGCAAAAAGCGAATACCCCAAATGCCCACAGGTACCTGGAAAAGGAGAAAATCAACGAATTAATAAGCAGAGCGAATAGAACCAGCGTATAACCGACAGTCAGCCTCAGTTGATTACGATAGCGAAGCAGCGCGTAAATGCAGATCGGAATCAAACTGTCTGCAACGAATTGAATTCGTCCAAGAGCTGATTCAAAGTCCATTCCCATTAGATTGACACCGAAAAATGCATTCAGTTGGTCCACCATGAGGGCAACCGAAAGGCCCCGGCCAAAGCAGTATCCAAGCAGAGAAAACTTTAAAATGCAGCTGACTACTTCAGCGGAAATCACCATTTTAACGAACTCAAGATTTTTGCCCTCCTCTTCACCGCAGTAAACTGCCGCTACCCAGGCACTAATAAGAGTTGTCCAGATATCCTTGAACTCAGAGAGGGACAGGAAGAGGCTGTAGGAGTAGATCTGTCCGATCAATATCCAAGCAGCAAGGCAGGCGGGAATGACAAGTAGCAAGGCCAACCGCCGCTGTGTTGTCTGCCTATGCTTGAAGTAGCGGTGACATGCTGGGGGAAGAAGAAGAAGGAAGCACAAAACCTTAACGTTGACACCAAATAGGCTGCCACTTGGCAACAAGATCAGCAGATAAACATAAATTTTAAAGAGAGGAGCAAAGCTCCTCTCCAGCACCGCTCGCAGGATTGCTCCGTGACCGGGCAGCGGGACACCTGTGTTGCGGATGCCTCCAGAGATCGCCGTCTTCGTGTCCATGCACCTACCTGTCTTGCCAATTACACCATCTCGCCTCACTGGTGAGATCCAGTGGTCGTGGAATTAGGAAGCTCAGCTTGCAAGCTCCTCAAAGGCGATCGACTGGTTGGAATAGATGCAGATGTCGCCGGCAATCTTCATAGCGCGCTCAGCGATCTCGCGCGCGCTGAGCTGCGTGTTCTCAATCAGTGCGGTGGCGGCCGCAAGCGCATAGGTCCCACCCGAGCCAATCGTGGCCAGGGTACCGTCGCCTACCGGATCGGGCTCAATCACATCGCCGTCACCGGAGAGCACGTAGATGTGCTCGGCATCGGCCAGCAACAGCAGAGCTTCGAGCTGTCGCAGCAGCTTGTCGGTGCGCCAGTCCTTGGCGAGCTCGACGGCAGCGCGGCCGAGTTGGCCGGAGTACTGCTCGAGCTTGGCCTCAAAACGTGTGATCAGCGCAAAGGCATCGGCCGTGGAACCCGCGAAGCCGGCCAACACCTTGCCATTGCCGAGTCGGCGCAGCTTCCGGGCCGCCGACTTCATCACCGTGGCGCCGAGCGTCACCTGGCCGTCAGCGGCCATGACGACGGAGTCGCCGCGACGCACACAAAGCACGGTAGTGGAGCGAATACGGCGGCCCTGCGCGAGATCAAGCGGATGGACCTGGTGTGCTGACCGGGATGAGATGGGCAGGGATTTGCTGCCCTGCGAATGCTTCGTCATAGGGAGAGTGCAGTATACCGTCGCAGCGACCGCGCTTGCAGCGGGCGCAGCATGGATGCACTAAATATGCTTCGGCTAGCACGCGCTTCAGTTGAGACACGGATCACGTCCTTCTATTCCAGCTTGCGCTCGAGATAGGTGAAGGTGAGGGCGTTGGTGCCGGCCTGCTGCTTTAAGTCTGCGCCGGAGCCGTGGCCGCCCTCGGTAATCTCATCGAAGTAAAACGGCTCGTGGTATTCCTCCATCCTGGCGGCGAATTTGCGGGCATGTTGTGGGCCGACGCGGTCGTCCTTGGTGGTGGTCCAGATGAGCGGCTCGGGGTACTGTACATCCGGCTTGAGCTGTTGATAGGGAGAGATGCTGGCGAGAAAGGCACGCTGGGCCGGGTCGGAGACCGAGCCGTACTCCCCGACCCAGCTCGCGCCGGCGGCAATGTGCTCAAAGCCGAGCATATCGAGCAGCGGAATGGCGATGACCACAGCATGCCACAGCGCCGGATGCTGCTCCATCTCGACGCCCATCAGCAGGCCGCCGTTGGAACCGCCTTCGATGCCCAGGTGCGGCGAGGACGTGATGCCGCGGGTGATCAGGTCCTGCCCGACCGCGGCGAAGTCGTCATAGATGCGCTGCCGATGCACGTTCAGCCCGGCCTCATGCCAGGCAGGGCCAAACTCTCCGCCGCCGCGAATATTGGCCAACACATAGACATTGCCCTGCTCAAGCCAGAGGCGGCCGATGGTAGCCGAGTAATTGGGCGTCTCGGAGAGCTCAAAGCCGCCGTAGGCCGTTAGCAGCGTCGGGTGCGAGCCATCGGTCGCCATGCCTTTGGGATGAACAACGAAGTAGGGGACCTTGGTGCCGTCTTTCGAGGTGGCTTCCAACTGATCGACCGTGTCCTTGGAGGCGTCAAAGAGCGCCGGCTGGCTCTTGGTTTCGGTCAGGGTCGCTCCCGCGGCATCGCCCAGCCAGACCGAGGGTGGAGTGAGGAAGCTGTTGATGGCCAGAAAAAAGCGGTTGTCCAGGTTCCCGGTTGAGGCAATGCCCACCGAGGAGTTCGCGGGTACGGAGAGCGGCTGTCGGGTCCAGCCGTGCGGTCCGGGCGTATAGACGTAGGCGCGGCCCTGCACATGCTCCAGCGTGGTGAGAACCAGGTGGTCGCGCGTGCTGGCCGCCCCCTGCAGGAACTCCTGCGCCGTAGGGGTAAACACGGCGGCCGGGTGCAGGTGCGCGGGATCTTTGAGCACGTCACTCAGCTTCAACTCCACCAGTGAGCCCTGGGTAAAGGTTTGCTCCCCAGCGACGGGCCAGTCGGCGTGTAGGTGCACCAGCAGACGCCCGTCCAAAAGATCCTCTACGTCGGCCTTGGGCGGCAGCATTAGTCGCTCGACCCCTCTTCCAGTGCGGATAAAGGTTTGGAAGTCAAAGAAGGTTACCCCGCGGCGAATCATCACGGCGGCGTGACCCTGGGCATCGTGCAACACTACCGGCTCCGTGGAGAGCTGATCGCCGGGGCCACCACGAGCGATCTCGCGGGCAGAACTGAGCGGCGTTCCCCGCTTCCACTCCTTCACCACGAAGGGGTAACCCGAATTGGTGGCCGTACCCGGCCCCCAGTCGCGGCTCACCAGCAGGGTGTCCTTGTCGACCCAGGCGACCTCCTGCTTGGAATGAGGCAGGGTAAAGCCGGAGGGTACAAACTGGCCGGATTGCAGATCGAACTCGCGGTCCGTGACAGCGTCTTCGCCGCCCGCTGAAAGCGAAACCATGCAGAAGCGATTGTAGGGATACAGACAGGAGGTGCCGCGAGGAACCCAACCCACGTTCTCGGCCTTGCCCAGCGCATCGTAATCGATGACTGTATACCAGTGCGGCGCAGCGGTGGCGTAGTCGCTCAGACTCGTCTTGCGCAGCAGGCCGCGCGGGTTTTGAGCATCACGCCAGACGTTGTAGATCTCGTTGCCCCGCAGTTCTGGTACCGGCAAACGATGCGGGTCTGAGGCCACGGCGTAGGCAGTGTCGTAATTGGTCGCATAACGTGGATCGGCCTTGAGTACGGCATCGGTCTTGGCGTCCTCGGCTTTGACCCAATCCACCGAGCGCGGGCTGTTCACGTCCTCGAGCCAGGTGTACTTATCGATTGGGCCGGCGGGGGAAGGCCCGGTCCCGGAAGCGCTTTGTCCCACGCAAAGGTACGACAGCATGCCGGCCGCAACTGCGAATCCGGCTCCTATGTGAAAAAGCCTCATGTGCATTCCCCGTTCCAGCAACCGTGTGGTAACGCCACTGTATCAAGTCGGCGCGGTATGCGGAACGGGGTCGTGCAAACGATCGTTGTGCGTCAGTGCGCGGAGGCGGACAGGGGCGTGCCGACCTTGCGTACGGCGGCGTCCACGACCGCAAACAGCAGCTGCCCTGTGTCGGCCTTGGAGGCAAGTTTGATCTGTTCGCCCACACGGCGTCCGGCATCGGCGGTCTCGGGCAGTTGCAGATTGCGGTTTTTGGCAGAGATCTCAGCCAGTTGCGTCACCATCTCAAAAAAGGTGGCCTCATCCTTGCCGCTGAGCAGCCAGGCTTGGTGCACAGTAGAGGTCAGCAGCTGATCAGTAGTCCAGTTCTGAGGTCCTGCTGTCTGCCGCGCCGCGGAGGGTGGGGCGATGGCGGGTTGTTGCGCTGTCAGTAAGGCAGCGGAAGGAAGGGCGACGGTGACGGCGAGAAGCAGACTGGCGAGCGGTTTGTGCATGAGATGAATCCTTACGATCCTTACGGTACGACTGACTGAAGATTGTTCTTACGCGGGAACTTGAAGGGGTTCCTAGGGGAAGAGAGTTAGCGTCCGTAGTAGCCGTCGCTCCGGTAGTAATCCCTTTTCATGTTCTGCTGGTGCGCGTGGCCGGCGACGGCGCCTATGCCGGCGCCGGCACCACCGCCGATCAGTGCGCCTTTGAGGCCGCCGCCGAAGATGGCCCCAGCCGCCGCGCCAACGCCTCCGCCGATCAGTGCTCCGCGACCGGTACCCACGCCATGGCCCTGGTAGCGCCCGTCATCGCCGCGGTAGCGGTCGTCGTAGCCATTGCCATGGTCGTCATGGTGGTCGTAATTGCCGCTGCGACCGCCATCGCGCGCGCCATTGTAAAAGTTGTTGCGCTGCTGGCCATACTGGGCGTGCGTTGCAGGCGCGAGCAGAAGCGGCAGGACTAAGGAAAATGAAAGCAGTTTCCTGGTTGGCTGAAGCATTTCGTTCCTCTCACAGGAGGCCGCATAGGTGAGTCTTACCATCGCGGTCCTCCGGCAGCGTGCCCTTGGTTGCCCGGACAGCTGAAATCATCTGATGCGTTTTCCCCGGCTGGAGAATTTTTCCCGGGTGGGACTTTTGGGTCACGACATTTGGGTCACTCTGTGCCGGCGTGTGTCGCACGGTGCGACATCGGCGTCTTATCCCACGGGAGATGTAAGCCAATGAACTATGTTCCGCTTGGTACCACCGGTATGCGTGTTTCGCCCTTTTGCCTGGGCATGATGACCTATGGATCGAAGAAGTGGCGTGAATGGGTGCTGGAAGCAGACGAAGCACGGCCATTTATCAAACACTCGGTTGAGGCAGGGATTAATTTCTTCGATACCGCGGATATGTATTCCGTAGGTGAAAGCGAGGTGGTGACCGGCAAGCTGCTGCGCGAGTTCCAGCCGAACCGTGACGAGCTGGTCATTGCGACCAAGGTGTACCAGCCCATGAGTGAGTCACCCAATGACCGGGGCCTCTCCCGCAAGCACATCATGGCGTCAATCGATAAAAGCCTGAAGCGGCTGGGCGTGGACTATGTGGATCTGTACCAGATCCATCGCTTTGACAAGAACACGCCGATTGAGGAGACGTGTGAAGCTCTGAACGATGTGGTGAAGGCAGGCAAGGCGCTTTATCTCGGTGCATCCAGCATGTATGCGTGGCAGTTCCTAAAAATGCTGAACTACCAGAAGGTGAATGGGTTGGCCCGTTTCGAGACAATGCAGAATCACTACAACCTGGTGTACCGCGAGGAAGAGCGCGAGATGCTGCCGCTGTGCGTGGATCAGGGTGTCGGCTGCATCCCGTGGAGCCCGCTCGCACGCGGCTTTCTGACCGGAACGCGCAAGCGCGAGGATGGCAAAAGTGAAACGACCCGCGCTCGCACGGATGAATATGGCCACTCTCTGTACTACCGTGACACAGACTGGACGGTGGTGGAGCGGGTAGTGGAGATCGCTGGGCAGCGTGGCGTAAAGCCCGCGCAAGTAGCGCTGGCCTGGGTGATGGCACAGCCGGGGGTGAGTTCACCTATTATCGGCGCGAGCAAGATGTACCAGTTGGAGGAGGCGTTGGGAGCGCTTGACCTGAAGCTCAGCGAGGACGAGATCAAGCGGTTGAATGAACCGTACGAGGCCCATCCAGTGCTCGGCCACAGCTACTGACGGCCGTAAGTTGGCACAACGGTAATGCCACGACTATGGGAGCCATGGCACGAGCAGGGGAGTGACGGGCGCGGAGTCGCCGGCTAGGCTCTAGGCAATCTCGTAGCGCAGCCGAGGCCGAAACTGGCAGAGCTGGCGCGGGATCTGTGTGCCCTGGCCCAGTGCCTGCACTGGGCCGTCACCTCCCCCGTAACCAGTTCAGGATTGCGCTTGCCGCTGAGTCTTATCGCAAGCTTTGGCCTCAGCCAGGGTCGCCGGCCCGCACGGAGCGGATTCCCTTGCATGCCACTGCGGGCAGGTTGGCCTTGCCTGCTGCTGGTGACCCTCGCCCTTGTCTCGTTGCTGGGCAGCCCTGCCTTCGCGCAGAGCCTGCCGAATGGCGAAGCGGCGAAAGGGGCTCTGGGTAGTGCGGACGCAGCACGGGCCCGTGCCGCAAAATTCCTTGCGGGGCGTACCGTCACACGAACGGCGGCGGGAGTGCCCTTGCCTGCTGCCGACGCCATGCGTCAGGCCCACATGCAGGGTACGGCCGCTCCGGGTTCACTGGCCAGACCGCGTGCGCAGATGAGTACCGGGGCACCGACCGCCAATCTTTCCGCCGCCTGGCAGGCACTCGGGCCGATGTCTGTAAATTCAGTCCTGTATGGGCAGATCAGCGGTCGCATCACGGCTGTGGCGATCGATCCCAATGACAGCACCGGCAATACTGTCTATCTGGGCACAACGGGCGGTGGTGTCTGGAAGAGCATAAACGCCGCGGGCGCCTCCGGCAGCGTGAGCTTTGCTCCCCTGACGGACACACTGCCGGTCTTTTCGGCGAATGAGGACGCCACGACCATCGCCTCCATGTCGATCGGCGCGGTGGCCGTTCAGCCGAGCCTGACGGGTGTCGTGCTCGCGGGTACAGGCGATCCGAATGATGCGACCGACTCCTACTACGGCGAAGGTCTGCTGCGGTCAACGGATGGCGGCCAGACCTGGAGCCTGGCCATCGGTTCCAGGGATGGCGCAAATGGAAGCCACTCCTTCGCCGGGCTGGCCACCGCAGGACTCGCCTGGAGCAGCAACACGCCTACGCTGGCGGTTGCGGCGATGACGATCTCCACCGAAGGCACCGTGGTGCAGGCGACGGACGGCGCCTCCGTACCCGGTCTGTACTACTCCACCGACGCGGGTGTGACCTGGCATATGGCCTCGGTCTACGACGGCAGCCAGTTGCTACAGGCGCCTGCCGCTGCCGGCGTGGCGCAGGCAGCGGCCAGCGCCACGGCTGTGGTGTGGGACCCGGCACGTTCCCTGTTCATCGCGGCCCTGGCCTCGCACGGCTACTATGGCTCAGCCGACGGGCAGACGTGGAAGCGCCTCCCTAATCAGCCAGGGACCGGACTGACAACGGCCAACTGTCCGGTGGGCGTAAACGGCCTTGGCAGCGGCAATTGTCCGATCTTCCGCGGTGCCCTGGCCGTGCAGGCGTCCACCGGCGATCTGTACGCCCTGACAGTGGACGCGGACGGCAACGACGTGGGACTGTGGCAGGACCTTTGCAACGCAGGTGCAAGCGGCAAGTGTGCGACGGCGGCTCCGGTGTTCGCCAACCGGATCGACAACGGCGTACTGGAATTTGGACAGGGCAAGGCAGGCGGTTCAACGCTGATTGTGCAGGGCAGCTATGACCTATCCCTGGCCGCTGCCCCGGCCGCAAACAACGCAACGGTGCTCTTTGCCGGAACCATCGATCTTAACCGCTGCGCGCTGGCTGCCGGAGGGAGCACCTGCACTTGGCGCAACACCACCAATGCGGGAAATGCCTGCAACGCCCCGGCCTCCGTGGCGCCTGCGCAACACGCACTCGCGGCCATCGCGGGGACAGGCGGACAGCCTTTGCTGTTTATCGGAAACGATGGTGGATTGTGGCGTTCGATCGATGGCGTCGCCCAAACCGGCACCGTCTGTTCCACCAGCGATGCCAGCCATTTCGACAATCTGAACGGCGCGATCGCCAGGGGTGGATCGTTGGCCGAAGTCGTCGGTTTTGCGCAGGATCCGCAACTGACGGGAACGCTGCTGGCCGGCTTGGGTGAGAATGGCTCTGCCGCGACGACAACAGCGGTCAGCTCCGCCGCCAGTGCGACAGCGTGGCCGCAGTTTTCCTCTGGCGAGGGAGGCTATCCACAGCTGGACCCCGCGGACTCCTCAAACTGGTATCTGGCCGTGGGCGCCGGTGTGAACCTCCAGCTGTGCCCTGCGGGGAGCGGCTGCAGCATCGCTGACTTCTTTCCTCCGGCAACCGTGGGTGAGACGCAGGTTGCCGACGACGCAGCCCTACTCGATGCGCCCACGCTGCTGGATCCCCAGAACACGGCCGATCTGCTGGTAGGCACCTGCCGCATCTGGCGTGGCCCCGCCGGGACCGGCGCGGGATGGAGCACCGCAAACGCGCTGAGCCCTGCCATGGACGGCAGCGCGACCCCATGTGCTCTCACAAGCGCCTTTATCCGCTCGATCGGTGCAGGTGGGCCTGTGGCGACGACCGCCTCCGCCGTGCAATCTGGCTCGGAGGTGGTCTACGCCGGCATGGCCGGCGCCACTGATGGCGGCGGTGCACTCGGCGGCCACATCTTTGTCACGAAATCTGCCAACACTGCCAGCGGGCGTATCGCCTGGAAGGACACGGCGGCGGGGGCCGTCTCAAACAGCAGCGTGGGCTTCAACGCAACAGGGGCGGATATCTCCTCGGTTGTTGTGGACACACACGATCCGACGGGAGCCACCGTGTATGCGACCGTCATGGGCTTTGGCACCCTGGGCCTGGACACGCCCCATGTGTACCGCTCGGTGGACTTCGGAACGCACTGGACCGATGCCACGGCCAACCTGCCGAACGCTCCCGCCAATACTCTGGTCGTCGACCCAAATGACGCAAACACGGTCTATGTCGGCCTGGACACCGGGGTGTACGTCACGCAGGCGGTGACTACCTGTGCCACGGCCAACTGCTGGAGTCCGCTGGGTACGGGTCTGCCCAACGCACCTGTGACGCAGCTGCAGGCCGGGCCGCAACTGAGCACCGGCGACGGCCGGCTTGGGATGCTGCGCGCCGGCACCTACGGACGCGGCCTCTGGCAGACACCACTGCTGAGTGCGGTTTCAACTCTCACGCCAGGTCTGCGCGTAAACATTTCCAGTCTTACCTTCGGGACACAACAGGAAGGCACGCAGAGCACGGCGCAAACCGTGACCCTTAGCAGCACCGGGAATTCTCCCGTGACGATCTCATCTCTCGCAGTCGCCGGCGACTTTGTCGAAACGGACACCTGCAGCGGCCAAACGCTGCCGGTGGGTTCAACCTGCGCTGTCTCGGTCAGCTTCGCTCCGACAGCTACCGGTGCGAGAACGGGCCTCCTGACGGTGTACGCCAATATCGTTGGTGGTCAGATCACCGTTTCGTTGACGGGGGCAGCCTCCGCTCCCGCGGCGGTGGTTCTGACGCCGATCAATCTCGTTTTTCCTCGTACGATCGTGAATCAAACGGCGGCCACGCAGATCATTACGATCTCCAACACAGGTGGAAATGCGGCCTCTTTGCAGGTGCCCACGGTCACCGGCGACTTCGCCGTGAAGCAAAGCACCTGCGGCAAATCGCTCCCCGCGCAAACGGGATGCTCCGTGGTCATCTCGTTCACACCCACCGCCAGCGGCACCCGCACGGGCGTGCTCACGGTAGGGGACAGTGCCGGTACCCAAACCGCGCAACTGAGCGGCATCGGTCAGAGCCCAGCCACGGATACGCTAAGTCCTTTGTCTTTGACCTTCGGCAACCAGCAGGTCGGGTCCAGCAGCCCTCCGCAACAGATCACCCTGACAAACGCCGGCGATGTGCCTCTCCTGCTGGTGGCAGCCTCGATCACGGCCGGCGACTTCACGGCCACCAACGACTGCGGCAGCTCGCTTGCGGCTCACAGCACATGCGCCATCGATGTCACGTTTGTGCCGACAGCGCCGGGTCCCCGCACGGGCGTGCTCAGCATCTCGGATCAAGTGCGTTTGCAAACCATCCCCTTGAACGGAACGGGCATTGCCCCGCCGGGTGTTTCGCTTGCACCTGCGAACATCAACTTTGGATCGTGGGGAGTCGGGCTGAACTCGCCGGTCCAGACCGTGACGCTGACCAACAATGGCGGCCTGCCGCTGTCAATCGCATCGACGGCCATCACCGGCGACTTTGCCGTCGCGTCCAGCACCTGCGGCAGCACGCTCGCCGCGGGCAACTCCTGCAACGTCGTCCTGCTTTTTGCGCCGGCGACGGCGGGTGCGCGCAACGGTGTGTTGACGCTGACCGACAACGCAGCCCACGGAGCCCAAAGTGTCAGCCTGACCGGCACCGGCATCGACTTCTCGCTTGTGCCGGACGGGGCCACGGCAGCGACTGTCAGCAGCGGCACCTCCGCAACCTTTCCCCTGATGCTGAGCTCCCTCGGCGGCTTGAGCGGCAATGTGGCACTGAGCTGCACAGGGGCTCCCGCGCATAGTGTGTGTACGGTCAGCCCGGCCGCAGCGGTGCTGGGCGGCAACGTTCAGGTATCCGTAGTTGTGCAGACAGGCATGCCTACAGCGGAAGTCCGGCCCGAAGAGTTGCCGGGCAGGACCCACGACAATGAATTGGTGCTGGCGATAGTGGCACCGGCCTGCTTTGGGTTCAGCCGCCGCAAGCGGGTGAACTTTCGAACCACGCAAAAGCAGGCACGCCTGCGCAGACTCTTCGCCGGAGCGGCGTTTTGCCTGGCCGGATGGATGGGCCTGACCGGACTGAGCGGCTGCGGCGCGGGAAGGGTCATTCCCCTCGGGGGAAGCTCGGGCACGGTCAGCGCTGCCGCCACGCCAACACCGTCAGGCGCTTACAACATCACCGTCACCGGAACCACGGCGGGTGTCACCCATGCTGTCGCATTGAATCTCACGATCCAGTAACAACTGCTTTGGCGAGCATGGTCCAGCAATGCCTTTACAGGCTGCGCCCACAGGCGGCGGCACTGGCCCAGGCCCATTGAAAGTTATAGCCGCCGAGCCAGCCGGTCACATCGACGACCTCGCCGATGAAGTACAGCCCCGGGGTACGCAGGCTCTCCATCGAGCGTGCATCGAGTTCGCGGGTATCGACGCCACCTGCGGTGACCTCTGCCTTGGCAAAGCCCTCGGTCCCGGCAGGATGTACGCTCCAGCGGTGCAGGGCGGTCTCGGCGCGGTCCAGCCCTGCGTTGCTCCAGTCGGCTTTTTCGCGCAGGTGTAGGTCGACCCAGCGTTCCGCAAAACGCGCAGGCAGAACGCCTGCCATGGCGTTGAGCAGGGCGCCGCGATGGCGTCCGGCGCTTTGGGATTTGATCTTCGCAAAGAGGGTTTTCTCAGGGGCCAGGTCAAACTGCACGGACGTGCCCGGCTGCCAGTAGGAAGACACCTGCAGCGCAGCGGGGCCGCTGAGCCCGCGGTGCGTGACCAGCAGCTTTTCCCGGAAAGCGGGTGCCTCTGCTTTCCGGGCCCGCTTTTCCTGCGTCCCGTGGGTGGCTTGCGCAACGACTTCCAGGGAAACCCCCGCGAGGTCGCTCCAGTCCGCGAGACCGGCCGGAGTGAAGGTGAACGGTACGAGCGCCGCCCGCGGAGCAACCACACGATGGCCGAACTGGCGTGCCACGTCATATCCCAAACCGGTGGCGCCCATTTTTGGGATGGACAAGCCGCCCGTGGCAATCACCAGTGCGGCGCAGTGAATGGCCCCATCGCTGGTTTCGATCCGGAAGCGCGCGCCGGTCTCCCCCGCGGCTGCGCCTGCACACGAACTTTGCGCGTGGACACCGCCGATGCGAACGCCGCAGCGAATCTCAACCTTTGCCTCGGCGCACTCATGTTCCAGCAGCGCAACGACCCGTTGCGCGGAATCGTCACAGAAGAGCTGGCCAAGGGTCTTCTCGTGGTAGCGGATGCCGTGTTTTTCCACCAGCGCCACCATCTCCGCGGGTGTGAAGCGCGCAAGAGCGGAGCGGGCGAAGTGCGAGTTCTCGCCGAGAAAGTTCTCCGCGCGTGTACCGGTGTTGGTGAAGTTGCAGCGGCCGCCGCCGGAGATGAGGATCTTGCGGCCGGGGCGGTCGCCGTGATCGAGCAGAAGCACGCGCCGTCCACGCCGGCCAGCCTCAAAGGCACAGAACAGACCGGCGGCGCCTGCGCCCAGGATCACCACGTCAGCGCTGGTCGGTAAAGAAGGCACATCACTAGTTTCGCAGACTCATCCGTCAGGATCGACAGACGCAGTAAGCTGAGAATCCCGGAGTGTTCCTGCGTATGCCGCCATTGCGAGTTCTTGCTTCCGCGCTTCTTCTCTGCAGCAGCATGGCCGCCGCACAGGCGTCTTGCCCGGCTCCAGACAAGCGTGCCTTGCCCCGATCATCGCCCCCGATCATTTGCAAAGTGGATCCACCCAACTGGTGGTCGCCCATGCCGGCGCCGATGCTGCTGGTGTATGGCGAAGGGCTAGGGACGGCGCACTTTAGCCTGAGTGATCCCGCGCTGCGCATCCGGCGTGTGGAGCCTTCCGCCAACGGCCATTATGCGCAGCTATGGCTGAGCGCTAACCCGTCGCACCCTGAAACGATTCAAATTACCGCGCGGAACCAGGCCGGCACCGCAGAGGTGCCGTACACCTTTGCGCCGCGTCGAGCGGCAAACAATGGTTTTGCCGGGTTTTCTTCAAAGGACGTCATGTACCTGATCATGACGGACCGCTTTGCCGATGGCGATCCCTCGAACGACGGCCCGGACCACGCCGCGCAGCTCGCCTCACCCCGTGGATGGCACGGCGGCGACCTGCGCGGCATCGCTGAACACCTCGATTACCTTCAGCAGCTCGGCATCACGGCAGTCTGGATCACACCGGTCGACGAAAACCACGAGGCAGGCAGCTATCACGGGTACGGTGCCACCGACCTGTATCACGTTGACGAGCACTTCGGCACGCTGGCGGATTTGCAGGCACTCTCCCGGGCGCTGCACGCGCGGCACATGAAACTGGTGCTCGATCTCGTGCCCAACCACGTCGGCCCGCAGCATCCGTGGGTGACCGACAGCCCCGATCCCACTTGGTTTCACGGCACCCTGGCGCATCACGCGGTCGCGCAGGGCGAGTTTCTCCGCTGACCGATCCGCACGCCCCCTGGCGCGACCAACAGAATGTCACCCTGGGCTGGTTCGCCGATGTGCTTCCTGACCTGAACCAGGCAGACCCGGCGGTGGAACGCTATCTCATCCAAAACGCCGCGTGGTGGGTTGAGCAGGCCGGCGTGGATGGCCTTCGCCTCGACACCTTTCCCTATGTGGAGCGGCCGTTCTGGCACAACTTTCATGCTCAACTGCACGCGCTCTATCCCCACCTCACCACCGTGGGTGAAGTGTTCAACCGCGACCCTACGGTCACCTCCACCTTTGCGGGAGGGGTCACGCTCACCGGCGTCGACACCGGTTTAGACACACCTTTCGACTTCCCCACCTACTTCGGCTTGCGCGACGTCTTTCTGAAGGACGCGCCCATGACCCGGCTGTCTGACATTCTCCGCCTCGACAATCTCTTCCCGCACCCCGAACGCCTCGTGCCCTTTCTCGGCAATCACGACACGAGCCGCTTCATGAACGATCCGGCCGCAACGCTTGTGAAGCTCCACCTCGCCTTTACCATCCTCACCACCATGCGCGGCATGCCGCAGATCTACTCCGGCGATGAGATCGCGATGCGGGGCGGCGACGACCCGGACAATCGCCGCGATTTTCCGGGTGGCTTCCCAGGCGCGGCCAACAATGCAACGGCAATCAATGCCTTCGTCTTATCGGACCGGACCCCCGAGCAGGCCGCGGCGTTTCGTTTCCTGCAAGGGCTTCTGGCCCTCCGCCGCACCTATCCAGCCTTGCAGATCGGAGAAGAGCAGGTGCTCTATGTCGACCAGGATGTCCTCGTCTATACCCGGACCTCCAATCTTTCTGAAGGCGTGCAGCGTATTCTTATCGCTGTGAACAAGGGCCAGACCGCGCAGGACATCACCGTTCGGACAGAAGCGACGGCGCTGGCGGGCGCCACAGAGGGACAACTGCTACGAGTGAGCGATGCAGACGCAAAAACGCCCTCATCGATTAGATTGCAACCCAATCTCCTGAAGCTACACCTCGGTGCCCAAGCAGCTGCCATCTTTGAACTCAAATAAGTGCCCGGCTGGTTGACCGGGGAGCCTGCACCAGGTACTCCTGATTTCGATCAGCACATTGCTTGAGCGCGTTCGTGCTCCCGCACATTCCTGTGCCTGCCCGCAACGGTTGGCCCCATCGGTACGGTCGCCCTTTTTCCTCATGTTTCCTTTAGGCAGGAACCAGGCCGGGCAGACCAACTTCGCAATCCCTTTTGTCCAAGTGTGGAAACGGATCTACACTCAGGAATAGAAAAATAGGCTGTCTCTACGTACTGCGCCTTTCCGCTCTGTCTTCGCGCTGGTGGATTTCCACTATGACGTGGCAAACGGTCGTTGGAATGTTCAAGAAGAATAGGACGCAGTGGAATATGCTGGTGTACGCAAAAGGGTAGGTTGAATGCCGCACGTTGATCTCCAGGCAGATGTAGCTTCTTCCCTGTTCGACTGTGACGTCTGCATCATCGGAACAGGTCCGGCCGGCTGTACGATAGCCCGAGAACTTTCCAATACCTCTTTGCGAGTCACGATTTTAGAAAGCGGCGATTTTGAACGACGGGAGCACGTTGACGCACTCAACGAGATTGAGAACGTCGGCAGGTCCAGAGTGCTGGATCAATGGCGCGTCCGCAACCGTGTCGTGGGAGGGAGTTCCCATACGTGGGCAGGTCGGTGCGCTCCTTTCGACGCGATTGATTTCGAGCGACGCGATTGGATTCCACATTCAGGGTGGCCCTTTGGTCTCGACCACCTTAACGGTTACCTGGACCGCACGATGGGGTACCTAGGGCTAAACCTCGGAACCGGCTTTAACGATGAACGTTTCTGGAGTTTAGCCGGGCAAACTCCGCCCACAGCCGTCGCAGATCCACAGTATCTGCTGCCCTTCTTTTGGCAGTCCAGCCGCGACGAGCAAGCTCGACGCGATTCGATGCGCTTCGGGCGGCACCTATTACGCTATCTGGGCAACAATGTGACGCTCGTC
>CAXSCE010000055.1:0-16692 GCA_964236545.1 uncultured Bryocella sp.
GAGCGCATGGAGGAGATGAACCGGCAGATGCAGGGCTTCGTGGAGTATGTGCGGACGGAGATGTTGACCCGCATACAGCAGGCTCAGTCGCAGCCGGAAGCAGGACTGGTCCCCATGCGTCGGCCGATCGCCGTGCCGGCGCGGGAACGTGAGACGAAAAGTACGGCGCGCAAGAAGGGCTAGCGGCAGATCTCCTGTTTACCATGCGCATTGTTTCCCGATCCCTCTTTTCCCTTGCCCTGTTGGGCACCTTCACTTCCACCATCTACTGCGGCATGGTAGTGACGGCCGCGGTGCGGTTTGGCCGGCGCCGGCGTCGCGAAGGGAGCGCGCCAGCCACCTTCTTGCCGCCCGTAAGCATGTTGAAGCCTCTGCACGGAACAGAGCCGGGCATGGAACGCAATCTCGAGTCCTTTTTCGAGCAGGATTACCCGGACTTCGAGCTGCTGTTCTGCGCGCGCCAGGAAACCGACGCCGGACTTCGGCTGGCGCGGCAGGTGGGGGCGCGCTACCCGGAGGTCCGCGCCCGGTACGTGACCTGTGGTGAACCTATTCCGCGGTTTCACAACGCGAAGGTGTTTTCCCTGGAAAAGTTGGATTCGGTCGCCGCGAATGACGACTACATCACAAGCGATGCGGATGTGCGGGTGGCTCCGGATTACCTCCGGCGCATGGTGCAATACCTGCGCGATCCCGAGGTGGGGCTGGCATCCTGCGTGTATCTCGGCACGGCGCACCCGGGTGCGGGTTTCAGTTCGCAGCTGGATGCCGTCGGCAAGAGCGTGGAGATGACCTCCGGTGTGCTGGTGGCGGACATGATTGAAGGCACCAAATTCGCCCTGGGCGCGACCATGGCGGTGAGGCGGCGGAGCTTCCAGCAGGTAGGTGGCTTCAGCGAACTGGGCCAGTTCTACGCGGACGACTACGTGCTGGGCAACCGGCTCGCCGCTGGGGGGACCACCGTATTGTTGGCTACCCATGTGATCCGGTTGATGGTGCAGGATTCCCCTTTCGCCCTGAGCTTCCGCAATCAGCTGCGGTGGATGCAAAGCACGCGGCGGTCGCGGCCGTGGGGCCACTTCGGCAGCGGACTCACGTTTTCCGTGCCTTTTGGCCTGATGGGTCTGGCCTGGGGGCTGCTCTCAGGGCGTGCGGGAGTGGGTGCGCTTTGGCTGCTAGGGACGGTGGTGAACCGGTGGGTGCAGGCCTCGACCGTTTTACGAGTGCTGGGCGAGGATGAGTGGATGCACGGCGCGGCGATCTATCCGCTGCGCGATCTGCTCGGGAGCCTGCTTTGGGTGGGAAGCTACCTGGGCGAAAACTTCTACTACCGCGGCAAGGTGTACCGGCTCAAGCAGGGCGGCGTGGTGGAGGCGCCGGATGAAGTTTCCTCGGCGTAACGCCGGGTGGGGGAGCGTGGACCTCCGCACCGCATCTTGGCGTGAAAGTACACGCCGCATTGGGTACTCCGCTCTACTGGTTGCAAAGCACGGTTTTGCCGCCCTCTTCGGCGAGCAAAGCGACGCGGCCGAAGCGGGCAAGATCGGCTCCGCGTTGATGCGGTTCATAGGTGAGCAGAAAGACGCGTTGCGGGCCCGCCCAGATGCGGTGCAGCTGGGCGTCATCGAGAAACAGGTGCGGCGCATCCGGCCAGAAGCTGCCGAACCATGGGCCGTTCACATGCCCGTTGACCAGGTACACGGGTTGCCGGGTGTAGAAGAGCAGGGCGGAGCCGGAGGTGAGTTCGCCGTCAATGGCGATCACGTCGCCGGCTTCAGGGTGGATCTGCCTGACCTGATTCATAGCGTCGGCGAGGCCCTTTGAACCGAGAATGGGGTAGAAGCGTACCAGGCCCTCATGGGCACCGGATAGAACCAGGGTCATGGCGCCGGCCAGCAGCAGGTTGGCGGCGAAGGTGCGTCCGGCGCGGCGCAGCAGGTGGGACCCGGGGCCGAGCAGGAGCATTCCCAGGGCAACCGCCGACAGCGGTCCGCGAAACAGGCCCATGGCGCGGCCCGTGAGGTCAAAGACGTGGCCGAGGGAGAGGTTATAGAGCGCCGGATTGGACCGCAGCAGGGAACTCAGGGTGACGCCGGGTGCGGGCCGGGGCGCGGTTAGCGCGAGATACCCACAAACCCCAGACAGTACCACCCCCAGCGGCAGCAGGAGCCAGCGGGAAGCGGCAAGCGCCTGACGCCGTGCAGCCGCCCTGCCCTCTACGACCGGCACCGGCTCGGAACTGGCCGAAGTGCGGCTGTCGGCGCGGGCCAGAAGACCGCCGACCAGTAGAGCGAGGGCGGGTATGGCCGGCAGGTGGTAGTACTCCTGCCGTGAGGAAAGGGTAAAGAAGCCGAGGATCAGCAGCGCCCAGAGCAGGGGGGCGCGAGCGGCCTCGCGACGGCGGTCAAATGCGGCCGCGGCTTGGAGGTGCGTTGGGGGATAGAGGGCTGCGTCGGAATCGAACTGGAGGCTTTGCTGACGGGGCTGCCGGAGGCCGTGCACGGCATCAAGCAGGGCCGCTGGCAGAAAGGCCGTCCAGGGCAGCAGCCAAAGCAGCAGCAGCAGCCAGAAGAGCGGAACCGGCACCTGACCGTAATCGTGCGGGATGCGGCGTTGCAGAAAGCGGGCGACATGCTCGTTGTAGAGATAGAACCAGGCCCAGCCGGCGCGCGCGGGCAGGCCCACCCCGGCGGGCATGGGCACCGCCGGATTGCGCAGCGCCGCGAGGATGTGCCATGGGGCGGCAAGGGCCAGGAAGACTAGCGTTGCCGGCACGAGCTGTAGTCGGGAGAGATCGCGCAGCCGACGCGTCCACAACAGGTAGAGCAGCGCGAAGCCGACGGGGAACACCAGGCCGATCAGGCCTTTGGTGAGCACGTTGAGCGCGGTGACGGCGGCAAAGCCGAGACTGGGGAGCAGCGCGGAGCGGTCCTCGTCCAGGCGTTGTAGCGCGATGAGCAGAAGGTGCACGGCAAGCGTCATCCACAGCGCCACAAGGATGTCGGGGATATAGAAGCGGGTGTAGAGATAGGGGCCGATGGAAATACCGGTGGCCCAAGCGGCGTAGAGGCCGGCGCGGTCCGGGCGCCCTGCCGGGGAGACGGAGGCGAACAGACGGATGCCAAGGGCATACACCGCAAGCAGCAGGGCGAGGACACCGAGGGCAAGCGGAAGCCGCGCAGCCCAGGCATGGACGCCGAACAGGTGCATGGAGCCGGCTGCCATCCAGTAGAGCAGCGGCGGTTTGTCAAAGAAGCGGATGCCGTCAACGTACGGGGTTACATAATCGTGGCGGAGCAGCATCTCGCGCGCGGCTTCGATGTAAACCGAATCGACGTCATCGAGCAAGCCGGGACGGAACAGCCCGCCGAGCTGAAGAATCAACCAAGGCAGGAGAATGAGGCACAACGAAACCGGACGCCACTGCCGCGAAGCGCGGTTGGCGGAGTGGACTGGTGGTGAGGCACTCACGAGATGACTTTATTGTCGCGGCGACGGGGCCGTGCTGTCCACGTCACCGCGGGTGAGGGGCCGGTCGGTCAAGAGGGCCTTTCCGGCGCTTTCCCCCAAAAGAATCTGGTCTTTACCGAGGAGATGATCGACATCGTCGCGGTGCTCCTCGGGAACAAAGAGCACTTTTCGCGGACCGACACCCCAGGCTGCACGGAGCTGTTGTGGGGTGAGAAAGAGTTTGGGGGCATCCGGGAAGGTGCTGCCAAAGATCATGGAGGTGCTGCGGCCATCGACCAGATCCACCTGGCGGCCGAGATAGAAGGGGATAGACGAGCCGAGCGCCTGGTCGCCGTAGAGCATGATTTGGGTGTCCGGGCCGATGGCGTGGTTTGCTTGTAGCTCCTTGATGCTGAGCGCGAAGCGCTCTGAGGAGAGCAGGGAGCTGAAGCGGATCAGGGCAAGGTGCGCGGCAATCAGGAAGACGGCGCTCACCAGGGCGAAGGTAATCGTGGCTGCCCCGTGGCGGCGACGCAGGCGTAGGAATAGCGCCATGACCGAGCCCCCCGCGAGCGCGATGCAGGCGAGGGTGGCGGGAAGGCGCAACGCGGAGAAGGAGGCGTCGGTGAGATCGAAGAAGTGGGACATCGACAGCGTGTAGTCGCCGACACCGCGACGGGCGATGAGGTCGCCGACGTCGGGGGCGGCAGGCAGGTGGCGGCTGCTCCAAAGCCCGACGGCCAAGGCAACGGCGGCGAGCAGGCAAACGGCCGTGAGCGCCCACTGGCAGCCCAGAAGAAGTCTACCGGCGTCAGGGGTCCCATTCTGACACGAAGAATTCTCCTCCCGCACCATTACCGCGGCCAGCAGCAGCAGCAACGGCAGATAAACGGGAAAGGTGTAGTACTCCTGATTGGTGGAAAGGCTGAAGAACAGCAGAACCAGGCTGGAGAAGAGAGCCAGCAGCAGCGCCGAGCGCTGGCCAAACGTGTGCTCGGAGCTGGGATTGCGGGTGTACTTGGGGACGTAGCCAGCGGCTCGCGGCGAAGAGGCGCGGACGGGAATCCATTGCTGGCGGCGGCGCCAGGCGGCGCGCAGGGCTACAGGAGCGAAAAAGCTCGATGGAAACAGCCAGACGAGATGGAGGGACCAGTAGAGCGCCGCGGGAAGCTTGTTGTAATCGGGCGGATAACGCCGGCCAAGGAAACGCAGTACGTGCTCATTGATGAAGTAGAACCAGAAAAACCCGTGGCCATCGGCCCCGCCGCGATTCCGTAGGCCGGCCAGGATGTGCCAGGGGGCTGCGACGGCGAAGAAGAGAGCAGTGCCCAACAGCGGATGAAGTCTTCTCCAGCGGCGGAGTTCTCCCGAGAGCGGCAGATAAAGTGCGAGGGCGCCCAGGGGAAAAACAAGCGCGATCAGTCCCTTGGTGAGCACGCCTGCCGCGAGCGTGAGCCAAAAGAGAGCTGCCCAGGTCCTTGCATGGGAGCCTGGTTCGAGGGCTCGTAGTGCGGCATAGAGTGTCAGGGCAAGGAAAACGGAAAGCAGAGCGTCAGGAATAAAGACGCGGGTGAAGAGAAAGACCCCCGCCGAGGTCAGAACAAAGAGGGCGGCGTAGAAGCCTGTTGTGTCGGATGCACGGCGGTGAGGGTCTCCGGCAGGGTACGGAGAGGCACTCGGTTGATCGAAGGCACGCCGGCCCCAGTGCCAGGCCAGAAGGGCCAGGGCCAGCACGGCGAGGGCAAGCGGCAGGTGCACGGCAGAGCTGTTGCGGCCAAAAAGACGCAGGCTGACTGCGGTGATCCAATAGGGCAGCGGCGGCTTTTCCAGGTAGCGGATGCCGTTCACGTGAAGTGTGACGAAATCGCCGGTCTGTAGCATGGCCGCAGCGGCCTGGGCATGGGTTGCGTCGGCGTCGTCCAGAACCGGCGTGCCGGCGAGCGCGGCAAGGTAAATGGCGGCCCAAAGAAAGAGAAGAAACAAGCCCTGCGCCAGGGTATGCCGGTCGGGACGAGGATTGGAACGCTGGTCTGGGCTTGGATCGGGACGCCGCGCCTGTGCGGGAGGTGCTACGACCTGGAGTGTGCTGCCGTCCAACACGGGCTGAGACGCCTTGGCGATTGGCATGTCGAGAGGTGTTGCGGGCGCGATGGAAGGGGAACTGCCGGACTGCATAAAGGGTGGTCGGAGCCTCGTTACAGCGTATCAAGTTCACGGCCACTCTGTGCGACGCCGAACATTGGGGAACCTGGCCGGTGGCAAAATGCTGCCCGCTGCGCCCCCGTCACGTTGTATGGTGTTCGTGGAAGCTAGCCACACAACAGCAAGCTCAATTTGTTCCTCCGGAGGCTCATGCCCACCTTTGCGGCCATCGACATCGGATCAAACTCCTGCCGTCTGGCCATTGCATCGGTACAACAACACGAGCTGCGGACGCTGTATGAGGACCGCGAGGTCACGCGGCTGGGCGAAAGCGTCTTTGAAACGGGGGAGATCTCTCCCCGGGCGATGCTGAGCACCATCAAGGCGCTGAAGCGCTTCTATAAAGCCGTGCAGCTGCACGTGGCCGACCATGTCCGCGTGGTTGCCACCAGCGCGACGCGCGACGCGCGCAATGCCGAGGCGTTCAGCACCCGCGTGAAGTCGGCCACGGGATGGGATCTGGAGATCATCAGCGGCCTGGAGGAGGGCCGGCTGATTCATCTGGGGGTGATGACCTATGAGCCGGATGCGCACCGGCGTACGCTGCTGATCGATCTCGGCGGCGGATCGTGCGAGATCACCGTCTCGGATGGCGGGCGCATTCAGCAAATGGTGAGCCTGCCCCTGGGCGCCGTGCGTCTGCGGCAAGAGTTCCTGCGCGCGGACCCGCCGACCAGGGAAGACATCGCGCGGCTGCGGCAATTTATCGAGCGGGAGCTGGGACGCGGCGAGCGCAAACTGGGCAAACCGCAGGTTGATCTGGTGCTGGCGACCTCCGGCACGGCGGCGGCGCTGGCTGAGGCGAGCAATGCGCTGCCGGCAGAAGGTGCGGCGGAGAAGCATCCTCTAAAATCCGCGCGGGGCAAGCGGACCGAAGAAGCCGCGCCACCGCAGGCGGACACGGCCTCCGTACGCCGGCTGGCCGACCGGTTGGCAAAGCTGAGCAACGCGCAACGGGCGGCGGTACCGGGCATCGGGCCGAAGCGGTCGGAGATCATTGTGGGCGGCGCGCAGGTGTACGCCATGCTGCTGGAGCGGATGGGGCTGGATGGATTTCGCTACTCCCCGCTGGGCCTGCGCGACGGTGTGCTGGCACAGATGCTGGCCGATGCGGATAGCCGCGCCAGCGTGCATAAAACCATGGAATCCGAGCGCTGGGACGGTGTGCTGGCGGTGTGCCGACGGTATGGGGTGGAGCCGGCCAAGGCCGAACCCGTGCGGCGGCAGGCCGAAGCACTATTTGACGCCCTGGGGCGCATCCATGAGCTGCCACCCGAGTACCGTTCCTGGCTGGCGGCCGCGGCCATGATGCGTGAGGTGGGCAAATTCATGAACCACCAGGGCCACCACCGGCATACGCACTATATTATCGCCAACTCCGAGATGTTCGGGTTTTCGCCGACGCAACGGGCAATTGTGGCTGCCATCGCCCGCTACCTGGGCAAAAGCCAGCCTAACCTTATGGATCGCACCCTGCGCACGGTGCCGATGGAGGAGCATACCCACGTCCGGCGCGCGGTGGTGCTGCTACGCCTGGCCCAAGCGCTGCAGGCAGAACGGGTCTCCGGCGCACTGCGCGTGAAGGTGATGCTTTATCCAAAGCGTGTGGTCCTGCAGCTACAGTCCTCACGCGGCGGCGTGGAACTGGAGGCTTGGTCCGTTCGGAAGGAAGCCGTCTACTTCCGCGAGACCTTTCGCCGGGCGCTCTTTGTGGAAGTGTCGTAAAGCGCGCGGACGAGCCTGGGGTCCAGCACCCATTGCAGCAGGGCGGGGCCGCGGTCGAGCGAGACGCGGGCGAGGGTGCCTTTGCGCATGCGGATATTGGCTGTACCTGACAACCCCCCTTCGTCCACAGCGGGCGCGATGAGCTGGCCGAGGAATTGAGTCAGGGTAGGATTGTGACCCACCATGAGCACATTTTCATAATTGCGGCACTCCCCGATCAAACGATGAAACTGGGCGTAGGTGGCCTGCGGCTCGAGCGCTTTGGAATTCAGAATGCGCGTCTCGTAGCCGGTTTCGGTGCCGATCAGCTGTGCCGTTTGCAGGCAGCGTTTCAGGGGGCTGGAAATGACCAGATCGAAGCTGAGTTTAAGCCCGTTCAGAACGTGAGCGAGGTATAGGCAGTGGCGTTTGCCGTCTTTGTCGAGCGGCCGCTTGGCATCGATTTTGGGGTTGGCGCGCCGGGTGCCCGCACTGGCGTGACGAAGGATGAACAGGTTCAGACGGGTGTGGCTAGGATGGACGGCCAGGTTTCCGTCCTCCGACTTGGCCGGCTTGCGATGAAAGATCGCCGGATCCGGCGCGGGGAGGGACGGAACCGCCGGATCGGGCTGGGGTTGTGGGTCGACTGCGGTGTCGTTCGGTGCGGAAGCTCCGGCGATGATATTTTCGCGGGCTTCTTTTTCAAGTGCGTCCTGGTCAGGGTTCACCTTTGGGTTGATGTTGCCACCCGGGCCGAAGTTGCGTTGATCCTCCCACGGAGCTGCGTTGGGGATCGGAAAGCTGCCACAACTCCGCGTACAGAAAACCGCCAAGCCGTTCCCGGCGCCCCAGACGCTGAAATCCCGCGGCAGCAAGCGCCCGCCCCCCATCCGGCAAACGCTGCGGGACCAGGCCGGTAAGCAGCCGAAAGGCCAGATAAAGCAGCCGCAGGTAGACCTGGGCCACCAGCCTTCCGACACGATGGCGCGGGTAGCCGAATTCGGAGACGACCCAAAGGCAGCCCGGCCGTACCCCGGCGGCCAGCCGAAGCGCCAGGGTGTTCACGTCCGGCTGCGAAAGGCAGTCCAGCAGGAAATGGGTGACGATGAGGTCGGTTGCCGGGGAGATTGCGGCGGAGAGCACGGAGCTGTGTTGCCTCCGCAGCCGGCCGGCATGGCCATCCCGCGCGCAGCGGCGCCGGAGCAGGCGGAGCATGACCCGGCTGCCGTCCACGGCATCGGCATTCAACGCGGGTGCCCGATGCAGCAGCGCTGCGGCAAAGCGGCCGTCGCCGTCGCCGAGCAGAAGCGCATGACGGCGATCGGCCAGGGCAGGCAGGAACTCCTCGCGGGTGAGCCTCAGGAGCGGCCCAAGGGCGAGGTACTCAGCCCAGCGGTAAAGGCGGGCAATGCCGTCAAAGCGCGGCGGCTCCGAGGGTTCGATGGCAGGCGGCGCAAGTTTCACCGGCCGGCCAGGAGCGCGTGCCCGTGAACTGCGAGTCGCATCGCGGGCTGCAGAGCCGGTGTAAGAAGCACCAGGTCGGCAAGCGCTCGCAGCCGCAAAGGGCTGAACCGGCGGCGAAGAGCGTGCAACATGATCAGCAGGGTTGTGCTGGAGGCGCAGGCCAGAGAGATCGGGCGCAACGGTGAATCCCGTTCCACGGAATACGCCATCCCCGCCGCGAGCAGGCTGGCGCCCGCTAAGGGAAGCAAATGGCGGACGGCAAAACGGGTGGCAGAATGTGCCTGGAAAAGATTACGAGGGTGCTCCCAGGCGTACAGAAAGAGGCAGTTCAGGGTGCAGAGAGCCGCAAAGAGTGCCCCGCCGAGTAGCAGCGAAGGCCCACTCGCGTGGTGTGCCGCGGCCGGAAGGCAAACGGCTGCGGCAAAAAAGGGCCCGACAACGAACTCCTTGGGAAGCGGACGCGAGGCAGGACCCGCCTCGACACGGTGCACTCGCTTCAACCAAACGGCCAAGGGGACGGCGAGAGCAGCTTCCGGCAGTAGGATGTTCCCAGGGAGCCGGCACAGCAGAATGACCAGAACTGGGATGAGGATTGCCATCCAGGCCGTAAAAGCGCGCCGGTGACGGTGATGAAAATGGTGGCGAAGCTCCAGGTCGCTTTGTGGATCGGGCGGAAGTGTCATTCGGGCCGTAGCTGTACCGGATGGCATGCGGCTGGAGCGATCCCCATCAAGTAGCCGATCGGCGGTATAGATCGCCCACACGGTGACGAAGAGTGCTGCCGCCGTAGGAGCCCCGGTGAGCACACCGGCACAGCTGTTCACAAAGAGCAGCCAGGTCACGGCGACTGTCGGCGCATCGAGCGAAAACAGATGCCACAGATCCACCACCGCAGGCGAAGACGAGTTCAGTAAATCGGGAATAACCGCAGAAGCCTGCTTGGATCGGGGGGCCGAGACCGCTGGCGTGGGAAACCGCTGGCTGAGCATATTCGCTCCTGTAATGTCTTTGGCAAAAACCATCGGCCAGTTTTAGCTACGGCGGCTGCTCGAACTCGCCTTGGGCGTTCATTGATTTGTACGGCCGTTGGCAAAATTGGCGCTGCACACGCGCGGGCGCATCTACAAGGACACAGAATATCCCTTTGGAGAGACCAGTTCATGACCAGGCCTTGCTTCCTTGTTGTTGACCGTGAGTTTTCAGGCAGCATCTCTACGCGAAAACTGGTAATCGAGACGGCAAAGTTCAATGTCATCACGGCCTACAGCAGCCTGGAGGCAGTGGAAACCCTTCGCAAATTTCCTGCGGTCAGTGGCATCGTGCTCGATGCGGGCTTGAAGGACATGCCGTGCGAGAGCCTTGTGAAAGAACTGAAAGCGGTCGCCCCGTCCGTTCTCATCGTGGTGGTCACGGCGCCAGGGGCGACTACCTGCAAGGGCGCCGATCATCGCCTGGAAGGCTTTGAGCCGGCTCGCATCCTGGCCCTTCTGCAGAAACTGGAGCCCGAGCAGACCGCCGCGATCGAAAAGCGTAACCAAACGCTGTCAGCGGCCACCTAACGGCTGGCGAAAGGGAACCAAGCGGTCACGGACAGCAAGGCAATTGTTGCGAACAGTTCACGGCAACATGGGGCGACTTTGTTACAGTCTTCAGAGGCGAGGTTCTGCTTCGGGTACCTGGCTTTTCTGTTCTTTCATCTGCACCGGCCCCTGAAACATAGATTGTGAGATTCGCCGCTCAGACAAAGGTGCCGCCGAGGTCAGCAATGCCCTCCCGCCGATGAGCAGGATTGCTGCTTTACATGTCGAGGTCTTCTTCCAACGCGGCTTCTCAGTCCCCCAACGGTCAGCGCGTAACGCTGGGGGAGATCCTGTCTGCCTTGTCTATTGCCTTGGACATTACAGAAGGCGCCCGTCCCGGTCACTCACTGCGAGCCTGCCTGTTAGGGATGCGCCTGGGCAAGCAGATCGGCTTACCCGATGGGGCGCTGGTTGACCTTTACTATGCGCTTCTGCTCAAAGACATCGGGTGCAGCAGCAACTCTGCGCGGATGGCCGACGCTTTCGCCGCGAACGATCAGGAAGTTAAGCAACACTTCAAGTTTATTGATCGCGAAAAGCTCGGCAAACCCAACCGCGAGTCGCTCACTTTCGTTTGGAACAATGTTGCGCCCACCGCGGGCGTCTGGAAACGCGCCAGACAGATGTTTCGCATGATCCGCAGCCCCGGTAATCTGACCGCTGAGGTCATCGGGGCGCGATGCGAACGGGGCGCCGTCATCCTGCACAAGCTGGGAATGGGAGTGGAAACCTGTGCCGCGGTCTACTCACTGGACGAGCACTGGAACGGCCGAGGTCTACCCGACCATCTGGTCGCCCGGGATATTCCTCTTCTGGCCCGTATCTGCGCGGTCGCTCAGCACCTCGATCTCTTTTGCAGCGAGTTCGGTTCCGCCAAAGCAATGGACACCCTCGTCGAGCGGTCCGGGAGTTGGTTTGACCCGGATCTTGTACGCGCGGGGCAGAGCCTGCACCAGGAGGGAGTTCTGTGGGCGCAATGCCTGCCCGGCACCGACCCCGAGGCCCTGCGATCGGCCGTTCTCGCGCTCGACCCGGGCAGTTCCACTGCTCTTCCCGCCGGTGACATCGACCTGATCTGCAGCGGTTTTGCTGATGTGGTCGATGCCAAAAGCCCATTCACCTATCGTCACTCCGTAGCTACGACGGAGGCGGCAGTGCTCATCAGCAACGCGATGGGACTCACAACGGACCGTGCAGGGATTGTGCGCCGCGCCGCCCTGCTGCATGACATCGGGATGCTCGGCGTCTCCAACACCATCCTCGATCGACAGGGGCCGCTGACCAGGGAGGATTGGACAGCCGTTCACGGGCATCCGGTTCTCAGTCAGGAGATCCTTTCCCGCGTAGGCGCCTTCAGCGAGATCGCCCTCCTGGCTGGAAAGCATCATGAGCGGCTCGACGGCACCGGCTATCCCCTTCACCTGGCAGACGGTCAACTCTCGCTCGAATCGCGCATCCTCGCCGTTGCCGATGTCTTCAGCGCTTTAATGGAAAGCCGGCCGTACCGGCAGGACTTCAACCCGGCGGAGATCCAGCAGCAGCTAGCGTTGAATGTCCCGCACCGGCTGGACGGCGAGTGCGTGGATGCTATCCTCTCGGTGCTGGATCAACTCGCCGATCTGCCGCTCGAAGACATCCCGGGAACGTCCACAGACACCGTCTCGGACATCGTCATCGGGGAGCTGCCGCCCTTCCGCTTCCGACCAGAGGGGCCGTGAACCGAGTTCCCGTATCTTGAGGCGGAGATGGAACTCAGTGCCGGTTCTTGGTAAAAGCGGCCCTGAGACTCGGCTGCTTTGCGCTACATAAATCAATTGCACCGCACAAGATGGGTTCAGGAACTGAAAGCGCGTTCGATTATCTCAGCAGCCGAACCAGGACCGTCCAGAGAGGCGAGGTCGTTGCCCTGGTTCTGAGCGCGAGTCCGATACGACGGATCCTCCAAGACTTGTCGCATCAAAAAGGCAATGTGCTCTGGTGTTGCTTCTTCAAGTTGGGCAAATAAGCCGAGGCCATGAAACTTGATTCGGGCAGCGACCCCAAACTGGTCATAGGCAACGGGGATGGCAACCTGAGGGACGCCGGCGGTCAGCGCTTCCAGGACTGTGTTCAACCCAGCATGGGAAACACATAACGCAGCTTTCCCAAGCAGCTTTAGCTGCGGCGCCTCCTGCACGACAACGGCGTTGGAGGGTAGACCCTGCAGCGCTTCAGGCCTGACGAAAGGTCCCGTTGCGAGCACGAGTTGTGTTCCTGGAAGGCCTGCAGCACCTCCCACAATGGCCGTCACTAACGAAGGCTGGTTACCTACAAGATGATCTGGTGTCCACGGGTCTGCAGACGGCGTGCAAGCGCACGCATCGGATTTAGGTGTCCTGTCAATGGAAGAGAGATAAAGCTGATTTTCACCGATGCCCCTTGTTGACTACTTCAGCCCCGCTATTTGACGCAGCATAGGAGACCGGAACGGCTAACCGCATATTCCTAAGCAACGCAATTTTCAGGGTAGGATGCGAACGCCCAGTGCAGGCTGCATCAAGGGCTAACCAGCTGCTTTTAGATGAGATGGTGGACGCGGAAGGAATCGAACCTTCAACCTGTCGATTAAGAGTCGAATGCTCTGCCAGTTGAGCTACGCGTCCAAGGTCAGGATGCCCGTTTCAACGCAAATAAGCGTATCGGTCGTCCATAACTTCACCACTATACCATGAGCTTATGTAAGCTTCTTGTTGAAGGCAGGCGATGACCACACAACTTTGGTGCTGACTCTAATCGACGAAGTCTACCTCGGCGCGATGGGGAATGAGCCCGCGCTCGAAGCCCATGGACAGAAGCCGTTGGATGGCCTCACGACCGTCCGGACCATAATCGATGGTACGCTCGTTTACGTACATGCCCACAAAACGATTAGCCAGGGAAGGATCAAGGTCGCGGGCAAACTGCATCGCGTATTCAAGCGCTTCGGCACGGTGATCCAGGGCGTGCTGAATGCTTTCCCGCAGGGCTTCCGTAATGATGTGCTGCGTTTCCGGTGGCAGCGAGCGACGAATGGCGTTGCCGCCCAGGGGTAACGGCAAACCAGTTTGCTCCTGCCACCAGACACCTAAATCAATGATTTTTCTGAGCCCGTCACGGCTGTAGGTGAGCTGCCCTTCATGGATGATGAGGCCGGCCTCATACTCGCCGGCCAGCACGGCTGGGATGATCTGATCAAACGGCACGGTCACCGTCTCAACCTCCGGCGCAAAAAGCTTCAGGGTGAGATAGGCCGTGGTGAGGGTTCCGGGTACAGCAATGCGCACTCGTTTCAGCTCATCGAGGGTAAGGGCGCGCGGCGAGACAATCATGGGGCCGTAATTTTCACCCATGGAACCGCCGCAGGCCATGATGGCGTAATTTTCCTGAATGTAAGGATAGGCATGGAAGCTCACGGCCGTGACGTCATAGGTTTGCTCGTCCTGCGCCTTACGATTCAGTGTCTCGATATCCGTCAGCGTATGGGTGAAGCGGAAGCCGGGAACGCGGACCTTATTGGTGGCAAGGCCGTAAAACATGAAGGCATCGTCGGAGTCGGGACTGTGGGCAATACTGATGTCCTGAACCTTAACGTCCTGGACCTGTGGAGGTGCTGCGATCATCGGGAGCTCCCATTTCTGTGGTACTAGCGCGTGCGCTGTTTTGCGGTGGAGGGAGAAAGGGCGCGATAGGCGCCGGCTGCGGCGAAGACCTTGACAGCCTCTCCGGGCAGAAAAGGCAATACAGCGGCAAAAATGGTCTGATGCACAGTGAGATGTGCTTCGACTCCCAACCAGAATGAACCGGCAGCGAAGAGAAGCAGCATGGATACAGTGCAGCCGAGAAGTGCTGCAGCAAAGCGGGACAGCCGACCCACAAGCTGGTCCGTCAGCGTGCTGCAAAGCCATGCAACAGCGGGATAGGCAAGCAGGAAGCCGCCAGTCGGCCCTAAAAGCTGTGCCACGCCGCCGACGCCGGTTGGACTGAACACGGGCACCCCCAGAGCGCCCTCCAGTAAATACAGACACAACGCCACCGCAGCCTGCCAGGGACGCAACGCGAGCGCCACACCCAACACTGCTAAGGGCTGCAGGGTAAACGGAACGGGCGTAAAAGGGAGAGGAAACGCGATGTGCGCAGCCACAGCCACTGCCACTGACGCGCACACGGGTGCCACGAACCAGCGCAAGCCCGATTCAGCAAGGCCATGGTCTACCGCCCCCGCAACACGGGGTGTGGCGGGGCTCGTCATGCGTGATACCTCAAAAGCGAAAGTTTCGACAACGGCCTTGAGGTCGCTCCGGTAGACGGACTCAAAGTTCGGGTTACCATAAATTTCATTTTAAACCGGGATCCACCACTGAACAGCCCTTTCTTCAGGACCTGGACCGGGGGTTTGTGGCCATCAAAACAGGCCTGTGCTTTCGGCAGGTACATCTTTCACCTCTCGAATCGTTCTCTTTCGGACGTTTAAGAAACCTCGCAATGCACTCTGAGATTTCATTTCTTCAATCACTTGGGGCGAGGATGTACCTCGATGAGGTGCTGCCCCGAACACAGCTTGGCCGGGTAGCTAAAGTGGCACTGGTTTGTCCATCGAGATCGCTTGGGTATGTGGTTTCTTCATTAGTATGGGGAATAGAGGTCTTGTCTGTGCCCATCACACCCGGTAGCCCACGAGCAGGTCGTACGCCGCAGTCACCGGCTGGTTCACGAGCTGTATTGCTGGCCTGGCGTCGACGCGCAGCGACCCTGGTGGCCGGTCTTCTGGCACTGCTCATGGCCTACGGAGTCGTCTTCGGGCACAACGGCCTTACGGCCTACGCCAATAAGCGCAACGAATCGCGTATGCTCCTGCTGCAAAGCGAGCAGCTTGAGCGCGAAAACAATCGCTTGCACGGACACGTGGACAGGCTCCAAAGCGACCCGAGCGCGATCGAGCACCAGGCTCGTGAAGAACTGCACTATACCCGCTCCGGCGAAGTCATCTATACCCTCCCAGCCTCAGACACCGCCGACACGCCAGTTGCTCGTAAGTAATCTTCCACCTTCGCCGATCCCTTACAACTGAAGCACCTGCGCCCACTCTGCGGGGTGCTTCACCAGCAGGTCCGGCGCGGAAAGCTCCAGAGCCGCGGGGGCAAGCCCATAACTGCAGCCCAGGCTCCGTACACCGCAATTCCGCGCAGTTTGTACGTCTACCTCCGAGTCGCCGACCATCACCACGGATCCTGACGTCATGGAATTGGCTGGTGACCGCTCTGAACCGGTTATCGCGTTTGCTTCTTCGATGATGGCAAGAAGGCCTTCCGGATTGGGCTTCTTCGCAAATGAGTCGCCACCATAGATGGCGAAAAAGTAGGACGCCAACCCAAGAGCAGCGCAGATCTCGCGGGAAGGGCGGACGGGTTTATTGGTTAACACAGCCATGGGAAGTTCTGGTTGCCGGGAGCGGAGATAGCCAAGTGCCTCGATCACACCGGGGTAGGGCCGGGTAGTATCCAGTTTGTGCTCATGGTAGTACTCGAGAAAGTATCGGAACGCATGCGTAAAGAGATCCTTCGATTCTGAATGGACCGGTGCGGCGGACTGCAAAGTCGCAGAAAGGGCACGGCGTATGAGTATCGCTGCGCCGCTTCCAATAAAGCTTGTGATCTTCGGTGCAGGCAACTCCCTGCAGCCGACGTGCTGCAGGGCGGCGTTCACCGAATTACAAAGATCGGTGGACGAATCAATAAGCGTACCGTCCAGATCAAAAACTAAGAGACGTACTGGTGACGGCTTTCGTGTTACTGAAGAAGCAGAGGTATCCACCCGAGGCTCCGCCGTTGTCGCCTCATGCATACTTCCTCAGCATGCCCAATACGCGGCCCTGAATGCTGACATTGGCAGCAGGCGCATAAATCGGAGCCATTTCGGCGTTTGATGGTTGCAAACGCACGAGGCCGCCCTCCCGGTAAAAGCGTTTGAGCGTGGCATCCGCCCCATCCACAAGGGCTACGACAATTTCCCCTTCACGCGCTGTGCGTGTGCGCTCCACTAGGACGAAGTCCCCTGAAACGATGTGTTCATCCCGCATCGAATCGCCACGAACCTCCAGCGCAAACACCTCGCGTGCGCCGATGATGTCCCCGAGAGAAATCGTCTCAGCAGTCTCGATTGCCTCCACCGGCCGGCCAGCTGCAATTCGTCCGAGCAGCGGGAGCCGTTCTCCGTTTCCGCCACTCCTCCGGCTTCCGCGCTGCGGCAAAACATCAATCGAGCGGCTGCGATTATG
>CAXSCE010000056.1:0-16375 GCA_964236545.1 uncultured Bryocella sp.
AACCCTCACCTGAATCGTCATCTCGACCGGAGCAACGAAGTCACGGAGCGGAAATCCGCGTTTAATCGCGCCACACACGCCCGAAGAGGCGACACCGGAACCGCAGACCGGGCGACTCTCCGCTCATTTAGGCTGACGGTGTGGCGTTTCCCGCATCCTTCACCGACTTTCTCGGCAATTCCTCCACGGTCGCTGATCTGCGCGCCGCCGTGGCCTCTGGCCGCCTGCCGCGGTCGCTGATCCTCACCGGCGCTTCCGGCGCGGGCAAGTACACCCTAGCGCTGCTGCTTACCCTGGCGCTGGAGTGCGACCCCCAGCCGCGTGAGCCCTCCGCAGTCGACGGCCGACCCCTGGCCGGCTTCTGCGGCCTCTGCCGCCAGTGCGTCCGCATCCTGGAAGCAGCTGACCTCCCCGCACGCATCACAGAGGCCGTCGCGGCGCGTGAGGAGATGCGTGAGACGGATAAGAAGGACACACGGGTCCTCGTGCAGACCCACCCGGACGTGCTGATCGTGCCGCCCGATCCGCCCCAGCTGCTCATCAAACTCGGCCAGATCCGCTCGGTCATTGGACGGGCGCAGTACGTCCCCACGGAGGCGCGGGCGCGTGTGTTCCTCATCACCTCGGCCGCCTTCATGAAGGAGGCCGCGAACTCCCTGCTGAAGCTGCTGGAAGAGCCACCGGACGGTGTGTACCTCATGCTGCTGGCGGAAAATCTGAGCGATCTGCTGCCCACCATCCGCTCGCGCTGCGCCGTAGCCCGGCTCGGCGCGCTCCCCCCGTCCGAAATCGAAACCCTGCTCGCCGAGCGGCGTCCCCAGCTCAGCGCCCGCGAGCGCTCGCTACTGGCCCGGCTGAGCGAGGGTGCCGCCGGCCGCGCGCTGGGCTTCGATTTGCCCGCCTACCTTGCCGCCCGTGCCGATGCTCTGGTGGTGCTTTCCCAGCTGGAAAACACCCGCGATCACGCTCCGCTCTTCCGCATGACCGAAGGCTATCGTGCCGGTGCCGAAGGCCAAATCAAGGTCGAAGCGCTCCTGCAGGCGCTTTCCCGACTGCTTGAAGACGTTCTGGTGCTGCGCGGGGGCGCTCCCGGCCAGGTGCGCAACATCGATCTAGAGGCGGAGCTCGCGCGCCTCGCAGATTCGCTCGATCTCCCCAGTCTGGAGGCCGCACTCCGGGCGGTGGACGCGGTGCGCTCTGGCCTGCGCCGCAATCTGCTGCGGTCCCTGAGCCTGGACGCGCTGGCGCTCGGGATCGGCTTCCGCTGAGACACATCCTGGAGCCGAGGAACAGAGCGGAGGAACAGAGCCAAGGATCGCGAAGATATGCCTTCGCCCCGCTTTCCAACGAATCTTTTCTCGCCGTGGGACCTGGACGCATGTGCGCTGCATCCAAAGCGTAAGAAATCAGAGTTGAGCGTATCCATCTCCCAGTCGTCCATGCGGACGCGCCTGCCTCCCATTTCATTTGAGCATCTGTGACTGGAGTCTGTTTTGCCCGGAGCTAACGAGCGCCGTAACGACAACGAGTCGTTCAGCGGCATGCGCAAGCTGATACGTCCTATCCTTTCCGTCGCCGAACGGCGCCGGGATCGTCTCCATGCCGGCGATCCCCTCACCCACGCGCTCGTGTCTGATAACCACGGCGTGCCGGAAAGCTCCCATGCCGAAGCCTTCTACTTCCAGAAGCAAATCCAGCAGCAGACCGAGATGACCCTCGTCCTCGAGGACGGCGAAGAGATCCACGGGACCCTCGAGTGGTACGATCGTTGCGCCATCAAGCTCCGCACCGGCCGCTATCGCATACTGATCTACAAAAGCTCCGTAAAGTACATGTTCAAAACCAGCGACGCCCACCCTGCCGGCACGGTGATGAAGTAATCCCGACTACAGGCAAAGTCGTGGTTCAGTCCGCCGTTTTTTTGTCATCCCCGAAGGGAATCTTCGTTTCGGCTCGCTGCGCTCCGATGCAGTGGCTATATAGCTGCTCCACGATTGCTGAATCCTTCAACCTGCCATGGCCGCCTTCAGCAGCCGATCGCGCAGCGCATCCCTCACGCCCCCTGGCTCCGGCAACGGACACAGGATCACCGCCGCCCCGGCATCTTCAGCTGACCGCAGCGCCCCGAACAACGCTGCCGCCAGCGTCGCGGGATCGGACCACCGTCCCCACGGGATCACCAGCACATCTTCCGTCGTCTCCATCAGCCAGTCGACCGGCAGCAAGATACACACCCGCTGTGGTGGTGACGCGACCTGTTGCAGCATCCGCTGCAGCTCCCCCAGACTCGGCCCGGTGAGCCGCAACTCGGCGGTTGGAGCGTAGTGGCGCAACCCGACCCCTGGGGACGGCAATGCCTCCGGCGCAAAACGGGCGTCCGCCATAGCCGGCCTGAAGTACTCCGCGGGAACACCGGTGATGGTGCGGAGTGCCTCCAGCGTCACCGCCCCGGCGCGGTACACCACCATAGGCGTCGCCGCGGGATCGACCACGGTGGATTCGACCCCGATCCGAGCCGGGCCGCCGTCGAGCACGGCATCGATGCGGCCTCCAAGATCATCGAGAACATGGTTTGCCGTGGTTGGACTGATATGCCCGAAGCGATTCGCGCTGGGTGCGGCCACCGGTACCCCGGCACCCCGCAACAGGGCTTGCGCGGCCGGATGCGCCGGCACACGGACACCTACCAGCGGCCGCCCCGCGGTCACCTCGTCGGGGCACACCGGCAAGCGGGGCAGCAGCAGCGTCAACGGCCCCGGCCAGAACGTCTCGGACAACAGCCGAACGCGCTCGGGGAGTACCCCGGACAGCCCTGTCAGCTCCGAAAGCTGACGGTCTTCCGCCAGGTGCACGATCAGCGGATCCCAGCTGGGCCGACCCTTGGCTTCAAAGATTCGCCGCACCGCCGGGGCGGAAAGCGCATTCGCGCCCAGCCCGTACACCGTCTCCGTGGGGAACGCGACCAAACCGCCCGCCTGCAGAATTTGCACAGCCTGCTGGACGTCAACGGCGCGGCTGGCATCGAGGTGCAGGGTCTGCGGCATGGCCCCATCGTAGTGCAGTGGGGAGGCATCCGGCGGAGACTGCGCCTATACTGGGCTCCATGCAAGCCCCTGAAACGGAACTAAAGTTTTCGGTAGACGACATCGCCGGCTTCCGTTCCGCGGTTTCGGCGCTGGGCCTGCACATGCGCACAGCTCGGAGCTTCGAGTCCAACACCCTCTACGACACCCCCGCGCGGGAGCTCCGGAACAAACGGCAGCTGCTGCGCCTACGCCACTACAACGGCACCTGCCTGCTTACCCACAAGCGCGTCGATGAGGTTCACGCCACCGATGAGCGCTATAAGACGCGCATCGAGACCGAAACCATCGTAGAGGATGGTGACGCCCTCGCCGAGGTCTTCGCCCAGCTCGGCTACAGGCCGGCCTTTCGCTACGAAAAGTTCCGCACCGAGTGGGACGACCCCGACGGCGGTCACCTTGTTCTCGATGAAACTCCCATTGGCACTTGGGCGGAGCTGGAGGGCGAGCCGGACTGGATCGAAGCGATGCTGAGACGGCTGAACGTGGGGCCGGACCGCGTTATCACCGAAAGCTACGGCGCTCTTTTCCTGCGCTGGCGAGAGAAGACCGGTAGCCCGGCCGAAAACCTCACCTTCGACGAGCTAGTCGCAGCCGTGCAGCAGTAGGGTAGAAAGCTACACAGAACGACACCAGGTAAAGTCCTTGTTGTCATTCCGCAGCGCAGCGGAGGGATCTGCAATCTCTAAAGCTGCAATGCCTGAGGCAAAGGCGCTAGAAGATCTGGAAGTTGACCTCGATGTACAGCTCCACCGGCACAGGCCGTCCATCCTTCATGGCCGGTCTGAACTTGTACTGACGAACTGCCTCAACAGCCTTCTCGTCCAGCCCCATCCCGACGCCACGCTCCACCCGTATGCTTTTCGGCCGTCCAAGCTCATCCACAACCAGAGCTACCTGGACGTTGCCGGAAAACTTGGCCTTGCGCGCTTCCTCGGAGAACTCCGGATCGACGGAGTAGGTCAGAACAGGGGCGCGCACCGAGCCGCCAACCTGATAGACACCACCACCCGCACCGCTTACACTGCCGGGTCCGATGCCGTTGCCATGGCCACTGCCGATCCCTGTGCCGGAACCCGTGCCGAAGGACGGCGAAACACCCTTCAGGCTGGAATTGGGCAAGCCGAGATCAGGCATCTTGTTGTCCGCGATCTTCAAGTTCGGCTGCACGTTCACCGTGGGTTCCACGGCCAGCTTCGGTTTGTCCACCGGGGGCGCCTTAGGCGGAACAATTGGATCGGGCGCAAACTTCGGCAGGTGTCCCTGAGTGGGCGGAGCTACATCATGCTGCCCGCCGCCGCCATGCATCTGTTTGGCCGCCGGCGCCACGGGCGGAGGCGGTGGTGGCGGAGCCTGAAGCTCCGGCAGGGTCACAGTAGCGACCTGCTGCGGCACCGGGGCGGCGACGTGCACCTGCGTTGCGATCAGCCAGGCGATCAGCGCGATGATGACCGCATGCACTCCCACTGCCGTCCAAAAGGAGGTTGGGGATCGCGAGGCCTTGATGCCGCCAGCGGTGGCAAACATGGCGCGCGGCTCCGGACTGGCGAGACCGGTGCGGAGGTCAGGATGAAGATTGTCGCCTGCGGCCATAGGTATATGCACTGCGCCGACGGTTCGTCCCCGATGTCAATACAGAACGGAGGAACCGCGCTACGCCCTTTGTGCAATAGTTTAGACGCATGGAGGGGGCCCAACGTCTCAGCCGGCCCATTACGTCAGTTCGCACCCATTCTTGACGCCCGGGCGTCACCCTTTCTCATCCGGCTTCAGCCCTCCAGCTTTCACGTCACGGCCTTCCCGACGTTAGAATGATGGTTTGGCCGTGGACCGGGCGCTCGGCGCCGTGATCCTCGCGGCCAGGAGAGCGCATGCAGCAAGGGAGCCACCCTCAGCCCGTGTCCAAAACAGTGCCCCAAACCATGCCACAAACCATGAAAGACACGCTCAATCTGCCCCGGACCGAGTTTCCGATGAAGGCGAATCTGCCGGCCAATGAACCCGCGCGTTTAGCCGCTTGGGAGGCCATGGACCTCTACGGCCAGATCCGTCGGGAGCGCGCCGGTGCGCTCAAATACGTCCTGCACGACGGCCCGCCCTACGCCAACGGCGCCATCCACCTCGGTCATGCGCTGAACAAGTGCATCAAGGATTTCATCGTCAAAACCAAAAACATGGCCGGCTTCGATGCGCCCCTGGTCCCCGGCTGGGACTGCCATGGTCTGCCCATCGAGATCAAGGTGGACGAGCAGCTCGGCGGCAAAAAGCTGGAGATGGATCCGGTCGCCGTCCGCGAGGCCTGCCGAGCTTACGCGGCCAAGTTCATCGATCTGCAGCGCTCTCAATTCCAGCGCCTCGGCGTTCTCGCGCGCTGGAACCGGCCTTACGCCACGATGGATTTTCCCTACGAGGCGCGCATCCTGGAGACCTTCTACGGCTTCTACGAGAAAGGCTTCGTCTACAAAGGACTGAAGCCCGTCTACTGGTGCTCGCACGATCGCACCGCCCTGGCCGAAGCCGAGGTGGAGTACGAAACGCATACCTCGCCCAGCGTCTATGTGCGTTACAAGCTCACCAGCGACCCCGCCCGGCTGGACCCCCGCCTTGCCGGCCGCGACGTCTACACGATCATCTGGACCACCACGCCGTGGACCCTGCCCGCCTCGCTAGCGATCGCCTTCAACCCGGAGATCGACTACGTCGCCCTGGACGACAACAGCTGCATCTACATCGTGGCGCTGCCGCTCGCTCCGCAGGTGATGGAGGCCTGCAACGAACGCGGCGATCTCGCGGTCGCGCAGCCCGTCGCTACCTTTCCTGGCTCCAGGCTGGACCGCGCCACCTTCCAGCACCCCTTCCTGGACCGCGAAATCCTGGGCGTGATGGCCGATTACGTCACCACCGACCAGGGTACCGGCGCCGTGCACACCGCCCCTGCCCATGGTCCCGATGACTTCGCCACCGGCCAGCGCTATGACCTGCCCCTGACCTGCGATGTGGACGCCGGGGGCAAGCTGCGCAACGGTCTGCCCGAGTACGACGGTTTGTTTGTCGGAAAGGCCAATGCACCCATCAAGCAGCTGCTGCGCGACCGCGAGGCCCTGATGGGTGCCCACGATCTCGTTCACCAGTACCCGCACTGCTGGCGCTGCCACAAGCCGCTGATCTTCCGCGCCACCGAGCAGTGGTTCATCCGCATGGAAACGCCCGTGCTCTCGCCCAAGGAGGAGTCACCCGACACCACCTACCGCGAGCGCGCCCTGGACGAGATCAAGCGTGTCACCTGGGACCCCGCCTGGGGTGAAGAGCGCATCAGCAACATGATCGCGACACGGCCCGACTGGTGCATCAGCCGTCAGCGTATCTGGGGCGTGCCCATCGCGGTTTTTCTCTGCGAAAAGTGCCACGAACCCCTAAATAACGAGGCGGTCAACAAGGGGGTCGTCGAGCGTTTCACCCACGAGGGCGCCGACGCCTGGTATCGCCGTCCCGCGGCCGACTTTCTGCCATCCGGGACCGCCTGCCCGGTCTGCGCCGGCACCGCCTTCCGCAAAGAGATGGACATCCTCGATGTCTGGTTCGAGTCCGGCGCCAGTTGGAATGCCGTGCTCGTGCCCGATCCCGAACTGCACTTCCCGGCTGATCTCTACTTCGAAGGCGGCGACCAGCACCGCGGCTGGTTCCACTCCTCCCTGCTTTCCGCGGTGGGCCTCAAGGACCAGGCACCGTACCGCATGGTCGCCACCCACGGCTGGACGCTCGACGAAGGGGGCCGCGCCTTTTCCAAGTCCCTCGGCAACGGCGTCGATCCGGTGGCGGTCGCCGACCGGCTCGGCGGCGAGATCATCCGGCTGTGGGTCGCCTCGGTGGACTTCCGCGAGGACGTCGCCGCCAGCGAGCGCCTCATGGCGCGCGTCAGCGAAAACTACCGCAAGCTGCGCAACACCCTGCGCTTCCTGCTCTCCAACCTAGACGGCTTCGATCCGGCCGCGGATGCGGTGCCGTGGGCAGAGATGCTGCCTCTGGACCGCTACATTCTCGCCCGCACCGCCGAGCTCGACGCGGCCATGCGCGGCTCCTATGACGCCTTTGAGTTCCACCGCGCCTACCAGGCCCTGAACGAGTTCACCAACACCGACCTGAGCGCGCTCTACCTCGACGTCACCAAAGACCGGCTCTACACGCTCGCCCCCAACGACCCGGGCCGCCGCTCCGCGCAAACCGCCATGTGGCGCATCGCCGAAGCGCTCACCCGCCTGATCGCCCCGATCCTGAGCTTCACCGCCGATGAGGTCTGGGGCTACTTGCCAAAGGTCGAAAACCGGCCCGCCAGTGTGCACCTCGCGCTGTTCCCGGACATGACTGAGATCGTTCCCGGCTCGGTGGCTAAGCTCGAGATCGACTGGAAGCAACTCCTGGAAGTCCGCGAAGAGGTTCTAAGGTCCTTGGAGGTGGAGCGGGTAGAAAAGCGCATCGGAAAATCCTTGGATGCGAAGGTTGTCCTAAGTATTCCCAGTGATAACCGTCACCTATTTGATCTACTTCGCGAGTACAAAGCCTCGCTGGAAGAGTTCTTCAATCTATCGCGGGTGGACATTCTGGACTATAAAAATATCAATCCGGAATACACATCGCGGTTCACTGTTCAAACTGGACCGGCTATGGGCAACAAATGCGCCCGCTGCTGGCGGGTTCTCCCCGACGTGGGTGCCGACGACCGCTGGCCCACAGTCTGCAGCCGCTGCGTTGGTGCGCTGGAAGCCATCGGCTACCCACCCCAGCCCGAACCAGTCGCCCAGCCCGTGGAGTCGAACTAGGTGGCCTCCCTTCGCGACGCGCGTCCGGTCGCGCTCCTGATCGCCCTTCTCGTCGTCGTCGCCGACCGCCTCAGCAAGCTCTGGGTGCATCTCCACGTGCCCATCGGCGAGGCCAGGGTCGTCATCCCGGGCGTTTTCCGCATCACCCACGTGCTCAATACGGGTGCGGCCTTCAGCCTGTTTGAGGGCGTGCGCTCCCCCGAAACCGTGCGCTATGCGCTGGTCGCCGTGGCCGTGGTCGAAATCGCCGTGGTTCTCGGCTTTCTCATCCGAACCGGCCGCCGGCTCAGCCTGTCCACCGTGGCCTTTGCCCTGATTTTGGGCGGAGCCCTCGGCAACCTCTATGACCGCGTCCGCCTGCACCATGTGATCGACTTCCTGGAAGTCCGCATCGTGCATTACCACTGGCCCGACTTCAACGTCGCCGACTCCTGCATCGTGATCGGCGCCTGCCTGTTGCTGCTGGAAGTTCTGCGCCCGCAGCCCGCGACCGAACTGCCCATCTAAGCCTGCCACGCATGATTGCTGAAGCCCCCAAATCCGCATCCAGCCCCGAGTCAGGTACCGCATCGAGCACAGCGCCCGTCACCGTCGCCGCCGCGCAGATCACCATCCGCGGCGCCCGCACGCACAACCTGAAGGGCGTGGACGTCGAGATCCCCCACAATGCCCTCACGGTCGTCTCCGGTGTCTCCGGCTCCGGCAAAAGCTCGCTGGCCTTCGATACCGTGTACGCCGAAGGCCAGCGCCGCTATGTGGAGTCGCTTTCCGCCTACGCCCGCCAGTTTCTCGAGCGTATCGAGAAGCCCGACGTCGAGTTCATGGACGGCCTGGCCCCCGCCATCGCCATCCGGCAAAAGAACCAGACCCGCAACCCACGCTCCACGGTCGCGACGGCCACTGAGATCTTTGATTACCTGCGCCTGCTCTACGCCCGCTGCGGCACGGTGACCTGCCTCCACTGCGGCGGCGTCGTGCGCCGGGATTCCGTCGACGAGATCGTGGGCCGCCTCTTTGCGCTACCCGAAGGCACCCGGCTCTACGCGCTTTTCCCCATTGGGCGGCGTGAGGTAAAGCTCGAGCCCATGCAGGGGCCCGCCACGCCCGAAGCCGATCTGCCCACGCCGCCTCCCAAGCCGGCCCAATCGAGCAAGCGCGCCGGCAAGAAGTCTGCCAGCGTCGAGGCCGTCCGAGCCCCGGCAAAATCCTTCGAAGCCCTTACCGTCACCCTAAAAGAACGGCTCGGCGAGCTGCGTCGCCGCGGCTATAACCGCCTCTGGCAAGCGGATGCCGGCGACCCGCACGCGCCGGGCCGCATCGTCGAATTCTCCACCCCCGAGTCCCTCCTGGAACTCGACTTCGAGGCAGCCACAACCACGGACGAGGCCGTGCGGCGTCCCATTTACGTCCTCGGCGACCGCCTCGCACTCTCGCCCGACATCCGCTCCCGCCTGGTCGACGCCATCGAGACCGGCTACCGCGAATCCGGAGAGATCGTCTTCCGCACCGTACCCCGCCCCTCGGAAAATGAGGTCATCTCGACCGGAGGCGCAGTCGGAGCGGAGAGACCCGCGGCTTCCGTTCCGCAGACCTTCCGCTACTCCGCCGCGTTTGAGTGCGACACCTGCCATCGCTTCTACCGCGAGCCCGAACCGCGTCTGTTCTCCTTCAACAACCCCTTCGGCGCCTGCCCGCGCTGCCAGGGTTTCGGCAACACCATCGACTTTGACCCGAACCTCATCGTGCCGGACCGCTCAAAAAGTCTGAATGACGGCGCCGTCGACCCCTGGACCAAGCCGCAATACCGCGATCCCTGGCAGGACGACCTGAAGCGCGCCGCCCGCGCCGAGGGCATCCGCACCGATGTTCCCTGGTTCGATCTCACCGAAGCGCAACAGAACTTTCTCTGGGAGGGCCGCGGCAACTGGCCCGGCATCCGGGGCTTCTTCAACGAGCTCGACCGCAAAAAGTACAAGCTGCACGTGCGCGTCTTTCTCTCCAAATACCGCGGCTACGCGCCCTGCCCGGACTGCCGTGGCCAGCGCCTGCGCGCGGAGGCCCGCGCCGTGCTGCTCGGCGAAGGATCAGCCGCGGGCGCAAAAAACATCTGCGAGGCCTGCGCCCTCACCATCACCGGCGCTGGGGCCTTCTTCGACGACCTGCAGCTTTCGCCCTCGCAGGAGGAGATTGCCGGCAAGATTCTCGAAGAGGTGCGTGAGCGCATCGGCTTTCTGCAGCAGGTCGGCCTCGAGTACCTCACCCTCGACCGCCTCAGTTCCACACTCTCCGGCGGCGAATCGCAGCGCATTCAACTCGCCACCTCGCTCGGTTCACGCCTCGTCGGTGCGCTCTATGTCCTCGATGAGCCGTCCATCGGTCTGCACCCGCGCGATACCGCCAAGCTCATCGGCATTCTTGAAGACCTGCGCGACCTGGGCAACACGGTCCTTGTCGTGGAGCACGATCCGGAGGTCATTCGCGCCGCCGATCGCCTGCTGGACATGGGTCCCGGCGCCGGGGAACTCGGGGGCCGGCTCATGGCCGCGGGCACCGTCGCCGAACTCGAGCACGACCCGAACTCCCTTACCGGACGCTACCTCTCCGGCCGCAGCGAAATCCCCGTCCCCGCCCACCGCCGCGAGCCCGGCCGCGAAAAGCTGCTCCTGCGCGGCGCCCGCGAGCACAACCTCCGCGGGGTTGATGTCGAACTCCCCCTCGGCCTGCTGTGCTGCGTCACCGGCGTCTCCGGCTCGGGAAAATCTACGCTCATACACCAGGTGCTCTACCGCGCCCTGCTCAGTGCGCTGGGACAGGGCGAGGGCGGCGACCCGGCGCACCTTTACCGCGAGTTTTCCGGTGCGCAATTCCTCAACGAGGTCGTCCTCGTCGATCAGTCGCCCATCGGCCGCACCCCGCGTTCCAACCCGGTCACCTACACCAAGGCCTTCGACCCCATCCGTGAGCTCTTCGCCGCGCAGCCTGATGCCAAGCGCAAGAACCTCACCGCCGGCTCCTTCTCGTTCAACGTCCCCGGCGGCCGCTGCGATGTCTGCGAGGGCGACGGCACCGTCACCGTTGAAATGCAGTTTCTCGCCGATATCGAACTGCCCTGCGAGGAATGCAACGGCACCCGGTACAAGACCTCTCTCCTGGAGGTAAAGTACAAGGGCAAAAGCATCCATGACGTGCTCGGCCTCACCGTTCGCGAGGCGGTGACCTTCTTCGCCGGCCACCCAAAAATTCTCGACAAGCTTGCCGTGCTCGACGAGGTCGGCCTCGGCTACCTGCGCCTCGGCCAAAGCGCCACCACGCTCTCCGGCGGTGAGGCCCAGCGCGTCAAACTGGCGCAGCACCTGGCCACGGTGCGCGGCTCCTCGGCCGCCGCGGCGCGCAACGACGCTGCGAAGAAAGCTGCCAGCCGCATCCTCTACATCCTTGATGAACCCACCACCGGCCTCCATTTCGAGGACGTCAACCGGCTGCTGGCCGCCTTCCGCAAGCTGGTCGAAGGCGGCGGTTCGCTGCTTGTGATCGAGCACAACCTCGACGTCATCAAGAGCGCCGACTGGGTCATCGATATGGGACCGGAGGGCGGTTCGGGCGGTGGGGAGGTTGTCGCCATCGGCACACCGGAACAGATTGCGTCGGCGCCCGGCTCCCACACCGGCCTTTGGCTCAAGACCGTACTGCCGGGACGGCAGCCCACGCGGGACGCGGTAGGCTCGCCCACGCCGCAGGAGATCGCCTGATGCGTGTTCGTGGCCGTATATCTCCGCCGCTCTCCTTTCTCGCGCTGTCCATGGCTCTGGCTGGGTCCGGCGCTCCTGCCCAGCAATCCGCCGGTAGCCCCTCCGTTGCGGCAGCTCAGCCAGCCGGACAAGCCGAACAGATAGCGGCGGCGCAAAACTCTCTGGAACACGGCGACTATAAAAATGCGGAGATCCAGCTAAAAGCCCTGGCGGGGGCGGATCCGGGAAACGCGCGTCTGCAATTCGATCTCGGCTTCACAGAGGAACGCAACAATGAGGACGAGGCCGCCGCCCGCTCCTATGCCGCCGCTGCGAAGGCCGATCCCTCGATGGCCGAACCGAGGCTCGCGCTGGGCCTGCTGCAGGCTCGTCTCGGCCACCCGGACGCGGCCACGTCCCCCCTGCAAGCCGTCGCAAACCTCTCTTCCGCCTCACCGGGAATGCGGGGCCGCGCCCTGCGCGCGCTGGCCCGTCTTGAGGCAGATCAAAACCCCCGGCAGGCGGTGGAGGATCTGCTTCGCGCCACGCAGTTGACCGGCGAACAGCCCGAAGATGCAGAGTTGAGCACCGCCCTGGCCGAGCGCACGGGTACCCCCGCCGAGGCGGAAGCGGCGTACCGTCGCGCGCTCGCCCATGATCCCGCCAACGCGGAGGCCGTTGCCGGTCTGGCTCGCCTGCTCGAAAACGACGGAAAACTGGTCGAAGCGGACACCCTCCTCCGTCCCGCCTTGGCCGCACACCCGGACGACCCGCGGCTGGCTGCAAGGATGGCCGCCCTCGATGCCGCGGAGGGCAAATCGGCCGAGGCCATCTCCCTGCTGACGCAGCTGCGGTCCCGCGACGGGCAGGCTGCCGCTGATCCGGCTCTTACCGAGCTGCTCGCCCATTTGGAGCTCGTCTCCGGCGACGCCGCGGCGGCGCAGGGGCTATACCAGGCTTTGGTGGATGCCGACTGGAACAACCCGCGGCTGCTGGATGATCTCGGAAGCGCTCTTGTGCGGGGTGGGCATTTTGCCCAGGCTCAGACCGTTCTGACCGACGCCGTAGGCCTGCGCGCTGCCTTTCACGACGATGCCGCATGGGGCGAAGCCGCCGGCCACCTCGCCTTTGCAGCCACACGCAACAATGATCCAAAAGGGGCATTGCAAGCCCTGGCGCTCCGGGCTACAGTTGTACCCAACTCACCCGCTTCCCTGTTCCTCCAGGCAACGGCGCATGACTCCCTGCACCAGAAACATGAAGCGGTGGTGAGTTATAGGGCTTTTCTGGCCATGGCGAACGGCAAGCTTCCGGATGAGGAGTTTGAAGCGCGCCACAGGCTGGTCACTTTGGAGCACGAACACTGAGCACGGCGGCACTCGCGAGGTGCGCTTTGAAAAACTTTGGACGTTTCCGTCTTCCCTGTTTCGCTGGGAGCCTCCTGCTCGCAATCCCAGGCGCCCTGTCCGCACATGCCCTTAGCCCGGGCGTGAACCTCATGGTCGACGCCACTCCCGCGGACGAGGCCGTTTCCACAACGTCTGCCCTCACGGACATGGAAATTAAAGCCGCACAGGCCGAACCGCGCGAACGCTGCTTCCTCTACACAGAGCTGCTGCACGAGTGGACCGAGTTCGCCGGCCGCAGCCTGGCCGCAGGGGACACCGCCTCTGCCGAAACCGCGATCCAGCACGCCGACGCCAATGCAGCGCGCTTGAAAGAAACCATCAATCGCGATTCCAAGCGCCTGAAAAATGCCGAACTTCTGATGTCGCGTTCCGTGCACCGCTTGTCCGACATCATGCGCGTTTCCACGTTGGAACAGCGCGAGTCGATGGAAGGGGTGCTGCGCCGCGTGAGCGACGTGCATGACGACCTGCTTGCCGCCGTCTTTGCCCACTGAAAACGCATGAGACTGCTCCCCGTTCCGCTCGCGGCGATCCTGCTGCTTTCGTTGCTTCCGGCTCATGAGCAACAGGCTGATGATGCGCTCAGCCAGCGCGAAGTGGATGATCTGCGGGACGCCGCCTTTGAGCCGATCGAGCGAATCAGGGTCTTCACGGCCATTCTCAACAGCCGCCAGGACCGCATCGAGACCCTGTTGGCGAAACGAAGAAGTCACACCGACTTCCCCGAACAGATGCACGACGCGCTCGATCAGTTCGGGAAGGTGATCGACGAGCTCAATGACAACCTCGACGACTACAACCGCCGTCATCGCGACGTGCGCAAGGAATTGCCCAAGCTCATTGTCTCCACCGAACGCTGGTCCGCGACGCTGGGCAAGGTCGGCGACAACGACGCCTTCAACGTCGTGCGCCGGATTGCGCTCGACGACGTAAAGGACACGGGCGGCCTTGCCGCTTCGCTGGACACGGACCTGACCACCTACTTCAAAGCGCACCCGGAGGCCGCGGCCGCCGAGAAAAAGCGCGGCACGGACCCACACGCCGTGCATGGCGAAGGCCCACCCGAGCCCTGAGCGCTTCGGCATGGAGGCTTGAGCTGCCTTGGCGGCGTCATCTGGACCGGAGGGAGACAGTCTTTTCTGTCTTGCGAAGTGGAGAAACCCCTGTATTCTACCGGGCGTAGGTCGTCAGATCCGATCTGTGCCTAACCCAGCGCTGGCCACGCGGCTCGGCTTCCACTTGCCGCCATGTTAGCCTAATTACCCGTGTCGCCGTCTGTCCTGCCCCTTGCCAGTCCTGCCCTGCTAAACACCTTTCATGAGGAATACCGCATCCTGCGGCCTCGGGCGCCGATGCCTCCGCTCGACATCCGGTTCAGGCGCTTCACCAGCCTCAACACCACTATCCGGCTTCGCGACGGCCACCTGATCGTGCGCTTGTCCGATCTACTGGAGGAGGCTCCTGAAAGCGTCCACCGCGCCATCGCGCACATCCTGCTCGCTAAGCTCTACCGAAAACCAGTGGCGCCGGCCCAGGCCGACCGGTATCGCCGGTACACGCAGTCCGAACCCATAGCGCGTCAGGCCGAGCGCATCCGTCAGACGCGGGGACGCAAACGGATCAGCACCGCGCAGGGCCGGCACTACGACCTGAACGAGGTTTTCGAAGCGGTCAACACCCGCTTTTTTCACGGTCTGCTCGGCCGTCCCGTGCTCACCTGGAGCGAGCACGCCGCACGCCGCATGCTCGGGCACTACGACGCCGCGCACAACACCATCGTCGTCAGCCGCGTCTTTGACCGCCCCGGCACTCCCCGGTGCGCGATCGAATACCTGCTTTACCACGAGATGCTGCACTTGAAACACCCCGTCTCCGTCCGCGCCGGCCGCCGCTGCGTCCACTCCCGCGAGTTCCATGCCGAAGAACGCCTCTTCCCGGAACTGGCGCAGGCAAAGGAGTACCTGAAGCGGCTCTGAGATTCATCGGCCAGAATTTTGTTTGTCATTCCAGGAACTTTGTTTGTCATTTCGCAACTTGCTCGTCGTTCCGCAAGGTCGCCTGTCATTCCGCAATTTGCTCGTCGTTCCGCAAGGTCGCCTGTCATTCCACAACCTTGCTCGTCATTCCATAGCACAGCGGAGGAATCTGCATTTGGCCCGGCGAGCCAGGCACTCAGAAGAACGCGCATATCCCTGCCGCGCTACGAAATGACATACGTTTCCATACAAATGAGGAAGAGGCGAAGATATAAGGCAGAACAGCCCTAAGCCGTAATGGCCTGCGACGCTGCTTGGCCCGCCTCAACCGGCTCGGCGATCACAGCCGCATTGTTGCGGGTCAAAAACATCATGGCCCCGCCGACGGCGATGCTGCCCAGTGCCGCCACCTGGGCGTTGGACATGCCCCAGTACAGCCTCGGGTTGATACGTTCAAACTCCACCAGGAAGCGCCCGATACCGCTCAGCACGAGGTACTCCCCGGTAAGAAATCCCAGCGGAAGAGGCTTACCGCCGCGCTTCCACAGCCACCAGCCGATCAACAGCGCATAGAGCAGCTCATAGATGGGCGTCGGCTGTACCAGGGCGTCCGGCGGCGTTGGCGGCACAAGCGCATTTTTGGCCATGTGCACACCCCATGGCAGCGTTGTGTTCATGCCGTAATCACCATCGCCCGAAGTAAGACACCCGATCCGTCCCACGCCGTACCCGATCGCCGTCGCCGGCGCGGCTAGGTCCAGCATGCGCATGGCCGCTTTCCGACCGGTCAGGCCGTTCAGGCGTAGCGACACGCCCTGCGCGATCAGGGTCGCCACCCCAGCTAGCAGGCCGCCGAACCAGGCAAAACCTGCCTTGAACCACACAAAAAAGCCCATGAGCACAACCCCGGGATGACTCCACCCCGGCAGGGTAATCTGGTGCCACGCCAGCGCCAGCTCGCGCGGCTCCTGCAGCTCATGCCAAAGCTTGGCGCCGATGATGCCGGCGATCACTGTGAAGACCACCACATTTAAAGCGTCGGCATCCACGCCCCCACGGCGAAAGTTCCGCTGCAGAACCACCGTCCCACACACCGCGGCCAGCCAGAGCAACAGGCCAAAGGTGCCGACTTGCGCGAACCCGAGGTTCAGATAGGGAAGCATACGCTTCAGTATCGCATTTTGCTGTCTTCGGTTCGCCTCCAAGCCGGCAACCGCCGCTTTCCCTGAGACCCGGACCGGCAAGCGAGCGCGTTTCGCGCTACCCTACCGGCATGTCCGCCGTTGCACTGCCCGAGTACCTAAGCCCCAGGACGATGGAAGTTCTTTTCACCAAACAGCAACTCGCCGAGCGTGTCGCCGC
>CAXSCE010000057.1:0-16307 GCA_964236545.1 uncultured Bryocella sp.
TCCTGCCGGTTCTGGCTCATCATGATGACCGGCGCCTGGATGGCGGCCAGCATGGAAAGAAAAAGGTTCAGCAGGATGAACGGGTATGGATCCCAGGCCTTGCCTCTCAAGATGACATTGATGGAGGTGTAGACCGTGAGCACGATGCTGAACAGGATGATGAACTTCCAGGAGCCGCCAAAGCTGGCGACATGATCGGCCATGCGCTCGCCAAAGGTTTCGCTTTCGTCGATCAGTTCATTCGGGTTGCGCTGGGAGCGTTTTCTCACCAGGCCCTGCGTGATATGGATTTCTCTGGCGACCACGGTGAGCAGGTCGAGGCCGGCCATGGGCTTGCGTTGAAACAGCTGGGTCAGATCGTGGCGATCGACCTCCACGCAGATAGTTGGCTCCATGGCGACCGCCGTGGTCTGGTGTTCAGCGGCGTCCAGCATGGAAGCAAAGCCGAAGAAATCGCCGTGTTTGGGTTCGGCGAACAGCACCTGTTGCCCGTCTTCGTCGATGGAGGTGACGCGCACACATCCACTCAGCACGATGAAGGCGCGCGCGGACGCCTCGCCGGCCTTGTAGATTCGCTGCTTGGCATCGAAATTACGAAGTTCTACCTGTTGCGCGAGCACGGCGAGTTCCTCCTCGTCCAGAAGGGAGAACAGCGGCACGTGACGAAGCTCTTGGGGATCACAGGGCATAGCAGATTGGCGAACAGCAAAGCCCATGATACCTGCCCCCTGCCGGTTGCCGACCCTTTCGACCGTGGCTATTTTGTTCGGCCGGATGACCCGGCTCCGAGGCAGTGCTTCAAGGGCTTCAAGGTCGATTGCTCACGATCTCCTTGCCGCCACTTTTCGCCAGCACGTACACCGGCCCCCGAAGCGCCGGCAGCGTGTTCGGGGGATCGGTGAGCGATTGCCAAAGAAAGATGCGCTGCGGGCCATTCCACTTCGCCGCGACCGAAGCCGGCGTTTCGAAAATAGGCGGCGCATCGGGGAAAAACGAACCGTACCAAAGGTTGGAGCTGCGGCCTTCAAGGATGTGGATGTCATTGCGCCCCAGGTAAAAACCCAGGGTCGAGCCCGCTTCATACTCGCCGTGAATGGCTACGAGATCCCCTGGCTTCACCTGAGGCCGTATCGCCTCAGCCAACTGCGCGGAGCTGAGCACCGGAGCAAAGGTGTAGAGGCCCATGTGCGCGGCAAGCAGAAAACCAAAGGTGCTCGCGGCGAGCAGGAGATTGCTCGCGTGCGCCCGGTCCTTCAGGCGCAACCACCACGCCAAGGGCCAGCCCAGGCCGAGTGAAAGCGCGGTCAGCGCAAGCGGGGTGCGAAACATCCCCATGGCCTTGGCGTTCAGATCAAGAAAGTGGCCGAAGCTGAGAGCGTACTCGCCGGGATTTTGCTGCAGCAGCTGCGCAAGATCAACGCCCGCGTCGGGCCGCTTGGTGTGAACGATAAAGAAGACGCAGACTGCCGCCACCGCGAGACCCGCGAAGGCCACAATGCCGGTGAGACGTCGCGCGGGGTCCTGCGACGTTCCGGACCGGGAAGCAGCATCGGCATGGCAGGCAAGCCAGCCTGCAATCAGGATCGCCGCGCCGGGGAGCGCGGGCAGAACGTAATATTCCTGCCGCGTGGAGAGGGAGAAAAACAGGAGGGGAAAGGCAGTCCAGAGTACGAGCAGCAGGGGACCGCGGCTCCCCAGCGGAAGCCGATATTGCCGCAGCTCGCCGCGCCACTGCACCGAGCGCAGGGGCAATACCCAGGCCACGGCGTTAAATGCGAAAGCGGACCAGGGCATCAGCCACACGAGGCACAGCCCCCAGAAGAGAAGCAGCGGCACGGTGTCGTAGTCGCGCGGAACCCGCAGGTTCAGATAGCGCAACAGGTGCTCGTTCATGAAGTAAAACCACCACCAGCCGCGCACGTTGCCATCGGTGGGCAGCGGTACGCGCCAGTGACCCCAAGGCATGGCCGCGCCAGGGTCGCGGATAAACAGAAACGGCGCGGGATGCCCCTGCGTCGGGTTCGCGAGACCGGCGAGAAGGTGCCACGGCGCGGCAAGCAAAAAGAAAATCAGGGAGGAACTCCAGGGGTGCAGCTCCCCCAGGCGTTCAGCGGTGCGCCGCAAACCCCGTGTGAGCGTGAGGTACACAAGCACGATGCCAATGGGAAAAACGACGCCGATCAGGCCTTTCGTGAGCACATCCAGGGCACAGCTCGCCGCAAACCCCCAGCAAAGCCAGCGCAAGCGTCCCGGTTTTGCCTGAGGAGGCGCCTCGTCCGCCAACATCTCCGTTTGGAAGAAACACCACAGCGCGAGCGTGATCCAGAGACAGACAAGCCCATCTGGAATGGTGATGCGCGTGAAGATGAACACGCCAAAACTGGACAGAAGGATAAGCCCGGCGTAGAGTCCCGCGCGGGCCGAGTGAAAAAGTGACCGTGCCAGGGCCTCGCAGCACAGGGTCAGGGCGAGGACGGCCAGCGCAAGCGGGATACGCGCTGCCGCGGCCAGCCACTCGGGCCGGCCGGCGCCCAAGAGCTGCGCCAGCCGCATACTCTCGGCCATGCTCCAGTACAGGAGAGGCGCCTTTTCCAGGTAGCGGATGCCGTTCGCATAGAGCGTCACGTAGTCGTGGCGCAGGAGCATTTCGCGCGCAACTTCCACGTGCACGCTGTCGGCGTCATCCAGCAACGCCGGGCGCAGCAGTGTGAAGCTGCCGTAGAAGGCAAGCCACAGGGCAATGAGTGTCCACAGGGTGGAGCGGGGCCGAAGGGGCACAGGAGCCGAAGGCGGCGCAGGGGACGTCATCGGCTCCAGTGTACGAACCTCAGGGCTAGCGGACGACGTTGATCGCGGCAGCCGCCAAACCAAAGGAGGACAGGATCTGCGAGTAATCCAGCAGGGTTCGCAGGGAGGTGGGCTTGATCAGCTTTTCCGGAACCACGATGGCATCGCCGGGGTTGATTCGGGCGGATTCGAAATGATTGGAAAGAACGCCTTGCGCCCGCTCGCGGCTGAAGATGGATCCGTCCGCCCGGATAATGAACGCGTGTTTGCGATCCGCTACGCGGTTCGGCTCACCCGCAAGCGCGATGTAGTCGTCCAGACGGCGATCCGGGTTGTACAGATAGACATTCTGCCCGTACACCGCACCCACGACGCTGACCGTATTGGGCCGTGACGGCACCCGGAACACATCCCCGTTTTCGAGAGGGATACCCGGCACACTGGTGAGGCCGCTGCTGCCGGGCTGGAACTCCAGTACGACTCGCCCTGTCGCGCGCATGGCTCTGAGCTGGCTGACGAGGGTGCGCTGCTCGTTCAGCGAATTGGGATCCAGAATGCCCGTCGCGGAAGAAGCCGCGCGCACGGCCGCCGCGCGCTCCAGATCGGTCGAAAGCGTGGAGATGTACTCATCCAGGCGTTGCTGTTGAAAGATGCGGGCTGACTCACGAGTGAAGTTGCTGCCGTACAGGTAAGCCTTGGGGGTGAAGCCGCCGGCACGCTGTACCAGCTGCTCCAGGGTTTCGCCCGGCAGCACGCTGTACACGCCGGAGGAGATGAATTCACCCTCCAGCCTTACGTATTTTGTCTGTGCATCGATCGGCACACCGATGTCGTTCTGGGAGAGGATCGTAACCACGTCACCGGGTTGCAGGGGCAGGTCCTGGCTGGTGTCGTGGTCCTGGACCAGCTTGCCCAGATTGAAAGGCACCAGCGTACTCTTCAGCGTTTCGGGGTTCAGGCGTTCGATGACGGCGTAGGCCCAGTCAATCTCCGGAGCCGGGATTTCGATTTTGTTCCGGATGCGTCCCTCGCTGGTCGATCCAGGGGTCTGGGTGGAAAGCGGCAAGGGAAGCGTGGAGGAGTTCGCTCGGTTGTTGCCAGTCTGGGATGTGTCTCCATTCGCGCCATTCCCGCTACTTCCGTAGTCCCCACCCTGCCTGTTCAAGGCTTCCGCCGCAGCCGCGGCGCCAAGGGTTGTCAGGGACGCATTGTTGCCGGTGTAGGCGTCCAGTGGGAGATTGCGGTCTGTTTCCGTTTGTGTGTCGTCTGGGTAGAAGCCGCCGCGAGCCTGAGTGTTCCCACCGGAATAGGGCAACTGCTCACGACGTGGGTCCGTGGGCGAAGCGTAGCGATTCGCCGGATTGCGATCGAGCCCGGGTTCGAAGAGGGGAGTGGGCACACCCAGGCGATTCCTTTCCTGCCAGTAATCGTTGGTGAGCAGGGATTTGCGGTCTGGGATGATGTCGCTGAGCCGCATACCTTCATGCCAGGCGAAGCGGCCGGGGTTGGCCAGATTGCCGCGAATCGTCACCGATTTTTCGTAGGCATTGGAGATATGCTCGGTGTACAACACGTCGCCGTCATGCAACAGGGTGTCGCGTCCCATCGAGTTCAGGGCGATGTTCATCGCCTCACGGGTGTGGTCGCTTTCGATCCTCTCCAGGCGAAGGTCGGTGGTGATGCCCACGGCGGAAAAGCCGCCGGCCAGGGTCAACAGGTCTTCCACCGTGCTCTTCTCTTTCAGCTCATAGATGGCAGGGTGGCGTACGCTGCCGGCCAGCGCCGCTTGCGGGCCGACCGGCGGAATAAAGATGGTGTCGCCCGCCTGCAGACGGGTGTCCTTGGACTGATCGCCGCTCAGCACAAGATCGTAGAGATCAAACTCGGGTAGCGTTTGGCCGGCGCGGCGAACCTGAATGCGGCGCAGCGAGCCACCTGCGTCCGGGCCACCGGACGCGAACAGTGCGTTGAGCACCGTACTGAGCGAACTGATGGTGTAGGCGCCCGGCCGGCGCGCCTCACCCACAACGTACACCTGAATCGAGCGCAGGCGCCCCAGGCTCACCGAAATCTTGTAGTTGCGATAGACCCGGTTCACCTCGGTGCTGATGGTCTTTTGCAGGTCCTCAAAGCGCAGCCCGGCCACGTGTATGGCCCCGACTTTGGGAATATAGATGGAGCCGGCGGTATCCACCGTGAGCTGGCTGTTCAGGGTCTCAGGACCCCACAGGCGAACAAGCACCTCATCGCCGGGGCCGACCACGTAGTCAGCCGTGACCGGAATCTGATCCGCCGGGGCGAAGGTCGAGGGAGCGCGCTGAAACAGATCGCGGCCAAAGATCGGCAGCATCTGCCCGGTGGACGCACGGGCCAGGCGCTGGAAATCCGTGAGCGGTTCAGGGGGAAACAGATCGGGGGGCCGGGTGTTCGTCGCCGGGCGGCGCTGCGGCGTCAGCCCGGCTCCGTCGGTGTACACGGGGGGCGTCTCCGCGTTGCGGTTCGGGGTGCCTGGCGCTGTGTCAAAGGACGGCGCCGGCGAGCTGTACTGCCCCGTGCTGGGCGTCTGGGGGCTTTGGCAAGCGGCCGAACCGCTGTTGGCGGGATCGGTGCAATCTACCTGGCTGGTTGTGCTCTGCGCCAGAATCTGGCGACCGCATAAGCCCAGCAGCACAAGAGCGGCGAGAGACCACCTGCGCCGCATGAAAAGTCCGGGATATTTCGCCAGATCTAGAGATTTCGCAAGATCTGGGAATTTCGCCAAATTTAAGGGGTGTCGCTTATACTGCGGTGCCAAAGGTGCTTCTCTCAACTGCTGCATGCCTGTCCCGTTCTTTTCGTAGATGGTATCAAGAACCCGGAACGGGCCGGCAGGGTTGCGGCGGTGTGCTCCCTGTCGAAATGGCCTGTAGCGCCTCCGCAGACCTGTGAGCAGACGCTCAGCGCGAGAAAAGGAAATTCACCTGAACGACAACCGCCCTAACACTTCCAGAAGTTGGGGCTGGCGGAGAGTTTCCGCTTGAAGGGTAGGGGAAGGTGTTTCTCCTGACGGCCCAGTTGGTAGGCGACCCACTTCAGCGCGGTCCGCGCCACCGCCGAGGTTAGCTCCGGCCGGGCTGTTTTGAGCAGGTAGCGCATTTGGGAGGAGACGAAGCGGCGGCCCTCGTTGCCGGCGCTGCCGAACTGCTCCAGCAGCCAGGCCTCACGGGCATGGTGGACGCCTGTGTCGAAGTATCTTCCAAACTCCTGTGTCCAGGTAAGTGCGTGAGAGTGAATCACCGCGGCTTCTGCGACATAGGCCACACGCCACCCGGCGGCCAGCATGCGAGCGGCGACCACGGAGTCTTCTGCGAGAATCACGTCCACAGGGAAGCCGCCGACCGCCTCCAGGGCAGTCCGGCGATACGCTGCGAAGCTGTTGGAAAGAAAAGCCGCTTTGAGACCATGCGTGCGGCGATGATCGAGCGTCCGCAGCTCGGACTGGCCGGGGTAGTTAAACAGCCTCGCATGACGCTCGATGCCGGTGGCGTCAGAACGGGGAATTTGCCTCCCGTAGGCGGCGCCGACGGCGGGATCTCCGAAGGTACTGCACAGGGTGGACAGTGCAGACCCGCAGGCCGGAACAGCGTCCTGCGTCAGGAAAACAAGAACTTCCGCCGCCGGCAGGCAGGAACAGGCGGCTTTGCGGGTGCCGCCATGGTTGAAGTCGCAGCGCGGGATCTCGGCGACCCGGTACCCTGCCGCGCGGGCTAACCGCACCGTTTTATCCGTTGATTCGGAGTCAACAATCAGGATCTGGTCTTTGCGTAGACCCTGGGTCGCGAGGCTTGCGTTCAACTCGTCCCAGTGCCGCTCGGCATTGCATGTCGGGATGATCACCCCAACATGGCCGAGCGCGGAAGCCCTGTCCAAACTACGGATTGCATTCTCTTCTACAAGCAGCATGGTTCGAGTTTGGTAATCGATATTCCGCCTTGAGACAGGTGCCCCGGGTTGTCTGTCAGCATACAAGAAATTTCACTGCCTGCCCCGCATGATGCGAGATTGCCCGAACCGAAGAAGTCAGCAGCTCCGGTAAACTATAGACTGTGGCGCGCATGCGGCCAATTCGGGCTGGTGCGGGGTCTGGACTGGTGCAAATCGCCGGCAGCGGCGCCCTGCCGGAGAAGCCGGGGCCGCCGGCCGAAATGATCTTCGGCGAGTGGTACCCGGCAATGCGGTTGGACGCCCTGCGTCGCCGGCGCACGGCGCTGACGACGTTGCTCGGCATACCGATGCTGCTGGGGCGCAAATCGGATGGAGCGCTGTTTGCACTGCGGGACCTCTGCCCCCATCGCGGCATCCCGCTCAGCGCGGGGTGGTTTGACGGTGAAACGGTGATGTGCAAATACCACGGCTGGCGGTTTGAACCCTGCACCGGCCGTTGTGCCGAGATCCCGTCGCTCACCTCGCATGACGGTCTGGAACCGACGCGCATTTACGCCAATGCCTTTCCCGTGCGGGAAGGCGACGGCTATGCCTGGGTGTACGTTCCGCCGGCCGGAGCGGGGCGCCTCACGGCGGACGAGGTTTTGCCCGCCCTGCCCGCCTTGCCCAAATTCGGCGAGTTGGGCGAGCCGACCGAGACTGGCGGGCCTGGTGGCTCCGCGAGCCGGTTTCGCACGGCGCATCTAGCGGCTGATCTGCCCTGCAATGTGGACCACGGCATCATCGGATTGATGGATCCGGCGCACGGCCCGTTTGTGCACAGGGCATGGTGGTGGCGCTCGGGGGCGAGCATCCACGAGAAAACAAAGCATTTTGAGCCGCTTTTCGATGAACCGGGAAACGGTCGCAACGCCGGTTTCCGGATGAGCCCGCACTCCCCCAGCACGAACTCGGCGCCCTACCGGCTGTTGGGCCGTCCCGTCACCACGATCGACTTCGTCCTGCCGAACCGCCGCACGGAAACGATTCTGGCGACAGACAAGCGCGGAAAACAGCGCTGGTTTTCCTCGCTGACCACGGTAACGCCGGTCACCGCCTCCACCTGCCGGATCGACGTGGTCGCGGCCTGGAACATCGCGTACCCCGTGCCGTTTGTCACGTCGTTGGTGCGGTTCTTCGGGGGGCGGTTCGTTGCCCAGGACCAAAGCACGATGGTGGAGCAGGCGCGCGGCCTGCGTTCCAACCCGGCAATGATGTTGATCGACGACGCCGACAAGCCGGCGAAGTGGTACTTCGCGCTGAAGCAAAGGCGCCTGCTCGGCAAGGGAGACCATCCGCTTGCAGCCGGTCCGGTGGACCTGCACTGGCGCAGCTGAGGCGGAAATCTGAACAGGAAGCGTGCAGCGCCACCCGCTGTAACCTGCTCGCGGCCCCCATCCGTCTACTGCGGTATGCATACCGCAATAGCGTTGGAAATGGTTGGTGGGGAGAAGCGGGAGCGCGCAATTACGGAGCTCGATGACATTGACGCTCTGGTTCGGACCCATCGCGCCCGGTTGCTCCGCTTTGTGATCTTCTCCGTCGGGGATGAGGATGCTGCCGCCTCCATCGTGCAGGATTGTTTCGTCAAGGCCTACAACGGGCGCGACAAGTTCCGCGGGGACTGCAGCGTGCAAACCTGGCTGACCTCCATTGCACTCAACCTGGTGCGGGACCACCAGCGAACCCGCAAGCTCCAGTTCTGGCGCAAGGCGGCCAAAACGGCGACCGATGTCATGGAGATGGCCTCTATCCTTCCGGGCAAGGAGAGTTCCCCGGAACGGCAGCTGCTGGCGCGCGAAAAAGCGGCCGCGGTGGCCGCCGTGGTGGAAACCCTTTCCTCCAATCAACGGGCGGTCTTTCTTATGCGATTCTCGGAAGAGATGGAGCTGGCGGAGATCGCTCAGGCCATGAGCATGCCGGTCAATACGGTGAAAACCCATCTGCACCGGGCTGTCCGGGCCGTGCGAGAGCGGTTGGGGGAGGCAAAGTGAGCGAGGATCAGACTTCTAACCGGCATCTCACCGATGAGCAGTTCAGCAGGATGCTGGCAGGTGAGTCGCCAAGCAGGGACGCGGAAGCGCATCTCGCCGGCTGCTCCCGCTGCCGGGCCGAGATCGAGTCCGTAGGGCTGGCGCTGGGCAGCTTCCACGCCTGTGGTGTGGCCTGGGCGGAGCGCGAAGCCCCTCGCCGGGTGCACACGCCCTCACGCTGGAGACTGCAATTGGGCAATCGCCCGGTCTGGAACGCAGGCCTGGTGGCGGCCACCGCCGCTGCCGTGTTCGCGGCCGGGCTGCACCTGCCGCTGCATACGGCCTCCACCGCGTCCACTCCCCATGCCGTACAAGGCGGGGTCTCAGCACCGGTTGCCTCAGCGCCGGCCGTCCCCGCGCCCACCGGCGCCGAGTTGGCCGCCGACAACCGCCTGCTGGCCTCTATCGATCAGGAACTGAGCTCCCCCGCGCAGCCAACGGTGCCGCTCGCGGAGCTGCAGCCCGCCGGGCGCGACGGGGAAGGAAGTTCGCAGGAGATGGTCGCCAACTGATGCGGTTCTACCCTCCATCCGCGCGGGTCTTCAGAACCATGGCCGGGAAAATGGCCCTGTTCGCGGCGCTGTGCGGCGGATGCAGTCTGGCACGGGCGCAGCATGGAGGCGGCGGCGGTGGCATGCGGGGCGGTGGGCCTCCGGGTATGCCCTATGGGGGACCGGGTGGCCCTCCGGGCGATTTCGGCCGTTACCGGGGTGGTCCACCCCCCGGCAACTCGTCGGATGGCGCTTCGGCGAGCACGATGCGCGGCGGTCTCCAGCTGGGTCCCCCGGGCCGCTGGTGGGATGACAAGCATTTTGCCAAGCAGCTGCAGCTGCGGCCCGATCAACAGCGGCAAATGGACGCTACCTTTGAGAGCAACCGCTCCCTTCTGCTCAAACGCTACAGCGACCTGCAACAGGAGCAGAGTCGCCTGGAAACCATGACCCGGGCGAAAACCCTGGACGAAGGCATGCTTTTCGCGCAGATCGACCGCATCGCCGGAGCCCGTGCCGACCTGGAAAAGGCAACAACGCATTACCTGTTGCAGATCCGCGGGGAGATGGATGCCGACCAGATCTTCCGTTTGGACCAGCACCGCTAGCGCAACATTTTCCGGTCGCTTTGGCGGAGGGCGGGTACCCATTCATGCAGCGTGAGTTGAACTTCGTTGTAATGATCGGATGCCCACGCTTGGTGCTCTCCTCCGCCCCGCCCTTCTTTTCACGCTTCTCGTAGCCGCGGGTTTTTCCCAGGGCGCGCCGAAGTCGGTGACGCTGCCCAGCGGGCGGCTGATTACGCCGGCAGGAGACTGGCTGAAGACGGCGCCGTACCCATTCAGTCTGGCGGTGCGTCCGGATGGCCTGCAACTCGCAATTCCCTCGATCGGCTTTCCTTTCACGTTGAATGTGACCAGCCGGGAGGACGCAACCGGCTCCTTCGGCCCCGTACACCAACTGCCCGTCCCGGCGAAAGGAGAGGGTGCAAACAAGGTCTTCGTGGGAGCCGTCTTCTCGCCCGATGGATTGAAGCTCTACGATACGACCGGCGACACCGGCGCAGTGGAGATACGGGACGCCCACAGTCTGGCGATCCTGGCCGACATCTCTCTCAACCAGGGAAAATTTCGCGAGAGCTTTTCCGCCGCCGCCGTTCTGTCCGGAGACGGGCGCCTGCTGTATGTGCTGGATCAGGCAAACTGGCGGGTGGCGGTTGTGGACCTCGGCTCGCGGCAGGTAGTGGCGTCACTGCCCACGGGCGTGAACCCCATCACGCTGTCGCTCTCACTCGATGGGCACCGGCTGTACGTGGCAAATTCCGGACTTTTTGAATACAGCGTTGTGCCTAAGGTGAGGAAGCCGGACATCCTGGCGACGGGACTCCGTTTTCCGCCCTTCGGCTACCCGTCTTCCGCTGCGCGGAACGGCGTCCTTGCCGAAGGCAAGAGGGTGCCCGGCTTAGGCCGCGAAAACAGTGACCGGGGAAGCTCAATCTGGACGTACACCGTGGACGACCTGGCAGCGCCACCTACCCCAATCAAGCTTCGTCTGGGTCAGTCGATTCAACACGGGCAGGCAATCGGCGGGGCTGCCCCTTCGGCGGTGGTGGCGGGGCAAGATCACGTGTATGTCGCCCTCGCACATGAGGATGCGGTCGCCGTCGTATCTCCCGACGGCTCTGCCCTGCAAGGCAGCATCCCGCTCAGCCCCTTCGATGAGGCGTCGTTCCCCGGCCGGCGGCAGCAACCGTTGCGCGGGGTCATGCCGGGTGGGCTGGCGCTCGGGAACGGCCGCCTGTACGTGGCGGAGGCGGGCATCAACGCTGTGGCCGTCATCGATCCCGCGACACGCCGGCTATTGGGGCACATTCCGGTGGGCTGGAACCCTTCTGCCGTGGCGCTCTCGCCCGACGGAAAACAGCTTTTTGTGGTCAACACGAAAGGCGAAGGCAGCGGACCGAACGCCGGCGCACACGCCCGTCCCGGCCCTACCTATGTCGGTCAGATTGAGTATGGCAGCGTTTCGGTCCTGCCGGCCGATACCGTTCCCGATACCACTGCCGTGGTGCGGAACAACCGGGCCGCCCTGTCCCGGAGCCAGCCGCTGCCGCAATTGCGCCACGTCTTTCTCATCATCCGCGAGAACCGCACCTTCGACGAGGTCCTGGGTGACCTTCCGGGCGCTGATGGCGAGGAGAGCCTCGCCCGTTTCGGGCTGCATGGCCGCTTCCCGGAGAAGCCGGAGTTGGACGGCGCACCCGTGACCCCCAATGCGCACGCCATCGCGGCGCAGTTTGCGACCAGTGACGCTTTCTTTGCGGACAGCGATGTGTCTGCCGACGGTCATCGCTGGGTGGCGGGCATTCAGCCGACGCCCTGGCTCAATCTTGCCTGGACCTCCAATTACGGCGGCGGCCGGCACGAAGATTCGTTCAGCCAAACACCCGGGCGGCGCGCCCTGGGTGGCGGCGACGACAGCCCCATGCCGGAGGATGAGCCGCAGTACGGCTCACTCTGGGAGCATGTCGCCGGCGCGCACCTGTCTATCCTGAACTACGGGGAAGGTCTTGAACTCGAAGGCAGCGACGAAGCGGAAGGATCGGAGCCGGAGGGCCAGCGGCTTGCGCTCAACGCGCCGCTGCCGGAGCCGGTCTTTGAATCCACAGACCGTCATTATCCCACCTTCAATCTCGGCATCCCCGATCAGTTTCGCTTTGCCGAGTTCCAGCGTGACTTCCGCCGCCGCCTGCGCTCCGGACGTCTGCCCCGGCTTGTGGTGATCCGCCTGCCGAACGACCACACGGCGGCCCCGCGCGCCGCGGATGGCTACCCCACCAAGGCCTCCTATGTCGCCGACAACGATCTGGCTCTTGGGAAAATCATTGACTTCCTCTCGCATTCCTCTGTCTGGAAGAGCAGCGCCGTCTTTGCCACGGAGGATGATGCGCAGGATGGCCTGGATCATGTGGACGCACACCGCAGCGTGCTGCTGGTGGCAAGCCCCCTTGTCAGGCCGGGGTACATCTCGCACCGGCACAGCGATATGGGCAGCATCGAAAAGACGATTTACGAGATGCTCGGTCTGGGGCCGCTCAACCTCGAGGACGCGCTCGCGGCTGATCTGAGCGATATGTTCTCCGCCGCGCCGCACCTCGCGCCCTACACCGCGCGGCCCTCCGATCCGCGTGTTTTCGACCCGCACCGCGCCCGCTTTGCCCGGCCCAAGAACGCCGCCGCAGCCGCGGCCCTGCGCGACTGCGATGACTCCCGTGAGATCGCCCGTGAGTTCGGCACCGCCGCTGCCAGAACGACACGAGGGCCTGCCGGCACGACACGTTAAGTTCAGGTTTTGCGGTCAGCACCGCTGCAACCCTCTATTCATCTGGACGTGCTTCACTTCCCCTAAACAGACCAGAAACAGAGGCGGGGTAGAGCACCCCTGAGTGGGCCTGCCTCCAGCGAGAGAATGCATGAAAGAGATCAGCCGAAAAGCTGCGTGGGGAGCGCTCGTCCTGGCGACAGGCAGCCACATGCCGGCACAATCCATCCAGGGCTCCATTCTGGGCTCCGTGCGCGACAGCACTGGAGCGGCCGTTCCCGGAGCAACCGTTGTCGTAACGGACGTGGACACCTCCGTGCACGTCACCGTGACGACCGATGCCGCAGGCGACTACCAGGCGCTGGACCTGACCGCCGACCATTACAGCGTCACCGTGACCGCGGCCGGCTTTGAAGCCAAGCTGGTCAAAGGCCTCAACCTTACCGCGCGCCAGCAGCTGCGCGAAGACGTGACCCTGGCCATCGGCAGCGTCGGTCAGGAGGTTACCGTCAACTCCGGCGACGCGGGGGTGATTGCCACGGATACGCCCTCAATCGACGCCTCGCTGCCCGCCGTCGAGGTGCGCGATCTGCCGGCCAATTACCGCGCCAGCGTCAGCGGCACCAGCCCCCTGAGCATCATCCAGGTACTGCCCGGCGTGCAGGCCGACAACAGCGGCAACTTCTCCGTGCAGGGCGGCTTGCCGTTCCAAACCGAGGTCTCCGTGGACGGCGTCACGGTGCAGAACACCACCTCGAATACACCGCTGCCGGATGCCTTTCCCTCCGGGGACTCCATTGCGGAGATCCGCGTGGACGGCGTGCTGAACAATGCGGAATTCGGTCAGCCCGGCGAGGTCACGACGATCACCAAGAGCGGCACCAACGATCTCCACGGTGCGGTCTTCTACTACCACCAGGACTCCGGCGAGCAGGCCAAGCCCTTTGGCGCGCTGACCAAGCCGAAGCTCGTGACCAACGACTTCGGCGGCAGCGCGGGCGGTCCAGTCTTCATCCCCAGGCTGTATAACGGACGCAATCGAACCTTCTTCTTCGGGACCTATGAGGGCTATCGCAGCCCGCGCACAGGCGTGGTGCAGTACTCCGTGCCGACGGTTGCGATGAAGGGAGGCAACTTCAGCGGCGTGCAAGGGGTAAAGCCGCTGAAGAACCCGTTTACCGGCGGAACCTACGCGAACTACACCGTGCCCCATCAATGCCTCGGCTGCAAGCTTTCTGTCGCTCTTCCCAGATCCCAACGTCGGCAACACAGCCATCTATGTGCCGGGCGAGATCAACTACATCGCCAACGAAAACACGTCACTGTTCTCCAACCAATACGACGTGCGCGGAGACGAGTACCTGGGCAAAAAGGCTTTGCTCTTCGGCCGGTTCACCTGGAAGAACATCAATCAATCAGCTCCCACCACCCTGCTGGTGCCGCCCGATACGAATATCAGCCAGAATCGCGTGGTCGTCGCCGCCTTTAATTACAACTTCACCGCTCACCTGCTCAATGAAGCGCTTTGGCGCGACGCTGAACACCGAGGGCACGACCAATCCCTTCAACGGCCCGGGCTTTGTCACGACCACCGGCCTGGGGGGACTGCAGAACCTTTTCTACAACGGTGTCCCCGAGCTGGATTTCACCTTTCTCCAGAGCGAAAGTGCGGACCGGCTCTCGTCCACCATCAAATCACGAACCTACGAGTACAACGATGCCCTGAGCTGGGTGAAGGGGCAGCATAATCTCAAGTTCGGCGGCGACATTCGCCATATCGAGGCCGTGACGCCGCTGGGCTTCAATGGCGCGGATAATTACGGCACCTTCGACTACACGAGCGCGCAGTTCACCGGCCAGGAGTTTGCCGATTTCCTCATCGGCGCTCCCAACCAGACCTTTTATGACGTCGTGCAATCCGACAACGACGGCAAGACCCTGCACTACGCCTTCTACGCGCAAGACCAGTGGAAGGCGACGCAAAATCTTACCCTCACCTACGGTCTCCGCTATGAGCTCCACCCGGCGTACCACGATCCCTCCGGCAACATCGGAAACTTTGATCCCTCCATCGAAAAATCAGGACGCGTCGTCTATCCAACCGGGTCGGCGAATCTTCTCTCGCAACCTTTTCTTGCCAGCTTCAACTCCTGCGGCGTCGGTCTCAGCACCGGCGTGGGTCCGCAGAACGGCGCACCCTGCACGCCCACGGTTAACAACAGCCAGGCCGGCCTGCCCAGCGGGTTGCGCACCGAGGTCAAGGATCGCTTCTTGCCGCGGGTGGGTTTCGCCTACCGCGTGGGAGGCAACAACAAGACCGTGGTTCGCGGCGGCTTCGGGATGTTCAACATCACCCTGCTTGGAGCGAACTTCTACTCCCTGACCGGCACACTGCAGGCAGATACGGTGCAGTACACCAATCAGGAGACGGCCGCCGGCCCGGCTTATACCTGGCCCAAAATCTTCGTCGGCGCCGGCAGTGCCGCCGTCGCGCCCACCTACGGCCAGGCCTACTTCGGCACGGCCAACGACATCCACTGGCGCGATCCCTACTCCGAGCAGACCTCGCTCTCCGTGGATCGGGATCTCGGCACCGGCTTCGGCGCGCGCATCTCCTACATCGGCCTGATCACGCACCACTTGGTCTGGGCGCCGAACCTGAACGATCTGCCCTACTCCACCACGGTCTCGGCTTACAACCAGCCGCTTTCCGCCCGTCCATTCCCGAACTGGGGTCGCATCAACACGCGCTCCACGGGCGCGGACGCGAACTACCAGTCGCTGCAGATCGACATTGCCCACCACCAGTCCAAGGGGCTCACCTTCGACTCCACGTATACGTTCGCCAAAAACCTATCCGATAACCAGGGGCCGGGCAGCACCCAGTTCGCGGCAGAGAACGGCGGCAGCCGAGCCTCCTACGTCGGCACGCCCCGTATCGATTTCGGCCAGGTCTACGGCACGCGCCGGAACCGTTGGAACTCCACGATGGTCTACCAGCTTCCCGTGGGCCGTGGACGGCAGTTCGGCGGAAACATGCCCCGCGCGCTGGATCTGCTGGTCGGCGGCTGGCAGACAAGCAACATCTTCCTTTGGCAGAGTGGTCCTTTTCTCACGCCCTACTTCCCCTCCGGCCAGGGCGATCCTTCGGGCACGGGCTCTGGTCTGAATGGCGGGCTTTATGGCGATCTCGGCCACCGCGCACAGAATCCGGACCGCGTCGGCAACCCCGTCCCGGCAAGGCGCACCCGGAATGGCTGGATCAGCACGGCGGCCTATGTCTGCCCGGGTGAGCCGAACTGGGCGCCGGGCTCCCCCTGCATCACGGGCAGCGGCCAGCCCGGAGCTCCCCTGCCGATCGGCCGGTTTGGCAACGCGCAGGATGGTTCCGTTACCGGCGCCGGCACCGTCGGACTCTCCTCCGGCCTGAGCAAGAGCTTTGCCATCACGGAGCGCGTTTCCCTGCGGGCCGAAGGGACGTTCACCAACGTGCTCAACCACACCAACCTCGGCAACCCCATCCTCGACCTTTCCAGCCCGCAATTTGGGGTGATCACCAACACGCAGACCGGAGACTTCGGTGGTCCACGCACCGGCCAGATCTCGGCACGGCTGCAGTTTTAGGGTGTCTTGATACATAGATCGTCATCCATAGATGTGTCATCTCGACCGGAGCTGACTTCGTCAGCGCAGTGGAGAGACCCCTGTATTT
>CAXSCE010000058.1:0-14943 GCA_964236545.1 uncultured Bryocella sp.
CTGACTTCGTCAGCGCAGTGGAGAGACCCCTGTATTTTGTCCGGTGAAGCCACAGCACCTGTGGCTTCACCAAGATACAGGGTTCCCTCCGCCAGGCAAGACAGAAAACCGACAGCCCGCAGCGCTAACCCCCGTCATACCAACGCGCTAACCCTGTCATCCCGCAGCGCAGCGAAGGGATCTGCTTCTTGCTTCCGACGCCGGCGTCCTCGCGACCCCACACCCTTTCAACTCGCCAAAAGAACCCGGTTCCGGCCTGCGGTTTTTGCTTCGTACAGCGCCTGATCTGCCCGCTGAATCATGTCCGTTAAACCATCGTCGAGGTCGCGATAGGTCGAGGCGCCGATGCTGACCGTCAAGTGAATGGCCTCCTCCATCTGTGCGGGCGTCCTTGCCGCACGGTACGTCACTTTTTGAATATTTTCGCGGATGCGCTCCGCCACGATGCGTGTAGCTTCCCTGGGCGCATTGGGCAGAAGAACCGCGAACTCCTCCCCGCCCCAGCGGCAGAGCACATCAATGCCCCGCACCGAGTCCTGCATCTGCTCCACCGCCGCACACAAAACTTCATCCCCTGTTTGGTGGCCGAAGTTGTCGTTCACCCGCTTGAAGTGGTCGAGATCCACCATCAGCAGGGAGAAAGGCACCCCGGAGCGCCGGCTGCGGAGCAGTTCCTTCTCGCACCACTTCAGAAACACGCGCCGGTTATAAAGGCGTGTGAGTGGATCCGTGCTGGCCATGTGCTCCAGTTCGCCAACCAGCATGGAGGTAGTCATCCAGAAAAACCCGAAAGCCACAACCATGGCGACCGCGACATACAGCCCAAAGGTCGCCAGACCCATCAGGTGATTCGCCTCCCGGAGTTCCGGCGCAAACACCGCCAGTCCCGCCCGAGCCAGATTGACCGCCGCGAAGGCAAAAAGCACCCACGAGTTGAACAGCGCCGGTGCGCGTACCTGCCGTCGCGCCAGCCGCCAGAGAACAACCGCTGTTGCCATTCCCTGAACGGCTATGAGGAGACTAATGGCGATGACGCGGGCACGGGAGGCAAGCACGCCCTCCCAGACGAACGCGTCCACCAGCGCCTGGAGGCCCAGCACCAGTCCGCCGTGCCAGATGTAGATCTCCGCATGGTCAGCCAGACGCAGCACCGCGACATGCAGGAGCACAAACGAAAGCAACAGACTAAGATCGGCGCCGAGCACCGACCCCACGGGCAGAGTCCCCGGCAGGAGCAGCAGACCGGCTCCCACCGCACCGATCGCAAAGGCCGCGCTCAGCAGGCCGACCCCCCGCAGCCGCGGACTCTGGACGCGCACCACGAACAGCGATCCGCTGCCACACGCCAGCAGTGTTGTACCAAGAATCAGGATGGCCGTGCTGGACTGCATGAATCTGCTCTACGCCTCTTTCTCCGACTGCCTTGCCTTGCGGCCGTCCACTCCAAATCACGCAACAAACCTGGTTAAACTTGTAACAAATTCATAATCGGCGCAAGACCTGACAGTAATCACGGAGATGGTACCTTCGCATTACCTGCACCCGTGAGAGACCGCTCTGATCCAAATGCTGCGCACTGCGGCAAGGGCACTGCAGCGGCTCCAAACTCTCCGCTTAGCCTGCAACCAGGAACATAAACACAGCTGCGGGATCCCCGGAGAAGGACACTCTTACAAATACAACGGCCCAGAAGACCCTCTGGATCGATTCTCCTTCAAGACTCCCGCGAACCTTTTGGGAAGGAAAGGTGCTTTCGTTGCAGAACTCCCTCGACACTGTGTCGTTTTTGCGAAACCACCCCGCTGCACCCTCTCGGAACGCCTCCGCCGAGCTCCGCACAGACAGCCCTCTGCCTGTCTGCATCAGAAGCAGGGACGGAGGAACCATGGGAAAAACAAAGAAATCGGCGATCCCGCCTAGCCCCGTGCAGCCGGAAATCTACTACAGCCTGCATACCCTGCTCGAGACAATCCGGGTGATCAAGATCTACGAAGACCCGCTCTGCACGCTGTTGCACGACATCCGGACCACCGGGGGCGCCAGCAGCGAGGTGGAACGGGAACTGCAGTCATTGCTGGACGAAATGCCTTCCGCAGCATACACACTGGAGCTGGACGACCTGCGCGGGAAGCTGGCTCAAGCCCCCACCGCGGCGCCGCCTGCCGCCGACGGGAGACGAAAGACTGCGTCAGCCAAACGGCCGGTCACACCACGCACAGCAGGGAAAGGGTAATAAAAGCTTCAGCGCTCCGGCAGTCGGAGGAGGTAGGAGTACGGCAAAGAGCCGAGCGAGAAACGAGAGGAGAGCGGAACTGCCACGAACGATCGGCGCCTGTTCTATCTTGGGACGCGCTGAGGCCGCCGCGTCGGGCTATGATGGGGCTCGAACATCAAGGGAGAGCGCTTCCGTCACCCTCCGGAAAAGGAACTACTGTCATTCAGCCTGTACCCACAAATGCCGTGCACCCCAGAGTAGGACGTGAAATGGGGATCTTGGATCCGGGCACAGCCGTCGTTGAAGGCGACGCTCGCGAAGAACGCTGGGCGCTGATCGCGGCCGCAATCCTATTCGTGGGGCTGGCGGTCATCCTCATCTTGCCGTTGCGTTCGCACGATTCGTGGCTCATCTTCGTGCAGGACGATCTGCTCTATTACCTGAAGGTGGCGCAAAACCTTGCGCACGGCCACGGTTCCACCTTCAACGGCCTCGCCCCGACAAATGGCTACCAGCCCCTCTGGTTCGCTGTGCTGACGGTCGTGAGCTGGTTTACAGAAAATCCGCGAAGTGTCCTTGGCTTTCTCGCAATCAGCGATTGGGTCGCGGCTCTGGCGACGTTCCTGCTCGCCCGGCGCTTGTTGCGATTGTGCGGCGCTCGCCCCCTTCTTGCCTTTGCCCTGAGCGCCGCTGTCACGTTGTACTCGGTCACCCTGTTCTTTTACGGCATGGAGGTGACCCTCACCGTGCCCCTGTTTCTGGGCACAATCTGCCTTTTATTGCGGGTGGATTGGTTAAAGCGGGGCTGGCCTCAAACCCTTGCTCTGGGCCTCCTGTTCTCGGCTTTGGCGCTCTCCCGCATCGATACCTTGATTTTTGGTGGTCTGGTGCTGCTGGGCATTCTCATCACCCCTTCCCTGCGGGGACTCATCCGGCCCGGCCTCGTCGCCGGTATGCTGCTTGGCCTCTTGCCGCTTGTCTTCTACTTCGTGTGGAACCACCGGGAATTCAACACATTTCTGCCGATCTCGGGCATGGCCAAGGAGCTGAAATCCGATCACCTGCCATCGCTCGAGCCCTGGAAGGTCTTCTTCCACCCCCTCGCGGCTACCTTCACGCTTATCTTCCTGGTCGCTCTTCTGCTGGTACCGCGCATTGCAGCCGGCATTACCCCGATGGCCAGGGTTCTGTTTCCTGCCGTTATCCTGTTCCCTTTCGTCTACTACTTCATTCTTTCCTGCGTGAGCGACTGGACGCTGTGGGGCTGGTATTACTACCCGCTCCGCACCGCGCTTTGCATCAGCCTCATGGTCTTCGTTCTTTACCCTCCCTTTGGCCGGGTGCTGGCAAAGCCCGCCGTGGTCGCCTTTCTGGTTCTGGCAATCTTTGCAGCGCTGAGCCTGACGCGGTGGCGTCGCCAGCAGGTGGACATCTACGACGCTTCAGTTCAAATCGCGCACTTTGCCCAGACCCATCCCGGCATCTACGCCATGGGCGACCGCGCCGGCAGGGTGGCGTACCTCATGCCTGATCCCATTCTCCAGACCGAGGGGCTGATGATGGACCGGCCGTACCTCGAATTGCTAAAACACGAAACGCCTTTGCGCGATGTGCTTGCCAGGTACCACGTGCAGTACTACGTCGCGACGGCCTACGATCCCTTTTCTGGATGCTTCGAGGCAAACGAGCCTGCTAAGGCGGGCCCGCACTCCGCCCACATGCGCGCCGAGTTCTGCGAACCACCGCAGGCGACCTTCTTTCACGAAGGGGTAGAGACGCTGATCTTCGCCGTCGGACCTCCTGCCCAAATTCCGGCAACCCGGCCTAAGCCCCTCGCCCAAATCTCAGATCTACGTCTTGCACCGTGAGTCGAACTCCACTCTCGCAGATCTAGTCACCTTCAGATGTGGTTCTGATAGCGCCTTCTCTCCTCACGCAGCCGTCGTCTTCTTGTTGGCATCCCGCAACCCTCGTCCTTTCTTGTCATCCCGCAGCCGTTGTTTTCTTGTTGTCATCCCGCAGCGCAGCGGAGGGATCTGCTGTCTAGGCATCCGCGGTACCTGAAGGAACAGCTCTAAACCCCGCATCCTGCATGGGGTCGCGCCATCGCTGGCATGAATAGTGTGTAAAGAGCGGAGGCGGCGCAAGGCCAGTCCGCCGCTCGGATGGCATACTGCCTTAACGAAATCAAGCCAATCTCAAGCAACCCCAGGCGTCGCACGTCCGGTGTTGGGAGCGTCGTCTCAGACACCATGCCCTGAACGACGCAGTCTTCCCCCCAATCTGGGCTATACCCGCGTGGCTTGAGCGAAAGCTAGACTCGCCACACTTGCTCTTCAGGCCAATGATGACCTTTTTTTCTGCCGCTTCTGCCTCACAGGTACGGTCGCTCTACCGTTCTTCGACTGCACGTTTCTTCGGGGGAATGCTGTTGCTTCCCGGTCTGCTGCTGGCGGACAGGCACGCCAAAGCACAGGGGCTGCAGATCACCTACGGTGTCAAGGGGGTGCAGTCCCTCGCTTTCAACGGCGTGGTGCTGGAAAACACAGCGGCTTACCCCGCCGACACCTTCCACATCTGGCACATGAAAGCCACGGATCTGGCCGGGAACCTTGTGAGCAACGGACAGTACGGCTGGGGTGAAAACAACAACGGCACCTCCTGGAACGCGGCGACCAACACGGAAACCTACTCCTTCACCTGGGGCTACATCGCCGTCCAGTTCCAGACCAGCGGCAACAATCTCGACATGAAGGTCACGGAAGTGAACTACGCGGGTTCAGGCGTGATCTTCGACGGTGCCGAGATCTTCCCCTTCGCCCTGCATTTCCCCGCGGATCCTGCCGGCTTCAGCGGCTACAACCAATACGCCGTCACCACCACCGGACCTGGCGTCAGCGCAGCGGATTTCGGCTCCGGCGTGGTAACGGCCGTTCTGCCCAACGAGGCCACACCACTGTACACCGGCTGGAAGAGCGCCGGCCCAGCGACCTACACGCCCATCATGACCGGCACCGCGCCGGACGGACTCGCGACCTACCTGCCGCACAAGGATGCGCCGGTGCAGCCCGGCACAAGTCTCTCCTACACGGTTTCTCTTCGCTTCACCCCGGAAGGAACCGCGGCCAATGCCGCCGACGCCTACGCGAGCTTTGCCGCCACCTACCCCAGCCAGATGACCTGGACGGACAAGCGCATCATCGGCACGGCCTACCTGGCCACTTCGCCCGTAGACAACGGCGACATCACGCAGCCAGGCGGTTTTCCCACCAATCCGCGCCGTTATTTCAATGATCCTTCCGTCGACATTACGAATTCCGCAGGCCTGCAGGCCTTTCAGAACCGGATGCTGGCGCAGGCTGCCTCGAACGTCGCCAACGCTCAGAATCTCAATGCGCAGGGCGTAATCACCTGGGACATTGAAGGCGAACAGTACCCGCAGACCACAAGCTACGTCTGCTCTCCCGATCAGATCGCCTCCGTCGCCCCTGAGATGGAATCTGCGGTGCTGAACCCCAGCTCCCCCTACTTCGGGCAGAAGCTGGACGATGCTTACTTCAGGACGATATCCGGCGCGGGCCTGCGCATCGGCCTATGCCTTCGCCCGCAGAGCTTTGCGCTCGGTGCAAACGGCACCGCCAGCCAGAGTTTTCTTTCCTCAAACGCCGCCATCATCGCCAACCTCGAGACCAAGGCACGGTACGCCAATACGCGCTGGGGAGCCACCTTGTTCTACGTCGATTCCACCGTGGACGCAAACGGCGGAACCCTGGATCCGGCCATCTTCCAGCAGCTGATCACCGATCTGCCCAGCTTTCTGTTCATTCCCGAAGAGAGCACTCCCCGCTACTACGCCTACACCGCCCCCTTTTATAGCTTTCTGTTCCACACCAGCCTCGGTACGCCGGCCTCGGTCTACAACTACTACCCCAGGGCGTTTGGCGCGAATCTGGTGAACGACGTTTCCGCCTCCCTGTTGGCTCAGTACACGCCGCAGCTGACGCAGTCCGTGGCGGACGGCGACATCCTCATGGGCCATGCCGATTACTGGCAGGCCAACAACCCGGTTCTTGTAGCCCTCTACGCCGCGGCCGGCGTTCATGCGCCCTCCGCCCCAACGGCACCCGTGCTTAACTGGCCGGCCCCCGCCGGCATTAACTATGGAACCGCGCTTTCCGCCACCCAGCTTGACGCGACATCCAATGTCGCCGGTACCTTCACCTACTCCCCGGCCGCCGGCGTCATACCGGGAGCCGGCTCGGCCGCTCTGACGGCCACCTTCACCCCGGCCGACACCCGCAGTTACACCACCGCCACCACGACGGTGAACCTGGCAGTCGCCAAAGCCACGCCGGCTCTGAACTGGCCCACGCCGGCATCGATTGCCGCAGGAACCCCGCTATCCAGCTCGCAGTTGAATGCGACAGCGAGCGTACCGGGTACCTTTGCCTACAGCCCGGCAACCGGGGCGGTTCCGGGCATCGGCACAACCTCACTCACCGTCACGTTCACGCCTTCAGACAGCGCGGACTACACCAGCGCAACCGCCACCGTGCCGCTCACAGTGACTTCCCCGGCGTCCGCCGCCGCGATCTCCTGGGGAACACCGGCAGCCATCATCTATGGCGCCCCGCTCTCCACTACACAGCTGAATGCAACAGCCAATGTGCCGGGCACCTTCACCTATATCCCATCCGCCGGAGCGGTCCTCGGTGCGGGAACACAGACACTTTCCGTGACCTTTACACCCTCCGCCGCAAACGGTAGCCCCGCTGCTGCCCCGGTCACAACGTCGCGCTCGCTGACCGTCGCCAAAGCCACGCCCAAGATCACCTGGGCCACGCCCGGCGCCATCGCCGCCGGAGTGCCGCTTTCGGGCTCTCAACTGAATGCAGCAGCGGGCGTCCCGGGCAGCTTCACATATTCCCCAGCTGCCGGTACAACGTTTGCGGCAGGCAGCTATACCCTGAGCGCCAGCTTCGCACCGTCGGATGGCACCGACTACGCGGCATCCACCGCAACGGTTTCGCTGGCAGTGAACCCCGCTGCGGCCGCTCCTGCCGGACCTGTCACCATCCTTTCACCCACGGCCGGAACCACGGTTTCCGGACAGATCCAGGTGACCGGCCAAGTGCAGGTGGCGCTCGATTCAGCGGGCTCTTACCTCCTGCTGGACGGAGCGGAGGTGGGCACCCGGCGCGTCACAGGACCGCCTTACCTTTATCCACTGGACACCACGACGCTTACGAATGGGCAGCACACGTTGACCCTATATGCTCACGACATCGGCAATAACAACTACCTCTCTACCCCAGTGGTCATCAACGTCCTCAACGGAGCGGTCACGGCCCAGCGTCATTGATCCAAAACAGTCTTCCTAGACCTGTTTCCCCTTCAAGTGGGGCATATCATGGGTACCGCCCTCCTTGTTGTCATCCCGCAGCGCAGCGGAGGGATCTGCTGTTGGTATGGCCACTAAGGCCTGAGGTAAACCGCTCTAGAACGTACAACAAGCCTCCAACCCGACCCTGCGCGAAGCCGAAGGAACTGGACTTCTACAGTCCACTGCGGATGCTCTGGATCCGCCTGTAAAGCTCCATTCAAGGGCCAAAAGTAAAAAGGAGGAAAGCCCAAGCTCTCCTCCTTTGGCATCACCCACGATTTAGGCAAGGGCCGCGTCTTTAGTTAGTGCTGTCGCGGAAAGCCTTTATCTTGCTGTGCGCGCTCTGGATGTGGGAGTGCTGCTTCTGCAGCAGAGCCCGAACCGGGCCCGTGATGGCTGAATCGCCCAGGGCTGCCTGGTACGCCTTTTGCGCCGCATCCTCACCCTGCTCCGCCGTTTCGAGCAGCGTGTGATCGCCGCCGCCCAGCTTGGATTTCAGGTCACCCCAGCTGCGGTGCACGGCTGCTGTCGCTGTGCCGCCGACATCATGCATGCCCGCCGCCGCGGAAAGTTCACTGGAAAAAGTCCCGCGGCTCTGCGATTCGCTCATGAAGAAAGAACGCAGTTCCGGGCTCGTGATCTTCTCGCCGATATCGGCATAACCCGTCTTTCCGTCGTTGAGAACCTCAATCACCGCTTTTACAAGATCGTTGCTATCTGCCATGTCCAAATTCTCCTTAGCCCATCTACCGGCTCAAACTCTCTGATGGGTATCGGCCGAGTGGACGTTGTGCGGTCCCCATGGATCAATAGAAAGGTTTCACCACCGCACGGATATGGGCGTGGGATGAAACAGGGTCGAACTCCCGTATCCAGGGCAGAATCTTCAGTCGCCGATGATCGACTCTCCCGGCACGATCGGCCTCGTCCGGGGCAGCCAGCCGCAAGCCGCCGCGGCACCCACCGCGAACAGAACGCCTAAGTACACCATCAGCTTGAGCAAGTCGGCAGCATGCGTGCGCGGCAGGGTCTTCCACAGGATCAGCAGGGCGGTTTGCCCCAGCGTCGCCGCCCAGACCGTACCGTAGAAGTAGCGGCGCTCCGTTCCCTCGCCTCTTGTGGACCGCCGCACCCGCGGCAGCACGCCCGCTACTCCCAGCAGCACAATCAGCCCCAGCACCGGCGGGTAGAGCCGCTGGTAAATCGGCTGCATCGTCCACCGCCCGGTCGCCACGGCGTAGGCAGCACCCGCAACGTTCATCGCCGCAAAGTTCACCGCTGCATTCCAGCCAAAGGTGTAGCAAATCCGCCGGTAGAGCGGGTTGGGCCGGTCCTCCGTAAACCGCAGAATGTACGGTGCGGGCTCGGCGCCCGGCAAACGGCCGCGCAGGCCCGCCGCACCGGTACCCAGCAACACAAGCCCCAGCCAGATCAGGTTCGAGCGATTGGCGCGTCCGGCGAAAAGATCAAAGGTCAGCGGTCCGGGCGCAAGAAAGAAGACAAAGATCCAAAGCGGCCAGTGAAGCACGCGGTACAGGGTCGTATTCCGGGTACGCATGCGGCGCACCTCGGCGATCTCTACTCGGGAAGCAAGGGTCATGGCATGTATTACGCTACCTGCTTTTTGACCGCGCCAGTCTGAATTTCCGATAGCGCTCAGGGTGCGCCAAACGCGGCGACCGTGAAAACGGGGCGCACCGGACAGTAATCGGTCGGGGGGACAAAAACGAAGGCCCGGAGATGTCTCCGGGCCTTCGTTGCGACAATCCGTTGCGAAAACGTGATCCTAGCGACTGCCTGTTGCGAACGGAGCTACAGGGTAAGGGTGAAGGTGGTCGATGACGCAATGGTGGAGGTAACGGAATCGGTGCCCGTCAATGTTAGCGTGTAGCTGGCGGTAGTAGGTGTGGGTGTGGTCGGCGTACCGGATTCTCCGGTGCCGTTGCCGCCGCATCCGCTCACGCCCAGGCCCAGCACGGTCAGAACCGCCAATGCGGCCAGCGTGGGCAAACGCCGTGAACGGCGCCGTACGGCAAAGCCGGTCATCAATAAACCTGCCAGCACCGGAATCACCGGCTTACCTTGCCATGGCCTGGCTGGAACCGGCGCAAGCGCCGTCTTTTTCCCCGCCACCGTCGCCAGTCGCATGGAGGGATCATTGGTCGCCGAACCGCAAAGGGAGGTTCCGACGCTGATCGACAATGTCGCAGACGTGACGCCGGAAACAGGCACAGCGTAGGTTATTGCGGTCGAGTTGCTGTTCTGCAGCTGGTAGCAGATCACAGGTGCGCCGGCCGGGGCCGTCAGCGTGAACACAATATTGCCGTTGTACCCGCCCGCCGGCGTGATGGCGACGGCTGAGTTTTCCGTGGTCCCCGAAGCCGCTGTTAGATTGGCCGCCGTAAAGGTAAATGATCCCGCTGCCACCGTTCCCAGAGTAATGGTGACGCGGGTAGAACCGATCGATGGCGCATGTGCAGGATCACCCGAGTACGCTGCCGTAATCACGTGAGCCCCGGCCGTCGTGAGCGAAGCTGTGTAGCTATAGGTTGCCGCGCCGTTGACCAAAGCCACGGTGCCGGCAGCTGCTCCATCCACCTGAATGGTGACCGACCCTGTCGGGGTGCCGGCGCTCGCCGTGGCGGAGGCCACATTGATGCTGATCGCATCCGCCGCTCCGCTCACGGGCGTGGCGGATGCAGCGGCAAGCGTGGTCACCGTGCCGGCCAGCGCGGTCGCGCTCGTAGAGGGCCAGGCAGACACCAGGCTGGCAAAGTTGAACGATCCGAGCCCGGTCGCTTCGTCATAACCCGTCGTGGCTCCGTACTCGGAAGCCCCGCCCACGGAGCAGAAGTTTGCGGAAGCAATCGTGCAGGCGTTCGTGCCCGATGTAATGTCGTGGAAGACCGAAGCGTAGGTGGCCGAATTGGACGCCAGCGCGTACAACTCTTTATTCAACAGGCCCTGCCCGGTGGCATGTTTGGCCTGGTTCAACAACGCCGTCATGCCGGCCATAATGGGCGCCGCAAAACTCGTTCCCCCTGCAACGAGAAGATACTTGCCGGAAGAATCGCGGAAGCCGGTGCTGCAGCTTGCTGTCAAGTCCTCGTCCTGAAGATCTTCAATGTCGCTGCTGCAAAACACGAACCCCGGCGTATTTACCGCGGAAAGCAGTGACACATCCGGCAGGAGGCGCATGGTGCCAGTGGGAATGCCGGGAACGCCCGTTTGCCAGGTTGGCCGCGTAAAGAAGGTACTGACGCCACCGCCGCCGGACAGGATGCCGTTGTTCGCGGAATCCTCATTCCAGGTAACCTCCGGCACGTAGCCGAGCAGCGAGCTTGCCACATCCGTGCCCGAAGCCGCGGCCCAATACGTCGTGGATCCCGCGGTGGAAGCGCCCGTCGTCATCTGCGTTCCACCCACGGCCGTAACGTAGGGGCTGCTGGCTGGGAAGCTGACGGCGACCTGCTCCTGCACAGCAAGCGGCTGATCAAAGCCGAAGCAGGCCTCCGAGCCGGCATCGCCGGCGGAAGCCAGAATGGTCTGTCCCTGCGCAACCGCCTGCGCATAGATGGTATTGTCCGCATTCAACACCGTCGCGGAGGTCAGCGGCTCGCAGCCGCCGTAGCTGATGCTGATGACCGGAGCAATATCCTCCGTGACCGCATAGGCCAGCGCGTCATCCACACCATAATTTCCGTTATTGCCCACGTACACCAGGTAAACCGTTGCGCCCGGCGCCATGCCGCCGGCATACTCCAGATCGATATCCGATTCGCCCTCATCCCCGGACGAGACGCCTGCCACCCCGGTATTCGGCACCAACACCAGATTCGGTGCATTCGTCGCCAGGCCCGCCGCACTCTGGAACGCCGTGACGTCCGACGTTTGCACATATGATTGCCCCACCACGGCAATCGACTGCCCCACGCCCGTGTACCCTGCGTTGTACTCCGCCCCGACGTTGTACATCGTGGCAACGTCCTTCGGAGTCAGGTAATGCGCCTGCGTCTGGCTGGAGGTGAAGTCCGGCGCCACCGCCTGTTTACGCACGTGAACCGCCGGCTTGGGACGGAAATCCGATACATGCAGCACACCGGCCACCATCGGCGCCAGCGCCGCCGGCACTGACAGATCCGTGGACGGCGCAAAGTGCGCTTCGCCGTTCACGGTGTAGCGATGCAGCGAGGTGGCAAACGCCGTTCCAACCTGGCCGGCGCTCCCTGAAAAGCTGATCGCGTTGTGGCTGCGATTGACCCCATCAATGCTGAAGCCCTGTCCCTGCAGCCAGGCCTCCACCGTCGCCAGGTCGGCATCCGTCACACCGAAACGCGCCGCAAAGGTGTCCGGCGTCAGCCACTGGTGATACTGCGGCGAGGCAGGATCCTGCTGCGCCGCCAACAGCGCCTGCAAATCGGCCTCCTGCGCGGCCGACCGGCTGAACACCAGCGTCATCCCCTTCACCGCCGTGCCGGCAGACAAAACACCCGCGTCGGTCCCCAATTGCGCCAGGGGCGGCCGGGATCCGGTCAGCGCCGTCGTGGACGTTCCACCGATGGGACCGCTCAGCCGTGCCAGCGGCGCCTGCGCTGCGGCAGCCAGGGTGAGCGACGACAGAAGGGCAACCCAGGCCGGGCGCAGGAAGCGGGAAAGCTGCTCATTGATCAAACCATTCTCCAAAAGTCCCGCCGTAAACGGCCAGGGCCCCACACGACTCTAGTTGTTACACGTGTAGACGTACATTCAGCCACAAAGTTCCGCAACGGCGATTCATATACCGCACAGCTTCAAAACCGGCGTCAGCTGGTGCACATCAACCCAAGAGCCGCTACCCACGACAAACCTCCCACTCACCTGATGACCTCAATCGCACACCCTACCTGTAAAGAGGCCCATGCGCGGTCGGCAGTGCAAGCGACCGCCTGGAGCGAGACCGCCGTCGCCAAACAGGCGCGATCTCCCAGCGAAAGGCCCAGAGCTTTGGTTTGAAGGCGCAGATTTCCAGCAAGCCGGGCCGTCTCGTCAATAAATGGAACGACACCGGCGATCCCGGCGATCAGTTCCTGGATAACCGGCTCCGGGGGGGGTGTTGCCATCGATCAGCTTGGAGTACACCTCGGCCAGGTTGACCGCGCTGATGATAAGCCTCGCTGCCAACCTCCAGCACCCGACTCCCGCCCGGCTCACGGTAGAGGAACGCGAGCACGGCCGAGCTGTCGAGAACAAATCTACTCACGAAGTGCCTCCGCCCGGCGCTCCCCAATGAGCTTATCCACCACCGAGCGAGCGGATGGCGGAGACGGCGCAATCATCTCCTGGGCACGGCGAAGGTCTTCCTGTGATGCCCGGCGTCGCGCTGCAAGAGGGTCGTCCTCCCCGCTCCGGTTCGTGCGCTCTGGTGCTTCGCCCAACACCTCGCCCAGAGCTTTGCAAAGAAAGCCCACCAAATATTCGTGGCGGCTGCTTTCCTGCAGCTCGCGATTGGCCACAAGTTGCTTCAGCGCTCGATCGAGAACACCCCATTCCGGGGTTCCTTCCCACCTCTGGTAAAGCTTGGAATCCCCATCGGAGTCTCTCAACGCAACACCTCGGCCAAATTCGTCTGCGGCACCTTATCCTGCCGCCCCGTCGCGAAGGTCTTAACCGTCGCCACACCGTCCCGCACCTCATCCTCGCCTAAAATGACGATGTGCCGCGCCCGCTTCTCGGCCACCTCGAACGCCTTGCGCAGCTTAAAACTCCCGTCGCCCACCTCCACCGCGCAGCCCGCGCGGCGCAGCTTCCGGGCCAGGGCCAGCGCCGCCGGATTCTGCGCGGCGCCCAGTGGAGCAAGGTAGCCATCCAGCTTGGGAGCGGCCGGCGGCTCGTCCGTGCCCGCGGCATCGAGGTCGGCCTGCGCCTGCAGCGTCAAAATCAGCCGGTCCTCGCCGATTGCAAACCCTATGCCCGGCGCCCGCGGTCCTCCCAGCATCTCGCTCAGGCCGTCGTACCGTCCCCCACCCAACAGAGCATTCTGTGTGCCCAGCCCGGTGGTCACGGTGAACTCAAAGGTCGTGCGCGTGTAATAATCCAGCCCCCGGACCAGCCGCGGATTGACGTGGTACGGCACGCCGCAGGCATCCAGCGCCGCCAGCACCTCGGCAAAGTGCGCACGCGAGTCCTCCGCCAAAAACTCCGCGATTTTCGGCAACCCGTTGATGATCGCCTGATCGCCTTCATCCTTTGAATCCAGCACCCGCAGCGGATTGGTCTCCGCACGGCGCTGATTGTCCGGGCAAAGCTGCTCCCGCACCGGCGCGAGCGCCTCGCGCAGCGCCGCGTTGTAGCGCGCCCGGTCCTCCGCCGACCCCACCGAATTCAGCTCCAGCCGCCATCCGCGCACCCCCAGCTCATCCAGCAGCGAGGCCAGCATCTCCAGCACCTCGGCATCGCGCAACGCGCTTTCGGCCCCCGAACTCGCCGGCCCGATCACCTCCGCGCCGATCTGCCAGAACTGCCGGTACCGCCCCCGCTGCGGCCGCTCCCGCCGGAACTGCGGCCCGATGTAGTACAGCTTCTGCAGCCCGCCCGTGTCCCCCAGCTTGTGCTCGATATACGCCCGCATCACCCCGGCCGTCGACTCCGGCCGCAGCGTCAGCGACTGACCCTCTTCCGACTCCGCCCGCGCCCGGTCACTCCAAGTGAACATCTCCTTGGAGACAATATCCGTCTCCTCGCCCACCCCCCGCGCAAACAACTCGGTCGCCTCAAAGACCGGCGTGCGGATCTCCCCAAAGCCATACCGCGCAAACACCGCCCGCGCCACAGCCTCCACCCGGTTCCACAACGGCGTCTGGTCGGGCAGCAGGTCGCGCGTTCCACGAACCGCCTTCAAGGCCGGCCTGGCATTCGGCCTCGTCGCCCTTTCCTTCGGGGCCGCAGCTGCAGCCATCTCCCCTGGCAAAGTCATAGTTCCTTAGTCTAGAGTACGGAGTCCACACCTCACAGCTCAAACCCTCAAACCTCAAAGCTCATCCCCACCCCGAACAACCTCCAAAGCGTCCTCCCCGGATGCATCACGCACCCGCCGGCAAGCATCGCAAATCTGTCGGCAATGCTCCGCGCCTTCGGGCGCCACCGACGCAAAAGGAGATCGGAATGAACATTATTTGCCTTACCGCACTTGCTCTGGCCTCGGTCCTCCCAGCCCCGGGCAGCCAGGCACAAACACCCTCGGCGGGCGTTCCCGTCACCTCGCAAACACCCGTAACCCCAAACGGAACAGCCGCGGGTAGCCCCACAACCGCCACCCCGGCCACACCGCTGACCAAAAACGAATTGAGGGAGCAGCGGAGTCAACAGA
>CAXSCE010000059.1:0-14645 GCA_964236545.1 uncultured Bryocella sp.
GGAAGCCCATCACGGCCAAGCAGATGTATGGACGTGTACGCGCAGTGGCGGAGACGCTGCAGGGCTGGGGGATCGGCGCCGGTGACCGGGTGGCGCTGGTGGGCGAGAACCGCTGGGAGTGGCCAGTGATTGATTTTGCCGTGCTGGCCATCGGCGCCGCGGATGTGCCGCTGTACCAGACCCTGACGCCGGAGCAGATGGGCTACATCCTGAATAACTCCGGAGCGAAGGCGATCTTTGTTTCGACCAAGGAGCAGTACGAAAAGCTGACCAAAGCCGGAGACCTGACCTCGATTGAGCATGTGGTGGTGTGGGATGACGGTCAGTTCGAAAATGCGGAGAGCCTTTCCGAGATCATGAAGCGGGCGCCTGCGCTGGAAAGCCGCGACTCGAAGTTTGACGCGATGCTGAAGGTGACGAAACCGGGAGATGTGGCGTCGATCATCTATACCTCCGGAACGACCGGAGATCCCAAGGGCGTGATGCTGACGCATGACAACATGGCGTCAAATCTCCATTACTCCACCGAAGGCCTGCACATCGTCAAGGGTGACAGCTCACTCTCGTTCCTGCCGCTGAGTCATGCGCTGGCGCGGCATCTGGACTACGCGATGTTTGCGCATGGGGCGACGATCTCCTACCTGCCCAAGTTCGACGACTTGCCGGCCGCGATGAAGGCGGTAAAGCCGACGATCTTCCTGGCGGTGCCGCGCGTGTTTGAGAAGGTGCGGCAGGCGGTGGAGGGCCGGGCTAAGGGGTTTCAGCAGAAGGTGCTGCACTGGGCGCTGGGGCAGGGCGCCAGGCACAAGGATGAGGTGGCGACTGGAAAGACCCCCTCTTCGCTGACCTGGACCATGGCGAACAATCTGGTGTTTTCCAAGGTCAGGGAGGCGTTCGGCGGCAATGTGAAGCTATATGTGTCGGGCGGGGCACCGTTGGGCAAGGAATCGACGGACTGGTTCTTGAGCGTGGGCATCCGGATCATCGAGGGGTATGGGATGACGGAGACCTCGCCTGTGATTTCGCGCAACACCTTTGAGGATTTTCGTGCCAACACGGTTGGCAAGGTGATCCCGAACCTGGAAGCGCGGCTGGCCGGTGACGGTGAGCTGGAGGTTCGCGGCAGCTCGGTCTTTGCGGGGTACTGGCAAAACGAGGAAGCGACCAAAAAGGAGTACACCGAGGATGGCTGGTTCAAGACCGGCGATATCGGCAAGTTCGAGGATGGATTTCTCGCCATCACGGACCGCAAGAAGGAGCTGATGAAGACCTCGGGCGGCAAGTACATCGCGCCGCAACCGGTGGAGAGCAAGCTGAAAACAGATGGCCTGGTGGAGCACGCGGCGCTCATTGGAGATAACCGCAAATTTGTGAGCGTGCTCATTTCACCCAACTTCAAGGCGCTCGAGGGGTGGGCGAAGCAGAACGGTGTGAACGCGGGCGACCATGCCAAGCTGGCCGGCGATCCCAAGGTGCAGAAGCTGTATGAGGGAATTATCGCCAAGGTGAATGGAAGCCTGGCGCACTATGAATCGATCAAGAAGGTGATGGTGGTGCCGGATGCGTGGAGTGTGGAAGAGGGTGAGTTGACGCCGAGCCTGAAGCTGAAACGCCGGATCATTGTTGATAAATACAAGGAACAGATCGACAAGATGTATGCGGATGGTAAGGGAGAGTAAAGCGTGACGAAGAACAAGACGGAGGGCGCGGTGCTATTCGCCGCGCCCTCCGTCTTGCGTTAGGACGATGGTCTGATGGGCATGGGAGGTCTAGAAAGCGGCAGCGCCAGCCTCGGCCACGGCCTGATCCTGGGCGCCAAGCCCGCCAGAGACACCGATAGCCCCAATGACCTTGTCTCCCTTTTTGATCGGGATACCGCCGGCGAAGATCATGATTTTGCCATCGTTGGAGGCGTGGATACCGAAGAACTGCTCGCCCGACTGGGAGAGGGGAGCCAGGTCATGCGTCGCGATGTTGAAAGCGCGAGAGGTGAAGGCCTTTTTCTGGGCGATATCGACAGAACCGAGCCAGGCATCGGCCATGCGTTCAAAGGCGAGCAGGTAGCCGCCCGCGCAGACGACCGCGATGTTCATCGGCTGGCCGATCTCTTCGGCTTTCTTTGTGGCTGCCGCGATGATGCGGCGGGCGTCGGCTAGGTCGAGGGATTCGTGGGTAGCGCTCATAAGGACTCCTGCTTCATTTGGGCTAAGGTTAGCGGAACTTTCGAAATACGTCTTCTGCCGTGACCTCTTTATGAACGGCGACCATGCGAATGATGGCGGCCAAGGTTCTCAGGCGAAGTGGTTTATGATGCGGCGCCGGCAGAGTCTGGCGACTCTGTACGCAAAATGATGTGACTTCCGGTCTGGCGAGTTTGCACGTAATCCCACTCAGAGATCAAGAACTCAGCCAGGGACCTACCGTTCACATCGCGTGGCAGCTTCAACCGACTGCGAGCACCTGTTCGACATGGAGGTAGAGCCGAATGTGTCGCGGCGGTCGCCCCTGTTGATCCTCGAAGTAGGCCTGCGTGGCATCCAGGACCATCATGCAGAGTTCCTTCCAGGTGTCTCCATGAGTCGCAATGCTTTTCACCTACGGCGACGGCAACGTATCCGCCGTCTGTTTCTTGAGCAACATTGAAGAGAAGCTCATCCATGAGGCAAGCCTATAGCAAGGCACGCTGAGCAAGCGAGAAGTCAGCGTCGAAAGAAGTCTTTTACCTGCTGCACGAAGACATCGCGTCCCATGTCGGAGATGGCCTCGGTGAGGGGGAGTTGCTTGGGGCAGGCCTGGACGCAGTTTTGGGCGAAGGAGCACTCCTGCACGCCGCCGTCGCCGGCTAGGGCGCGCAGGCGGTCGGCGGAGAGGACGGAGCCAGCCGGGTCCATGTTGAAGAGCTTGGCCTGCGCGATGGTGGCGGCGCCGACAAAGCCGGTGGCGTCATTGAACTGCGGGCAGACCTCCATGCAAATGGTGCAGGAGATGCAGTTGGAAAGCGGGTAGCGCTGCTCCTGGATCTGCGGGGCCTGACGAGGGGCGGGGCCGAGGTCGTAGGAGCCGTCTATCGGGACCCAGGCTTTGACGCGCTTTAGATTTTCAAAGAGGACGGAGCGGTCGACGGCGAGGTCGCGGACGACGGGGAACTTGGAGAGCGGGGCCAGGGTGATGGTGTCGTCCGGGCCGAGGAGTTTGTCGACCAGGGCAGAGCAGGCCATCATGGCCTTGCCGTTGATGCGCATGGCGCAGGAGCCACAGATCTCCTCCAGGCAGTTGGCGTCGTAGGCGATGGCGGTGGATTCCGCGCCGTCCGTGGTCGTGGGGTTGAGCGCGATCTCGCCAAGCACGGAGGTGATGTTCATGCCCTTGCGGTAGGGGATGGCGAAGGCTTCCGTGCGCGCGGGGGCGTCGGGCGAGGCCTGGCGCTGCACCTTCACCGTGAAGGTGCGCGTAGAGGCCGGATGATGCGGGGTGGTGACCTCGGCGACCGGGGGTACGGCTTGCCTGGACTGCATTTCAACCACGGTTGCTGCCATGTTGGTTCCTTTCTTCACGGGCGTGGACCGCGCCTGTGGCGTCCGTTACCGGATGCATGCCTTTGTCTCTGACGGCCTGACGCCGGCCGTCGATCCATGCCCCGTAGAGAACCACTGCGCCGGACAAAATTCCCGCCGCGAGGACGAGCACGAGGGTCAGTACTGTCCTGCTCATATTTTGTGGCCTTCTGCCAGGCTCGCCTTGGTGAGGTGCGAGCTTACGGGCGTGGACGCTGCTTCCCTGGTCCCTGCGCTGCCATGATGGCCGCTTCCTGGCTGGCGTAGGGTTTGCCGTTAGCCTCCATCTGCTTTTCACGGGCCTTGGAGCGCAAGTTGTAAAAGACCATATAGCTCATGGTGCCGATGAAGGCAAGAATGAGCACGACGTAGACGATGTGGGTCAGGGTTTCTGGGCTCATGGGTTCTGTGATGGCGACGGCGCGTATCGGGGTGGATGGCCCTAGGCGGCGGCGTCATACCTCCTGGCGCGGGGCTGGATGTGCTGCGTGTCGACCTCTTCCCAGGTGATCCTAGGGGCGTCGTCTTCGAAGAAGACCTTGGTGGTTTTGAGGAACTGCTCGTCGTTACGCTCAGGGAAGTCGGGCTTATAGTGGGCGCCGCGGCTTTCGTCGCGGGCGGCCGCCCCCTGCACGACGACGCGGCTGAGGTGGAGCATGTTCCACAGCTGGCGCGCGAAGGCAAAGCTGGTGTTGGCCCACTGGCTCTTGTCGGAGAGGTTGATGTTGCGGAAGCGCTCGAGCAGTTCGACGATCTTGGCGTCGGCCTCGGCAAGGCCGCTGTTGTAGCGGATGATGGTGGCGTGGCGGGTCATGGTCTCGCCGAGCTCGCGCCAGAGGCGGAAGGGGTTTTCCGTGCCCTGATTGTGGAGCAGGACGTCGTTGTACTCGCGCTGACGCTGTTTTTCGGCGGCGTGACCCCCGTCACCGATTTGGGCGGGCAGGTTTTTCGCATATTCCAGAGCGCAGGGGCCGGCGACGAAGCCGCCGTAGATGCAGCTGAGCAGGGAATTGGCGCCGAGGCGGTTGGCGCCGTGAATCGAGTAGTCGGCCTCGCCCGCGGCGAAGATGCCGGGGATGTTGGTCATCTGATGGAAGTCCACCCAGAGGCCGCCCATGGTGTAGTGCATGCCAGGGAAGATCTTCATGGGCACCTCCCGCGGGTCGTCGCCAACGAACTTCTCGTAGATCTCGAGGATGCCTTCAATTTTGCGGTTGAGGGTCTCTTTGTCGATGTGGGTGACGTCGAGGTAGACCATGGGCTGGCCGTCGATGCCCAGGTTTTCCTGGTAGACGATGCGGTGAATGGCGCGTGTGGCGATGTCGCGGGGAACGAGGTTGCCGTACTTGGGGTACCACTCTTCGAGGAAGTAGAAGCGGTCGGCCTCGGGGATGGTTTTGGCGGGGCGCGGGTCGTTGAGCTTGCGCGGGACCCAGACGCGGCCGCCTTCGCCGCGGGCGGATTCCGACATGAGGCGGAGCTTGTCTTCGCCGGGGATGGCGGTGGGGTGGACCTGAATGAATTCGCCGTTGGCATAGGCCGCCCCCTGCTGGTAGACGGCGGATTGCGCGGAGCCGGTGCAGACGACGGAGTTGGTGCTTTTGCCGAAGATGGCGCCGATGCCGCCGGTGCAGAGGATGATGGCGTCGGCGGCGAAGGTGCGGACCTCCATGGAGCGAAGATCCATGGCGCAGATGCCGCGGCAGACGCCGGCGTCGTCGAGCACGGAGGAGAGGAACTCCCAGCCCTCGTATTTGGTGACCCTGCCTTCGGATTCGAAGCGGCGGACCTGCTCGTCGAGCGCGTAGAGCAGCTGTTGTCCGGTGGTTGCTCCCGCAAACGCCGTACGGTGATACAACGTCCCGCCGAAACGGCGGAAGTCGAGCAGGCCTTCGGGGGTGCGATTGAAGGGAACGCCCATGCGGTCGAGCAGATCGACGATGGCGGGGCCCTGGGCGGTCATGTTCTTGACGGGGGTCTGGTTGGCGAGGAAGTCGCCGCCATAGACCGTGTCGTCGAAGTGCTTGAAGACGTTGTCGCCCTCGCCCTTGGTGTTTTTGGCGGCGTTGATGCCGCCCTGGGCGCAGACCGAGTGCGAGCGCTTGACCGGGACGATGGAGAAAAGATCGACCTTGCCGCCGGCTTCGGCGATTTTGATGACGGAGGAGAGGCCGGCGAGGCCGCCGCCTACGACGATGATGCGGGGTGTGGTTGCTACTGCCATCAATCTACCTACCTATGCGACGCTCTTCTGAAACGGGTTCGTGTTTCTTTAAATCGTTGTTCCAGGAGCGGAAGCCTTTCGTCGTGGCTTACCCTGCGGAACCCGACATACAGCGCAATCGCTGCCAAAAACACAAGCATCATGCAAATGAGTGTGCGGCCCGGGTAGTTGGTGTGTCGCAGGAGGAAGAACAGCTCCTCCGCAAAGACGACTATGCACATCAACGCAGCAATTGCGTAAACAACCTTCAGCTTGCGATGGATCGTCATGGAAACCCGTCCTTCTGCGTAACTCACCAAGCTGTTGATTGTGTATCGGTGCGAATTAAAGGCGATGATGTCTGCGGTGGTGACGGGCAGGATTTGTATCCTGGGTCGCTGCGGCATCCGGAGTTGCGGTCATCGGTGGCTGCACGGCTGCCGGAATTACATTGCCGGGCTGCGTTGGATTCGTGGTGTTCGGGGGCACAACATGGGGTGCGTCTTCTACGACACCGGCGGGCTGGGCGGCCATGACGTCGGCGGGGGCGTTGGGATACTTCCAGACTACGGCGTACATGCTGATAAAACCTAAAACGCAAAGTCCGACGCCGAGCGCGCCCCAGACGTAGCCGGATTTACGTCTCGCCTTGACTCCCGGCGTGATGCCCCATTTGGCGCAGAAGAGCCAGCCGCCGTAGGCGAAGTGCCAGCAGGTGGCGAGCATGGCGACGGCGTAGACGGCGAACATCCAGGGATTGGAGAGCTCGTGCTGGACCTTGGCGAAGGCGGCGCCGGGGTGTTCGGGGAGCGAAGTGCCGAGGAAACGCTGGCGGATGACGTGCTGGATGATGTACGCGAGCGCGATGATCCCGGTGACGCGCTGCGTGATGTAGGCCCAGTTGCCGGCCCAGGGGTAGACGTTGACGTTGACGCGGCCGCGAAAGGTGATCCAGACGCCGTAGCCGGCGTGGAAGGCGAGCGGAATGAAGATGAGCGCCCACTCGAGAACGCGGACCAGCGGAAGGCCGTTGAGGAACTTAACCTGTTGCGCGTAGGCGAGGGGGCCGTTCCAGGTCTCGAAGTTGGAGACGATGTGCTCGATGAGAAACGCGCCGATGGGAATGATGCCGGAGAGGGAATGGAGGCGGCGCCAGAGATAGCTGTGGCCAACGCCTGCGCGCAGCGGCTGCACTGACCTCCTGCCGCGGGGGCCTCGACGTTCGTGTCCACCTGCGGTTTGGGCGTTGTCGGGGGGTGCCATGGGGGCGGCTGCGGCCATCGGGGAACTCCTTGGAAAGCTTGAAACCGCCGACGCTGAGGCCTGGGTTTGCCTGTTAGGGCTAGATTGATTATTTCGCCCGCAAAATATGAGCGTCAAGCAACCTTTGAGGGATCTGTTCGCTTACCGCTCGTTCTGTGCGATTTTGATGTGTGCGACTGATTTGGACGGCTGGCCGAGTTGGGCGAGCGAGTTAGGTTCAAGGCGCTCCTGGCGAAATACAGGGGTCTCTCCGCTCCGGCTTCGCCTCCGGTCGAGATGACGGTTTTTTGGGGTGCTAGAGAGTCGAAAAGGGGGTGTTGAGGCTGGGGTGCTCGGAACGGATCGCCTGCAGGAGGGCGCGGAAGGCCTGGCCGCGATGGCTGAGGGCCCATTTTTCTATGGGCGGCAACTCGGCCATGGTTTGCGCTCGCTGCGGGAGCAGGAAGAGGGGGTCGTAGCCGAAACCGACGGTTCCACGGGGAGCCTCCAGGATTTCACCTTCGATGGTGCCGGAAGCCTGGTGAAGAACGTGGCCATCGCGCGCCAGGGCGAGTGCGCAGACGAAGCGGGCGTGTCGATCGTTGCGGGTTCCGGTTCGGGCATCGAGGTCCTGCAGGAGCGAGAGGAGACAGCGGTTGTTGCGCTCGTCCTTGCCCCGGCCTGCGCCGGGCTCGAAGTTCAGGTCGTCGGCGAAGCGGGCGGAGCGGACGCCGGGGCGGCCTTGGAGGGCATCGACCTCGAGGCCGGAGTCGTCGGCCAGCACGAGCAGGCCAGGGGCAAGGAGGGAGTAGGCGATCGCTTTTGCGGCGGCGTTGCCGGTGAAGTCGGGGGCGTCTTCGGCGGGTTCGGGCATCCCGGCGAGGCCGGGAACGGGGAGGACGGCGATGCCTTCGGCCGCGGCTGCCTGAGCGAAGTCGCGGAGCTTGCCCGGGTTGGAAGTGGCGGCGTAAATCTGCATATTTCAGGGTACCGAAGGCGTGCGGTTTTGCCGGCGCTAGCCGCGGGGAAGTGTCGCGAGCAGGGCGTGGAGGTCGAGAGGGTGCGTATACATGGTGAGATTGCAGTTTGCGCTGCGGGGCCAGCTGGCTTCGGGGCGGTCGCAGTAGAGTTCGACGCCGTTGCCGTCGGGGTCATGGAGGTAGAGGGCCTCGCTGACGCCGTGGTCCGCGGCTCCGTCGAGCTGGATGTTTGCGCGCAGGAGCCGCTGGAGGGCGTCGGCGAGTGCGGCGCGGGTGGGGTAGAGGAGCGCCAGGTGGTAAAGGCCCGTCGAACCGGGTGTGGGCGGCGAGCCCCCGAGGCTTTCCCAGGTGTTCAGGCCGATGTGGTGGTGGTAGCCGCCCGCGGAGAGAAAGGCCGCGGAGTTGCCGATGCGCAGGGTGACCTCAAAGCCGAGGACGCCGTGGTAGAAGGCCAGGGCACGATCGAGATCGGCCACCCGGAGATGGATGTGCCCGACGCGGGCCTCGGGATGGACGGGCGTAGTCATAGGCGATAGATGTCCGGACCGGGACCGGCGCTTCGACCGGTTGCGCTGTTGGGATGACGGGGCAGTTTCAGCGGGCTGCGGTGGAGTCGGCCGAGGCGAGGGCCTCGGGGCGGAGCAGGCCGATGCGGCCGTGGGGGCCTACGACGAAGGGGAGCGACAGGGCGTTCCAGTGCTCGTCGGCGTCGGGGGTGTCGTGGGCGGCGGGGTCGGGTTTCAGCGGATGCCAGTTGCGGCCGTCGTCGGTGGAGATGTCGGTGCCGTTGGGGCCTACGGTGATCCAGGTGTTTGTTTTGGGGTCGTAGGCTATGGCGCTGCGGTAGCCGAGGGGTGAAGTTACGGCGACCGTCCAACTCATACCTCCGTCGTCGCTGAATGCAGCGGTTTTGGCCGAATCTAAGGGCTTGAGGTAGTCACCGCCGACGGCTACGAGGAGGTCGCCTGCGTGATTGGGCCTTTCGAGAAAACCTTTTCGGTCAGAGTCAGAAAACGCACTTGCGTCTAATTTCGCGGCAAAGGAAAATGCTCCAGCAGAAGTACCTACTTGAAGAGGTATGACTCCACCGACGAACTCATAACTAATCTGCGGATCATTCTTTACGTGCAGAAGCACCTCCCGAAATCGACTCGTTTGTCCGCCTGTGACAATGACGGGCGTATTACGGAGGATTTGATAGCTGGAGTTGCTGGCCGCGAACATGGACTCGCCCTTTCTTGCCGGTCCTAGTGCTCCCACTCCCGGTTCGATACGATTCCAAGTTTTGCCAGAATCGTAGCTGATGTAATCGGTGAAGGATCCATTTACGGGATCGCCTGCCACATGGCCGACTCGACCGGATTCACGACCGGTGCCCCTTACAAACCTGACGGCATCCCAGAAGCCGTCTTTGTCGGGATTCGTGAACAGTAGACTCCATGTCTTGCAGCCGTCGGTGGTTTTGTAGAGGCGGGAGAGGTCGCCTTTGCCGCTGGACATGACGACCGCCGTAGTGTTGTCGAAGGCCTGGATGCCCCGGAAGTCCAGCTTGGCGGCGTTGGGCGGGGTGGTGCAGTGCTGCCAGGTTTTGCCCATGTCCTCGGTGCGGAGGACGGTGCCCTGGGAGCCGGAGGCCCAGGCGACATCGTTGCCGACGTAATCGATGCCGCGCAGGTCGGCGGTTGTGTCGGCGTTCTGGAGTTGCCATTGGGCGTTGGCGGTGAGGGTTGCCAGGGTGAGTGCGGCTGTGAAGGCGGCTAGGAGGGCGGCTGGAGGCATGGGGGAAGTGTAGTGGCAGGGACCCACCTTAGCGACGGTGAGGCTGTCGTGAAGATGGGGCACCGGGGTTCGGGGCGCGGCGGGGAAATGCAGATTCCTCCGCAGCGCTGCGGAATGACAAATTGAAGGGCAACGGCAAACGCGGATTCCCTTCGGGAATGACAACCAAGGGGCAGCCGACCCAGCGGGAGCTGGTAGGGTAGCCGGCTTATTTGCTGATGGTTTGGACGATGCCCTTGGCGCGGAGGCCGGCTTCGGCCTCGCCGAAGTAGTCCTTCACCGTGCCCTGGGTCTTGATCCATTCGAGGTAGCGACCTATGCCTTGTTCGATGGTGACGGAGGGAGCGTAACCGATGGTCTGGATGCGGCTGATGTCGGAGATGAGAGAGCGGATTTCGCCGGGGCGGAACTCGCCGCGGGCCAGCGGGGCGAGGGCGATGCCGAGCTGGCCGGCGATGATGTTGGCCAGATCGCGGACGCTGGTGGCGCGGCCAGAGCCGACGTTGACGGGCAGGCCGTCAAGCTTGTCGGATTCCATGACGAGCAGGTTGGCGCGGGCGATGTCTTCGACGAAGCAGAGGTCGCGGGTCTGGCCGCCGTCTTCGTACATGACCGGCTGCTGGTTCGTCAGCAGGCGGGTGCAGAAGATGGCGATGACGCCGGTGTAGGGGTTGAAGAGCGACTGGCGGGGGCCGTAGGTGCAGCTGTAGCGCAGCGCGACGGTGGGGATGCCGGTCTGCTTGCCCCAGAGGAGCACGAGCTTTTCCTGGTCGACCTTGGTGAGGGCGTAGACGGTCTCGCCGCCGCCGGGGGTGGCCTCGGGGGTGGGGATGGAGGTCGTGGGTTTGCCGCAGGGTTTGCCGTTGGGCAGGATCACGGGGCAATGGACGGCGAAGTCGCCGGCGCGCAACTGCTGTACCGGACGGATGAGCGGGACGACGGGGCCGTGCTCCGGGCAGAGCGCGGCGCCTTCCGAGTAGACGGCCTGGGAGCTGGCGACTACGACCTTTTTCACCGGGAGTTTGTGGTCGCGGATGATTTCGAGCATCTGCGCGGTGCCGAAGCTGTTGACCAGGACGTATTTGGCCATCTCGGGCATGTAGCCGCCGTAGGCTGCCTCGTGAAAGACGACGTCAATGTCTTCGAGCGCGGAGTGCATTGTGGCGTAGTCCTGCACCTCGCCCTGGCGGAACTCGGCCTCCGGGTTGATCCAGGTGGGCTTGCCCTGTTTGTGGGTGTTGGGCTCGAGATTGTCGAGAATGCGGACGGTGTAGCCGTTGCGGAGTAAAAGATCGACGATGTGGGAGCCGATCAGGCCCGCGCCGCCGGTGACCAGGGCGCGCTTTCCGAGTTTGCCGTGAGAAGTCATGAGGGGAATGGTAAAGGGTGAGGCGGGCTGTGCCCACCTCACCCCTCCCTGCGACTGGTTTACGCCGGTCACATGGCGTGCTTGGGCGGAAATTTGTAGAACATCTCGTCCACAGCCTTTTGGAGCTTGCCGGAGTTCTTGTTCATGTTGTCGGAGTCGGTCTCATGCGAGGTGCCGCGGAAGACGAGGTTGTGGGTCTGGCCGTCGTACATATCGACGACAAGGGTGCCGATGGGGATCTCATGGACGGTGGTCGTGTTGTAGCCTCCACCGAAGCCGCCGCCCCACCAGCCGCCGTAGCCACCATAGCCGAAGCCGGGACCGAGGCCGTCATAAAAACTCTGGTACTGCTTCACACTTTGCTGCCCGCCGATGGCGGTGATGGCCACGTCGCCGCCCTTGGGAATTTCACGCAGGTTGTGGTAGGTAAGATCGCGACGGATCTCGGAACGGATCACGTCCGCGTCGAGTGGGTTGACAGTCTGGATCTTGGCGATGGAAAAGGTGCGATAGTCCGTGAATGGGGCCTTGTGGTCGTAATCGGTGCTTACGTGCTGGGCCTGCATCGCGGGCACGGCCAACGCGAGAGCGAATGCTCCAATCGAGGCCCCAAGGGCGAATTTCTTGCTCATTGCCAAACCTCCGGGAGCGATCGAACCCCCCTGAGATTAGACGCGGAAGTCGGGCCGGGGATGGTGAGTTGCAGGCGTGGCGCGATGTCCCTTCGCCGCTATCCGTTCGCCGCTATCCCTTAGCATGGCTCCATGAAGGTCCATACCGAGTACCTCACGTTCAACACGCGAAAGCAGTATGAGATGGTGCACATCACCGATCAGGTGGAGGCCGTCGTGCGCAAATCGGGCGTGGACGATGGGTTGTGTTTCGTCTCGCCGATGCACATCACCGCGGCCATTTACGTGAACGATCACGAGAGCGGGTTGATCGAGGATATCGGCGTGTGGCTGGAAGAGCTAGCCCCACGCTGGCCGGGGTATAAGCATCACCAGACCGGGGAGGACAACGCCGACGCCCATCTGAAGGCCCTGCTGCTGCACCACGAGACAACCCTGCCGGTGACGCGGGGCAAGCTGGATCTGGGCACCTGGCAGCGGGTGTTCTATGCGGAGTTTGACGGACAGCGGCCGAAGCGGGTGATTGTGAAGGTGATGGGGAAGGGGAAAGATGAGTTGTAAGTTCTTAGTTGTTGGTTCTTAGTTGTTAGTTCAGCTTTCGACATGTCGGCGGTGATTGCAGAAGACAACCGCCTGACACTAACAACTAGCAACCAAGAACTAGCAACATTCTTAAACTGCGGTGAGGATTTCTTCTTCGAGGCTTTGCTTCTCGACGAGGTCGGCGTAGTAGCCGCCACGGGCGACGAGTTCGTCGTGGGTGCCCAGCTGGGTGATGCGGCCGTTCTGGAGGACGGCGATGCGGTCGGCGTTGCGGGCGGTGGAGGCGCGGTGGGCGATGAGGATCGTTGTGCGGCCCCGCATGTGCCTGCGCAGGCCGGACAGGATTTGTTCTTCGGTGTCGGTGTCCACGGAGGCGAGTGCGTCGTCGAGGATGAGGATGCGGGGCTCGCGCAGCAGGGCGCGGGCAATGGCCGAGCGCTGCTTCTGGCCGCCGGAGAGGGTGATCCCGCGTTCGCCGACCACGGTGCTGAAGCCAAGGGGAAACTCGCCGATCTCCCGGCCAATGCGGGCGGTTTCGGCGGCGGCGAGCACTTCGTCTTCGGTGGCTTCGGGCTGCCCGAAGGCGATGTTGTCGCGGATGGTGGTGGAAAAGAGAAAGGTCTCCTGGGGAACGAAGCCGATGGCGCCCCGGAGCTGGGCGAGGGTGTAGTCGCGGATGGGGCGACCGTCGATCAGGACGTTTCCCTCGGGTGCGTCGTGCAGGCGGGGGATGAGGGAGACAAGGGTGGACTTGCCGGAGCCGGTGGGGCCGACGACCGCGAGTGAGGTGCCTGCGGGGATGGCGAGATTGATGTCATGCAGGACTTCGGGGCCGGTGGGATAGGCGAAGCTGAGGTGGCGAAGCTCGATTCCGCCTTGGAGTGGGTGGAGGTCGGGGGAATGGGCGGGGGCGGGATACAGGGGTCTCTCCGCTCCGCTGCGCTCCGGTCGAGATGACAGAGTTGGTTGTGGCGCGTCCGGTCGAGATGACAGGTTGGGTTGTAGTGCGTCCGGTCGAGATGACAGGTTGGGTTGTGCCGCCTCCGGTCGAGATGACAGGTTGTGGGGTGAAGACTCTGGTTGCAGGGTAGCCGGGGTGGCGGTTCCGAGAGGCAGGCTGTCGGCGATCGCGGGGGCTTCCGTGAGCAGGGCGTTGATGCGGGTGACGGAGGCGGTGCCGCGCTGCACGAGGTTGACGACCCAGCCGATCGCGATCATGGGCCAGGTGAGCTGCACCATGTAGACCATGTAGCTGGTGAACTGGCCGACGGTGAGCCGGTGCGAGACCACCTCGTGACCGCCGACGAGCAGGGTGATCATCAGCGAGATGCCGAGGATGAGCTCCAGCGTGGGCCAGAGCATGGCCATGAGGCGGGCCAGCAGAAGAGAGCGGCGGATGTACTCGCGGTTGGAGGTCTCGAAGGCGTCGATCTGGGCCTGTTCCTGGGCGAAGGCGCGGATGAGGCGGGCACCGGAAAAGTTTTCTTCGGCCTGAGCGGAGATGTCGGAGAACATGGCCTGGATGCGCTCGAAGCGCGTGTGGATGCGGGCACCGAAGTATTGGACCAGGATGGAGGCAACCGGCAGGGGGAGAAAGGCAAAGAGGGTGAGCCGGGGGCTCATGCGCAGCATGAACGGCAGCGCGGCAGCGGTAAAAACGACGGTGTTGGCGGCGTACATGATGGCCGGGCCGAGGAGCTGGCGGACGGCCGAGAGGTCGTTGGTGGAGCGCGCCATGATGTCGCCGGTACGGTTGCGCTGAAAAAAGGCGGGCGGTTGGCGCTCGAGGTGGGCAAAGAGGTCATTGCGGAGATCGAACTCGATCTCGCGCGAGGCGCCGATGAGGATCTGCCGGGTGAGATAGAGGCAGAGGGCGGAGAGTGCGGCAATGCCCAGGATGGCGAGCGCGTGCTCCCGAACCGCGGCGGCGTGGATGTCGCGGCGCATGTCATCCACCGCGCTGCCGACCAGCAGGGGGATGGTGGCCTTGGCGCAGTTATAGATAACCAGCACCAGCCCGCCCCAGGCAAAGCTCCGCCAATAGCGGCGGAGGTAAGGAAAGAGCGGGCTGAGGCGCTTGATCATTGGGGTTCGTGAAGTTCTACTACGGCTGGGGTGCCACCTGCGGCGGCTGCTTCGCGGTGGGAGGTTTGGTCGTCGCGGGATCTGGCGTGCCCGCGGGGGGCGGCGCCGGTTTGGTGTCAGGTCCGGTCTGCGGGCGGGCTGACGGTGCGGGCTGCGTCGTAAGCGGTTGATTTGGCTGCGAGTTGGGTGCCGGGGGTGTGGACTGCGGATTGCGCGGGAGAGCGCTGGCCGAAGGTGCGCCGGGGCCGGCGGGCGGGG
>CAXSCE010000060.1:0-14302 GCA_964236545.1 uncultured Bryocella sp.
GAAGTTTTTCTCCTTTTTCAGGTCCATGGCTTCACTCATCCAGGGGAAGGGGTTTTCGGTTTCGGCGAAAACCGGCTCTAAGCCGAGCTGGGCGCAGCGACGGTTGGCGATGAAGTGCATGTACTCTTCGCAGGCTCCAGCCGAGAGGCCGAGGAAGCCCTTGGGCATGGTGTCGCGACCGTAGGCGGCTTCGAGTTCGGCGGCGGTGCGCAGCATGCCTCGGACCTCTTCCTGAAACTCGGGCGTCCAGATGTGGGGGTTTTCGGCCTTGATCTGGTTGATGACGTCGATGCCAAAGTTCAGGTGGATCGACTCATCGCGCAGGATGTACTGGTACTGCTCGGCGATGCCGACCATCTTGTTCCGGCGGCCAAGCGATAGGATCTGCGCAAAGCCGGTGTAGAACCACATGCCTTCGAAAACGACGTAGAAGGCGATCAGGTCGCGCACGAGCGCCTGGTCGTTCTCGGGGGTGCCGGTGGTGAAGTTGGGGTCGGAGAGGTGCTGGGTGTATTTGATGGCCCAGGCGGCCTTTTCGGTGATGGAGGGCACTTCGCGGTACATGTTGAAGAGCTCGCCTTCATCGAGGCCGAGCGACTCCACGATGTACTGGAAGGTGTGCGTGTGCACGGCCTCCTCGAAGGCCTGGCGCAAAAGGTACTGACGGCATTCGGGGTTGGTGAGGTGCCGGTAGGTGGCGAGCACGATGTTGTTGGCCACCAGGGATTCGGAAGCGGCGAAGAAGCCGAGGTTGCGCTTGATGGCGCGGCGCTCGTCCTCGCTCAGGCCGTTGGGGCTCTTCCACAGGGCAATGTCGGCCTGCATGGAGATCTCGGTCGGCATCCAGTGGTTGTTGCAGCCGGCGAGGTACTTTTCCCAGGCCCACTTGTACTTCAGCGGCAGCAGCTGGTTCACGTCGGCGCGGCAGTTGATCATGGCCTTGTCATCGACGCGTACACGGGCGCCACCACGCTCGATGACCTCGGCGACAGTGTTGGCGGAGGCGACTGCCGGGTCAGGCGAGACGGAGGGCTGCGCCGAGACCGGTACGACGGAGGGCTCCGTCGACTCGACACGCACGGAGGTGACGACCGGCACCTTGGCGGCAACGGCGGACGAGGTGGGGGCTGCGGTTTCGGGGGTGTTCCAGTCGTCGAATGCGCTCATCGTAGCTCCATTACCAAAATCGATGCCTTAGTCTAACCCCCAAGCGGTTGTGGGTAAGGAGTGACGGATCTCTACATTTTGAGTCTACTGGAAATTTGTATACAAGTTGAGTCCCTAGTTGGAGGCCCGACTCTTCCGAGGTATCAACAGGTATCAGATATATCCACAAGTGAAAACTGGAACACCCCTCTGAGAAGGATGTTCCAGCATGTTAGCCTTCGCTTATGTTGGTTGGGGCCTCACATCTAGCGACCTTGATTATCAAGCCGTTGACAGTGCGCGCATAAAGGCCGCCCGCCGCTACCAGCAATACGATAGTAGCTCTCGATGTTGTTGCCTTCAGTGCAGGCTGTGTTGTCATGGCAGCGATTCTCGCCAGGACGCTTGGAATGCCAAGGATAAATTTTCATTGGTCCTCATTTCGGTTGAACTGCGTTGATGTAGTGACCGAAGGGACCAGATATTCGTTGGCCAACTTGGTCGGCGGACCCGGTGAAGAGGCAGAAGGCTTCGAAACTAAATGCCTCTTTGCCGGGAGCAAACTTTAACCTGAGTAGTGTGAAGCCTGCCTCATTGGCAGGCTTCACACGTTGGGTCGTCGATCGCGCACTGCTTGCCCACCATGTCCGGAGCGGCGGTGGCGGCGAGTGAGACGGCGTTCAGCTTGCCGTCGGTGCGCTTCAGGGTGGACTTTTCGACGTGCGTCGCGGAGCGCGAACGCAGGTAGTAGGTCGTCTTGAGGCCGGCGTGCCAGGCTTCGCGGTAAAGCGCGTCCAGCTTTTTGCCGCTGGGCTGCGCGATGTAGAGGTTGAGTGACTGGGCCTGGTCGATCCACTTCTGGCGACAGGCCGCGGCCTGGATCAGCCACGTGGGTTCGACCTCAAACGATGTTGCATAGAGGGATTTGAGGTCGGCGGGGACGCGGTCGATGGAGCCGAGCGAGCCGTCGAAGTACTTGAGATCGGAGATCATGACCTCATCCCACAGGCCGCGCGCCTTGAGATCGTGCACGAGCGAGGCGTTGGCGACGGTGAAGTCGCCGCTCATGTTGGATTTCACGAACAGGTTCTGGTAGGTGGGCTCGATGGACTGCGTGACGCCGCAGATGTTGGAGATGGTGGCCGTGGGCGCGATGGCCATGGTGTTGGAGTGGCGCATGCCGACGGTCTTGACGCGCTCGCGCAGGCCGGCCCAGTCCAGCGTGGAGCTGCGGTCCATCTGCAGGGTGTGGGTGCGATTTTGTTGCAGCAGTTCGACGGAGTCGGCGGGCAGAATGCCCTTGCTCCAGAGCGAGCCTTCGAAGCTGGCGTAGCGGCCGCGTTCGGCGGCGAGATTCGTCGAGGCCTCAATCGCAAAGTAGCTTAGCTGCTCCATGCTGGTGTCGGCGAAGTGCACGGCCTCGGGTGAGCTGAACGGAATGCGCAAGGCGTACAGCGCATCCTGGTAGCCCATGATGCCGAGGCCGACGGGACGGTGCTTCAGGTTGGAGGCGCGCGCTTCGGGCACAGTGTAGAAGTTGATGTCGATGACGTTGTCGAGCATGCGCATCGCCGTGGTGACGGTTTTCTTGAGGCGAATGACGTCCAAACCCTTGTCCGTCACGTGATTGGCGAGGTTGACCGAGCCGAGATTGCAGACGGCGATCTCGCGGACGGACGTGTTTAGGGTGATTTCGGTGCAGAGATTGGAGCTGTGCACGACGCCGGTGTGCTGTTGCGGCGAGCGCAGGTTGCAGGGGTCCTTGAAGGTGATCCAGGGATGGCCGGTCTCGAAGACCATGGTGAGCATGCGGCGCCACAACTCGAGCGCCTTGAGGGTGCGGAATACCTTGATCTCGCCGCGGGCGGCCTTGGCCTCGTACTCCTCGTACTTTTTCCCGAAGGCGCGGCCGTAGAGATCGTGCAGCTCTGGGACCTCGTCGGGGGAGAACAGGGTCCAGGGGCCATCGGACTCGACGCGCTCCATGAACAGGTCGGGGATCCAGTTGGCCGTGTTCATGTCGTGTGTGCGGCGGCGATCGTCGCCAGTGTTTTTGCGCAGATCGAGGAACTCTTCCACGTCGATGTGCCAAGTTTCGAGGTAGCCGCAGACCGCACCCTTGCGCTTGCCGCCCTGGTTGACGGCGATGGCGGTGTCGTTGGCGACCTTGAGGAAGGGAACCACGCCCTGCGACTCGCCGTTCGTGCCTTTGATGTGCGAACCGAGGCCGCGCACGCCCGACCAGTCGTTACCGAGGCCGCCGGCGTACTTCGACAGTAGGGCGTTGTCCTTGATGGCCTTGAAGATGCCGTCGAGGTCGTCGGCGACCGTGGTCAGGAAGCAGGAGCTGAGCTGTGGGCGCAGGGTGCCGGCGTTGAACAGCGTCGGCGTGGAGCACATGAAGTCGAAGCTGGAGAGCAACTCGTAAAACTCGATGGCGCGGTCGTCGCGGTTGACCTCGCGCATGGCCAGACCCATGCTGACGCGCATGAAAAAGGCTTGGGGCAGCTCAAAACGGACGCCGCCGCGATGCAGGAAGTAGCGGTCATAGAGGGTTTGCAGGCCGAGGAATTGGAAGTCACGGTCGCGTTCGGGCCGGAGCGCGGCGGCAAGGCGGGCCAGGTCAAAGGCGGCGAGCTCGCGGTCGAGGATTTCAAGCTTGACGGCCTGCCTCACGAACTCGGGAAAGTAGTCGGCGTACTCGATATCGCGGCTGCGCTGCTGCGACGGGGTCGCGGTGCCGGGCAGGATGAAGCCGAGCGCCTCGTCGCGCAGATTGTTGAGCAGCAGGCGGGCGCTGACATAGGCGTAGTTCGGCTCCTGCTCGACGAGCGAACGGGCGGCCATGGTCTGCGCTAACCCTAGTTCGTGCAGCTGGATGCCGTCGTAGAGGTTGCGGCGCACCTCGGCCATCACAGCCTCGGGCGAGACGTCGGCAAGGCCCTCGCAGGCAATGGCCAGGGTGCGCTGCAGGCTGGCTTCATCGAGCGGCTCAACGCGGCCATCCTTGAACTGCACATGGAGGCTGGGCTTTACCTCAGTAGGAGTGGTTTCTTCGTGGCGACGGCGCTCCTGCGACCGCTGCTCACGGTAAAGCACGTAGGCGCGAGCGATCTTGTGCTCGCCGGCGCGCATGAGGGCGAGCTCGACTTGGTCCTGGACGTCTTCGATGTGTAGCGCGCGGGTGCCGTCGGCGGCGCGGCGGCGCAGGGCCTCCACGATGTGGTCGGTGAGGGACTCGACTGACTCGTGGATGCGGCGCGAGGCCGCGGCCCCGGCGCCTTCGACGGCGACAAAGGCCTTGGTCAACGCCGTGGAGATTTTGGCCGGGTCGAACGGGGAAAACTGGCCGTTGCGACGGATTACCTGCAGGCCTGTGGCGCGGGATGCGGACGCTCCGCTGCCGGGCGTCTGGGCCGCTTTCAATTCGGTTTCGTAGGGATGTGTCGCGGTTGCAGCCATGGCGTCTGGTTCTCCTTCAGTGACCGGCTCCTGACGAGGAACCCGGTAGGCATCACTATACCTTGGGCTCTCGGTAGCTGGGCCACCTACTTGTTGTGGATTTGATGTACGGGACGAGGTTCGCGCATTTCGTCCCTGGATATCCACAGACATAGTTTGTGGCCTTTGAGGGGCTATGACCTAAAAGTCGTACACGAGCTCGGCTGCGCTAAGTTTCGCTGGCGCGAAGGCTTATGCGTGTCCGGCGAGCTGCTGCAAAGTCGCAAGCGAGGCTGCGGTGGCGACGATCACGGACTCAACTTCCTCGGCGGTGGTCGTGTGCGTGAGCGTGAAACGAACGGCTGTCTGAGCCACTGCCCGTTCGTAGCCCATGGCGGTGAGCACGTGGGAGGGCTCATCGCTGCCGGCCGCACAGGCGGAGCCGCTCGAGCACTGGATGCCGCGCTCTTCCAGCTGCAGCAGGACGGCCTCGCCCGCAGTGCCGGGAAAACAGAAGGAGGCGTTGTTGGGCAGCCGGTGCGCCGGATCGCCCGTCAGCATGGCGCTCGGTACCGCGGCGACCACGCCGGCGATGAGGCGATCGCGCAGTGCCGAGAGCCGTGCGGCGGTGGTCTCCACCTCGCGCTGCGCAAGTTCCAGGGCTGTGGCCAAGGCAACGGCGCCGGCGACATTCTCCGTGCCGGAACGGCGGCCCCGTTCCTGACCACCGCCGTGCAGAACGGGCTCCAGGGTGAGGCGGCCCCGGACAAACAGCGCACCGACCCCTTTGGGTGCGCCGAGCTTGTGGCCGGAGAGGCTCAGGGCGTCCACGCCGAGCGCCGGCAGGTTCAGCGGCAGGGCACCACAGGCCTGCACAGCGTCCGTGTGGAACGGAATACCCCGCTGCCGGGCAAGGGCGGCGAGCTCGGCGATGGGCTGAATGGTGCCGACCTCATTGTTGGCGAGCATGACGGTGCAAAGCGTGGTGTCCGGGCGGAGGGCCTCGGCCAGTTGTGCGGGCTCCACTCGCCCACAGCGATCCACGGGCAGGTAGGTGATCTCGAAAGCGTGATGCCGGGCGAGGTAGTCGCAGGAGGCAAGCACAGCCTCATGTTCGAGGGCCGTGGTAAGGATATGGCGACCGCGCGGCGCGCCCAGCGCAATGCCTTTGATCGCAAGATTGTCGGCTTCCGTGCCGCCGGAGGTAAAGATGATCTCGCCGCGGCGGCAGCCCAGCTGCATGGCGACGCGTTCGCGCGCATCCGCAAGCGCCCGCGCTGCCTGGGAGCCGAGATCATGATGGCTGGAAGGATTGCCGTAGCTGCCGGTGAGGTAAGGCCACATCGCTTCCAGGACCTCGCGGCGGACGGGGGTGGTCGCGGCTGCGTCGAGATAGATCACGGGGAGGCCCTCAGGCGAGGTCTTCGTTAAGGATATCGAGGCCGAGATCGAGGGAACGGACGCTATGGGTCAGAGCGCCGACGGAGATGATGCGGACCCCGGTGCGGGCGATCTCAGCGACTGTTTTCAGGTTTACGGAGCCGCTTGCCTCGGTGAGGGCGCGCTCGCCGATCTGGGCGACGGCGGTCCGGAGATCGGCGAGTGAGAAGTTGTCCAGCAGAACCGTGTCGACACCGGCCGCTAAAACCGGCTCAATCTGGTCCAGGCGATCAACCTCAACCTCAAAGTGCGTGGTGTGCGGCAGGCGTGCGCGTGCGGCGCGCAGGGCTTCGGTGAGGTCGGCTGCCCCGAGCGCGGCGAGGTGGTTATCCTTGGCCATGACGGCGTCCGACAAAGAAAAGCGGTGATTGTAGCCGCCCCCGCAGCGTACGGCGTAACGCTCGAAGTAGCGCAGGCCGGGGGTGGTTTTGCGGGTATCGACGATCCGGGCGCCCGTGCCGGCAACGGCCGCAACGAACGCGGCGGTGTGGGTAGCGATGCCGGAAAGTCGCTGTACGAGGTTCAGTGCGACGCGTTCGGCTTGCAGAATGGAGCGGGCCGGACCTTCGGCTCGCGCCAGAATCGTACCCTCATTAAAAGTCTCACCATCATTGCAGTGGAAAGCAATCGCGACATGGGGATCGGTGACCTGCATCGCGGCAGCGAACAGCGCTGCCCCACAAAGAACCCCGGGCTCCCGCGCCACGAGGCTCGCGGTGAACCGGGCTTCAGCTGGAACCAGGGTCTGCGAGGTGAGATCACCCCAGGGTGCATCCTCCTCAAGCGCCAGGCGAACGAGGCGATCCACCGCAGCGGGACTGAGCGGCATCAACACAGAACTTCCACGTCCTGCGCCAGCGGAGGTGGGTTGGAAGGCACGTGGTCACTGCTAGACAACCGGAGTTGCAGATGGAGGCGCTGGCTTTCGAGGCGCTGCGGGAAGTCGGTGCGGTAGTGGGCGCCACGCGACTCCTCGCGAGCGAGCGCCGCTGTGACAACGGCCTTGCCCAGCAGCAAAAGATTGGCGTCTTCGAGTTCCGGCACGGTGTCGCCTCGCGCTTCCCACCCGTTCAGCGTACTTAGCGCTTCCCGCAGGGTCGCTGCATCGCGGGAAATGCCCGCACTGGTCCACATCACAGCCTGGAGGGCTTGGCGGGACGGCAAGGGAGCTCGTGAGCGCCCATCGTCGGAGGGCAGCACCATCTGCATGCCGTCGGAGCGGTCGGGAACCGGCCAGGACCGCAGGGTTTCGGCCGGCTGAGACACTAGCAGATGGGCAGCGCGCCAGGCAAAGACGAGACTTTCCAGCAGGGAATTGGAAGCCAGGCGGTTGGCTCCGTGAACGCCTGTACAGGCGACCTCGCCCACAGCGAACAAGCCCCGCAGTGAGGTGCGTCCGGAGACGTCCGTGCGGATGCCGCCCATCCAGTAGTGCGCTGCCGGGGCGACTGGAATGGGCACTCGCGTCCAGTCAAGCCCTGCGCGGAGGCAGGCGGCATGGATGGTGGGAAAGCGTTGTGCTAGGAACTCGGCACCCATTCCCGTGGCGTCCAGGAACACCGGTGTGCCTCCCTGACGCGCCATCTGGGCCGCGATGCCGCGCGCCACCACATCCCTTGGCGCGAGCTCCGCGTCGGGGTGAACGGCCGGCATGAAGCGTGTACCGTCTGCGGCGCGAAGCACAGCACCATCCCCGCGTACGGCCTCGGAGACCAGGAATCCGCCGGGTGCGGAAAGGGCCGTGGGATGAAATTGGTAAAACTCCAGATCGGCCAGCTCCGCACCGGCTCGCAGAGCAAGCGCTACGCCGTCACCCGTGGCTACGCTGGGGTTGGTGGTGTACGGGTAGAGATGTCCCGCGCCGCCGCTGGCGAGGATTACCGCATCCGCAGACAGATGGATCCTGCGCTGTCCGGGGTCCACAATTTCCAAACCACGAACGCCGTCGCCGCCCAGCAGCAGACCGGCGGCAAAGGTGTGCTCCAGCACCTCTATCCGAGCTGACCGTACAGCTTCAACCAGGGCCATTTCAATGGCTAGCCCCGTCGCATCGCCACCGGCATGCAGCACACGCGCATGGGAGTGGGCCGCCTCGAGACCACGTGCCAGGTCGCCCTGCTTGCGATCAAAGGCTACGCCCAGTTCGATCAGCTCGCGAACCCGTTCCGGACCCTCGGTGCAGAGGATCTCGACCGCTTCCCGGCGGCACAGTCCCGCACCCGCCCGTATCGTGTCGTCTACATGCTCGGCGATGCTGTCATCCGCGGACATCACCGCCGCGATGCCTCCCTGGGCATAGCGGGTGTTACTTTCGGCCAAACGGGATTTCGTTATCAGCGTGACCTGATGGATCTTCGACAACTCCAGGGCTGCGACAAGGCCGGCAATTCCACTGCCTACGACAATGACCTTCATGGGCGGCCCGACTCCGAAGGCAAACTCGCAGCGGGCTTGGCAGCCAGCATTCTTTCAAGCGCCAGACGCGCTGGTACCGCGACGCTTTCCGGCACCTGAATACGGTTCGGCTGCTCGCCGCGTTCCAGCGATTCCAGCACCCAGGCGAGGTACCCGGGATGAATGCGATACATCGTGGAGCAGGGGCAGATGACGGGGTCAAGGCAGAAGATCGTCTTGTCCGGGTGCTCCGTAGCCAGCCGCTGCACGAGATTGATCTCCGTCCCAATGGCAATGGCCGTCCCGGGAGAAGCCGCCTCGACAGCCTTGCGGATGTAGTCGGTTGAACCCGCCTCGTCGGCGGCGTCCACAACCTCCATCGGACACTCCGGATGGACGATCACGCGCACCCCCGGGTGAGAAATCCGCGCAGCCTCGATCTGGGCGACGGTAAACCGTTTATGCACCGAGCAGAAGCCGTGCCAAAGAATGATCTCGGCCCCCTGCAGCGCCGCGGCGTTGGTACCCCCCAGCGGTTTACGCGGGTTCCAGAGCGGCATGTTCTCGGGAGCGAGCCCCATGGCCTTGCCAGTATTGCGTCCAAGGTGCTGGTCGGGAAAGAACAGGACGCGTTGCGCCCGCGCGAAAGCCCACTCCAGAACCGTGCTGGCGTTGGAGGAGGTGCAAACGATGCCGCCATGTTCGCCACAGAAGGCCTTCAGCGCCGCCGAGGAGTTCATGTAGGTGACCGGCATGACCTGCATACGTCCCCTAGCGTCGGGCTCGGTTCCCAACACTTCCTCCAACTGCTCCCAGCAAGCCTGCACGGAGTCGAGATCGGCCATATCTGCCATGGAGCAGCCCGCGGCGAGATTGGGCAACAGGACGGCCTGATTTGGACCGGAGAGCATGTCGGCCGTTTCGGCCATGAAGTGCACACCGCAGAAAACGATCGCCTCGGCGTTTCCGCGCGTCTTGGTCGCCTGTGCAAGCTGAAAAGAGTCACCGACGAAATCAGCGTGGCGTACCACTTCATCGCGTTGGTAGAAGTGTCCGAGAACGACGACCCGTTCCCCAAGTGCATGTTTAGCGGCGCGAATACGGAGGTCTAACTCCTCCGGTGAAGCCGCGCGGTACTCACGCGGCAGTTCCCCCTGGCGCGGGGCATCTGGAGAAATCGTATCCGCGGCAGAGGCGCCCGGACCGTAACTCGGTGGCAGGCTGTCGAAAAGCCAGGGATCGCGGGCGAGAGCTGGATCGCAGGTGCTGGCAACCGAGGCGCCCGCAGCCGGTTGGCCGCCAATACGTACAAGGGTGTCCGATGGTGAAAGCAGGGTGTCCAAGTCTCTTATCCTCAACTGCCCGGAGCCGCAGGGCGAATAGCCATGCCCGCGATTGAAGGTTAGAATACGCCGTTTGAAGGGGGTTGATGTGTGTCCACATCTTCCTTTTCCTCCCACATTCGATGCACCCTGCCCGGCGCTCGGCTCATTGTGAAACAGTTCCTTCGACGGGGTACACCCATTGTGTTACCTAGTGCGCGGCATACCGTCCTGGGTGCTGGTGAAAGCCTCGAAACCGTTCCCATGAGGCTTCCTAAAGCGCGAACGGGAGGCTCGCGCCCCCCGTCCCAGTTATTTCCTCTTCTGCTCTAAAACGTGGTGGCTACCGTGAAGCGGAAGGTCTTCCGCGGTTCACGCAGCAGATAGTCGGCACCGTACAGCTGAAGGGCCTGCGCCTTGGTGTAGGCGCCCGCGCCCGTAAGGGTGCAGGTGAGAGCGGCACTGGTGGCGGTGGCAGCGTGTGAGTTGCAGCTTGGGTCCACCTTGGGGAAGAAGTCGTTGAAGGTGTACGCATCGGTGGTGAGCTGTTGCGGCAAGTTGTTATATAGCCGCAGCGGATTGTAAGCGTAATAGATCTGGAACGGCGCGTTCACAACCGGCAGAACGATTTGCAGGTAGGCGCCGTTGGACATCCGCGGCACGTAGTTTGTGTGCTGGAGAGTTTGCAGGTAAAGCGGGAAGTTGATCTGTTTAGCGCCCAGGCAGGAGCCATTGACGATCTGCGGACAACCGTACAGTGGGGCGTTGATTTGCGACTGCCCTTCAACGCTTTGGCGCAGTTGTGAAGGCTGCAGGTCGAAGTTCATCCCAAAATCCGTGAACAGGGCAAAAACTACCTGATTGACAATCGGGATGCGGTATTCGAGGTTGGACACGAACCCTGTATCGCTACCGACAGAGGCGAGCCGGTAGATCGGCAGCGGGATCTGGAGGTTGCCCAGCGCCGGATTGGTTGGATCCCGCGGAACGGTGGAACCATCCGGATTGCTGAGGTTAAACTGCACGCGCGTGGGAATCAGGGTGTACGGCGAAGCGGAACGGATGTCGAAACCGCGCACATCGTTCTCGCCGCCGCCGTAGATCCGTTGGAAGGGCGGGGCAACCTCGCCGCCAAAACCGCCGACGGTCTGGAACTGCACGCGATAGCCGAGCACATTATGGCCCTCGCGATTGATCTTTAATCCCTTGAAGGGGAAGTATTGCCGAAAGGCCACAGTCGGCGCGTAATACTTCGTATTGCCGCCGACGCCCGCCAGTTGGAAGACGACGTTGAGGTCCTTGCCGTTGTGGGGGCCCACGCCGCGGTCCAGCGTGGAGAACGAGAAGCTGGGCGATACCACCGAGGTGATGATGCCGTTGAGGGCGCTCTGCCCCGCGATGCCGGAGCGGTACGCCAAAGTTTGGAACACATTCAGGGTGTTCTGGTTGAAGGTGGTGATTGATGAGTTCGAAAGGCCGTAGGAGATGCCGATACGGGCCACGCCGGAGCGGCGGAAGAGCCTGCGCAGCGCGGTAGCGCTCGAAATCGTAACGCTCTTTGTGGACTGGTTGTAGTTGGTCAGCAGTGAATTTTGGGCGTTGGTCAGGTTAGCGCTTGCGCCGTTGGTAATCGCGTAGCTTTTAGCTGGGTTGTAGTCGAACTTGCTATCCGCCAACTGGATACCGAGCGAGACGGGCTTATTGCGCAGGTAGGGCTCGGTAAACCCAAGGCTCAGGTTACGCGACAGATCGCCGACGTTGGCGGTCAGGGACAAGGTTTCGCCCAGCCCCAGGAAGTTGTTCGTCTGGTAATTGAGGCCGATGAAGGATCCGGAAAGACCGCTGACACCGCCGTTCAGGCCGATCGAGTTTTTGCCCTTTTCCTTCAGCTTTACCAACAGATCAACGGTGCCGTCATCGGCGTTCTGGCGGGTCTCGACGTCCTGATCGGCCCTCAGCGTGTCGAAGTAGTTCAGTTGATTGAGGCGCAAGAGGGAAAGATCGACGAGTTGGCTGTTATAGGCCTGGCCCTCTTCCACCAGAAGTTCGCGGCGAATGACCTTGTCGCGGGTGATCGTGTTGCCGGTGAACTCGATGCGGGAGATCGAAAACTTCTTGCCTTCTACGCACTCAATATTGAAGGAAACTAGATGCTGCGCTTCGTCGAAGTGCGGTATCGGGTTTGGGACGAAGTCGATGTAGCCGTACTGTCCGTATGCTTTCTTGAGCGCGTCCAGGCCCTTGCCGAACGCTGTGTAATTAAACCAATCGCCGTCTCTCATGGCGAACTGCGCGCGGAGCGCCTTTGTGTTGGAGAAGTTTGTGTTGCCGCTGAAGGTGATGCTCCCGAGCTTGTAGCGCTCGCCTTCTTCGACCGGGATCACGATGTCGACACGCTTGCCGGTACTGGGGTGCAGCGTTAAGGGGTTGATGCCGCCCTCATTGCGCACATTGGTCTGTGGTTCAAGCGTCGTGGCTTTGAAGTAACCCTTGTTGCGGTAGTCGATGCGAACACGGTCGGCGTCCTCGTCCAGCTTGCTGGCATCATAGGTGCGCGGGAAGAGGTTTTCCAGGATCAGCGAGTGCGGCACGCCGATCGGCTTAAGGTTCTTCATCGCGGAGCGCAGTTCGTGGGCGCTGAGCGCGGTATTGCCCTGGAAGGCGATCTTGCCCACCTTGACGGTAGGCCCTTCCTTGATCACGAAGGTGAGGGCCACGCGCGCCGGCGGCAGCACCTTCACCTCGGTTTTGATGCTGGCAAACTGGTGGCCGTGCTCGCCCAGCATCTCGCGCAAGACGACCTCCGCACGCTTGATGCGCGTGGGGTCGTACTGGCTTTCCACCGAAAGACCGACCTTTTCTTTTTTAAATCGGTCGAGGGCGTCGGAGGTCGAAAAGGAGCTCAGCCCCTTGTATTCGACTGAGCCGATGGTCGGCTTTTCGCGGACGTAAACCGTTAGCTGGATGCAGGTCGGGCGGTCAGCGCGTTCGATGCGGATTTCGTCAAAGTAGCCGGTATTCCAGAGGGAGTTGTAGTCCCGCTCGACGATGGCTGGATCGTACTGGTCGCCGGGCCGGGAAAAGAGCCTTGCCAGAACGGATTCCTTAGGAATCCGGCGATTGCCAACCACCTCCACAGGGCAAAGCACCTGCGGAGCCAAGGCAGCCTGGTTACCAAAGGGCAGCCTCGCTTGAACCTGCGAGAAGGCGGCCTCGGGCAGACCGAGAACGCCAAGGGACAGCAGAAGGGTAGTGGCGGCCGCCGGAATTGCAAGAGTGGTCCTGTGTGGGCGCGCGCACAGGGACTTGCGGGGACTTCTGGGAGCGATTTCGCTCACTCTCATTCCGGAAAAAATGACTACAACCTCACAGCGTGTTCTACGTCGACCCCGTGCTACCGGAGGGATAACCGATTATAGGCGACCGGGCAACCCGCGGGCGAACCGGCGGCAACCGACGGTCAGAGGCAGTCTCCTTTTTGTCGTGGTGGCGTCGCCGGAATGGGCGAAATCTTGCTTTGGAGCAGCTCCCTGGACGCCGCTGGGCAGCTTTCGGAACGCATCACTTTGGGTGAGAAGCAGCCGCTATGGGCTGGAGTTATCGTCCCTGGCGGAACTGGGAGGCTAGCTCCGCCAGATTTACCTCCGCAAGGAAGGATCTAAGCTGGGCCTCCATCTCTGGAGCCACCACGTTCACCGGAAGGTAGGCCTGCGGATTTTCAACCTTGATCAGGACCGGCACTGGCCGTGTCGGGGCCCATTGCATGGGCAGGGTGCGATGAGGATGGGCATAGGTGAGCGTGGCACCGCCGCTGGAATGGGTAAACTGCCCGCACTGACCGCCGTCACAGACGGTGGAAGCCTCCAGGGTTTGCGTTGTTCCGTTGTTGTAGGTAGCGCCGACCAGCGCCACCTCGCCATCCACGGTGGGAATGGTCAGTTGGCCGTGCGAGGTGGGCTCCTCACCCCGGGCGATATGGCAGATCTCTGCGTCATGGACATCCAGTTCCGGGGCAAAGCCTAACGCGACGCGTGCGCCGGGAACTCCGGGCGCCTGATCCGGTGCGGTGTATTCGCCCCAGGCATAGACCACGACGCCATCGAGCAGAGTGTCCTGATAGGTGCGCACCAGGCGGTAGCCTCCTAGCTGTGCAGGCATCGGTGGTAATCGGGGCACATGCGCCTGGGCTATGCGCTGCGCGTGTACCGCGTCGGCGGAAAAGACCACGGCCAGCGCCAGCAGCGCGGCCGTACGGTTCACAAAGCTCCACGGCATCCTCGGGTCCAGACGGGGCGACGCGCTCTGAACGGCAACGGGAGGCGGCTGCCGCAGGCGATCCGCGAGGGCGAAGAATCCAAGCAGCGCCAGCACAAAGAGGCAGCCGCCGAGGATCAGATCGGCGCCGCGGGCCCGCTCCTGCAGCCAGGGATACGGCAGCGCGATCTGGTAATAGACCACCAGCAGGCAGAGGCGTAGAAAATTAAAAAGATAGCCCAGCAGAACGGCCCCGGCGACCACCGGGGCGACCAGGTACCAGCGGAAGCGGTACACGTGGGCGA
>CAXSCE010000061.1:0-13703 GCA_964236545.1 uncultured Bryocella sp.
CACGCTTGCCTGCGCCTGGCTACACCTCGAAAAATATGTCGATACAGCCTAGGTCTCCGTACCCAGAAGCCGCATTATAGGAAGCAATCGAACCAGCTCACGTTATGCGATAGAGCCAAACCGAGGCTCTCCTGCTGCTGCGAAAAGTCGACTCATCTTCCCCAGAGCGGCTTGCCTCCACGCCGTCTACCGAGCACGTAAAATGGTCTGGATGGCGTATGCGGAACAGTTTGACGTGCTGGTGGTCGGGGCCGGCCATGCAGGGTGCGAGGCAGCGGCGGCGGCGGCGCGTATGGGGCTGCGCACGGCGCTGTTCACGCTCAACCTAGACCTGATCGCGCAGATGAGCTGCAATCCGGCCATTGGCGGCGTGGCCAAAGGTCATCTGGTGCGTGAGGTCGACGCCCTGGGCGGCATCATGGGCGAGGTCGCCGACGCTTGCGGCATCCAGTTCCGGCTGCTGAACACCTCCCGCGGCCCGGCGGTGTGGTCGCCCCGCGCACAGTGCGATAAGGCTCTTTACCGCGTGCGCATGCGCGAAAAACTCGAAGGGATTCCGAACCTGTTCATCAAACAGGCCGAGGTCGTCGATGTGGTGATGGAGGGCGAAGAGCAGGTCACCGGCCTCAGGCTTCGCGACGGCCGCACCATCGGCGGCCGCGCCACGGTGATCACCACCGGCACCTTCCTCAACGGCCTGATTCACTGCGGCGAGCAGCAGTACACAGCCGGCCGCAGCGGCGAACCCGCCAGTGTCCTGTTGGGCGAATCGCTCAAGCGCTTGGGTCTGCGCGGAACGCGGCTGAAGACCGGCACACCGCCGCGACTCGATGGCCGCACCATTGACTGGACCCGCTTTGAAGAGCAGCCCGGCGACAGCGACCCCACGCCGTTCAGCTTCCGCAGCACGCCTGCGCCCGGCTCGCCCACCTGGACGCCGCCGCTGCCGCAGATCAGCTGCCACATCGCCTACACCACGCCGGAAACCCTGGCGCTGATCCGCGACAACGTGCACCGCTCGCCCATGTACACGGGTCAGATCGAAGGCATCGGACCGCGGTATTGCCCCTCGATCGAAGACAAGATCGTGCGCTTTCCGGACAAGAGCCAGCACCAGTTTTTTCTCGAGCCCGAAGGCCTCCGCACGCACGAGGTTTACATCAACGGCATGAGCACCTCGCTGCCCATGGACGTCCAGGCAGCGATGGTGCGTTCGATCCCCGGCCTTGAAGATGCCGAGATGCTGCGCCCCGGCTATGCGATCGAGTACGACGCCATCGACCCAACGGAACTGGACCGCACTCTGCGCGTGAAGAAGTTCCAGGGACTGTACCTCGGCGGCCAGATCAATGGCACCAGCGGGTATGAAGAGGCAGCCTGCCAGGGTCTGATGGCCGGCATCAACGCCGCGCTGTACGCCCGCGCGTTGCGCGATGACGGCGAGCGCGCAACCTTCACGCTTGACCGCACGGAGGCCTACACCGGCATCCTGATCGACGACCTGATCAGCAAGGGCACCGATGAGCCGTACCGCATGTTCACCTCGCGCGCCGAGTTCCGCCTCCACCTGCGCATCGACAACGCCGATCTCCGGCTCACACCGCACGGCCGCCGTTTGGGACTGATCGAAGACGATGCCTGGGAGGCATTTGAGCAGAAACAAGGGCGCGCGCGTGCCCTCGCCGATCTGATTGAACTGGCCAAGCTGAGCGAGGCCGATGCACAGAGGCTCGCGAACTCACCCGGAAGCAAAGACGAGAGCTTCGTCCGGGGCGACCGTCCGGCGCAGCTGCTGAAGCGTCCCCATCTGACCATCGAGGCTCTGCTGCCCGTGTTGCTGCCGGGCATGGCGGCGCGACCGGCGCTATCGCCCTGGATCGCCGCTCTCCGGGCGGTGAACTACGAAGACACGGGAATGCTGCCGGCCTGGGTGCGCAACGAGCTAAAAACCGTGGAAACGGGGATCAAATTTGCGGGCTACCTCGCGCAGCAACAACGCTCCATCGACCGCCTGAAGCGCGACGAGGCACGCGGTATCCCAGACTGGTTTGACTACACCCGCGTTTCCGGTCTTTCGCGTGAAATGGTGGAGAAACTCGGCCGCATCAGGCCATCCACCCTGGGCCAGGCCACACGCATTGCCGGGGTCACTCCGGCGGCGGTCGCCCTGATCCAGTGCTTTCTGGAAATTCAGGCCCGCGGCCTGAGCGCCTGATCGTGCCCGCCAAACAAAACGCTGCAGTCACATTTAAACGTCAAAGGGACCCGGATGAGCGGGTCCCTTTGCTATTGGCAAACGCCGCCTAGAAGCGGATGCCGAACTTGATGGGGATGTACGAGGTCGTGTTGCTGTTTTGTGGGAAGTAGTTGTTCCCGGTGTAGGTCAGCGCCGTGGCTACGGTATCACCTGGCCGGAAGCTGTTGTCGACGTACACATACCGAACCTCGGCATACAGCTTCTCACTGGAGAAGCGAGAGAACTTGTAGGTCACGCCGATGCCGCCGTCAAAGCCGGGCGCATTCGAGGTGTAGTGGTCGACATTTTGATTGACCGTGAACACATCGCCAAAGTAGTCCTGTTCTTCCTGAGGCAGCGTGAAGTTCGTCACCTTGTGGTAGTAGCCGACACCCCCGGTCAGGTACACGCCCAGGCCCTCGCCGGAGTAGATCTGATAGATCGGCTGAACGGAGAAGTTCCAGATATGGCTGTTCGCATCCAGGTTGCCGGCGATACCGTTCGCGCCGGTGGGATCGTAGAGGTAAGACTGTTGATTGATGGCTGCGCCTGTCAGGCCGAAGTGGTCGTAATCGAACTCAAGATTCACACCGAAGTGCTTGTTCAAGTTGCGTCCCACGCCGCCCTGAATCCCGTAACTGGTAGTCAGATAATTGGAGTTGGTTCCCACCGGCAAAGTAAATCCTGCGCCCACGTAGGCCGTGTACTTCGCTGACCCATCCGCATTTGTGTTGCCCCCGCGGTAGCGCGGCGCGCCATAACGACGGCGGCCATACTGCGCATTCAGGCCCGGCAGCTTGATCCCGTTTTCCACGGAAGCCAGATTCAGCTGCGTCGCGGACGCCCCGGCATTCTGCGTGTCCAAGCTGGAAGAGACGGACGAGCTGGACGAGTTCGACGAATCTGAAAATAGCGCATCCGACCCCTGCGCAAGAGTTCCCGTCGTCACCGCGGGAAAAGCGAAGTTCACCGCGGGAGCGGCCACTGCAGCCGCGGCGCCCGTTTGGGCCCCGGCAGCCGCGCAGGCTCCGCCGGCTACGACAGCCAGCGCCAACCGGCGGCGCAAACAATTCTGAAGGGAGAAAGACGTAAACATTCGTGTGAACTCCTTAGTGCGGGTAAGCTCCCGGGTACTTCAACCCGAACAGGTGCGGGTTGTTGCTGTCCCTGGCTGATCCTTCTCCTTGTGAGACGAGTGTTCGCGCCGATGAGATGCAGTCACCCCACGGATGGTCCGCTCAAAGAGGGCGGCCATTGACCCCGTACACTGAAAAGGCATGGGAATTGAAGCCAATCTGGGAAAAGTTCGCGCCGAGCTGGCTGCCGCCTGCGCGCGCGCTGGACGATCCCCTGAGTCCGTCCGCCTCATGGCCGTGAGCAAGGTCCATCCGGTGGAGGCGCTGCTCGAGGCCTACGCGGCCGGGCAGCGGCTCTTTGGCGAGAACCGGGTGCAGGAGGTAGCCGCGAAGAGCCCCGCGCTCTCCGGCCTTGGGGGGCTGGAGCTGCACCTGATCGGCCCGTTGCAAAATAATAAGACCGCCAAGGCCGTCGAGCTTTTTCAGGCGGTGGATACGCTCGATTCAGCCAAAACGGCGGCGCGTTTGAACGCAGCCGCCGAAACCAGCGGGCGAGTGCTGCCGGTGCTGGTCGAGGTGAAGCTTTCGCATGAGGAAAGCAAGCACGGGCTGGCACCCGAGGAGTTGCCGGCGCTGCTCGAAGCCGTTGCCGGCATGAAGCACCTGCGCGCTGCCGGCCTGATGACCGTTCCCCCCGCAACCGACGACCCGGAGGGAGCCCGGCCCTATTTCCGTCAGCTGCGCGCCCTGCAGCAGGAAAATCTGAGCCGCTACCCCACTCTGACCGAGCTTTCGATGGGCATGTCCGGGGATTTCGCGGTGGCGGTTGAGGAGGGCTCCACCACCGTCCGGGTGGGTACCGCGATCTTTGGCCCGCGCCGCGCCCCGTCGCCAGTGTAACTCCTACCCTGCCCGTGGCTGTGCCTCAGCGCGGGGGCCGCCGCCCACCAAAAATCAGCAGCAGAAAAATCAGGACCGCCGCCGCCCCGCCCGCGAAAAGACCGCCGGTGGCTCCGGCGAGTCGTACGCTGTACTCCGGTGTACCCCGGGCAACGGCGTGCGCAATCAGCGCATGAGCCGTCCAAAAGCCGACACCGAGAAAGACCGTGAGCAGCAACAGGATCCGGCCCACCAGCCGCAGGGTGCACATACCGGCCTCCCCGCCTACTCCCACTCGATGGTGCCGGGGGGCTTGCTCGTGATGTCGTAGACCACGCGATTAATCCCCCGGACCTCCGACACGATTCGACTGGAGATCGCACGCAGCACGGGATAGGGCAGCGCGGCCCAGTCCGCCGTCATGCCGTCCTCGCTCTCCACCGCGCGGATCGCGCAGGTATAGGCGTAGGTCCGCTGATCGCCCATCACGCCGACGCTCTTTACCGGCAACAGCACCGCAAAGCTCTGCCACAGCTTGGTGGTGAGCCCCGCACGCTGGATCTCGGCCGTACAGATCGCATCTGCCTCCTGTAGGATGGCGACGCGTTCGGGGGTGATCTCGCCCAAAATGCGCACCGCCAGGCCCGGGCCGGGGAACGGCTGCCGTTCCAGGATCTCCGCAGGCATCCCGAGGTCGCGGCCCACGCGGCGGACCTCATCCTTGAACAGGTCGCGCAGCGGTTCAATCAGCTTGAGCTTCATATCCGCGGGCAGGCCACCGACGTTGTGGTGGCTCTTGATTACGTGCGAGGGGCCATGCACGCTTACGGATTCAATCACATCGGGGTAGAGCGTCCCCTGCACCAGCCATGCGATCTCCTCACCGGCGGAGCGCTCGGCCTCGAAGATCTTTCTGGCCTCATCGTCAAAAACCGCGATGAACTCCGCGCCGATGATCTTGCGCTTTGCTTCGGGATCGCTCAAGCCTGCCAGCCTGGAGAGGAAGCGCTCGCTGGCATCAACAGCCACCACATGCAATCCCAGGCCCTCGCGCATCGTCCGCTGCACGGCTTCGAACTCCCCCTTGCGCAGCACGCCGTTGTTGACAAAGATGCAGGTCAGCCGCTCGCCAATCGCCCGCTGTACCAGCACCGCGGCTACGGACGAATCCACGCCGCCTGAAAGCCCGCAGATCGCATGGCCTTTGGGTCCGACCTGCTCGGCAATGCGCGCTACCGTGGTCTCAATGAAGTGCTCCGGCGTCCAGTTCCCCCGCGCGCCGCATAGATCGACGACGAAGTTCCGCAGCAGCTCAATTCCCTGCCGCGAATGCGCAACCTCGGGATGAAACTGCACGGCCCACATTCGCCGCCCCTCATCGGCGATCGCCGCCACGGCATTGCCCGTCTCTGCCACCACGGTGAAGCCGGGGGCGAGTTCGGCGGCCTTGTCGCCATGGCTCATCCACACCTGCAGCTCCCGCGGCAGACCGTGAAAGAGGGGGGATTCCGCAATGACGGAAACCTCGGCATGGCCATACTCGTGCGCGCTGCCTGGGACGACACGGCCGCCCAGGTGATGCGTCATAAACTGCAGCCCGTAGCAGATCCCCAGCAGCGGCAGCCCGGTGGACAATAGCTGCGGGTCGGCTTTTGGCGCATTCGCATCGTAGACCGACGAGGGGCCGCCGGAGAGAATCAGGCCCTTCGGCTCCAGCGCCAGCACCTCGGCCAGCGGGGTCGTACACGGCATGACCACCGAGAAAACCTGCAGTTCGCGGATGCGGCGGGCAATCAGCTGCGTGTATTGCGAGCCAAAGTCTAGAATGACGATCGTGTCGGTCGTGGGATGGCGAGGGAGGTTCACGGACCTAGTTTACGTGGCTTGTCACCCCAAGTCGTAAGTCTCCGGCCGGTCCAGGGTTCGGAAGAAGGACAGGTGCGCCGCTCGGCGGACCACATGAAAGAAATCCAATGCGATCAGAAAGACGATCCCGACAAAACTCCACCAGCCGATCAGGAAGCCTTGCGTCTCTTCGGCGGCGAACGGCAAGGGCGTGGCAGAAAACACCATGGCCAACACCGTGAGCCCAACCTTGACGATGCCCATCACGAGATTGATCTCCACCAGCCTGGACCGCAGCTGCCGTGATGCCACGGCGGAGCGCAGACTCGCGCCAACGCTCTGACCCTTGGCCAATGCAAACAACGGTGCAGCATCCAGCGGCCAGACCACACACGACCACGACAGGAACAACACCAGCGTGAGCCCCACGACCATCGCGGCAAACAGCACGAGGTTCGCATCGGCGGCGGTGTTCACCGCGGCAGACAGGCTATAACGCGCAGCCGCGCCGATGCCCTTGACCCACGTCCAGACGAACAGGAGCAGCAACAACACACGCAGCAGGCCCAGCAGGCCGACCGCCCCAGGCCGCAGAGGTAACGCCCCGTCCAGCCGCCGCCAGATCGCCAGCCGCCCTGCCGTCGACACCCCCACCCAGGCGGCGACGCCCACGGGCAGCAGCCAAACGGCCGCAGCCCGCAGGGGCGGCAGCAGCGGCGCTACCTGCCCCCGCAGCGTATCCGCCGCGGCGGTCGGCTGAAAGACCGTCATGGCGTCGATCGCCGCTGTGTTTAAGGGATGGGCCCGCAACGCCAGCGCGACGGTGCGCACGGAGACCCAAAGTAAGGGTATGCCGACGATCCACCGCCAAAGCACCTCCATGGCGGTCAGCCCCGGCCGCCGCCAAGTAGCTGCCATCACCGCCACAAAGGACTGCGTGCCGCGCAGGGGCGCCTGGGGAGAGAGAGGGAGACCGCGGTCAGGAGGGGCGACGTCTGATCCTGTCGCTGCGCCAGACCTCTTTACCTTCAGGTTCGGCTCTGACATCGTCTTCTCGTTGCCATCCCACAGAGTCTTTCGCCATCCCGCAGTGTCTTACCGTTGCCGTCCCACAGCACGCTTTTGTTGTCATCCCGCAGCGCAGCGGAGGGATCTGCTGTTTGCTCGCAGCGCCAAAAACCAACGCGGAAAGGCATCCTCCTTCAATCAGGCGACACTCTGGTGAAGCCACGGTGGCAAAGGAACTACCGAAGCACCAGATTCACGAGCTTGCCTTTCACCACGATCGTCTTCACCAGCGTTTTGCCCTCCATGCGGGCGGCGACCCTTTCATCTGCGAGCGCGGCCGCCTTCATCGCCTCGTCGTCGGCATCGGCCGCGACCTTGACCACCACCACCAGCTTGCCATTGGCCTGCACGGGTACTTCCAGCTCGGATTCTTTGGCCAGCTCAGCATCGGCCTGGGGAAATGATTGGCGGAAGACGGCGCCAGTGCCCCCCATCGCCTCCCACAGTTCCGCCGCGAGAAACGGCGCAAAGGGCGCGAGCATCAGCGTGAGCGACCGCAGCAGCTCGGCGACCGTAGCCTGCGGGACTTCGCCGGCATCCATTGCGGCTTCGGCGGCGGTGAGTTCGTTCACAAGAATCATCACCGCGCTGATCGAAGTATTGAAATGCCAGCGCCCGGCAAAGTCTTCGGTGATCTTGGCCAGGGTCTGGTGCAGGGAGCGCAGCAGCGCAGTAGCAGCCGGCGTCCTGTCGGCCGGGGCAGCGGCGTGGGCCCTCTCCTCCCGCGCCGGGGGCGCCGACCGTACGGTGCCGGCGTACTTTGTGACCAGGCGATACACCTTGGCCAGGAAGCGGCTGACGCCCGCCACGCCATCCTCCTGCCAATCCAGTTCGCGGTCAGGCGAGGTGGCAAACAGAGCGTAGACCCGCGTGGCATCCACGCCAAATCTGTCGATCATCTCGTCGGGGCTCACGACATTGCCCTTGGACTTGGACATCTTCGCGCCGTCTTTGATCACCATACCCTGGGTGAACAGGCGCGCGGCAGGCTCGTCATTGGCGATCAGGCCCAGATCGCGCATCACCTTGGTCCAAAATCGCGAATAAATCAGGTGCAAAATCGCGTGTTCGACGCCGCCGATGTACTGGTCGATCGGAAACCAGTAATTCGCCTTGGCCGGGTCAAACGGCGCGCTGCTGTTCCCCGCATCCGTGTAGCGATAGAAATACCAGCTCGAATCCACAAAGGTATCCATCGTGTCGGTCTCGCGCCGCGCGGGGCCGCCGCAAACCGGACAGGTGGTGTTCACGAATTCCGGCACCTTGCCCAGGGGCGAGCCGCCTTCCTGTGTGATGGTCACATTTTCGGGCAGGATCACGGGCAAGGCCGACTCGGGCAGCGGAACCACCCCACCCGCGGCCAGGCCCTCGTGGCCATTCTGGCAGTACACCATCGGGATGGGTGTGCCCCAGTAGCGCTGCCGGCTCACACCCCAGTCCTTCAGGCGAAACGTGGTGGTGCGCTTGCCAAAGCCGTGCGTTTCGGCATGGTGCCCCATCTTCTCCTGCGCTTCGAGGCAGCTCTCGCCGGTCCACTCGCCGGACTCAATCAGTACGGCCTCTTCTTCCCCGAGATACGGCAGGGCTAGATCGTCTGTATCAAGGTTCGGCGCAACAACGCGCTTGATGCGCAGGCCGTACTTGGTCGCAAACTCAAAATCGCGCTCATCATGCCCAGGCACGCTCATGATCGCTCCCGTGCCGTAATCGGCAAGGATGTAGTTCGCCACCCAGACCGGCAGGTTTTCGCCGGTGAACGGATTGGCCGCATGGTGACCGGTGAAGACGCCATGCTTTTCGATGCTGCCCAGACCGCCACCCGGCTCACCCGCTTCCTTGGCTGCCTGCTGCTGCGCGACCATCGCGTCCACCTCGCGTGCCAGGTTGGCATCCGAGCCAACCCACTGCTTCACCAGGGCGTGTTCCGGAGCCAACTGCAGGCTGGTGACTCCGAAGATCGTGTCCACGCGCGTGGTGAAGACGGTGATGCCCGCAGCCTCCGCCTTCTCCGGCCGGGCAGCGGAACCCTCCACTGCGCCGGGGGAGGACAACTCGGAAGGGGCCCCATCCCCGATCTCTTGAAGACCGCTGCGAGCGATCAGATCAGCGGCGATGGCGCCATTGCCCTCTGCGCCCTGCACCTTGAACGTGATTTCTGTGCCCTCGCTCCGGCCGATCCAGTTGCGCTGCATGGTGCGCACCTTCTCCGGCCAGCCCGGCAGTGCGTCCAGGCCGTCGAGCAGCTCGTTGCCGTAGGCCGTGATGCGCAAAAACCACTGCACCATCTCGCGCTGTTCCACGGGGGTGTCCTCATGCCGCCAACAGCAGCCGCCCACCACCTGTTCATTGGCCAGCACGGTCGCGCACCGGGAGCACCAGTTCAGCTTCGAGGTCTTCCGGTACGCCAGACCCCGCTCATACATCTTCAGGAAAAACCACTGGTTCCAGCGGTAATAGTCCGGCAGGCAGGTGGTCAGCTCGGTGCCGGCCCAGTCGTAGCCCAGCCCCAGGCGCTCCATCTGCTTTTTCATTTGCTCGATGTTGCGCAGCGTCCAATCGCGAGGTTGCGTGCGGTTTTTGAGCGCGGCGTTCTCCGCTGGCAGTCCAAACGCATCCCAGCCCATCGGGTGCAATACGTTGTAGCCGCACATCCACATGTACCGCGCCAGCGCGTCGCCAATGGCGTAGTTGCGCACGTGACCCACATGCAGTTGGCCGCTGGGATAGGGCAACATATCGCAGCAATAAAACTTTGGCTTACCGCTCGTGTGTTCCTCGGCGCGGTACAGCGTGGGATCGGCAGCCCAAAGCGCCTGCCACTTGGGTTCTATTTCCGCCGGCGTATAGCGTCCTGGCTCCGCGGATGGGGGATGTATGGTTTCCTGCATGGCCACTTCATTGTAATGAAAAGCCGTTTGCCTCGTTCAACTGCGGCCATTCCCCGCCAACCTCACCCGGCTCGGCTGCTTAAGGCTTACGAACTCCAGGCTGAACCGATATAGGCCGCCGAAACGCGCGGTTGGGCCGAACCGGCTGCACAACGTGGGAGCTTACAGGCAGTGACGACGCGGCCTGTGCTACATCTACCGTCTGGCTGCACACGCGGTACCAGGATGCTGCGGCGCAGCTCCAATTGCGGGCGGAGCCCCCAGCCCGCAGCAACAAAGGCTCGCCTGCCTCCAGAGCCGAACGGTCCACCTGATTCACCAGAAAGAATGAAGTCTGGCTCAACGTCTGCCGAAGATCCCCTGGAGACCGCAGCAGATCGCGCTGAACCTCGTTTGCAAAAGGCTCCCGCAGCGCTGCGATAGAGACCTCCGGAAGCGCCCCCGAGGGGGCCACGGGAATGATGCTCTCATGCATCCACGGCGCATTGGCGATCACGGCATTGCCCTGTCGAAAGGCATGCATCAGCGCCCAGTGGTAGGGATTCCACGAAGGCCCCTCCGGCGCTTTTCCAAGCATCGGACGGGCGTCTTCCATCAGAAAACCGACCTGTCCTCCCAGGCCAAGTGGACGTTGTTCCAGGTCGGCGATCTCCCGGGCAATTGGGCGCAGGATGCGATTTGCACTGGTGAGCAGTGTGGCATCGCCCAGCAGCGTCAACGCCACGCAGGAAAAAGCAAGTCCGCCCCAGGCGGACACAGGGCCCAAAGAATTTTTCGACTCGACCGGTGCTCCCTGGCGTCCGGACCATCCGCTGGCCGCCAGTAGAAAGGATAGCCAGACACAGATCACCAGTCGATCTGCAAAGAAGTAAAGACCGTTCAGCTGCGGAGGAATAAAGGGCAGGCCACAAAACAGCCCCACACCGAGCACCAGAAACGTGTCGCTCCTGCGCCACACGCCGGCGCGGCGGTTACGCCGGAACTGAACCGCCGCCAACGTCATGGCCAGCAGCAAAGTTGCGAGAAGTACAGAGCGATACAGCAGGATGTCAGGGGTTCGGCCAAAGACAAAGGCCAGCGCATGCTCACGGGGGCAGATAGTCGCCTGCTGTTCCACTACCTTCCAGAACGCCGGCGGTGCGCCCTCCGTTTCATTCACCTGCTTCAACGGATTGCCGTTTGCAAACAGCTTCACATAGCCGACATTGAGTGTAGCGAGGCCCAGCGTCATCAGATCCGCTATGCCGTGACGCGGAAGAACAAAGCGTCCTGCCTCCCCCACCGCCTGCACCACGCGAGCCAGCAGCAACGCTCCTGCGACCCCCAGTAAAAGCAGCAGCGGCACAGGATGGGTCAACATGATGCCCGTAACCAGTGCGAGAAAACTCACGCGACCCCAAACAGTGCGCGTGCCCTGCACCTTCAACCAAAGCCCGGCTGCCCAAAGGGAGAACGAAAGCGACAGGCAAAAGTTCACAAAGCCCATGCCTAGCGGCCAGTTCAGGAGCAGGGGTGTACAGAGCAGCGTCATCAGGTCGGCAGAGCCGCCTATCTGCCGCGCAAGAAAGCGAAATCCGAACACAAAGGAGACAAAGTAGATGCAGATGATGACCCGGTCCGCTGCGAGCATCGGCATGATGCCCGACAACAGCAACAAGGCGTAGTAGTACAGCGAGTAAGGGGGCAGCAGATGCCGGATATGGAAGTAGTGCGCATATTCGGCGTTGCTATGCGCGAGCAGGCTCCCGAGCACGTGAACGTAGTACATGTGCACCGGGCCATCTGTGGTCGGGAAGCTGGGCATCGAGAGCATCCAGGCGCAGAAGCACGCCACCACCGCAATCAGTAGCTGATTGACCTTCCCCTGCCCTTTCCCTTGCCCCTTTCCCTGCCCTTTTTCCGGCTCTTCGTTCAGGCCGGTCGGCCACAACTTTCCAGGCCCGCGGCGCTCCTGATCGCGGCCTGCGCCCGGCTGTAAGCAAACGGGTTGGGCCGGTGGTTGCAGCGTCATGCTGTTCCATTCTGGGCCAAGGAATCGCCCTTACAGCCTAAGCAAAAGCGTCAGCAGGTAACACCTCCGGGGGATGGGTCGCACTCTGCCGCTTTGTTCTGATTCATTTTGGGACGGCCACGCAAACCCGTCACCCAGGTAGAGGAACCGGCACGGGATGACAGCGGAACAAGCAAAGGACGACCGGCGCTTCTGGTGGGCGGTCTCTCCCGTGCTGGCAGCCATCTCTGTCGCCAAGGCCATCCGCTTGCCCAACTACAAATCCGCCACGCAGGCGCAGGTGGATTACAGCCTGGGTTTGATCAAACGCGGCATGTTCGGCGCCGCTTTAGCGCGGCCCCTGCACCTGGAAATCTACAGCCGTTTTGCCGTGTTCTCTTGGCTTCTCCTGCTCTCCACTGTGGCTTTTCTGCTGGTGTTCACATGGTGGGGAGGAGCACGGGAACGTGTGCTCTCGCCCGAAATCGTCGCCCTGTTTTTTTCAAGCTACGCGCTGGTGTACATGGCGCACATGGTCGGCTACTTCGAAGTGCTTCTTCTATTGCTTACGTTGGTTCTACTCTCCATTCGTCCGTTCTGGATCCGTTTTGCCGGCGCGCTGCCCGCGGCGGTATTTGCGCTGGCGGTGCATGAAATGTTTTTGTTCGTCTTCCTGCCCGTTTTGCTGTTCAGCTTTCTGGCGCAGGGCTTTGCCGGCGATGCGAAAAAATTGGGTAAACCTGCCATTCTGGGAGCGGTGGGCCTGCTTCTTGGTGTATCGCTGGCCACAACGGTGCGCCTGGCGCTGCATCCGCCAATGACGCCGGCGCAGCTCAATGGGCTCACCGGCCATATCGCGCAACTCGTCGACTTCCCGACCGATACGGCGATGTATGACGTCCTTGTGCGCTCCACCCGGGACAACTTGTACATCATGCGTGATGTGGCCTCACGCGCGCCCTGGTGGCGTCAGCAGCTGGTTTGCCTCGTCACGATGGGGCCCACGGTCCTGCTTCTGGTGTTGGCGACACGCCGTCTGCTCCGCACCGTCCGCCGGCCTGTGCCGCGCTGGATCGGCGCTTCTGCTGTGGTCGCGAGCCTTTCCCCATTGACCATGCACCTGTTGGGCTTCGACGTGGCGCGCTTTAACGCCATGGTCATGCTCACCAGCTTTCTTGCCCTGCTTACCGTCTGCCGCTTTACGGAAGGTGTTCCGGCGGCGCTTTCCTCTCGCGAGCACTATGCCGTTCTGCTCGTGCTACTGCTCAATATGACGAGTGGGGATCTGCTGATGGACGGCCGCACGGTCCGCTCCTTCCCGTTCGTGCGCGAGCTGCCGGGCACTCTCAACCTGCGCCACGGCCATTGGCAGCCGCCCGATCCAAACTACAAACCGCGCTTCTAGGACGGCAACTCACCATGCCCGAGACCCTGCTGTATCCAATCCAGACCGCAGCCCCCCATGCAAATCCCCGGACCATGCAGCACCGGCAGGCCCTGCCGGAGTCGGCCAGGCTCCTGCTCTTGCCGTTGGTTGCCCTCTCTGTCGTCGTTCCGCTGCACGCACATGGCAGCGCCTGTGGCGACGATTTTCCGTTTCACCTTTCCAACTGGCTGGATGCCGCACGCCAGATGCGCGGCGGGGTTCTGTACCCACACTGGACAGACCTGGGGGCCTATAACGCCGGCGAGCCGCGCTTCACGTTCTACCCGCCGATCTC
>CAXSCE010000062.1:0-7781 GCA_964236545.1 uncultured Bryocella sp.
TTCGACGCCCGCCCCCACTGGGGAAAGGTCTTTACGATGACGCCAGATTGCGTCGCCAGGCGTTATCCTCGCCTGCCTGCCTTCCAGGAGCTGATACAAACTCTTGATCCGAACGGGAAATTTCAGAATGAGTATCTGCGTCCCTTTCTGCCATAGCGATCGCAGCGAACTATAAACACCTGTCAAACAAGATTCCGAAAACTCGGCAGGGAATCGCAACTTCCTGCACGGTCTGCTCGTCTGTAACGCAAAGGCAAGACCAGAGACAAGGAACTTAATGGCAATTCGATGGACATATTGGTCAGTGACCCTGCTCTTCGTTTTCTCCCTTGGGCTGTGCCTCGAGCGTCGCGCCTATGCCTACACCGATCCGGGTTCATGCCTTCTGCTCTTCCAAAGTCTGGGCGCGGTCGCCTCGGGGGCTCTTTTCTACTTTCGTCGAACCCTCAAGCGCCTCTTTGTACGGTCTGAATCCAAAAAACCTCTCGCCGCCCAGGTCATCGTGTCCCGGGCGGACCGCTAGGCGGAGTCCCCGATGCAGACCGATGAGCTTCACTTGCCGGTTCCGCGGACCTTCCGGGACCCTGCCGGGAGTGTGGAACTCCGATCCGACGGCGCCTATCGCTTCATCCAGCCTGCTTTCGAGGCTGAATTGCTGGAGTTCCTCACGTCCTCCCTGGCGGCTCGCCTGGTTGCTGAAGGCCGTCTCGTCTCGAGTGAGGTGCTTACCCTCGGCCAGACTGGGTCGGCGGTCGCAGCCGACCGGCGGGATGGTCGCGATCATGCAAATCCTGCCGATCAGGGGCCGCTCGTCCTTCGGCATCCGCTCATCGCCTTTCCCTCCTATCCCTGGGAGTGGTCACCCGCCCTTTGGCTGTCCGCCGCCGAGCTTACCCTTTCCCTCTGCCGTGATCTCCTCGCCGAAGGCTGGATCCTCAAGGACGCCACGCCGCTCAACATTCTCTTTCGCGGCACACAGCCCGTTTTCGTCGACGTTCTCTCGGTAGCCCGGTTGGATCGAACCCTTCCCCTTTGGTTGGCATACGGTCAGTTCATCCGCACCTTTCTCCTGCCGATGATCGCCAACGCCAGGCTGGGCTGGCCCCTCCGCACCGCCATCCTTCGTCGTGATGGTTTGGAACCTGAAGAGCTTTACCCCCTGCTGTCCTGGGCCGCCCGCCTGCGCCAGCCGGCACTTTCAGCAGTCACGCTCCCCTCGCTGCTCGGTCGCTTGCGCCCGGACAAAACATCTGCCGGTGCCGAATCGGCTCCCCTCCGCCGGGAACGGGATCCCGAACTCGTCGAGCACATTCTTCGCCGCACCCTCGATAACCTCGGCCGCGCGATGCGCCGGGCGGTCCCCTCGCCGCGAACCTCCCGCTGGACCGCCTACACCGGCACCGCTACCCACTACAGCGAGGCCGATGGGGCCGCCAAGCAGGCTTTTGTCTCCCAGACCCTCGCCGAAAGCCGCCCCACCCGCGTGCTGGATGTCGGCTGCAACAGCGGCGTCTACTCTGAGCTGGCCGCCGACATCGGCGCCGAGGTGGTCGCAATTGACACCGACCAGCACACGGTCGACCAGCTTTGCCGCCGTCTGGCCGGGAAGGGAAAGCCAATCCTGCCGCTCGTCGCCGATCTCGCCAACCCCACCCCTGCCGCCGGCTGGTGCAACCGCGAAAGCCGCGGCTTTCTTGACCGCTGCAAGGGAAATTTTGACGCTGTCCTCATGCTCGCGGTGCTTCACCATCTCCTCCTGCATGACGGGGTGCCCCTCGCCGAGGTCGCCGCCCTCTGCGCCTCATTGACAGCCGCCACCCTGATCCTCGAGTGGGTTCCTCCCACGGACCCCATGTTTCGCGGGCTTGTCCGCGGCCGTGACGCGATCTTCGCCGGCATTACCGAGAGCAATTTCCGCAAGATCTTTGCCGGGCACTTCACGGCCGTCGCCGAACAACCGCTCGCCAATGGCCGTATCCTTTTTCACTTCGAACGCCGCCCCCAGCGCGCTTCCCGTGAGAGCTCCCGGGAGTGAAAGCCTTTGCTTCCGACGCCGCCGTCGCCTTGGCGATCGTCAGTCTTTATCTGCTGTACCTCACAGGTCCTCTCGTCTCGCCGCAACACGAATTGATCTTTCACCTGCCCGGCAACGCCGCGGTACTCTTTGCCGCTGCGATTCTGGACACGCTTCTCCTCACTCTCCTTCTTGCTCTGCTTCTGCTCTGGGCGCGGTCTCATCCGCGCCTCCAGCTGGTGCTCTGGGCCGCCCTTCTGCTGCCACTGCCGGCGGTTCTCCTGTCTACGGTGGCCGCCTTTGCCGGCCATCCCGCCCGCCTCTGGCTGCTGGGTGTGCTCCTCGCTTGCGCGGCGGCGGCTTTCCTCGTCACGCTTGCCCGTCTCGATGCGCTTGTCCTCCCGTTTCGCCGAGTTCACCTTGCACTCACTACCGCATTCACGCTTCTCTCCTTCGGCGGCCTTTTCCTCTTTGGCCAGCTGTTGTGGAATGGCTGGCAGACCCGGCATCTCAACCCACCGTTTGTCGCCCTTGCCCACGCTCCGGCGCCGTCGGGCGCGGGCGCGGGCAAGGGCCAGGTCAGGGAAGGGAACCCCTCGCAGTCTCGCGTGGTCTGGGTCATTCTCGACGAGCTCTCCTATGACCAGATCTTTTCCCACCGCCAACCCGGCCTCGCTCTGCCCAACTTCGATCGCCTCGCCGCCGGCTCCGCCGTTCTCACCCACACGGAGGCCGCCGCCGAATACACCCGCATTGCGGTTCCCTCGCTGCTCACCGGTTTGCCGCTCGCGGAGACCGCGCCCACCGCTGACGGCAGGCACCTTCTGCTGGAACTCCGCAAACCTCTCCACTGGCAGCCTCTAAACCCAGCCGATACGGTATTTGCTGACGCCTTGCACTCCGGCCTGGCCACAGGGATCGCCGGCTGGTACGAGCCCTACTGCCGCCTTCTGCCCGCCGTCCTCAATCGCTGCTTCTGGACCTACCACGACGATTTGCCTGAAGGCCTCTCCGCCGAAGGCTCCCTGGCCGCGAACGCACTTGCTCCCTTGCGCGCGGTCGTACAGGGGGTGCGCCTCCTCGGCAACACCATGCATCCAGCATCGAAGGCGGACGAAGCGGGCCAACTCGACGTCCAAAACCACGCTGCCGATTACCGTGAGCTCCTCTTTGCCGGAGATCGCCTCCTGCAGGCCCAAAACGCCGGCCTCCTGCTGCTCCACATGCCCATCCCACACCCCTGGGGCTTCTACGATCGCCGTACCGGTCACTTTCCCGACCACCGCACCTCCTACCTCGACAATCTGGTTCTCGCCGACCTTTACATCGGCCACCTGCGCCAACTTATGAAGGCCGACGGCAGCTGGGACCGCACCACCCTCATCGTCATGGGCGACCACGGCTGGCGCACGTCCGCGGTTTGGCGCAACTCCGGCTTCTGGACCGCCGAAGAGGAGCGGGCCAGCCAGGGTGGCACCCTCGTCGACCGCCCAGCCGTCTTCATCAAATTCGCCGGCCAGCAAATTCCGGCCCGTATCGACGCACCCTTCGCCGCCTTCCGCACCCGCGCCCTCATCGATGCGGTTCTCGAAGGCAAACTGGCTAACCCCAACGACCTGCAACACTGGATCCAACAGCCGACAGGGACTCAGCCTTGACTCTTCTCGTGAAAAGAAGCCGTCATCCTGACCGGAGCGAAGTGGAAGGATCTCTGTATTCCGTCGCGGCTGCTCCAACACTTCCGGAAGAGGGTTGCCGGCGCAGGCAAGAAATACATCCCTCCGCCGCGCTGCGCGAGGCGATAGAGAACTGACGAAGTTGCGCCCTCTCTGAAGCGCTCCATAGCGGACTCTGAACCAGGCGCAGCACGACGCAAGCCCCTATACTCTGCTTAACTGCAGTCACAAGCCACAGCTCATCCCTCTGGAGGCACCCGAAATAGCCCAAACCCGCCGCTTTGCTGGAGGCAAGCTGCGCCTCATCCCGCTCGTGGCCGCCACCTATTTCATGGTTTCCGGCGGCCCCTATGGCCTCGAAGACATCATTGGCGAGGCCGGTTACTGGCGCGCCCTGCTCATTCTCGCCATTCTGCCCTTCTTCTGGAGCCTGCCCACCTCGCTCATGGTGGGCGAGCTTGCCAGCAGCCTCCCCGCCGAGGGCGGCTACTACGTCTGGGTGCACCGCGCTCTCGGCCGCTTCTGGGGTTTTCAGGAGGCCTGGCTCTCGCTCGCCGCCAGCGTCTTCGACATGGCAATCTATCCCACTATCTTCGTCCTCTATCTCGGCCGCGTCGCTCCCGCGTGGACCGCCGGCTACCGCGGCACGCTTTGGGCGCTGGCCGTTGTCATGGGCTGTACGCTGTGGAACCTGCGCGGGGCCAAAGCCGTGGGCGACAGCTCGATGGCCCTCTTCGCGGTCCTGCTCGCCCCATTCATCGTCCTTATCGCCGTCGCTCTCTGGCGATGGCACGGCCACGGATCCGGCGCTCTGCTTGCCCCATCTCCGTCAACGAATCTCCCCGGCGCCCTCTCCGTCGCCATGTGGAACTACATGGGTTGGGACAACGCCTCCACCGTCGCCCAGGAAGTAGAGAATCCGCAGCGCAGCTACCCTCGCGCGATGCTCGCCGCCGCCGTCCTGGTCGCCGTCACCTACATTCTTCCCCTGCTGGCGGTCGGCCTTGCCGGGCTCGGCGCCGCGCGCTTTTCCACCGGCGCCTGGACCGACGCCGCCCGGGTCATTGTGGGCCCTTGGCTCGGCTTGGCCGTCGTGCTCGGCGGCATGATCAACGGCGTCGGCATGTTCAACTCGCTCACAATGAGCTACGCCCGCGTGCCCTGTGCCATGGCCGGGGACGGCCTGCTGCCGCGCTGGCTCAGCCGCGAAAACGCCCGAGGCATCCCGTATGCGGCGCTCGTCGCCTGCGCCACACTGTGGGCGCTCGCCCTCCGCTTCAGCTTTGAACGCCTCATCTCCATCGACCTCGTACTTTACGGCGCCGCGCTCCTGCTCGAGTTTGCCGCCCTGATCGTCCTGCGCCGCCGAGAACCCGCCCTCCCGCGCCCATTTCGCATCCTCGGCGGCCTGTCCGGTGCGGTGCTGTCCGGTGTGGGCCCGGCTCTACTGATCCTCTTCGCTCTTTGGGCCGCCCGCGCCGAACGCGTTGGCCCGGTACCCGCACCCCTCTTCGCCGTGCTGGTGGCCCTGACCGGAGCCCTCGTCTATCTGCTCACAGAGAAGCCCTTGCCAGAGAAGCTCGTCACCTGGAAGTTTGTCACAACAAAGCTCGGACGCCGACCCTCATGAAGCTGAAAGGGCCGGCTCCGGGCTGGCTTACTTGCCGGCGTTTTTCTCCACATACGCCTTCTGCGCCTTGGTCACCAGATCCTTGGCGAAAGCCGCATCCTTCCAGCCGCCAATCTCCACCTTCTTGTTTTCCAGGTTCTTGTACGTCCGGAAAAATTCGGAGATCTCCTTCAGCACATGCGGCAGAATCTGCTTGTACTCCGTCACACCCTCGTACCGCGGGTTTTTGGAACCCACGCAAAGGACTTTTTCATCCCCTTCACCGCCGTCGATCATCTCCAGCGCTCCGATCGGCCGCACCTCCATCAGGCAACCGGGAAAGCTGGGCCGCTCCACCAGCACCAGCACATCCAGCGGATCGCCGTCATCGCCCAGCGTGCTCGGAATAAACCCGTAATCCCCGGGGTAATGCACGGCCGAGTACAGGTTGCGATCCACGCGAAAGACGTGCAACTCCTTGTCATACTCGAACTTAATGCTGGACTCCAGCGGAATCTCGATCACCGCATTCACCAGCTCCGGGGCCTTCTCGCCCGCCGGCAACTCAAGATAATTCGTCATAAGACCACATCAACTCTCTTTTCATAGTCGGGCTGTCACGCTCCCCTGCGCACACGAGCGCCCTTGGCTCCAGCCCCGCCCCCCAGTGTAGCCAAACCCGGCCCGTGTAACACGAAAACCCGCATTCCCCGACTACCTACATATCCCGTTCTGGGAAACGGCGATCGCCGGTCAGCCCGAAGAGCGTCCAATTCCACTCGTCATCAACCCTCAAGCTCCCCACGATTCCCCTTCTCCACCCTGGTGAACTGCATGACCTTTCTCTCTCCCGAAGCCCGGGGACGTTCCCCCCGATTCCCGATCGCTGCCGCGACCGCCCTTCTCCTCACCTCAGGTATCGCCCACGCCCAGGCCGGCGTCACCGCCAGCCGGGCCGCTGACATCTCCGTCTTTGCCGGCGCGCAGATTGCTTACCCCGCCTACGGACCCAACAACGCCGCCGGCGTCGCCTTCGGCCTCGACTACACCCGCTACCTCCGGCGGCTCCCGGCCGAGCTCTCCCTCGAACTCCGCGCAAACGTCAATGGGAACTCCTTTGCGCACGAAAACTCCTACCTCTTCGGCCTGCGCGGGGCGCACCGTTTCGGCCGCGTGGTGCCCTACCTCGATTTCCTCGTCGGCCCGGGCGACATCCACTACCCCCAAAACACGAACTACACCGGCGACAACTCGATCGTCTACAACTACGGCGGCGGCCTCGACTTCACGCTCACCAACCACTTCGACCTCAAGCTGGACGTCCAGGGCCAGCGCTGGAATACCGGCACTTTCCAATTCACGCCGACCCTTGGCACCATCGGCGTCGCTTACCACATCCCTTTCCGCAGGCAGTACGGTCAATAAGCCTACGCATGATCGCCTCGCCAGCCGTCTATGGGTGCTAGCCTGAACAGCTGGGGGAACTCATGTCACAAGAACCGGACAACGCAGGGCAGGGAAGCAGCCGTTTCGTCCGTGCCTGTCTTCGTCAGCCCGTGGACCGCACCCCCGTCTGGTTTCTGCGCCAGGCCGGCCGCTACATGCCCGAATACATGGCGGTCCGGCGTCACCACACCCTGCTCGAAATCTGCCGCACCCCAGCAATCGCCGCCGAGGTCACAATCACCGCCGCCGAGCGCCTCGGCGTCGACGCCGCCATCATCTTCGCCGACCTTCTGCTCCCGTTCACCCCCATGGGCCTCGACTTTGAGTTCGTTAACGGCGAAGGCCCCGTGGTGCACAACCCCATTCGCTCTCTCGCCCACGTCGAAGCCCTCCGAACCGACCGCGCCGACGAACTCAACTACGTCGCGGAGGCAATCACCAAAGTAGCTAAACATTTCAACACCCGCACAAACCAGGGTGCCCCCCACCCAAGTACCCCAAACCAGGGTGCCCCATACTCGATTACCCCAAACCAAGATGCCCCATCTTCACCGGCGAAGCCGGTTAAGGTGGGTTCCACCAAAACCCCTGGAGTCCCCAGCGCCCCTGAAGTCCTCACCCAAAACATGGACACCCTCGGCATGATCGGCTTCATCGGCGCGCCCTTCACCCTCGCCAGCTACATGATCGAAGGCGGCAGCTCCCGCAACTACATAGAAACCAAGAAGTTGATGTACGCCAGCTCCCCCGCAAATCCGTCCTCTCGACTCGAGGCGCAAGGCGCCCGAGCAGAGCGACCCCTATACTCCTCCGCCAGCGCCCCCGGCGCAAGCCCGACCTCCACTCCCTCCACACACCCGTCATCTCGACCGAAGTCAGAGCAAAGCTCTGACGGAGCGGAGAGACCCCTGTATTCCGAAGCGAGCGCCCCCGGCGCAAGCCCGACTTCCGCTCCCTCCACACACCCGTCATCTCGACCGGAGTCAGAGCAAAGCTCTGACGGAGCGGAGAGACCCCTGTATTCCGAAGCGAGCGC
>CAXSCE010000062.1:7881-12982 GCA_964236545.1 uncultured Bryocella sp.
CTCCGGCGCGAGCCCGAAATCCGCCCACCCCGACAGCCGAGCCTGGCCCCTGCTGCTCGAGAAGCTCCTGGCCGTTCTCACCGCCTACGCCGCCCAACAGGTGGAGGCCGGCGCCGACGTCATCCAGATCTTCGATTCCTGGGCCGGCGCGCTTTCAGTCGCCGACTACCGCGACTACGTGCTCGCCTCCACGACCGAACTCGTCCGCCGCGTCCAGGCTTTGGGCGTCCCGGTCATTTACTTCGGCGTGGACACCGCCTCCCTGCTGCCGGCGATGCGTGAAACCGGTGCCGATGTCCTCGGCCTTGACTGGCGTATTCCGCTCGATGAGGGCTGGCGCGCCGTCGGCCCCGGCTGTGCGGTCCAGGGTAACCTCGATCCCATCACCCTCTTTGCCCCTGAGCAGGTCATCGAGTCCCGCGTCCGCGAGATCCTGTCACTGGCCGGCAACCGCCCCGGCCACATCTTCAACCTCGGCCACGGGATCGTCCCCAACACCCCGGTCGAAGCCGTTCTGCACGTGACCGACCTCGTCAAGCGCCACGGTGTACACCCGACCACCCGATAACCCTGCTGTTCCGTTTGTCATTCCGAAAGGAATGGGCGCTTTACCGCCCAGTCGTGCCTCAAGCCGCCCGCGAGATGGACCGCAGCCTCTCTTCCCCTCGCAAACTGTCCTGCATCTCGCCGAAGACCCTCGTCACCAAGGACTCCTCCACAATCAGCGCGGCACAGCAGACCACCAACGGAATCAGCTCGCCGAAGACCCGGGTTTCCACCAGGATGCCGTAGCTGAACATGAACACCAGCCACAGGGGAACCAGCCACAGCCACGCCCGCAGCCGCGGGTCCGGCACCTGCCGCCACGTCACCAGCACAAAAGGCAGCAGGTACCCGCCCGCACTCAACATCTGCGGCCAGGCCTGCGGCACCAGGATCGACTTCACATTCCAGTTCAACCGCGGGTAGAACTCCGAGCGGTTGCCCGCAAAATGATGTCTTATAAAGACTTCCCAGGCGACCCAAGCGGCCAGCAGCGGCAGCACGAGGGCCGTCGTGCGCCACGCAAATAACCGCTGCCAACGGAATCGTCCCCCCACGAGGCTACGGTCAATCGCATACAGCGGCAACAGCAGCAGGGTGGTCTCACGATTGGTTGTCGCCACCAGAAACAGCGCTGCAAACCAGATGGGATGCCGACGGACGTAGACCAGGTAAACGGCTCCGGTAAAGAAAGCCAAACTGGGCAAATCGTAGAGAAAGCGGAAGTTCTGTACCGTATGCAGAACATACGTAACCGCCCAGACCACCAGCACCAGGGGGTAGATGAAATAGGTCAGGAGCTGCCGGCGCGAACTCGCCTGGTATAACCGAGTCGTCAAAATACCCGTCACCGCCACGCAAACCACATCGATTGCGGCCTGCACCAGCACTTCCGGATGGCCTGGACGGGGAAACCAGAAATGCGACCGGGAGAGCAGGCGATCCACCGCGCGCAGCGGGCCATTGTTGTGCGCCAGCCGCATGGGCAGCATCATCAGGCTGCGGCCCTGAAACGGCATGCGTTCCTGCCCCTGCTCGTACAGAAATGTGTTCACATACGGCCGGGTCAACCACAGATAGCACCAGGTCAGCTGAACGGTTGCCAGGAGATAAAGGCCGTACAGCCAACGGCGTTTGCTTCGATCCATCGCATATGCCCCTTCGCGGCTGGCCTAACCCACGGCCGCGAACTCGGTAGATTGGCCTGTCTCGAGCCGGCTCTCCATTTTCAGATGCCGCTCCGCCCTGCCTGGTCCACAAAGCCGGTCCACAAAGCTCGACCGCCAATAGAAAAACTCGCGTCGCGGTAGGGCCGGCCCGCCTCACCCCGAATCTCGTCCCATCCTTCTTATCACGGTGCATGATCCACTCTTTGGACGCGCCTGAAAATAATTCCGAGCGCGACAGCTCCGGACCCACAGGCAGGTCGGAAGCACGAACCAGACCTTGCGCCTAAAGCTCTGTGGTCATCCCGCGGCGCAACGGAGGAACACCTTTACGGGAAGTTCCGTCGAACGCCGCCATCGTCTCAGGCCAGCCACGGATTATGCAGCACAAGGGGCGTGTCCTCCACATCGCTGACGTTACGTGTGACCAAGGTCAGCCGATGGTGGATCGCGGTGGCGGCAAGCAGCGTGTCCACGACCGGCCGCGTGCGTTGCCCACTCAACTCTCCCCACAGGCGGGCGATGGGGGTGTCGACCGGCAGAATGCGATCCGCATAACCGTCCTCCAACGCGTCGATCCAAAGATGGATCGCCTGGGCAGCTTCGGGATCCCGTTGCCCACGCAGAGCGGCTCCCTTGCGCAGTTCCCCTATCGTAAGGGCGCTCACAAAGGTGCGTACGGGCGACAGTTGCCGGGAAAAAGCCACAACGGCCTCGTTCGGTCGTGGCTTCCTCAGCTCTGAAACAACGTTTGTGTCGAGAAGAAAACCGCCTTTCAGATTCAAAACTCAATCTCCCGATCCCCGACAGACCGGTCCCGCTCCACTTCAAAATCCTCAAACTTCGGGCCGCTCAGGAGAAAGGAAACGAAATTGGGCTTCTGCTCTTCCTTCCCCTCCAAGGACCGGTAGGCATCCATGGACAACACCACAGACCGGGCCTGGCCATGCCGTGTAATGATCTGCGGCCCTTCGCTGTCTGCCTGGTCCAGAACCTCACTCAGGTGATTCCGTGCCTGGTTCACTTGCCACTTCGCCATAAGAGTCACCTTCCTCACCATTATGGCGCGATTCTCCTTTTATGTACACTTCGACATGCAGCATCGCACCCATACACGCACCCATACAATGGCTCCATGGGCAGGATCCACGTTCTCTCTGACCAGGTCGCCAACCAAATCGCTGCCGGTGAGGTGGTGGAGCGGCCCGCGTCTGTGGTGAAGGAGCTGCTCGAAAACGCCCTTGACGCCGGGGCCACGCGTATCCGTGTGGAAGTCGAGGCCGGCGGCCGCAAGCTCATCCGCATCACCGACAACGGGGTCGGCATGGGCCGCGATGACGCGCTGCTCGCCTTTGAACGCCACGCCACCTCCAAACTCCGTTCCTCTGACGATCTGCTCTCCATCGCCACGCTCGGCTTTCGCGGCGAGGCGCTGCCCTCCATCGCCTCCGTCGCCCGCGTCCTGCTCGAAACCCGCGCCGCTGAAGACGACTTCGGCACCTCCCTCGAAATCGCCGGGGGCAACCTGCTGCGCGTCGAAGACGCCGGCCTGCCTACCGGCACCACGCTGGCCATCAAGGATCTCTTCTTCAACACCCCCGCCCGCCGTAAATTCCTGCGCTCCGAACAGACCGAGCTCGGCCACGTTGCCGCCCTGGTCACCCATTACGCCCTGGCCCACCCCGGCAAGCACTTTGAGCTGCACTCCGCCACCCAGGCCCTGGTCACCGCCCCCGCCGTCGCCGACGCCGGCGAGCGCCTCTATCAGATCTTCGGCCGCGAAACCTTTGACTCGCTTCTTCCCGTCGCCGCCGAGATCGACTTCAGCCGCGTCGGCCTGCCCGAGCCCCCGCCCTGGAAGCGCGACGAGGAGTACGAGGCTCCCGAACCCGGCTTCGTCCGCCTTTCCGGCTTTGTCTCCAAGCCCGACCTCCAGAAGCTCAACCGCAACTCGGTCTATATCTTCGCCAACGGCCGCCTCATCCGTGACCGCCTCATCCTGCATGCCCTTACGGAGGCTTACCGCAACATCATTCCGCCGACCAGCTTCCCGGTCGTGCTGCTCTTTCTCGAGCTCCCCCCGCAGGAACTCGACGTCAACGTGCATCCGGCCAAAACCGAGGTTCGCTTCCGGCAATCTGCCTTTGTGCACGACTTCGTCCGCGACTCCGTGCGTACGGCGATGATGAAGGCCCGCCCCGCCGCCAGCTTCTTCACCGCGCTTCACTCCGCGCCAACGGCGTCGGAGTCGCTTACCGTCGACGTTAGTCCCCTGCCTGGTCCGCTTGAGGGCATAGACCAGCCCGTCTTCGAGCCGCATCCCACACTCCCGCAAAGCGAAGGCGCCATTGATCCCGACGAGGCGACCGCCTTCGCGCTGCGCCAGCCGGTCGTCTCACCCTCCCCCGGTCGGTTGGGCTTTTCCGGCGCAGGCATGGCAGTCGGCTACGACGAACCGGCAGCCGCTTCAAGTCCAGCCACTTCCATTCCATCCCCGCCCACCCCCTCGCCCCTGCCTGCCCCCAGCCTCAACTCACTCTCTACCCTGAAGCCGCTGGGTCAGCTGCGCGACAGCTTTATTCTTGCCACCAACGAGGAAGGTCTCTGGATCGTCGATCAGCACGTCGCACACGAACGCATTCTTTTTGAGAAAATCCTGCGCGAACGGCGGACCGAACACGTCCAGCGCCAGCGCCTCCTCATGCCCGTCCTCGTCGATCTTCTTCCCGAGCAGATGGTTACCTTTGCCGCGCTTGCCGCCGAACTTGAACGCAATGGCTTCGACGCCGAGCCCTTCGGCCCGCGCACCCTCGCCATCAAGGCCGCGCCTGTGGGGCTGGAGGGCAGGGAACTCGAGCACATGCTCGCGGACGTGCTCGCCGCCGGCCGCGAACAGCAGGCCGAAAACGCCGAGGCCCGTTCCACCCGGATCGCCGCCTCCATCGCCTGCCACGCGTCCATCAAGGTCAATACGCCGCTCGACCCGGCAAAAATGGACTGGCTGCTGAGCGAATTGGGAAAGACCGAGCACCCCACCAGCTGTCCGCATGGTCGGCCCATCGCTTTGCGGTATTCTTTGAAAGACATTCAGCGCGCCTTCGGGCGCCTCTGAGGCCCAAAAAGTCGAGCCCCGGATCAAAATCCGCGGTGGGCTTTGCGGGGGTGGACACCACGCGGTGCGCACCTCAGAGACCGGCCTCAGCAGGAAGCCGGCTCTGAACATCGATTCCTGTTCACAGAACACGGGATTCGCCCTATTCGTTACGCCCCAAGCGCATCGAAAAGTATGGAACCATAAAAGACGGCAAGCTTGGGTGAGCAGCCTTTTCCCTCCGCACAAGCGCAACGACTCGAGGCAGTTTTGGCAAGCACACCGGAGGTACATGAGGGGC
>CAXSCE010000063.1:0-12792 GCA_964236545.1 uncultured Bryocella sp.
CTCGTCCCTACGCGAGGCGGCCTTTGCGCTGGGCGTGCCGAAGTGGCGAACAATCACGGCGGTGAGCCTGCGGACGGCCTCTCCGGGAATCATTACCGGCTGCATGCTGGCCTTTGCGCGCGTGGCGGGGGAGACGGCGCCGCTGCTGTTTACAGCTTTCGGCAATCAGTTCTGGAGCTTCAACATGCAGCAGCCTATCGCGGCGCTGCCCTTGCAGATTTACACCTATGCGATCTCGCCGTATGAGGAGTGGCATCGGCTGGCCTGGGCGGGCGCCCTGGTGCTGATTGTGCTGATCATGGCGTCGGTGACGGCGGTGCGCATCTTTGCCAGCCGCGGTGTGCTTAAAGGGGGACAGTAGTGGGAGTCGATATTCGGGTCCAGAACCTGAACGCCTGGTACGGCCCGGTGCACACCTTGAAGGATGTCAGCCTTCACATCCCGGCCAACAATGCGACCGCGCTGATCGGTCCTTCGGGCTGTGGGAAGTCCACCTTTGTGCGCTGCCTGAACCGGATGCATGAGACGACGCCCGGGGCGCGCGCTGAAGGCACCGTACAGATGGGCGACGTGGATATTTACAGGAATGCCTCGCCGGTGGAGATCCGGCGGCGGATCGGCATGGTGTTCCAGCGGCCCAATCCATTCCCTACGATGTCGATTTACGACAATGTCGCCAGCGGCTTGAAGCTGAATGGCTACAACAAGCGCCGGGTGCTGGACGAGGTGGTGGAACGTTCGCTGCGGCAAGCGGCGCTTTGGGATGAAGTGAAGGACGATCTCAAGAAGAAGTCCGGGTCGAGTCTTTCGGGTGGCCAGCAGCAGCGGTTGTGCATCGCGCGGGCCTTGGCGGTGGATCCGGAGGTGCTGCTGATGGATGAGCCCGCCAGTGCGCTCGATCCGGTGTCCACGTCGAAGATCGAAGACCTGATTTTTCATCTGAAGACGCAGTACACCATCGTGATCGTGACGCACAACATGCAGCAGGCAGCGCGCGTTGCCGAGCAGACCGGGTTCTTCCTCACAGGCAAACTGGTCGAGTTCGACTCTACACACAAGATCTTCACCAGCCCCTCCGACAAGCGGACGGAGGATTACATCACCGGGAGGTTCGGCTGATGCGTACACGTTTTCACCAGGCACTGGACGGTTTGAAAGAGCGGCTGCTGGTGATGGCCGGGCTTGTGGAGCAGGCCATCACGCGCGCCACGGCCGCCTACTCCGAGCGGGATAATGAGTTGTGCGATCTGGTGCTGCTGTCCGAGCCGGCGATCAACCGCATGGAACGCGAGATCGATCAGCTGGCGCTGGATCTGCTGGCGATGGAGCAGCCGATGGCCGTGGATCTGCGCTTCATCGTCGCGGTGATCCGCATCAATGCGGATCTGGAGCGGGTAGGCGATCAGGCGGTGAACATCGCCAACCGCGTCAAGGAACTCGGGACGTTGCAGGTGACCAATCTTCCGGTGGACATCCCCAAGCTGGCGCAGCTGTCGTCGGCGATGGTGCGCAAGGCGCTGCAATCGTTTATTGAGGCGGATGCGGAGATGGCCGGCTCGGTGTTGACCCTGGACGACCAGGTGGACGAGATGAACCGCAACGCCTATGGTTCGTTGAATCGCTACATCCAGGATCATCCGGAGTGTACGGCGCAGGCTTTGAACGCCCTGGTGATCTCCCGGAATCTGGAGCGTGTAGGGGATCACGCGACCAATATCGCGGAGGACGTCATTTTCTGGGTGCGCGGAGACGATGTGCGGCACGGCGGCGCCTGAAACCATCCCCTTCCAGGGGCAGCGGCTGTCCAAACAGCAGATCCCTCCGCTGCGCTGCGGGATGACAACGGGAAGGCCGTGTCAGAACGACACCGTAGGGTAAACGGCGTCTAGCGGACGGTGTCTGTGGCCATGTCATAAGCAATGACCCCCAGATCGTTCAGCGTGCCGACCGTGGCTTCCAGGTTACGGCGTACGGTGGGCTCCGCACTCGCCGGGGTGTTGTGGGCTTCTTCGACGGCGACGACGCGGCCGTAGGGCCAGGAGCTCTGCGGGATCGCGCTGATGGCTTCGCCAAGCTTTTCGGGGCCGAGATTGAGTTCCTGCCGGCGGGCGCCCACCGGACGCAGCATGCCGCCTGCACCGAAGTCCACAGTGTTCGCATCGGCGAGCAGGACGTGCAGGGTCACCATGCCGGGCTGCACGGTGATGTATGGATTTTGCCAGGATTCATAGCTGTGCACGGCCATGAAGCGGCTTTTTGTCGGCAACGGGATGGCCTCCATCTCCTGGCGTTGCGCGGTGGCTTCGGCGCGGTGCTCCGTGGCGCTTTGCGCAGTTTGGACGGAGTGAGGGGAACAACCCGTCGTCAGCAGGACGACGAGCGACAGCAGGTAGTTGGAAAACGAGTGTGCGGCCGGAAGGCGAGGTCTGCGGGAGATCACGAAGTCAGGATACCCAAGGAAGACCCTTTTTCGCGTGCCGCTTTCCTGCAGGCCCGGAGGCTCCTCACGACGTGAGGCAGACGGTTCAGACGGTACAATCGAGGGATGATCAAGGGAATGACCAGCATCGTGCCGGTGGCGTCACCGGAGATGTTCGAGCGGCTGGGAAGCCTGCTGCACGGGCTTGGGTTTGAGGATGGACGCGGATGGCAGGACGAGGGCGGTCGGGGCGCGGCGTTTCTGGCGCCCCTGGGCAATCTGGAGCTGGTCACCGGTCGTGCGCCAGCCGTGCCCGGTCTGCTCATTGAAGCCACGCCGCTCGATGCCGTGCATGCGGCTGTGAAGGCGTGGGCGCAGGGAGCCGGTCCAGAGGGTGCCAAGCTGGATGGGGCTGGGCCCGAGTTCAAGCTGGGCGAAGTGGAGGCCACGCACTGGAACTCGCGGCTGTTTCGCGTGGAGTTGACGCCGGGATTCGAGATTGGGTTTTGGGAATCGAATCATGTTCTGCATGGGCGGCCGTTGGCGATTGAAGGCGATTTATCAGGGGCGGGAAGGCGATTCGCCATCGTCGTCGCGCGCTGGAATGCGGTGATCACCGACCGGCTGCTGCAGGGGGCGCTGGATGCGCTGTACCGCAGCGCCGTGGCGAAGGCTGATGTCGAAGTTGTGCGTGTGCCGGGTGCATGGGAGATCCCTGCCGCGGCGCGAACGTTGGCTGAGACGCGACGCTTCGATGGGATTATCACGCTGGGGATCCTGCTGCGCGGCGAGACAGCGCACTATGAGGCTATCTATAACGAGGTGTCCCGGGGAATCGGCCAGTCGCAACAGGAGACCGGTGTGCCGCACGCGTTCGGTGTGCTGACCTGCGAGACGCTGGAGCAGGCGCTGGACCGGGCGGGGCTGAAGGCCGGCAACAAGGGCTTTGAGGCTGCCGTTGCCGCGATCGAAATGGCGTCGATCCATGAAAAGATCCGTGACAAGATCCGTGGCGCGGCCGACGGTGCGCCTGCCGGGGTGAGCCGCTGATGGGGACACGGCGCAAGTCGCGCGAGCTGACCATGCAGATGCTCTTCCAGGGCGATCTGGGCAAGCAAAAGCCTGCCGACGTGGAGCGGCTGTTTTGGGAGGCGCGTGAGGATGTCGATGACGAGACACGCGGCTTCGCCGATGATCTGCACCGCGTGGCCAAAGAACGCGAGGAGGAGATTGACGGATTAATCTCCAAGCACGCACAGAACTGGCGTCTGGAACGCATGCCGGTGGTAGACCGGAATCTACTGCGGACGGCAACCGCGGAGATGCTTGGCTTTCCGTCCACGCCGACCGCCGTGGTGATCAATGAAACGCTGGAGATTGCACGGCGGTATGCGGCGGCGGAGAGTTTGAATTTTCTGAACGGTGTGCTGGATGCGATTGGCCGGGAGCTGCTGGATAAGAAGCTGAGTGCAAAGCCGGCCGTGTAAGATCGTTCCCTTCAGGTTCAGCCGCCCTCCGGACAGCAGATCCCTCCGCTGCGCTGCGGGATGACAACAAGGAAGTGGCGTCAAAGCCACAGCTGCTGTAAGAAGAGGTCTGGCCTGTACACCCCTGGAACCGCTATCGGCCGTTTTTCTGTAGTCAGGTGAAAGTGCCATGAAGAAGGCCCGCCGTGGAGGCGGGCCTTCTTCATGTCGCAAGAGACGGTGGGATTAGGAACGTGCACGCTTGGGGCGGCTGACGATCAGGTTCGGGACCGCGTTGCCCCCGTTCACGCCGGTGAGCGCGGGGTTGATCGTGCCGGTGTCGGTACCCGTGGTGCCGTTGGTGACCGAGATGATGTGAACGACATTATCCCCCGAAGTGCCGGCGTAGAAGGAGAGGTTGTCGGTGCTGAAGGTGCCCGCCACGGGAGCGGTGGTGGCGCCGCCGGACAGGGCTACGTTGCTGAAGGTTCCTGTTCCCGGAGCGTAAAAGGGCAGCAGGCCACCGGTGCCGGTGTAGGTGATCGCCGCAATGGCTGAGTTGCTGGCCGGCAGGACGCCTGTTATCGCCGAGGCCGTGATCGCCGGGCTAAGGGGATGTGCTTTCGCCGCGGCAGTGAAGTAATTGGCGCTCACCAGGTTCGGAGACTGGGGGCAGGCAGCGATCGTTGCTGCACCGCCCGGGGTGGTCTGCGTGGGCGGCGTCACGGCGATGTCCTGCAGCGTGGCGGGCGTGGTCTGTGCGGCGGCGCCCAGGATGTGCGCGCCGTCCGTGGTGGCCGCCAAGCGATCCGTGGTGATGGAGGTGAGTTCTGTCGCGAGAGGCGTGAACAAGTTTGTCGCCGTGGGCGGCGTGCCAGTGGAGGCGAGGCTCGTGTTGGAGCAGTAGCTGCGGCCTTCGGTCATGGTGCCGGCGAAGTAGGCACCGTAGCTGGGTACGGTCACAGCAACGTCAGTGTAGATCTCATCGGGTGTGGGCGAGGTGGTCTCCCAGCCGACGAAGCTGGAGTAGGTCAGCAGCTGGTTGTCCGTTGTGGTGACGTAGAGGGTCGTGCTGTCGGGGGTCCACTGGGCACGGGTGCCAATGCCGCTGAAGGTGCTGAAAACCGCACCGGCGTTGGTGACGAGGGAGACGGTTTGGCGGGTGGGATCGGCCACGACGGCGTAGCTGTCATTGGGGGCCACGGCTAGAACGGAGCCCTGAATCTGCTGGTAGGTGCCGGCCACCGCACCGCTGGCGGTGTTCACGATTTCCAGACCGCCGCTCGAGCCCATGTAGATCGTCGTGCCGTCCTGCGAGATGACCATGGAGTTGGGTGCGAAGTTCAGCTTGATCGGGGAGCCGAGCTGGCCGGTGGTGAAATCCTCGCTGGCGATGTATTGCGAGCCGGTCGAGCCCATGTAGAGCACATCAGACGCGGTGCCGGGCGCTGTGACGATGATGCCATTGGAGGTCACGGGTTTGCCGTTGCCGAGAAACCCGATCTGGCTGAATGGAGCGGTGTTGCAGGTGGGCGGGACGCAGGCAGCGGTGATGGTCGCCGAACCCGGGTAGGCCGGGGTGACTGTACCGGAGCCGGTCGGGAAGTTGATCGGCAGCGTGGAGTTGAACTCGAGGGCAACACCGGTCAGCACATGGCCCAAGGGATCGGCCGCGTCGATATTGGTGTCATACACGGTCGCGTTGAACGCCTGGGGCGTGTTGAGGGCGACGGTGACCGCGTTGGAGTTCGGGCTGTTGACGGCCGAGAGCACAATGTTGGCCGGCGGGCAGGTGGAGATGAAGCCGGAATTCAGCGCCGAAGAGGAGTTGGAGACCGTTGCCGTGACCAGGGCCGAACCGGGCTGGTTGGCGGTGGCGACGCCGTTGGCGTCGACCGTAGCGACATTGGTCGCACCCTCCAGCGCGAAGGCAAGGTGGCCCACCTGGCAGGTAATGTTGTCGGCGGGTGTGGTTCCGCCATTGGCATAGACCCGGGCGATCAGCCGTCCGCTGGTGTTCTGGGAGAGGCAGGAGTTGGGGCTATAGGCCGGCGCCGTGACGGTGGTGCCGTTGGTGACGGGATCGCAAGCCGGGCAACTGCTGGCCGGATCGTAACCAGAGGCGAAGGGGGTTGACGGGGGCGGACAATTCGTGGACGCCGAGCCCAGAACCACACCGGTCACGGGCGCATGAATGAAGACCTGAATGGGGTTGCTGGTGGCTCCGGAGGCCGCGGCCGTGATGTAGGCTACGTGGTTGGTATTGCTGGCCGCGGGCGGCGTGCAGACGGTGTAATCGGCGATACCGCCGCCGGTATTGCGATTCCAGGAGCCGCCGCAGACCGTGCCATCAGTCGGCCTGATGTCCGCAATGGTCATGTCGGTGGTGGCATAGGTGTACCGGGAAACGGTGACGGCAGAGCCTACGCAGTCCGCGGCCGTGGCGTTCAGCGCGGTGCCGATCTGGCCGTAGTTGAGGGACTCACCGGTGGCCGTGAGATTGGAGGCCAGCACGATGGTCTTTACCTGCCCGGTTGTGGGGCCGTAATTGGAGCCGTTGCAATAGGTGACCGCGGCACCCTTGCCGCAACCGACCACTGAGATACCCATTGGGACCGCAAAAAACAGAAGAGCCAGGAGACCAACAAACCGCCGCATTCCACCTCCCCGCTTCGCGCCGTGAGGGCGAGGCGGTCCGACCAGGCGCTCTCCTTGGAGAAACACCAACTCAAGTGTAGATTCCGCCGATACGCTAGGCAACTCGGGGCGGCGTTCCCCTCATCGGCGCTGAAAAAAAACCCGGATTCGGGAGGGAATCCGGGTGAAGCTGGCACTGCGCGCTGGGTATGGTCTGTCCGTTATTGGCCGCTGCCGGTGGAGCCCGCCGTGGTTTGGGGTGAGGCGGGCATGTTGTCGGCAAACCACTTGGCGGTGCGTTCGGCGCGGTCGCGGTTGTGTTCGGGATTGCGGAAGCCGTGGCCCTCGTCGGGGTAGACGACGAGCTGGGTTTTTACGCCGAGATCCCGCAGCGCGTGCCAGAACTCGAAGCTCTGCGGGGCGGGGCACTCGCCGTCGCGGTCGCCGACGATGATCAGGGTGGGCGTGGTGACGTTTTTGATGTAGGTGATGGCCGAGGACTTGGCATAGACGGCCGGATCGTCATAAACCGAGGCGCCGAAGAACGGAATCATCCACTGGTCAATGGAGTTTTCGCCGTAGTAGCTGAGCCAGTCGGATAGACCGGCGCCGGCCACCGCGGCACGGAAGCGGTGCGTCTGGGTCACGCCGAACATGGTCATGAAGCCGCCGTAGCTCCAGCCGGTGAGCCCTTCGCGGTGCGGGTCGATGGAGTATTTGGACTCAACGAAGTCCATGCCGGCCTCGATGTCCTTGAGGTCGCCGTAGCCGAAGTCCTTGCGGTTGGCTTCGGTGAAGGCTTCGCCCTGGCCGAAGCTGCCGCGGGGGTTGGGCTGCAGTTCAAAGTAGCCGCGCTCGGCCCACTGCCCGCCACCCCAGCGCGCGGTGACCGAGGCCGAAGGGCCGCCGTGGACGGTGACGATGACGGGGTATTTCTGTGCGGGATCGTAGTTGGTAGGGAAGGTGAGCCAGCCCTGGACGTGGAAGGCGCCATTCGTCCATTCAACGGACTCTGTGCGGGCGGTGGGCTTGGCGCCGTCATTCAGGTGGGTGATCTGCTTCAGACCGGCGTTGGTGGCCAGCCAGATCTCGGGAGCCTGCTTGAAACCCTGTTCGGTGAAGCTGATGGAACCTTTACCTGCCGGGCTGTAGGCGATGGCGTCCTTGATGGGACCGCCCCCAACCGACACTTCGCCGAGATCGCGCGTGCTGTCCGGTTCGGCGGCCTTCCGGTCCACATTCCAGCTGACTAAGAGGGTGTGACCGCGGCGATCCTCGACGAACCCAAGGGTATGATTGCCAACCCAGGTCTCATAGCTGGGCGTGCCGTCGATGCCGGGTGTGATGTCGGTGGGCTGGCCGCCGTCCGCGTTGACGGTGTAGAGATCGCCGCCGGTGGAGCCCTGGTCGCTCATCAGGCCGCCGATGAAGGCGATCTGCTTGCCGTCCGGGGACCAGCGAGGGACGGCAATCTGGAGGCCGTGCAGGGGACCGGTGACCTGCTTTGTGTCAAGAACAACCTTCGGGGAGTCCGCAGGCGCGTCCGGGGCGGCGTTGACTGCGGTTGTGTATAGCTTGGCTACCCACCAGTTGTTCTCGCCCGGGGGATCGGCGGCAATGAAGCCGACCTGCTGGGAACTGGGGGCCCAATTGAACTCATACACATGCAGGGTTTGGGGGGTCAGAAAACGTCCTTCACCACTGGTAGAGTCCACCGCATACAGACGCTGCACCTCCACGCCATCCTCACCGATAACGCCGGCCGGGGGCTTCATAGCGTCAAGCGCACCGGCGGTGCGGGTGGCATTTTCGACGAACAGAAAGCCGATGGCCTTGCCGTCCGGCGACCAGGCGAGCTGCTGCATGTCGCCGGTGAGGTGGGTGAGCTGGCGAACGGTGCCGGTGGCTTTGGACCAGAGATAGATCTGCTGCTGGCGGGGCACGGTGGGATCGGCGGAGGGCGCGGTGCACGCGCCCAGAAAGGCGAGGGTGTCGCCGTTCGGCGCCCAGACGGGATCGGCGTAGGCGCAACCTGTCGCGTCCGAGATCGCAACCGTGCGGGGCGCGACGTCAGGATGGGCAACCTCGGTGAGTTGCAGAGGTGAAGCCTCGCGGCTGCGGAGGGTCCAGGCAATCAGCTTGGCGTCGGGAGAAAGCGCCACGGAACCGGGCACGGAAATGCGCTGGCCGTTGGCCGAGGCCGCCCCGCTGCGGTCGCGCTGCGCCTGCCTCTGCGTTTGCGGGGCGTCGCGGGCGACTGGGTCCCTTGGCCGATCCGCCGCTGTTTGGGCCGGGAGCGCACCGCCGGTTGTCAGCAGCAGAACGGCCGCAGCAACGCGGGAAAAGTAAGCAGCGCGCTGAGGACGAGCGGCTTGGCGCGACGGGACCAACGGCAAGGCAGTCGGCTGGATGGTGAGCGGGACAGTCATTGACCGCAGCGTACCATCTGATCACGATTTGCTCGCTGGTCGTTGACTCCGCGGGATCTCCTTGCTACAGTAAGAGGGTTCCGCTCGCGAAGGGAACTTGCCTGTCTGAGTGCTCGCGAACACCCTCCTCCCCTGATTGCATGGGACCCCAAGAGGATGGGCTATGCGCGCCGAGGTAGACGAAACGGAGTCTGACTGGCGCAGCGCGCTGGATTCTGGCCACCGTCGTCTCCTTTTTAAGTTTTCGTTAAAGCAGCTAGAGCAGTCGTTGTACCCAGCGTGATGTGCCGTTGTTTTGGTTTGGCCGCATGCAGGATTCAGGAGTTCGCCGGAGCGCTTCCATGGGCTCTGTCTTTCGTGTGAAGGGTACGTGTGTGCCCGGGCGAAAGGAAAAGCGGATGTGCTGCCCTGCAAGGCGTCCGGCAAATGAAGTCGGATAGCTCCGGGGATGAATTTCCATCGGACTGGCAATAAGGAGTTACGAAGTGCCTACTTTTCACCAACTCGTCAAACAGGGTCGTACCCCGACCCGCTACAAGACAGCCTCACCCGCTTTGCAGGGTTCGCCGCAACGGCGCGGTGTCTGCACCCGTGTGTACACGCAGACCCCCAAAAAGCCGAACTCGGCGCTGCGCAAAGTTGCGCGTGTGCGCCTTACCAACGGCATCGAGGTCACAACCTACATCCCGGGCATCGGCCACAACCTGCAGGAACACTCGATCGTGCTGATCCGTGGCGGGCGTGTGAAGGATCTGCCTGGTGTGCGGTATCACGTGGTGCGCGGCACGCTGGATTCCGTGGGTGTGGCCAAGCGGATGCAGAGCCGGTCGAAGTACGGCGCAAAGCGGCCCAAAGCTGCGAAGTAGCCTGTAATTTGTAAGCGGATAGGGGTACTAGCCTCTTGGTGGTTGGTTAATACCCGCAACAAAGAACTGAACAACTTAGTAGGCCCAGAGGCGTGAGAGGTTCACCGCGCTGGGGGAAGAAGGGAAGACAGGATGCCAAGAAAAGGTCACATCGCGAAGCGTGAGGTTGCCGAAGACCCCATTTATCAATCCACCCTGGTCACGAAGTTCGTCAACAGCATGATGTGGGGCGGCAAGAAATCCACCGCGCAGAGCATCTTCTATGAAGCCATGACAAACCTCGAGCAAAAAGGCGGCGACGAAGCCCTAAAGCTGTTTAAAAAGGCCGTGGAAAATGTCAAGCCCATGCTGGAAGTGAAGAGCCGGCGCGTTGGCGGCGCGAACTACCAGGTGCCCATTGAGGTGAACCCGGAGCGCCGCACTTCCCTGGCAATTCGGTGGTTGGTCAGCTACGGCCGTTCGCGCGGTGAAAAGGGCATGGTCGATAAGCTAACGGCGGAGCTGCTGGATGCGGCCAACGGTCGCGGCGCGGCGATGAAAAAGAAGGAAGACGTCCATCGCATGGCGGAAGCGAACAAGGCCTTCGCGCACTATCGCTGGTAGAAGGACTGTTTTCGGTCGTTGGTCTTCGGTTGTCGGTTCATAGGTCATTCATGGGCGCTTGAACCGACAGCAAAGCTAGCGACTCACGGCTAAGAACCCGATGCACCGCGAGCTCCGGCTCGCAGAAAGAATCACCACCGTGGCACGCACAACTCCTTTGGCAAAATGCCGCAACATCGGCATCATGGCGCACATCGACGCGGGCAAGACAACAACGACCGAACGTATTCTTTTCTATACGGGTGTAAATCACCGTATTGGTGAGGTGCATGAGGGGACCGCGACCATGGATTGGATGGAGCAGGAGCAGGAGCGTGGTATCACCATCACCTCCGCGGCGACCACCTGCACCTGGAATGGCATTCGCATCAACATCATTGATACCCCCGGCCACGTGGATTTTACCGCCGAGGTGGAGCGTTCGCTGCGTGTACTGGATGGTGCGGTCGCTTGCTTCGACGCCGTGGCTGGCGTGCAGCCTCAGTCGGAGACGGTGTGGCGGCAGGCAGACAAGTACAAGGTGCCGCGTATCTGCTTTATCAATAAGATGGACAAGGCGGGTGCGGACGCCGTCTACGCCACCTCTACCATTGTGGACCGTCTTGGGGCCCGCGCTGTTCCGATCAACATTCAGATTGGCGCCGAAGCGAGGTTTGCCGGTGTGGTGGATCTGGTGACGATGAAGGCCATCTTCTGGCATGACGAGACGATGGGCGCGGAGTACTCTGTCGAGGAAATCCCGGCGCATCTTCTGGAAACCGCAAAGGCCGCGCGCAATGCGTTGATCGAAGCCGTCGCCGATTCTGATGACGAGGTGATGAACTGCTACCTGGAGGGTATTGAGCCCACCGAAGCGCAGTTGAAGGCTGGTATCCGTAAGGCCACCATCTCCATGGGTATGTTTCCGGTCCTGTGTGGATCCTCATTTAAGAACAAGGGTGTTCAGACACTTTTGGACGCGGTGGTGGACTACCTGCCCAGTCCGCTCGATATTCCGCCCATGATTGGCCACAATCCCGACGACATGGCGGAGGAAATTGTACGGAAGGCCAACGACGGGGAACCCCTTTCGGCGCTCGGCTTCAAGATCATGACCGATCCGTTTGTAGGGCAGCTCATTTTTATTCGCATCTACTCGGGCATCCTGAGAACCGGAGATACGACGCTAAACCCGCGTACCGGCAAGACCGAGCGCATCGGCCGTCTGTTGAAAATGCACGCCAACAAGCGTGAAGAGATCACCGAGATCATGGCCGGGGATATCTGTGCCGCCGTAGGACTTAAGAACCTCATCACGGGAGACACGATCTGCTCTGCCAAAGATCCGATCGTGCTTGAGTCGATCGATTTTCCGAAGCCGGTCATCGAGGTGGCGGTCGAGCCCAAAACTAAAGCCGATCAGGAAAAGATGGGTGTGGCGTTGTCCAAGCTGGCCCAGGAAGATCCCACCTTCAATGTACGGACGGACGTGGACTCGGGGCAGACCATCATCGCGGGCATGGGTGAGCTTCACCTGGAGATCATTGTCGACCGCATGATGCGCGAGTACAAGGTCGAGGCAAACGTAGGCAAGCCTCAGGTGAACTACCGTGAAACCATTCGCGGCAATGCCGAGGCAGAGGGCAAATACATTCGGCAGACAGGCGGGTCCGGAAACTACGGGCACGCGAAGATAAGAATCGAGCCCAACGAGCCAGGCAAAGGGTACGAGTTCTCCAACGACACCAAGGGCGGTACGATTCCGAAGGAATACATCAAGCCGATCGACCAAGGCATTCAGGAAGCGATGCAGGGTGGAGTGCTGGCTGGCTACGAGATGGTGGATGTGAAGGTCTCGCTCTATGACGGCAGCTACCATGATGTGGACTCGAATGAAATGGCATTCAAAATTGCCGGATCGATGGCCTTCAAGGAGGCTGCAAGGAAGGCCAAGCCCGTGCTGCTGGAGCCGGTAATGTCGGTTGAAGTGACAGTGCCGGAGGATTACATGGGCACCATCATTGGCGACCTGAACAGCCGCCGCGGCCGCATCGAGGGAATGGAGATGGTGGGCAACACGCAGGCCATCCGCGCGACTGTGCCACTGTCCACCATGTTTGGCTATGCCACGCACATGCGTGGAGCGACGCAGGGAAGGGCCAATTACTCGATGCAGTTCAAGCAGTACGAGGAGGCACCCCGCTCTGTCTCGGAAGAGATCATAGCCAAGTCGCTGGGCAAAGAGAGGTAGCTCAGAGTTTGCACACCAGGCCGCGTGCTGGAGCCGGTTTGAGATCAGCCGGCGCGCGCAGAACAAAACCGGATTCTTGGCAATAGGAAACACGGAGAAGGACGATGGCGAAGGAAAAGTTTGACCGCAGCAAGCCGCATGT
>CAXSCE010000064.1:0-12377 GCA_964236545.1 uncultured Bryocella sp.
CAGCGTGGCCGCCGCACCACGCCCGGCACCCGGAAGCCTCAGCTTCCATGCGTAGGGGCTTGCTCAGGGAGAGAACGGTTTGCTTCTGTCGCTGAGGAGTGATGTTCGTTGTGACACGGACCGGAGCCGGCAGTCTGCTCTTCATGCCTCGGACGAAGCATACGTTGCCGAAGCGATTGGCCGGGGCTCAGGGCTCAGGGCAAAGAGCAAAGGGCTCAGGGCGAAGGGCTGCATTAGGTTTCACACTGCCGTTGGTGGCGTGTGCGGGGTGTTTCTTGCCTCAGGAGGTTGGCTGTAGGGCCCGAGCGTCTAAGCTGGAACAGCGCGAGGGGATCCAGAATGAAGTGCTGCGCCAGCCTGATCCGATCCGCACGTCCACCGCGCTTCAAGCGTGAGGCGCGGCGTTGTCTGCCTAGACTTCGTGTTTTGGCTGGGCTTTGGCGGTGAGCAAGGACGATCGAAGGGTCGAGCCGGTGCATCTGCCGCAAGCTGCGGTGCGGTTGACGGGGCTGGGCTGGCGGTTGGCTCTGGCGGCCTTGGTGATGGGCGCGCTGGGGGCGTTTGCGGCGGCATGTGTGCGGCTGGGCTTTCGCGGATTGGAGTGGCTTCTGACGCATTCGGGCGCCGCTGAGCCATTGGCCGGTGCGCAGTTAACGCCGTGGCGACGGGTGCTGACGCCGGTGCTGGGCGGCCTGTTGGCTACCGCGGTGCTGTCCCTGCGGCGGTGGCGGGCGCATGGGCTGGGGCGGGAGCCTCGGCCCTATGTGGAGTATGTGGAGGCGGTGCGGCAACGGAATGGGCTGATCCCGCTGTTGCCCAATTGCTGGCGGACGCTGTCAGCGGCGTTTTCGGTGTCCAGTGGGGCGGCGGTGGGGCGAGAGGGCTCGATGATCCAGTTTGCGGGGGCGGTGTGCTCCGCGTGCGGGGGCTGGCTGGAACGGGGGTTGGGCGGATCGGGCCGGTTGGGCGTTAGAGGAGACGGAGACCCCGAAGCAGGGAAGGACAGCCGGGCTGGGGGACTGGGTTTGCTGGTGGCGCTCGGGGTTGTAGGTGGGGTGACGACGGCATACAACGCGCCGGTGGCCTCGGTGTTTTTTGCGGCGGAGATTGTGCTCGGCGGCCTGGACTGGCGCGAGTTGCCGGTGCTCGGCCTGGCCTCGGCGGCCGGTTGGGCCGTGGCGGGTACGATGCTCGGGTTCAAGCGGCTGTACCCGGTTCACGCGCTGTTTCCGACTTCGGTGTGGACCTGGGGAGCGCTCCCGGGGTTCGCGCTGCTGTTTGGGGTGTTAGGGCCGGGATACCAGAAGCTGATCGGGAGCCTCAGGGCGGCGAAGTCGATCCCACTGGCGCTGGGACTGAGTGGTTTGCTGGTGGGAGCGCTGTCCATGCTGGACCCGCGGGTGTGGGGCAACGGCGACCTGGGGCTTGACGCCGCTTTGGGGATCGCGAGGGCGCACCGGGAGCTGCCGCTGGCGGGCACCGGGGCCGGCGCCCTGGGTTTGCTGCTGGGATTGCGGCTGCTGGCAACGACGGCTTGTGTGGGGACGGGCACCGTGGGCGGAGTTTTTACGCCGACGCTGTTTGCGGGCGGCGCGGCAGGCGCTTTGTTGGGCTATCTGCTGCCCCCGGGGGAGGTGAGCTTTGGCGCGATGCTGGGCATGAGCTGCATGATGGCGGCGGTGACTCATGCGCCGCTGATGGCGTGCTTCATGGCGGCCGAGTTGACGGGCGATTGGCGGATGCTGCCGATTCTGTTGCCGCTGAACTGGATCTCCTGGCAAGTGGCGCGGCGCATCTCGGATGAGGCGCTGTATGCGATTGCGAGTCAGGCGCCGACGGCGGCGAAGGACGCCCTGCGGGATCGGCTGGAGAGCGCCGGGCTTCTTGGCAGGCCGCTGTGAAGAGCGAGGCAGCTCGGGGGAGCGAAATGCTTTTGCGGGTCGCACTGCTGCCCCTGAGAGGCCAAAGCGGGCCACGGCGGCCCGCATGGTAAACTGGAGCCAAGGAAAAATACCAGAACAGGCGGATTTTCCTTGATTTTCCAGCCGTTCTTGGCTAGGAAAAGGCTCCAGCTTTCCGCCTTCCGGAGTTCGCTTGGCAACCCAGACGCCCCTTCCCGATCCGCAGCAGCCTTCCGCCGCGGCTACCCCCAGTGCGAATTCCTACAGCGGCGAGAACATTACGATTCTCGAGGGACTGGCGGCGGTGCGGCTACGGCCGGCGATGTACATCGGGTCGACGGGCGAGCAGGGGCTGCACCACCTGGTGTATGAAGTGGTGGATAACTCGGTGGACGAGGCGCTGGCGGGACATGCGACGCGGATCGACGTGACGGTGCATGTGGATAACTCGGTCACGGTGGTCGATGACGGGCGCGGCATTCCGGTGGACAACAAGACCCTGCCGACGGGCGAGGTGATGCCGGCGGTGCAGGTCGTGCTGACCATGCTGCACGCGGGCGGCAAGTTCGATGCTTCGAACTACAAGGTTTCGGGCGGTCTGCACGGCGTGGGCGTGAGCTGCGTGAATGCGCTGAGCGAGGAGTTCGACGTCGAGATCTGGCGCGACGGTCATGCCTGGGAGATGGACTACTCGAAGGGCGCTCCGATTTCGGAGCTGCGCAAGATGGGACCATCCAAGCGGCGCGGAACCAAGGTGCACTTTCTTCCTGATAAATCGATCTTCACGGTAACTGAGTACAACTATGACACGCTGGCGGGGCGACTGCGGCAGCTGGCGTACCTGAACAAGGGCATCGAGATCACGCTGACTGACGAGCGCACGACGGACGCAAAGACGGGCGAGTCGAAGACGCAGAATTTCAAGTATGCGGGCGGGATCGGGGAGTTCATCAAGCACCTGAACAAGGGCAAGCCCGTGTTGCATGAGAAGCCGATTTACATGGAGGCCGAGGTCGGGCCGCTGGTAATGGAGATCTCGCTGCAGTACAACGACTCGTACTCCGAAACAGTGTTCAGTTTTGCCAACAACATCAATACGGTGGATGGTGGAACGCATCTCTCGGGTTTCAGGACAGCGCTGACGCGGACGATCAATGTGGCAGGGCAGTCGCTTGGCCTGTTCAAGGACGTGAAAGAGAATCTCTCGGGTGACGATGTGCGCGAGGGACTGGTCGCTGTAGTTTCGGTAAAGTTGCCGCAGCCGCAGTTTGAAGGCCAGACCAAGGGCAAGCTGAATTCAGACATCGCCGGCGCGGTGCAGGCGTTTGTGAATGAACGGCTGGGTGCGTTTCTGGAGCAGAACCCGCAGGTTGCGAAGAAGATTATCAACAAGGCGATCGACGCAGCGCGGGCGCGTGAAGCCGCACGCAAGGCACGCGATCTGACCCGGCGCAAGGGCGCGCTGGATGGTGGCGGGCTGCCGGGCAAGCTGGCGGACTGCTCGGAGCGCAAGCCGGAGCTGTGCGAGCTGTACCTGGTCGAGGGTGAATCGGCGGGTGGAACGGCCAAGCAGGGCCGCGACCGTAAATTCCAGGCCATTCTGCCGTTGAAGGGCAAGATCCTCAACGTGGAGAAGGCCCGCTACGACAAGATGCTGGGCCATGAAGAAATTCGGGCGATGATCACGGCGCTTGGCTGCGGCATTGGCAAAGACGATTTCGATATCGCCAAGCTGCGCTACGGCAAGCTGATCCTGATGACCGATGCCGACGTCGACGGGTCGCACATCCGCACGCTGCTGCTGACCTTTTTCTTCCGGCACATGGGTGAGTTGATCAAGCGCGGCAACGTGTACATCGCGCAGCCGCCGCTGTTCCGCATCAAGAAGGGCAAGTTCGAGCAATACATCAAGGATGAGCGGCAGTATGTGCAGGTGATGGTGAAGCGCGCGTCCGATGGCATGGTGGTGCGCTATGGCGATGCAGGGCATACGTTGGAAGGCAAGGCGCTGACCGATTTCATGTCGCAGCTGGACGATTACCTGGGCTTCTTCGACAAGGTGAATAAGCGGCTGCGCAACGATGAGGCAGTGCGCTTCTTTGCGGAGATCTTTGCCAATGAAGGCAAAGAGCCGGCACGGCGCGCGGATTTCGAATCGCCCGAAAAGCTGGAAGCCATGCGTGGGAAGCTAACGGAAATCGCGCGGCACTGGCAGTTCAAGGGCGTGAGCGAGGTGCAGTTTGACGAGGAGCACCGGATGTATTCGGTGACTTATACGGATGCGCAGGGTGCGCCGCGCCGGATTGACTGGACGCTGGCGAGTGCGCCGGAGTCGCGGCAGCTGCTGGCCAAGCAGGCGCACCTCGGCGAGGCGTTGCAGGGACCGTTTCATATCGAGTACGCCGGCAAGAATGCGAAAGATGCGGCCAAGGCTGACACGGTAACGAACTCTACGCCCTCACAGGAAGAGCTGGACGAGGCCGATGAGATCGCGCAGGAAGAGGGCGTGAACGAGACGATTGCCGCCGCGCCGGGCACGATGGATGAGGCTAAACCGGGCAAGCGGGCGACCAAAGCGTCGCAGGATCCGGTGGAGAAGGCCACGGTGCGCGAGGTGTTCGAGTTTGTGATCGAACAGGGCCGCAAGGAGTACCAGGTGCAGCGCTACAAGGGCCTGGGCGAGATGACCGCGCCGCAGCTCTGGGAGACGACAATGGATCCGGCCAAGCGCACGCTGCTGCAGGTGCGGCTGGAAGACATCGCGGCGACCGAAGAGATCTTCACGACGCTGATGGGCGAGGATGTGGAGTCGCGGCGCAGGTTTATTGAAGAGAATGCGCTGGATGTGAAGAACCTGGATATTTAGGTCGTATCGACCTCTGCGTCTTCGTCCTCAGATGTGTCATGTCGACCGGAGCTGACTTTGTCAGCGGAGCGAACAGACCCCGTATCTTGTCCAGTGAAGCTGAGAATGTATAGCTGCTCCAAAATACAGGGGTCTCTCCACTCCGCAAGACAGAGAAGCCGTCTTGCTCCGGTCGAGATGACGCGGCTACGGCACGTCGAGCCTAGCGGTCGATACACCCTAGGTCATCGGACGATTCGTTACCCCTGGCAAGAAGTGCGATGCAGACTTCATCTTGAGTCGATGGCAGGGCTGCTTCATCAGAGTGTGCAATGGAAGACAATTCGGAAGCAACATCCCTCCAAACTCGCTTGAACTGGGTACGAACGAGCGTAGACAAGCCTGAGACCGTGGTTCTTCTCCATGCCATTGGCTACGATCTGACCTATTGGGATCGGCAGATCGACGTGCTGTGCGCAGGGTACAACGTTGTGGCGTTTGATTTGCCTGGTCATGGCCGTTCGTTGGCGGCTTCAGAGGATTGGAGCTTTGCGTATGCCGCAGCGGTTGTGGCCAACCTGATTGAAATGGTCAGCGACAAGCCGGTTCACCTCGTGGGCATATCGTTCGGCGGGATGGTGGCCCAGGTCACCACGCTCGCGCGGCCGGATCTCGTGCGCAGCCTCACCCTGATTGGCACGGCACCCCGATTCCCAGAGGAGGCGCGGGCAGGGATGAGAGCCCGTGCGGAGACGGTCCGCACAGGCGGCATGGCTGCCGTGCTGCAAGCAGGTCTGGAGAGGTGGTTTACGCCAGAGACGAGGCAGAATCGTCCCGACATCGTGGACCGGGTTACGAAGACAGTGCTTGCCGACGATCCTGCCACACATGCGGCGATCTGGGACACGATCGCGACACTGGATGTCACGGCGCGGCTCGGGGAAATCCAGTGCCCCACGCTTGTGCTGGTGGGGGAGCATGACCCGAGCACGCCGCCGAGTTTTGCAAGGGAGCTGGCTGCGGCGATCCGCGGTGCGAAGCTGGAGATCATCCCGGGCGCTTCGCATATTGTTACCATGGAGGCGCCTGCCGCGGTCAATGAGGTTTTGCTGAATTTCCTGGCTGGGCTGGAACGTTGATTCGCTGAGTGGCACTATGTGGTCGTAGAGCAGGCACGAAGAATACAGAGATCCTTCGGCTTCGATTTTCTGCCTCTTCAGGCAGCTTTGTCCTCGTTGAGGAGGCCGGCAAGCGCACCTCGCTCGACCTTGCCGAGGGCATTTTTAGGGATAGCGTCGACGGCCTTCAGCTGTTCCGGCACCTTGTAGTCAGCGAGTCGGGTTGAGAGATCGGCACGGATGTCGTCGAGTGAGGCGCCATCTGCAAGTTGCACGAGGGCGGCTACCCGCTGGCCGAGTTCCGGGTCGGGTATCCCGAAGACTGCGGCGTCCTTTACGGCTGGGTTGTTCTTCAGGGCTTGCTCGATCTCCGCTGGTGCGATGTTGGAGCCGCCTCGGACGATCAGTTCCTTTTTGCGCGCGACATACCAGAGTTCGTCGCCTTCGCCCTGGCGCATGATGTCGCCGGTAGCGAACCAGCCGTTCGGGAAAGCCTCTACTTTGCCGGGACCTTGCCAATAGCCGGCGGCCACCGTCGCTGCACGAAGCAGCAACTCGCCTTCCTCGCCACGCGGAAGATCCGTTCCTGATCCATCCACGATGCGGATTTCCGTACCTGCCGGAATACGACTGACGGAGCCCAGTTGGTGGCTAACAGCGAGTGCCATGCCGGACTCGGTTGAACCCCAGACATTCCAGGAAGGAAGGCCGAAGGTCTTCTCAAACTCCTTTTCGATCGGCTCCGAGGGAACATCCCCGCCTGTGAAGGCGGTGCGCAGAAAATTTATATTGCGCGGATGGGCCTGCTGATGCTGCGCAAGCTGGGCCAACGCGAAAGGGAAGGCAGGAAGCCAGGTGCAACGATGTGTCTCCATCGCGTCCAGGGCGATTTCGGGATCGAAGCGCTCCAGCAGGGCGACCGGTATGCCGTAACGCAGGCAGCAGGAGAAGGTGGAAAAGCCCGCGGAGTGCACCAGAGGAGAGGCGATGATGACAATGTCATCTTCGCGCAACGCATAGCTCTCAATCACATCGGCGCTTGCGCCCAGGCTCGCCGCTGTGTGCGCTACGAGCTTTATCTCCCCGGTTGTGCCGGAGGTGGAGAACAGCATTGCAGGCGCGTCCACAGCAACTTCTTTGATCGGCTCAGTCGCCTTCTGTGTTGTCCCCTGAGTGACCAGTTCTTGCCATGGACTCGCTGCACCAGCGGGCTCGCTGCCGGTCACAAAGCGCCGGTTCAGGGGCAGGATCTCAGCCTCGAGATCGGCGATCTCGGGATAAAGCTGGGACTGACCAAGGTACAGCGCGGGCCGCAGGCGGCGCAGCAATGGGTGCAGCTCGGCGGCCTTGATCCGAACGTTTAGCGGCGACGCGATGGCCCCAAGAAGAAAGCAAGCATAGTACGCGAGGATCAACTCCGGGACGTTGGTCATGTGCAGCGCTACGCGATCACCGGGGCTGATGCCGATCACGCGCAGAGCCCCGGCAAGCCGTTCGCTCTCCGCCCACAGACGCCTGTAGGTCCACACGTCGCTGCCGGTGATGTAAGCGGTTTTGTCAGGGGTGTGCTCAGCCCGGAACTGCAGGGTGCCGATCAATGTCATGGGGATCTGGTTCATGGGGATCTGATTCAAGTCGCTCATCGGCTGCCAACTCCTGTGGTTCTGATGCTGTGCGCCGGTCATCTAGACGCGTGGTTCGAAGCGGAGACTTAGACAGGATCATTGGAGGTGATGAGCAGACTTTGTCAATGCTTCAGCGAGATGGGCATGGCCGTAGGCGATCAAAAGCTGATGTCTACCACGCGTCGCGTTGGGCATCGCTGAAGATTGGCTTTGAACTACACCGTTGGCTCTTGCCCTACGCCGCTGCATCAGAGGTCATGTTGTGAGTTTCATTCCATCGCGAGGAACATATGACGACCGAGAGAAAGACCGCCTTCTACACACATGAACGGACCTTCTGGTACAGCACCGGGGTACAGTCGCTGTTTATGCCGATTGGCGGCTGGGTTGAGCCACCGGAGGGTACCTACGGAGCCGACACACCGGCTTCAAAGAGGCGTTTTCTGAATCTGCTCAAGATGTCTTCGCTGGCGGAACACGTAGCTTTCCCGGTCGTCGAGTCGGTTACGGAGCAGGATCTTCTGCGCGTGCACACAACGAAGTACCTCCAGGACTTCAAGGAGCTGAGTGACAAAACTGGGGGTGATCTGGGTGATCTGGCTCCCTTCAGTCCCGGAACCTACGAGGCTGCGAAGATGTCCACTGGTCTGGCGATTCGGGCCGTGTCTGATGTGCTTGACGGCAGTGTCAGCAATGGCTACGCGCTGTGCCGGCCTTCAGGTCATCATTGTCTGCCGGGTAGACCCATGGCCTTTGCGTTGCTTGCCAACATCGCGCTGGCGATCAAGGCCGCGCAGGCGAAGCACCAGGTTGAACGGGTTGCCGTGATCGATTGGGATGTTCATCATGGCAATGGAACACAGGCCATCTTCTACGAAGATCCTAATGTTCTGACTATCTCCATGCACCAGCTTCATTGTCTTGTTCCTGGACAGAAACTGGAGGATAGCCTGCCGGGGGCAAAGGGCGATGGAAAGGCCCGCGGAACGAACGTGAATATACCCCTGCCGCCCGGGAGCGGCCATGATGCCTACATCGCTGCGATGGAGACGATTGTTCTGCCCAAGTTGAAAGAGTTTCGTCCCGAGCTGTTGATCGTTGCCAGCGGACTTGACGCGAATGCCGTGGATCCCCTTGCACGCATGTTGCTGCACAGCGACTCGTACCGGCAAATGACGGGGATGATGGTGGAGGCGGCCGACGAACTGTGCGACGGGAGACTTGCGTTGATTCACGAGGGTGGATATTCCGAAGCGTATGTCCCTTTTTGCGGAGTCGCGGTCATGGAAGAGCTCTCCGGGCGCAAAAGCGATGTGGTCGACCCGATGGTGGAGTTCCTCAAGGGCTGGCAACCGGGGGAACAACATCGGGCCTTTACGCAGAACGTGCTGAAGGAGATTCGCGAAGAGCTTGCGCGATGAGGATGGCCGCGCTGGGAGTTCTAGAGCGGTTTACCTCAGGGTTCAGTGGCCATCCCCAACAGCAGATCCCTCCGCTACGCTGCGGGATGACAAAAAGACGATATCGGGTCCCACCTGAAGGGAAACAGGTCTAGTCGACTCTCTGTAGGTACAGGAGCATTGAACAGCTAAGCGGTGGCCCCACCTGATGCTTCTGGTAGCGGCTGTGCCCGAAAGGTCGCAGGCGGGAGCGGGGGCTTCGGGAGGCTCGCTGCCATATCATAAGGGATTGATTAAGAGAGAAGGGGCAGGAGGAGCTGCGTTGGCGTTTCGGGTGGTTGTGGCCCTTGTGGCGCTGTGCTGGGCTGGTGGGGTGGTTGCCCGCAGTCCGGCGGCCTTGGGGCAGGTTGCGCCTTCGCACGCAGCCACGAATGCAAAAGCTCCCGCGACCGGCGCGAGCAATGCCCCTTCGACTCCCGTTGCGGGCAGTGCGGGGGCAGTTGCCGCAGCTGGGCAGATGGCGGGGCAAACGGCTGGGCAAACTGACGGGAGCTCGGCCAACCGCCCCGGGGCGGCGGTGGATGCGGCTGCCCAGGCTAAGGCGGCGGCCGCGGCAAGTGGGGCTAAAGCATCCGGCGACAGCCGAGCCCTGCAGCAGATCAGCAAGCTGCCCCCGATCAATGGGACGGGCATTGATGTGGAAAAGCGGAATGCAGAGGTGTTGCTGCACCTGAACGGCATTCTCCGCTTTTACCGCGCGGCCCTGATGCCGGTGCAGAAGGTGGGCGAGCCGAGCGATGTGCTGTATGCGGAACAGAGCTCGGCGCAGGCGTTGGCCATTGCCCAGGTGGCGTTTGAGGCGGCGAAGAATGAGGCGGCGCTGCTGGGCAAGGTCCAGGGGAGCGCTCCAACTCCCAAGGCGAATGGGGTGGGGTCGTCGGCGGGAGTGCCGGCGGGGGTTGGCGGCGAGGCGCAACGCTGGAGTGCGACGCGCACCGCGGCGCAGGCCAAGCTGGCGGACTTGCAGACGCAGCAGACACAGTTGCAGGCCGGCATCGCCGCGGCCAAACGCGGCGCGTTGCCCGCTTTGCAGCAGCAGGAGGAACAGATTGAAGGCGGCATCGAGCTGCAAAAGGCGATGGTGGAGGCGCTGGACCAAGTCGCGAGCTTCTCCGACGCCCAGACGCAAACGGGACTGGCGGGCGATATCGACCGGCTGCAGCGGTCGGCGCCGGAGCTGCTGACCAACGGCGCAAAACCCCCGACGCCGCCCTTGCTCTCCAGTCTGGCCGCGGTGCACGAGGCCGGAGTAACCACGCAGGCGGAAACGCTGTTTGAGCTCCTGTCCTCCCTGCGTAGCATCGACAGCCAGACCACGGCGATCGATGCGCTGCGAAAGGAGGCGGACGGGCTGCGGACGCCCTTTGTCAAGGTGCTGGGGACGACGGTAAAGCAGGGGCAGGCGCTGACGCAGCAGGCTGTGAACGCCCAGGCGACGCCGAACACGGATGCACAGACGCTGGCGAATACGCGCGCGCAGTTTGACACGCTGACTTCCACGTTTCAGGTGCTGGCGAATGCGACGATGCCGCTGAGCCAGGAGATTGTGCTGCTGGAGAACGCGCGCGGCACGCTGACGACGTGGCGGACGGCTGTGAGCGAGGAAGAAACGGGGATTCTGCGGGATCTGCTGGTACGGGTGGTGGTGATCGCGGTGTTGCTGGGGCTGCTGGGGCTGGCGAGCAGTCTGTGGTCCAAGGCGACCGTGCGGTATGTCAACGATCTGCGCCGGCGGCGGCAGCTGCTGTTTGTGCGGCGCGCGGTGATCGGGTTTCTGAGCGGACTTGTGGTGCTGTTCGGGTTTGTGACGCAGTTCAGTTCGCTGGCGACCTTTGCGGGTTTCATTTCGGCGGGCATTGCGGTCGGGTTGCAGTCGATTCTGCTGTCCGTGGCGGCGTATTTCTTTATTGTCGGGCGCTATGGGGTGCGGGTGGGGGATCGCATCACGGTGGCCGGGGTGACGGGGGATGTGATCGAGGTCGGCCTGGTGCGCTTTTACCTCATGGAGCTGGTGGGCACGGGGACGGCGCTGCACTCCACGGGGCGCGTGGCGGTCTTTGCCAATTCGATCCTGTTCCAGACGGGTACGCCGCTGTACAAGCAGATGCCGGGCACGGAGTATGCCTGGCATGAGTTGACGGCGAAGCTGACGGCGACTGCGGATGTCCCGGCCGTGACCAAGGACCTGCTGGGGCTGGTCGGCGAGGTGTATGGAGGGTACCGGCGGCGCATCGAGACACAGCATCGGGACGTGGAGGGTTGGGTGGGCACGGCGCTGCCCGTGCCCGAGGTAGAATCCCGTCTGCAGCTGATCGACGGCGGATTGCAGTTTGCGGTGCTTTTTCCGGTGGAGATCCCAAATGCCGCCAGCACCGATCAGAGCATTGCCGAAGAGTTGATGAAGCGGATGGCGGAGGATGGGGCGCTAAAGGCAGGCATGACGGATCTGCCGGTGATCAAGGCCGCGGTGAAGTCGTAGGGATTGCCTGGAGCTGGACAGGCGCGGCGAAGGGATTGCTTTGGACGAGTTGGGGCAGGGGCGTGAGCAGGTGAGGCGGCTGCGGTCTGCCCTGGAGGCGTTGCGGCCTCTCCCTCCCGGAACGCTGCAGGCGTTGGACCGGTGGTATGACGTCGAGCTGACGTACAGCTCCAATGCGCTGGAAGGCAACACGTTGACGCGCATCGAGACGGCCATCGTGCTGGAGAAGGGCATCACGGTCAGCGGGAAGCCCTTGAAGGACCATCTGGAGGCGACCGGGCACAGCCATGCTCTGGAGTACATGCGGGCTCTGGCGCAAACGGGGGAGCCGGTGCGGGAAAGCGACGTCCGCAACCTCCATCGGCTGGTGGTGCAGGGCGTCAGCCCGGACGAGGCCGGCCGCTACAGCGCGCATGGCCGAACGATCACCGGATCGCCGCTGCTTCTGCCTTCGCCTGCGGAACTGCCCGCCCTCATGGGTGATTTTGGGCGATGGTTGGCGAGTCTCGAGCCTTCGCCGGAGGCCGCTTTCGATGCGCATGAGCGGCTGGTCACCATTCATCCTTTCAGCGACGGCAACGGCCGTACGGCGCGGCTGCTGATGAATCTTCTGCTGCTAAAGGCGGGGTACCCGCCGTTGGTGTTGCTGCCGGAGATGCGGCCGGCGTACCACGAGGCGCTGCAGGCGGTGCAGATTGGGGGGCGGCGCGAGGTCTGGCACGCTTTTCTGGTTGCTCAACTCGCGCGGACGATGGAGGAGTTGCTCGAGCGGCTCAGGAGTACCCTGCGGCCAGACGCGGCAGTATAAAATTGCGAGGGCGCGGGTTCCGTTCGCGCACTTCTTTGTGTAGGAATGCTTTGTGAATCAGTCCCGCCGTCCGTCCGCCGTCATACTTGGAGCTCAATGGGGCGATGAGGGCAAGGGCAAGATCGTCGATGTGCTTTCCGA
>CAXSCE010000065.1:0-11850 GCA_964236545.1 uncultured Bryocella sp.
GATCAGGCCAATAGTTACGTGGTCAATCGCGCTAAGTAATTCTCTACAAGATCGCGTGCAGCAATAGTTTCATTTACAACTTAATGGACCAGCCGAGCTGTTCAAGATCGCGTTCGATGGAGGCTACGGCCATCTCGAGAGCGCTTCGGCGGTGAGGGCTGCTGGTGCGTTCGCTGAGCAGGCGCTCCCGCTGAAGTTCAAGACCCTGGATGTGACGCTTCCGTGCAGCATCGTCGCGGCCAATGGCAGCGTTTGAGAAGGAGGTGTTGAGGCGTTCGGCGTTCTCGGCCTGCTGTTGCTCGACGTTCTTTGATTCCCAGCCTTTGGACATCGGTCTCCCTGTTTTGCTGCTATTTCTGTCGTCCGAAACGATAGACGATCCCGGCGTTGAGGCCGAGATTGTTCTGCACCGAACTTCCAAAGGTCGTTCCCACGTATGTGGGCGAGACGCGAATAGCGAAGTTCGGAAACAGGTTGTAGTCCGCGTTAACCGCGAAGGTAAAGGCAGGGCGAAAACCATCTTGCCAAAGGCCGACCTCGGTTCCGGTTAGACCCTTTGCGCCCTTGGAGAAAATGCCCCACACGACGCCGCCTGTTCCCTGTGCGCTGAGCGCGAGGTTCTCACGACGGTAGAAGCGGTAGTTCACCCCGCCGGTGAAGAAGTACTCGTTGATCTGCGGGCTGGCGATCTGGGGAAATTGCAGCGGTAGCTGCTGATGGGCGTAGCCGAAGGAACCCTGGGCGGCACCCACGATGGCGAGTTTGGGAGAGAGGTAACGGTCGGCCTGGGCCACCCAGCTGACCTCATTATTTTTTCTCGTGTAAGGGCCGCTATCCCAGCGGAGGTAACCGCCTCCACCAAAGGCCTCCCACGGATAGGAGTAGGTGGAACTGATGGTGCGCTGGATGCGCGCCTGGCGGCTGGTATTGGTTTCCCGATGGGGTCTGGTTTGTTTACGCTGAGCCGCTGCCTGACCGGCACTGCCGAAGACAACCATACCCGCAAGGAACCAACCTGCCAAGCTGCGGTGCCATCTTGCCCGTTCTACGATCCTCGTACCACCCACCAAAGCCGATTCCCTGCCTTTCACGCGCAGCCGCGAACAGCCACACCACCATTAGAACATCCTCCGGAGAGAACGCCGATCGGGCGGCAGGGCGGTCGGCCCTGCTTGAGGGTGCAGGTAAGCCGGGTAGGCTGCACGGACTTGGAACTTTAGCTGGAAGCGATGTTCACGGCCTGCCGCATGTGGGTTTCAGTGGCCAGGGTGTCAAGCATAAACATGGCAACGTCGGTGCGAGTGATCTTGTGGGCGATTTCCCCGTGACCGGGTTCGAAGAAGGTAATTTTTCCGGTCGCTTCCCCGTCCACGAGGTGCCCGGTGCGGACCAGCGTCCAGTCCAGACCGCTCCCTTCAACCTCGGGCTCCATGTGTTCCTTGTCCGCCATGACGCCTTTGAGCAGGGTGGGCATGATCAGGCGCTCATACCAGCTGGGAACCAGGTCCTTGGTGTCGCCTACACCGATGGCGGAGAGGACCATCAACCGCTTCACCCCATGAGTTCTCATGGCATTGATAATGTTGCGGGCTGCGTCCGTTTCAAGGGAGGTCTCCTTCCAGGGAAGGTGGCCGCCGAGAGCATCGAGTACGGCGTCCTGGCCAGCGACTGCGGCCAGGACTGCGACGGAGTCGAGTACGTCGCCTTCGATGACCCGCGCGCCGGGGATGTCGAAGTCTTTCGCGGTGTGCACGAAGGCACTGACGGTATGTCCCTGACCGACGGCCTGCTTCACGATCGCCTCACCCGTTTTGCCCGCTGCGCCTATTACCAGTATGTTCATCGGCAAAGCCTCCGGGAACTTTAGATGCGGTGCAGACCTTTTGCATGGACGTCCCGAATCAGAACAACCCTTGCCTCTCTGCGGCGGAGTCGCTAACCTGAACGGTATGTATGAGGACTTCACCGCCACCGACCGCTGGACGGAAGAGTCGCTGCACTGTGTCTGGAAGGGCACCGTTGTTGCTATCGCCACGCGTCACGCTGACGCCACCGACATCCGCTTCAGCGTAAACGGCCGACCGCTGTGGATCGCCATGCCGAACACCGCCTGGATCGCGCAAAAGGCGCGCAACGGCAAGGTGATTACGGATTACTTGGCAGCGCAGGCGGCTGGACGCTATCTGAAGACCTGCATCGAGAACGGCTATGACAACGGCCGCGAGATGTATACGATGAGCGTGGATGAGGTGCTGCAGCAGGTGGCGGCCGTGGTGAAGGAGGTAGGCGACGTAACGCAACTGCCCTCGCTGCCGGTGATCAACCAGGACGCCCACCCCTCCGAGATGGACTTTCAGTTGCCGGGCGAGCCGCAGACCGCAGCACAATCAGAGAATCTGCCCCCGGATGTCACAGTATCGAAATCCGCTCAGAGGTCCTGATCGGGCATAGGACATGTTGCAGGGAAGACAGGGTGAGTGCTGCTTGAGCAAATCGAATTCAGATGCCGCCGCTCCCCCATTTCGCCTGTCTCGCCGCAACCTGCTGACCGGGGCGCTCGGCGCGGCTGTGATGCACCGAATCGGGCGGGCGCAGTCCAAGCAAAGCGCCGGAAGCTGGATGCTGCTTGGAACGCAGAATGGCCAAGGGGTGTACCGGGCACGCTGGGACACAGCCACGGGCAAAATGACTGAGCCGGAATTAGCCGTTGCCACGCCTAGACCGACCTACCTTGCGCTGCATTCGCAACTACCGGTTCTGTATGCCTGCAACGAGCGAGAAGGGGACGCTGCTGGGGTGTCAGCCTTCCGAATGGAGCGGCAAGGGGCGGTGCTCACGCCTCTGAGCCATCAGCCGGTGCATGGCGATGATCCCTGCTACGTGTCCGCCGACCGAACCGGCAAACTGCTCTTCACAGCCAACTACGGCGGGGGCAGCCTGAGCGTGTTTCCGCTGGACGCGATGGGCGCTCCCGGCACCATGAAAAGCCAGTTTGCCTGCGCAACAAGCGGGTTGTGCGGCTCCCTGGGGCCGGTGCATGATCGGCAGGATGCACCTCACCTGCACTGCGCGACGCTTTCCCCGGATAACCGGTCGCTGCTGGCGTGTGATCTCGCCGATGATGGAATTTTGATTTTCCCGGTGAATCTGGCTGGCGGTGAACCGCTGGGTCAGGCTATCCGCGTCCCGGCGCGGCCAGGTTCAGGGCCGCGGCATATTGCATTTCATCCGGACGGACGGCTGTTCTACTGCGTTCATGAGCTTGACTGCACGGTGGATGCTTACCTCTGGAGCGGATCGGGGGCCGGTACGCGGCCCGTGGAGAACTCGCTCCTGCAGCTGGCGGCGCCGAGCGAACATCCCGCAACGCCAAATACGGGTGCGGAGCTTGCGGTCAGCCGGGATGGACGGTTTCTGTATGCCAGCACACGGGGTATAGATCAGCTGACCGTGGCGAGTATCGATCCAGCGGATCACGCAAAGCTCAGGATGGTGCAGCAGCTGTCGTGCGGAGGGGCCAAGCCGCGCTTTTTTGCCTTGGACCCCACGGAACGATGGCTGCTGTGCGCCAACCAGGACGGTAGTACGGTGACAATCTTTGCACGAGACGCCCACACCGGGCAGCTGACACCGCACGGCAGCCAAGCGGCACCTTCGCCGATGTGCATCGTCTGGTTGTAGCGATGCCAGAAGATGACAAACTTGGAAAATGGTGGATGTCAGGCCAAAGATCTATCATCCCTGCTTTGTGCCTATGCTGATGGTTGCCTCAAAGTGGAGTTATCGAGCACGAAGCGATACTTCACGTCATTTTTGACAACGCGATTGTAGGCCTCGTTTACTCGGTCATAGCCGATCACCTCAACATCGGCGACGATGTTTTTCTCGGCACAGTAGTCCAGCATCTCCTGTGTTTCCTTCATGCCGCCGATGGCCGAGCCTGCCAGCGAACGGCGGTTTCCGATGATGGAGAATGGCTGGACGGACAGGGGCTGCTCGGGGATGCCGACGAGGCACAAGGTGCCGTTGAGGCGCAGTTGGCCGAGCAGTGCGTCCATATCGTGGGGAGCGGAAACGGTATCGAGAATGAAGTCGAAAGATCCGGCGTGCTTGGCCATCTGGGCTTTATCCCTGGAAATGATCACCTCGTCGGCACCAAGCCTTTTGGCGTCCTCGATTTTGCTTTCGGAGGTGGTGAACTGCACCACATGTGCTCCGAAAGCATGGGCGAACTTGAGGCCGAGATGGCCCAGGCCGCCCAGACCGACGACACCCACCTTTTTGCCGGGACCAACCTCCCAATGCTTCAGTGGGGAGTAGGTGGTAATGCCGGCGCAAAGCAGCGGCGCGGTGCCCGGGAGGTCGGCGCCAGGCTTGAGTGAGTGGACGAAGTGCTCCGGCGTAACGATGTTGGAGGCGTAACCGCCCATGGTGCGTTCGCCGTCCCGCAGAACACCATTGTAGGTATCGACCGCGCCGCCGTCGGTGCAGTAGACCTCGAGGGAAGCGTCGCAATTATCGCAGTGAAGGCAGCTTTCGACGATGACGCCCACAGCGGCGGGATCGCCGACCTTGAAACGTGTGACTTCGCTGCCCACGGCCTTCACCTTGCCAACGATCTCGTGGCCAGGAACCATGGGGTAAAGCTTACGGCCCCACTCGCCGCGAACCTGGTGAATGTCGGAGTGGCAGATGCCGCAGAACTCAATGTCGAGGACGATGTCCTTGGGGCCGGGTTCACGGCGGTCGAAGGCGAAGGGTGCCAGTTGGGCGGCTTTTGTCTGGGCGGCGTATCCGAAACTTTTGGTCATGGGGTCCTCAGCGCTTTGGATGCGCTTACCTTGGAAACCGGTCAGCGGTTGATTCCGCCCCCATTCAGGTTGAAATTGACCGTGATCTCCGTATCCACCTTCGTGGGCTTGCCATTCAGAAGATATGGAGTGTAGGTCCACTGTTTAACGGCCGTTTCGGCGGCCTCCGTCAGTACAGGACTAGGACTGGCAAGGGGCACCAGGCGACCGATCATTCCGACTTCTGTAATCTGCGCTGCAAACAAGACCGAGCCGGAGATATGTAGATCTCTCGCGGTGGACGGGTAGCCGGGCGGTACCCGCTTGAGAGCGCTTCCAGCTTGCACTGTAGGTTTGGTATCGGCCTCGCTTGGGCTACCCCTTTCAGAGTCATTTGCTTTCTGTGGCTCCGCTGGCTGCGCCAATGTGCTCGCAATAGCAGGATCGAGGCCTGTCAACCCTTCGACGTGGCCCCGCAGAGCAATGCGTCCTGAGAGGGTGATCTGTACGTCGAGGTCGACGAGTGTGCCTGCAAACTTTGCTGGGCGATTCCGCACCACCAGGGTGGTGGGATTCGTGATCAGGCGAACATTGTTCTGATTGTCTACACACAAGTGAACGCGTTGAGACACCGTGGAACCTGGTTCCGTGTGCCCCGCTTCCAGGCAGCTCAGAACGACTCCGCCGACCTTGCGATCTTCAGCGACGATGTTGTTCTTGCTGTGAGATACGTCTTCTCCGGGATGAAGAACAGCATTCAGAAGCATCTGCACAAGATGCATTTCTCTCAGGTCCGCCTCTGAAGGTGTAGCGTCCATACCTAAATAGTGCAATGTGCCTAGTGACGGGGAGGTCACATCCAGTTGATGCGCTTGGGGCGAGGCCCATTGATAGTCAGCGACTCCCTTCTCGCCGGGTTCTCCCGAGAGAGAAAACATTTCGTAGGAGAGCTTGAGATGGAAGGGTTGTCTGCCCTCCCCTGTCAGATCGTTAGCTGAAGTCACCTTTTCGATGTCAGCTTGTTCGGTAGCTGCCGGCACCAATCCTGCGGCTCCGGCGGAGGACGTAGCTTGTGCAAGCAGGACGCTGTGGCCTGCGCCGAGCAAAAGACCGAGGGCAGCAATCCGATGAGGGCGTTTTGCTCTATTCCGAGTAGTGCAAAAGACTGTAGACATCATGCCCTGCCAGTTTATTGCGGCCTTTCAGGAAGTCGAGCTCTACCGCGAAAGCGATACCTGCAACTTTTCCGCCAAGCTGCTCGACGAGCTGGACGGTGGCGCCCATGGTGCCGCCGGTGGCAAGGAGGTCATCGACGAGCAGGACGCGCTGGCCAGGTTGAATCGCATCCTTGTGAATTTCAAGGGCATCGGAGCCGTATTCGAGGTCGTAGCTGACCTTCATCACCTCGGCAGGCAATTTTTTTGGCTTGCGTACAGGGACAAAGCCGGCGTTGAGGCGATAGGCGATGGCCGGGGCAAAGATAAAACCGCGAGCCTCGGTGCCGAGTACGAGATCGATACCTTTCCCGATGTAGTGAGCGGCGAAGGCGTCGATCATCCTCGCAAAGCCGGCGCGGTCCTTGAGCAGAGTGGTGATGTCGTAGAAAAGGATGCCGGGTTTGGGAAAATCGGGGATGGTGCGGATGAGCGCCTTAAGCGGCTCGCAGTTGATGTCGGACGTCATCCGTCCGTTGTAGCAGGTTTGCGGATTGCGCCGCCCGAAATGCCGGCAATAGCGGAAGAAACGCTGGTTGCAACGGTGGGCTACCAGGCGCCCTCTATGGTGAAGGGCCCCAGGGTGCTGCCTTCTTCCTCATGCAGTTCATGCTCGAGAACGGCGTCGACGCGACTGCCGCGGGAGCCTTTGGCGAGTTCGGCGCGAAGCTCGGCCAACGCCTCTGGCGTTCCAGCCGCAATGACTTCGACCTCACCCCGGTCGTTGTTGCGGACCTTGCCTCGCAAGCCCAGTTCGGCAGCTTCCCGATGCACGAACCAGCGAAAGCCTACGCCCTGCACGCGACCGCGAACCAAGAAATGCAACACCATACCTGAAGAGTGTCGCAGAATGCAACTGGAGTAACAAGATCCGCCATTTACACAGAAGTAGCAGGCCCCAGGTAGACAACCCAGCCTGTCCCCCAAGGCGTCCTTTATTCGTAGAATATGTTCTAGCCAACGGCACGCCTACTCGAGGGGCTGTTGCCCAGAAAGCTTTCGGCAAGAGTGATAGTTCCCCTATCTGCCTAGACCCCTAGAGCAGAAGGTGATCTACCGCTCTCCTGACCACTTCGTAGTTTGAGGAGAAACACCTAGATGAATCCGATCCTTCGCCGTACACTTCCCGCGTTCCTGGCTTTATCCGCGGTCTCAGCACAGGCTCAGTACCTGAAAACGCACGATGCCACGTTGTCTGTGGGCGGAACAGGGCAATTCAGCACGATCCTGGAGCAGAGCAACACGCCAGTTACGGTGAACGTGAATCCGAACGGGTCAACAACGACGACCGTCTCCAACCAGCAGGAATTCACCACCTGGTCGGCTGGCTTTCTTACCTCACTGCAGATTCATCCTGCGCCTTGGGCTGGCGTGGCCCTGAACTATGGGTTCAATCACTATCAGGAGCGCTACCAGTACACATTTGCCAATACCGGCACAACCGGCAATACCCAGGTTCCCGTCGATGTGCATGAGTTCACGGGAGGCTATCTCTTCCATCCGAAGAAGATCCCCTTCCAACCCTACCTCGTCATCGGTGGTGGAGCTCTCGATTTTGCACCACCCACGGCGTCGAATCAGTTCCGGGGCACTGGCATGTTGGAAACCGGCTTCGATCTGCCTGTGCACAGCCAGCATATTGGCTTTCGCATAGCAGGCCGTACCTTGATCTATCGTGCGCCGAACTTCTATCAACCAGCCATCAGTACGCGTGCCTGGCGGTCAACGGAAGAGCCGACAGTGAGCGCTTTCTACCGCTTCTAAAAGAAACGTTGATGCATTCAGTAGCAAGGAGGGGACGCACTGCCTACCGGCTGCGTCCCCTCGTTACGTGCAATCAGTTCTCTTAAATTACTTAAGCACGGCTCATATAAGCGCCTTCGGCCGTGTCTACTTTTATCTTTTCTCCCTCGTTAATGAAGGGCGGAACCTGCACGACAAGACCAGTATCGGTTTTGGCGGGCTTGGTCGTGGAGCTGGCAGTCGCCGATTTGATGCCCGGTTCGGTTTCCACCACGGTCATCTCCACCGAAGGTGGAAGCTCGATGCCGACGGCTTTGCCATCGTGAAAGCTGACCGAAATGAGCAGATTGGGCGTAAGGTAATCCACCGCATCACCGAGCACATCGTGCTTGAGATTGGTCTGCTCATAGGTCTGCTGATCCATGAAGTAGTAGTCGTCGCCATCGTTGTAAAGGTATTCCATCTTGATTTCGTCGACGATGACGCGGTCGATGGGATCGGGCGAACGGAAGCGCTCCACAAACATGGAACCCGTGCGCACATTGCGTAGCTTGGCCTGGATAAAGGCGCGCAGGTTGCCGGGTGTCCGGTGCTCCACGGAAAAAACGAGGTGCAGATCGTCCTTGTACTTGATGATCATGCCGGGACGCATCTGCGTGGCGGGAATCGCCATAGGGAGAACTCCTGTGCTGCTGAGGTAACTGGGGCCGGATCGCACGCGCGGGAGCCCAGTCGCCATTTTACTGTACGGCCTTGCGAGGCTTAGCTCTTTGGCTGCGCTCAGCAGGACGGGGCTAAATGGTGCTCAGCCTGCGGAAGGGTGAAAGAGGCGGTGGAAAAAACGGCGCAGCGCGCTGCTAAAGCCCGGTCTGGCTGATGGAGCAGCCGCGGCGGAGGCCGGAGCCGCGTAGGGTGAGAGCGTGGCCGGCGCGGCGGCGGGTGTCCCCGGTGGCGGGGTGCCCTGGCCGTCGGCATAGGTGAAGTTTGTCGTCACCTGCGAGCTCGCGGCGCCGACAGGAGCCTCGTTGGCAGGTGGTGTCAGGGGAGCCAGACCAGCGCTTTGTGCCTCGGGGAAAGGATGGGCCGCGGCGGCGGCCTGCGACGGCGTGAGCGGCTGGCCCGGCTTGCCGTTTGCTACCTGGGGCAGAGCCGTGGCCGGACAACCGCAAGAGGAGCGTTCATGGTCGACGACGCGGTGCAGATCGCCTTTTACAAAGAGCAGATGCTGCCCCGGCAGAACGCGGTAGTTGGCGGAGGAAAAGGCATCGTTCACGAGCAGAACCGGAGCCCTGGGACCGGCGTTGTCGACGCAGGTGTCGCCTTCCGGGGTGACGCGCAGTGAAAGCGCGAGCGGGCCCGGTGTAATGGGAGTCAGCTTTAGATCCGGCGTCAGCACGACGTCCCGCGGCAGACTACCGGAACGAATTTCCAGTGCGCCACGATTAAGACCGAAGATAAGCGCGCCGCTCGCACCGGAGCGCAGCAGGTGGAACTCACTGGTGGAACACACCATCACCTCTCCGCCGCGGGTCAGATGGATAGGCGCGGTGCGGTCATATGCGGTAACACCCGCATTGGTGAGCAGTTGCGCCTGGTTGCCGTGCACCTCCAGTCCGCCGGTGACACGCGCATCCTCCGTGGCCACGCTGCCCATCGCCTGCCCTTGCGCGCGGAGCAAGCCGGCGGTAGCCGACAGGAGCAACACACGGAGAACGGCTTTCTTCATGAAGCTTTCAGGAAGTTCGCAATGAGCTGTTTGCCATGCTCCGTGAGCACGCTTTCGGGATGGAACTGCACACCTTCGATCGGCAGCGTGCGATGACGCAAGCCCATGATGGTGCCCTCACCGGCGACCCGCGCGGAGATTTCAAGTTCGGCGGGAAGGCTGGATTCTTCAACGATCAGCGAATGGTAACGGGTGCATGTCATCGGTTGCGGCAGGCCAAGGAAGATGGTTCGGCCGTCGTGGGAGACAGTGCTGGTTTTGCCGTGCATGAGCTGCGCGGCGCGCACGACCTCGCCACCAAAAGCCGCGCCGATGGCCTGGTGGCCAAGGCACACGCCAAGGGTCGGGATCTGCTCGTCGGCGGGCAAGGATGCAAGGTGCTCTATCAGGGGGATCAGCACGCCGGCCTCCTGCGGGGTGCAGGGACCCGGCGAGAGCAGGATGCGATCCGGGCGCAGCGCCACAACCTCCGCGGGACTGACCTCATCATTTCTTCGCACCACAATTTCTGACGCAGTGCGTTCGCCCTCAGCACCGAGCTCACCCATGTATTGCACGAGGTTGTAGGTGAAGCTGTCGAAGTTGTCGAGCACGAAAACCATCGATACTCAGTTTACGCGCTTCAGGCGCGGGCCAGGTTGGCACGGGCTGATCGAAGGCGCGCTGAAGAGGACCCTGACCGTCCAGCAATTGCCAGAAAGGGCCAGCGCGTGCCGAAGCGGGCAGTACGCTTCACCTTCGGAGGTAGCGGTTCTGTGCCTATTTGCGGTTCGGCCTGCGACTTTTCAGGCATCCGCGTACCACTGTGCAGCGACATTGCATCATTTAGGATGCCAACAGTTGATGATGTCAAGAACTGTGAACGTTGAATCGAAGCGAGGGAGTGCTTCACGCTTGCAACTGCATATTTTGGGGACGCGCGGCGTTCCGGCAAAGCATGGCGGCTTTGAAACGTTCGCCGAACAATTTGCTCTGTACATGGTCTCCCGTGGGCACGAAGTCACGGTTTATTGCCAGGTTTTGCAGAACGAAGCACCCTTTGTCGATACCTGGCAAGGTGTTCATCGCGTGGCGCTGCCGGAAGCCGACGGCCCCAAAGGCACCATCCGTTTCGATTTCCGCAGCGCTCTTGCGGCCTCCAGGCGGCAGGGGGCAACGCTGCTGACGTTGGGCTATAATACCGCGGTGTTTTCGCTGTTGCACCGATTCAGGCACGACCGCCATTTCATGAACATGGACGGCATCGAGTGGCGACGTCAAAAGTGGAGTTTGCCCGAGCGGCTTTGGCTGCGCATGAACGAATGGTGCGGGGCGCACTGGGCCAACCATCTCATTGCCGATCATCCGGCGATCAAGGCGCACCTCAGCAAGCTGGTGAAGCCGGATAAAATCACCGTCATTCCCTATGGCGCCGACGCCATCACGCAGGCAGATCCGGCTCATCTGCAACGCTTTGGCCTAGAACCGAATGAGTACTACATCGTCATTGCCCGGCCGGAGCCCGAAAACTCCATCCTGGAGATGGTGCAGGCCTACAAGGAAAGCAAGCGGCGTTTTCCTCTGGTGCTGCTGGGCAACTACAAGCCACAGGAAAATGAATACCACGCCAGGGTCCTCGCCGCGGCTGAGGGAAGCCGCATTTTGTTTCCGGGAGCTATCTATGAAAGTGGAGTGGTGACGGCACTACGCTTTTTCGCGACCGCTTACCTCCACGGACATCAGGTGGGCGGCACGAATCCATCGCTGGTCGAGGCACTGGCCGCGGGCAACGCCGTCATCGCGCACCGGAACCGCTTCAATGAGTGGGTCGCAGGTCGCTCCGCGCGCTACTTCGCCGACCCGGTTGAGCTGGCCCAACATTTCAGCGAACTGGAGAACGATCCAGGCCTCATCGAGGCCATGCGGGCCGGCAGCAGGGCGCGGCACGCGCTGTGCTTCCGCCGGGAGCTGATTTTGGAAGCGTATGAGAACTTGCTGCTGGGGCAACCCGTGCGAGTTCCGCAGTGGGACCTGCCTGCCTAGGCAGGTCCCGTGTAGGCGTAAGTCTACTGTTTCACTGTAACTTCTGTGCTCATCCTGTGTTGTTGGCCGTCGTTCTTCGTTGAGCGATGCCTAAGCGCGTAGCAGGTAATAACACGCAAGTTACAGGTGATTACCTTCGTACAGTACAACGTTTCTTTGTGTACGAAGGCAGAGCACTTAGGCAGATGCCTGACACCAAAAGGTTCCTGCATCGAACGACCTTACGGCGCGTTTAAGCCTTCGGGTGATTCTGAACAGACACGGTTCTAGCTGATATTAAGGTTGTCCGAGCGGCTTACATGCCGGGCCACCTTAGCAGAGTTAGGGCTCGTAAATGACCTTCAAGCGTATTTCT
>CAXSCE010000066.1:0-10034 GCA_964236545.1 uncultured Bryocella sp.
AAGTTCGACATTGTGGCGCGGTATGCCGGCGGCCACAACGCCGGGCACACGGTCATTATTGAGGGCAAGAAGTTTGTCCTGCAGCTGATTCCCTGCGGTGTGCTGCGGCCGGGGTGTCAGGGGGTGATCGGCAACGGTGTGGTGCTGGACCCAGCGGCATTTCTGAACGAGGTGCGCAAGCTGCGCGAGGCCGGGCTGCCGGTGGAAGGCGGCCCGGACGGACAGCTCTGTATTTCCAACCGTGCGCAGGTGATTCTGCCGTATCACCGCATGATCGAACTAGCGGCGGAGACCGCGCCGGGACGGCAGCCGATCGGGACGACGCGGCGCGGCATCGGGCCGGCGTATGAGGACAAGATCCACCGCAATGGATTGCGCGTGGTGGATCTGCTGAACCCGTCGCTGCTGCGCACGCACATTTCCAATGCCTGCAATGAGAAGAACACCATTGCGCACGCGCTGTTCGGGACTGAGCCCCTGGATCCGAAGCAGATGTACGAGGAGTACGCTCGGCTGGCCGAGCAGATTGCGCCGTTTGTGACGGATACGACGGTTCTGCTGAACCGGGCGATCGACGCAGGGAAGAATGTGATGTTTGAGGGCGCGCAAGGGGCGCTGTTGGACATTGACCACGGAACCTACCCATTTGTGACCAGTTCGTCGGCGACGGCGGGCGGCGCGGTGACCGGCACAGGCGTGGGGCCAACGCGGATCGGAACGGTAATCGGCGTGACCAAGGCGTATGTGACGCGGGTGGGCGAGGGGCCGTTTCCGACGGAGATCGCGGGTGCCTCGGGCGACCTGCTGCGGGCGCGCGGACAGGAATTTGGCGCGGTCACGGGCCGGCCGCGGCGCACCGGCTGGCTGGATCTGCCGCTGCTGCGCTACTCGAACATGATTAATTCCACGGAGTGGTTGGTGGTGACCAAACTGGATGTGATGGATGAGTGCGCGGAGATCCCAGTGTGCACGGGGTACAAGATTGATGGAAGGCTGACGGATGTCGTGCCCGCCGATGTGCGAGGGTTCAAAGCGATAGAGCCGGTGTACACGCGGCTGCCGGGTTGGCGCACGACGACCCTGGGCATCACGGAGTTTGACCGGCTGCCGAAGGCGGCGCAGGAGTACATGCGATTTATCGAGCAGGAGTCTGCGGCGAAGGTGGGAATGATTTCAACCGGGCCGGACCGGGCGCAGACGATGACGGTGGGCGGCTTTGAGGAGGTGTTCGCGTGATTTCATTCACCGTGCGCATGCGTTTTCGGGCCGAGGACCGCGAAACGGTAGCCGGCATTCTGCGGGAGCTGACGGAGGCCTCGCGCCAGGAACCGGGCTGTGCGAACTATGTGGCGCATACCGTGGCGGGTGAGCCGGATACGGTGTTGATCTACGAACAGTACCGGGACGAGGCCGCGCGGGAGGCACATCGCGCGGCACCGCACTTTGCGCGGCTGGCTACGGAGGGTTTGTACCGGTACATGGTGGAGCGCTCCGTGGAGGATCTCCAGGCGTTGAATTAATCCGCCGATTCATGGCCCAAAGTTCACTTGCAGGGTGCCCATGATGATTTTGCGGCATGGGCGATCCCTTGTTTGTGGTAGGGACTGCTTTGACTGCCTCAGGCCACCCGCGCTATGCTCGGGCCATGCGTGGGGTAAGCCGCAAGATCGTGAAGCTTGCAGCCATTGCCCTTCTGGGGTTGATGCCCCTGCCGGTCCCCGCACAACGGCATGAGCACAAACGGGCGGAGCGGGCCGAAATTACCGTGCTGGAACAGCGGTGGCGGCAGGCGCAGATGTCAGGCAATATTCCGGAGATGGATCGGTTGCTGGCCGAAGATTTTCTGGGCATCACGGCGTCAGGGCAGGTGGTCACCAAAGCGCAGCAGTTGGATCGGATGCGGACGCGGCGCATTGACCTGCAACGGATGGATGTCTTTGACAGCAAAATCAAGATCAGCGGCGATTTGGCCGTGGTCACGTCCCTGGTGCAGATTAATGGCATGATGGACGGCCATACGGTGGATGGTTCGTTCTGCTACACGCGGGTCTACCAGCGCGGTGCGGCGAGTATGTGGCGGATCACGAACTTCGAGGCGACGCGCGTACCGGGAGAGGCGTCGATCAACGGTCCCCGGATTCCGCCGGCAGCTGGGCAAGCGCCTCACGCAGGCGCTCCCAACTTGCTTCCAACATCTCAGGCAGGATCCGCGTCTCCCCTACCACCGTCATAAAGTTGGTATCGCCGTTCCAGCGGGGCAGGCCGTGAAGATGCAGGTGCTCGGCGACACCGGCACCAGCGGCTTCACCGAGATTGAGGCCGAAGTTCAACCCGTGTGGCTTGTAGATGGCGCGGAGAGCGCGTTCGGCGCGGCGAGCCAGTCGCATCATTTCTTCCGCCGTGGCGAGGGGAAGGGCGGCGAGGCTGGCCTCGTGCTGAAAAGGCACGACCATGAGGTGACCGTTGTTGTAGGGGAAGCCGTTGAGGACGAGAAAACAGGAGGTTCCCCGCTCCAGCAGGTAGATGGCGCGCTCGGCGGTGACGCGATCCATGCCCTGGCCCAGCGCCCAGTCAGCGGCTCCAATCAGGTTGCAGAAGACGCAATGCCGGTCACCGGGCCAGGCGTCCAGGACTTCGGGGACGCCCTTGCGGGCAGGCTGCGCTTCACTTTTGGTGACGTAGTTATAGCGCCACGGTGTCCATAGGCGGTCCATCGTACCAGTATAGGAAAGCGCAGAACGTGTGGGTCAACCTTGGGGGGACGGCGTCGGATTCGGACAACGAATGGATTGCGGGGCGATCGAGGCGGCATTCGCTTCCACCGGACCGCATGATGTGCAGCATCGCTGAAGTGCTGCAGAGGACGGCTCCCACCGGTTTGACCGGCTTCTGCCTCCTTGCTACACTAAGAACTCTAGCGATTGCGCGGGATTCAGTCGCAGTCTTTGAATGTCTTACCCGACTCCTTTCTACATCACCGAGTAGTTTGCCAGCCCCTAAAGGCTGGCTAGACGTTTTGTCTTTTGGTGAGTTATTTGATTTTCAGCTGGAGTCAAACCGCACGAATCCCGGAGTAGTTGCTATGGCCGATTTCGACCACCAAACCGTCAACCACGAGAGCACAGCCCTGAACACCACACTCGATTCCACCATGACTGAAACCACAACGACTGAAACCGCAGCCCCTGAGAACCTCAACCAGGAATCATTCGAGCAGCAAACTCCTGACCAGCAAGCCTTTGACCAAGACGCCCAGCACGCTCAGCAACTGCCAGACCAGCAATCGCTGGCTGCGCATGAGGCAAGTGCGGGGCACACCGAGGCGCAAAGTCTGGAAGAGCCCCTACAGGACGCTCCGGCGTCCGTCCACGCCGGCCAAGCTCCCGAGAGTGGGAGGTTCAGAGCGGCCGGCCTGCAGGCTGGCTCGATGCCCGGCGAGCCCGAGTATGATGCCGATGATTTTGCGCGCGCGCTCGAGAGCTTCGACCGGGAGCAGGCCGCTGAGAAGGATGCCGCACAGTCATTAACCTCCGACGAGACCGTTGTCACGGGCACGGTGGTGAAGATCACCGACAAACATGCCGTGGTGGACATCGGTCTAAAGTCAGAGGGGCTGATTCCGCTGGAGCAGGTCATCGATCACACCGGCGCACCCAAGTTTCAGGTGGGTGACCTGGTGGAGGTCGTTGTAGAGCGCGAGGAGAGCGAAGGCGGCTACCTCGTCAGCTACGAAAAGGCGCTGCGGCACAAGGTATGGGATCGGCTGGAGGAAGCGGCCAACACCAAGACGCCGGTGAAAGGCATCGTGGTTTCGCGGGTCAAGGGCGGCATCACGGTCGATATCGGGATCAAGGCATTTCTACCCGGCTCGCAGGTCGAGGTACGTCCGGTCCGCAACCTGGACGCCTATATCGGCCAGGAGATTGACGTCCGCGTCATTAAGCTGAACAAGAAGCGTGGCAATGTGGTCGTCTCCCGCAAGGAGATCCTCGAAGAGGAGCAGAACGCCAAGAAGGAGGTCACGCTTTCCGGTTTGGAGGAAGGTGCGGTCTTCACTGGGGTGGTAAAGAATCTGACTGACTACGGCGCGTTTGTGGACATGGGCGGTCTGGACGGCCTGCTGCACATCACGGACATGAGCTGGGGGCGCCTCACGCACCCACGCGACCTGGTGAACGTCGGCGACGAGATCCAGGTGAAGGTGCTGAAGTTCGACAAGGACAAGCAGCGTGTTTCGCTAGGGTTTAAGCAGCTGACGCCGGATCCGTGGCTGGACGCTGTGGAACGTTACCCGATCGGAGCGCAGGTGCGTGGGCGTGTGCTTTCGGTGACGGACTATGGTGCCTTTGTGGAGCTGGAACAGGGCATTGAGGGGCTGGTCCATGTCTCCGAGATGACGTGGTCCAAGCGGATGAAGCACCCGTCAAAGATGGTGAAGCCGGGGGATGAGGTTGAAGTGATCATTATCCAGGTGAATCCGAACGATCGCCGCATTTCGCTGGGTATGAAGCAGCTGCAGGATAATCCCTGGGAGGCGCTCGAGGACAAGTATCCAACCGGCGCGATCGTTGAGGGTCGTGTCCGCAACCTCACGGATTTTGGGGCATTTATCGAAATTGAAGATGGCATTGACGGCCTAGTGCATGTGTCTAACCTGAGCTGGACCAAGCGCATCAAGCATCCATCGGAGGTGCTGAAAAAGGGTGAAAAGGTGAAGGCGGTTGTTCTGGGCGTCGAGCCTGAGAACCGCAGGCTTTCTCTCGGCATCAAGCAGATGCAGCCCGATGTGTGGGATACCTTCTTCGAGCAACACCGTGCGGGTGATGTCGTGCATGGCAAGGTGCTGCGCACCGCGCAGTTCGGCGCCTTTGTCGAGATTGCCGAGGGTGTCGAGGGCCTGTGCCATATATCCGAGGCCGCTGACGAGAATGGCCGTCCCATCACTCTGAACGTGGGTGATGAGCATGACTTCAAAATCGTCAAGATGAGTCCGGAAGAAAAGAAGGTCGGCTTAAGTCTGAAAGCGATCGGCGAAGAAGCCAGCCGTGCCGAGGTGGAAAGCTACAAGGAGTCGTTTGCCGGCAATCAGGGCGGGGGCGGCAACAAGGGCAAGGGTGGGCAGTCCGGGTCTTCTTCGGGCTCCTCCTCGTCAACTACCCTGGGCGATCTGCTGAACTGGAAGCGCAATCAGTAAGTCGCTGTACGTTTCAAGCAAGGGCCACCCATTTGGGGTGGCCTTTTTGCTTTTGCCGTCATCCTGAACGGCAGGTGTATCCGGCACGTGCATCTTAGATTTGAGGAGAACCTCATGATCGTTCCGGCAGGGCAGCTCGCGTTCGTGGCGCTTATGATGTTGCAGGCCGGTGGGGCTGGCAGCGTGGGTAGAGAGGCCGCTACCACTTCGACCTTAATGACAAGAACCATCAGTGAAGCGGGGGCGCGGCAGGTCCTTCTTGCCGCCAGGCGGGAGGCCGAGTCTCTGCACGCACCCTGTGCCATCGCCGTCGTGGATGGGAGCGGGATTCTGGTGGAATTTACCAAGATGGACACGGTACGTCTGGGTAGCCCGGAGCTCGCCATTGGGAAGGCCCGAACCTCGGCTCTTTTGCAGAGGCCCAGCTCGGAGACGGAGGATAACGTAGATAATGGCCGTCTGGCTTTTGTGACCTCCGGCTTCGTGACCTTGCGGGGTGGTATTCCGCTGAGAGCAGCTGGGCAGGTAGTGGGTGCTGTCGGCGTTGCAGGGTTGAATAAGGACAACGATGTGAAGATCGCCGAAGCGGCGGCGGCGGCCTTTGCCGCTACGGCCATTGCGCCCGGACGGTAATCAGCGCTGTCGTAAAGAACGGATGGCAGAAGGTTGAGCAGGGCGGCCCAGGCGAAACGCCAGCGGTGCCCTTGTGTCGACTCCCAGTCTCGATTTGACCTATTGACGCTTCGCTACAGTCTCCTCTATTCTGAACACTCGCGCAGTTTTGCGCCCGAACCTCTGTGCGTCTGCAGGGTAAACCCCTAGCCTGCCATGAAGGAAGCCACTCTATCGCGGGCGTGAGGCACTGAGGCGAGTCGCTCTCCGGCGGGTGTGGGTCTGGCGTTTGCTACGTCCCAGGTACGCTAAGAGTTCTCCGCTCCCCAGCCCGCTGTAGAAGGCTCCGTGCGCTTGGCAAAGTAACGTCGGTCGTCTTCCGTGTGGCATGGTGTCGCCGGAAGAGTTTTCCGCTCACACCCCCGAGAGATTGGGGCAGGCACAATATCTTCGCGCACCACGCCGGCCACGAAGACGGCAGAGGTAAGGAGTAACCACAATGTCGACCGTTATCCCCAGCGGCAAGGACATCCAGCGCAAGTGGTATGTGCTGAATGCAGAGGGCAAGACCCTCGGCCGACTCGCATCAGAGGCAGCCAGTGTGCTGGCCGGTAAGCGCAATCCGCTGTACGTTCCCTATATCGATATGGGTGACCATGTCATTGTGATTAATGCTGAGAAGATCCACGTGACTGGCATGCGCGCGGAGCAAAAGGTTTATCGGCGCTATACGGGTTTCCCTGGCGGTTTGCGGGAAGAGGGCTTTCTCAAGCTGTTGGCCCGCCGCCCGGAGAAGATCTTGGAAGAGGCGATCAAGGGCATGCTGCCTAAAAGCAAGCTGGGCCGGCAGATGGCGACCAAACTGAAGGTCTACAAGGGTGGTGATCACCCGCACAAGGCACAGCAGCCCGTGGCGTTAGAGTTGCGCGGCTAAGTTCAGCGGCTTAGCGATTGCGGTCGCGAGGCTGATGACGGGAGCAGGCCGCAGGGGTACAGGGCACGAACGGTCCACCCAGGTGGTTTCAGACGAAAGTGACAGTACAACCGAGATTTTTGTGCCCTGTGCTTTGGGCTTCAGAGGGAAAATGGCAGATCTGATTCAGTATTACGGCACGGGGCGGCGCAAAAGCGCAATCGCCCGCGTCTTTCTTCGCCCTGGCTCGGGTGAGTGGAAGGTGAACGGCAAGGGTTTTGAGGAGTACTTCGTGACGCCGGCGCAGCGTGCCGCGGCCAAGCAGCCTTTCGGAATCGCCGACATCAATGAGACCTTCGATGTGTTCACCACGGTGAAGGGCGGCGGCGTCAATGGGCAGGCCGATGCGGTCAAGCTAGGCATTGCGCGCGCTTTGATGGAATTTAATGTGGAACTACGCAAGACCTTGAAGGCAGCCGGCTTTGTGACGCGTGATTCACGCGGCAAGGAGCGCAAGAAATACGGTCAGAAGGGTGCACGCGCGCGGTTCCAGTTCTCCAAGCGCTAGCACTTGGAGAGTGATTACGCACGAAGTGAATAGTGAAGAAGGTAGCTGCTGCAGGGTATTCACTATTCACTCGCACCACCGCATACCACCCGCGCACATGGCGTTCGCGGCCCGGAACTTAATCTCCCAACCCACCGGGATCAATCGTCTGTCGCCAAGGTTTGCGGATTGCCGCCTGCCGGACACACAGACAGCGATGCCCAGACAGGAGCCTTTATGGCTAGCATCACAATGAAAGAGCTACTCGAAGCGGGCGTACACTTCGGCCATCAAACCAAGCGTTGGAACCCCAAGATGAAGGAATACATCTTTGGCGAACGTAACGGCATTTACATCATCGATCTGCAGAAGACGCTGAAGATGTTCAAGGAAGCGTCCAAGTACGTTTCCGATTTGACCTCGACGGGTAAATTAATCCTCTTTGTCGGCACTAAGCGCCAAGCGCAGGACGCCATTGCCGAAGAGGCGAACCGCGCGGGAATGCCGTACATCAACTCGCGCTGGCTGGGCGGCCTGTTGACCAATTGGGTCACGGTGCAGAAGTCGGTGAAGCGGCTGCAGGAGTTGGACGACATGGCCACCGATGGCCGCTACGATCTGCTGACGAAAAAGGAAGTGATTAAGCTGGAGCGGGAGCGCAAGTCACTCTCGACCTCACTCAGCGGCATCAAGAGCATGCGCCGGTTGCCCGATGCGATCTTTGTTGTGGATTCCAACAACGAGGCAATTGCCGTGTCTGAGGCGCGCAAGCTTGGGATTCCGGTGGTGGCCGTTGTTGACACAAATTGCGATCCGACGGTTGTGGATTATGTGATTCCCGGCAATGATGACGCCTTGCGCGCCATCCGTCTGTTTACGACGAAGATCGCCGACGCGGCCTTCGAGGGTACGCAAATGATCTCGGACAAGGCCTTTTCGAACGAGTACGCGGACGTGCAGCCGATTCTTGCGGAGACCCATCTGCTGGGCGAAGAGGATGAGCTGGAGCCTGGCGAGAGGGCGGTACCGGTCGCCGAGGAGTCAGTGCCGGAGGAAGAGGAAACGATCGATCTGAATGCGGCCTTGGGTGGTGGTATCCGTAAGGCGCCTGTGGCCGAGAGTGATGTCGAGGTCGCACCGGCTGCGCTGGAACAGGTCATCTCGGCATAATTTGGCGGAGGGACTGCGCCCGTGGTTCTGGGATGGAGCCGGCCCGGGCACAGTCGTTTGGCCTTCTGCAACATCTATTATCCTGTGTGCCGCTCCTGCGGGATGGACTAATGTGCAGGCGAGCCGGAGCATAAGGATAGCGACCAGGCGGGAATCGATGTGCCTTTCGCACCATGGGTGAATAGATGAGTACGAATCTGAGTAAGAGCAATATGCTGCTGGCAGGAGTGACAACGGCCGCGGCGGCGATGGCGGTGGTTGGACACATGTATGCGATTGATTGGGTTGGCAAGAAGGTTCAGGAGTACGTCCGTCAGCGTTAGGACGGGTGCCCTGAGCTAGCCAAAGATGAAAGTGTGAGGGAACGATGACTGTGGCTGAAACACCAAAGATTGATGCCAAGCTCGTGAAGGAGCTGCGCGAGAAGTCTGGTGCCCCGATGGGCGATTGCCTAAAGGCTTTGCAGGAGGCCAAGGGCGATATGGAGAATGCCTTTGTGGTGTTGCGGAAGCGTGGTATGGCCTCTGCAGCGAAAAAGGCAAGCCGCACCACGAATGAAGGTGCGGTGGGAACGTACATCCACGCTGGAGGCAAGATCGGCGTATTGCTGGAGTTGAACTGCGAATCGGACTTCGTAGCGCGCACGGAGGACTTCCAGGAATTGCTGCGGGATGTGGCCATGCATATTGCTGCGGTGGATCCACGGTACGTGGGCAAAGACGAGGTCACGCCCGCAGATATTGAACGCGAAAAGGATATCTATCGCGCCCAGGCGGCAGCGACCGGCAAGCCGGCCAATATCATTGAACGGATGCTTGAAGGCAAGATGAGCAAGTTCTATGAGGAAGTTTGCCTACTGGAGCAGCCCTTCATCAAAGAGCAATCGCTGACCATTCAGCAGCTCATTGCCCAGAAGATTGCAAAGTTGGGGGAAAACATCTCGGTGCGCCGCTTTGCGCGCTTCAAGGTCGGCGATCCTGGCCTCACCGTGGCTTCAACCAAGGTCCCGTCCGAGCAAGAAGTCCAGGCGTAAGGGATCCACAGGGTTATAAGAATGCCCAGGCCTCTGCCTGGGCATTCTCCGTTGGTGGAGTGCAGCTGGGACGAGCAGGGCCAATTTGGCTGGCAGACAGATGAGGTGTGCCCACCAGTCTGCCTGCCGACCTGTTCAGCAGCGTCGGCTACGGCCCCCGGTGCTTTTTTCTTAGGAGGGCCTTGACACGCATCTTGTTGGTCAGTACTCTAAGAAAGTTGTTACGGAGTGATGCAGCGAAACGCTCTCAGTCCAACAGTCCAAGCGCTACAAAGGCGATGATCAAGGTGAGTGTAAGACTCATCTGCTTGCCTGCAAGCCCAAGCTACTGCTACAATTAGACGATCGACGAGCGAGTTTGATCTTGCTTCTTCGATGAGAATTCGGGGACAGAAGCTTAGCTTCGGTCCTTGATCCAAAGCAGACGGCACATGCCTGATCTGACAAGGATCTTTGACAACATGGTTGAACGTGCCAATCGTGAGAGGCAAAACCTTTCTGGTCTAGCCAATTCTCACAAGTTTTACCCCCATGCCTTTCGAGGGTGTGGGGTGCTCTGGATCGG
>CAXSCE010000067.1:0-9171 GCA_964236545.1 uncultured Bryocella sp.
GCTCACGCGGCTACCCTGGACTCCTTTAATTGTGGAGGCTCCAGCATCTTCTATGGCATGGCTGGAGACACTCACACCGTGAGCGGAACGGCCACAATCGACATCACAACAGGGCAGGTGGAGAGCATCTCCTTTGCGGCGGATGGCCAATGGTTCTCCGGTGTGAGTTCCGAGAGCGGGGCCGAGGTCTTCGTTGGCCCGTCGAATGCGGCGTTCAGCTTTTCGGCTGCCTCCCTGATCGGGTACACGGGCTCCACCTTCAATCTGAACGGCGCCGGTGACCTGTACGTGGGCTCCCTGACGGCTGCCTCTTCCTCCACCGCAGCCAATCCCCTTCCGCCCCCGGTGGATCTGCCGGCAGAAGCGGCCATCACCCCTGAGCCGGAAAGCCTGTTTCTGCTCAGCACCGGCATGCTCGGCCTCGCCTTGCTTTGCCGCAGGGCTGAATCGGCAGGCAGCTAGACCCGCTTACCTTGAGGCGCGGCTGTGACACCGCATCTTATTGTCATCCCGCAGCGCAGCGGAGGGATCTGCTGTTCGAACGCCGGACGCTAAACAAATCCTAAGTGAAATGGGCTGAAAGCCGGAACCAGGGGCTCCGCGGGAGCGTATCTTCCTGCGTTCCGGAGGAGCCCGCGAATGCGCATGAACATCAGATGGCGGAGGGTGTGCGTCACCCTGGCATCCGCGGTGCCGTTCCCCTTTCTGCTGATGGCGGCTCTGTCGAAGTCGATCGACGTGCACGGAGACATTCTGATCGGGAACTCACCCATCGCGGTGTGGCGTGTGCTGACCGATGAGGCCCAATACCCTTCATGGAATCCCATGATCGTGCGAATGAGCGGCTCCCTGGCGCAAGGGCAGCGGATCTCGATCACGGAAGGCACCGGCAAAGATGCGATGACCTTCCATCCAAAGGTGCTTCGTGTGCAGCCCGGCCGCGAACTCCTCTGGCATGGCTTCCTTTATGCACCGGGGCTGGTCGATGTACATCACAGCTTTCGACTCGTGCCGGAGCACGGCGGCACGCGGCTTTTGCAGTCCGAGCTCTACACGGGATTGCTGGTAAATCGCTGGACCGAAGCCCAGATCCGAGACACACTTGGGGCAGTGCAGGCATTGAACGATGCCATCAAGCAAAGGGCGGAGGCCACCGCTGCTTCCACCCCTTAGGATTACCCTCCCTGCGGTGCTTGCGATGCCGTGGTGACCGGGTGCAGCAGATCGGCATCGGCTGTGCCCATCCGCCCCGTCCGGTCCACTCGCACGACAAACCGTGCGCGCACCGCCTTTGGATCCGGCGGCACGAGATATTCCAAAGTCACGGACCTCAGCAGTGGCCCCGTGGGCGCTACCTCGCCGCTGGCCTTCACCGTGATGGCCCGCGCGTCGATCTTGAGCACCTTGCCCTTCTTGTCAAAGGTGGTGACGGTCAGGATGAACTTCGCCGTGCGCGGGTCCGTGGCCGTGGCGTACGTCCACACAATGCCCTTGCCGTCCACGTGCAGCTTGTATTTGTTGGGGACATCGGCCGGTTCTAGCGTCAGCGGAACGCCATCGTAGACCATGGTGCTGTTCTCGGCGGCGGCCAGTTCCGTGGCCAGGCGGCGCGTCGGGTTATTGTCCGCCGTGAGTCTTGCGGGCGCGCGCGAGTCGAAGTAGCCCTGCCGCGTGACGACGCGCAGGTCCGGCCGGCTCGGGACGGTAATGCTGATCTTGCGGAAGTGATGAATATCCCGCACCGGATTGGTGGGACGATAGGTCAGGGTGTAAAAGCTCGCACCATCGCGGATGGAGGTGCCGATCTCCGCGTCCACGTCGTTGCGCCCATACAGATTGCGCCCGCCGGTCGCCCGCGCCAGGTTTTGAAAGTCCGGCTGGCCCCCAAACGGATCAAATAGCAGGGCAGCTTCGCCGTACACGCCGGGGTCCACCAGAAGACCTGCCGGATCTACCGTGTACAGGGTCACCCGCGCATCCCGCATCTCGTTGATCGTCTGCTGCATGGCGGTGTTGATGTTGTCGCGGTCGATTGAAGAAAACCCAAGGACGTTCACGTTGGGCAGACCCCGCCCGATCCACACCATCGTCTTGTGTCCCGGGTGCCCGATCGTGGCCTCGGCGACGCGCCGCAGCGTGATAAATGCCGTGGAGTAGCGTTCGGAGATCCACGTGAACTGATGGGCCTGCCATGGGTATGCGGCGAAGTGGTGGTCCAGCGCGGAAAGGATTTCATTCTTGTTCTGCGTGTAGTCCCGCAGAACGTCAAACTTTTCCAGACTCACCGAAACCAGCATGGTCGGCGTATCCAGCTTGCCCGGCTGGGTATCCAGCCACTTTTTCAGCGAGTACCGCGCAAAGGCCATATCTTCAAAGCGCGTGTTGAACTCATCCAGAAGAATGATGTTGACCGGCGCACGCGGCGCCAGGCGATCGAGATCCGCCGTGGAACTGACCGTGACATCCGTTGCAGGGGTAAATCGCCCCGGAACCTCGAAGTTCTGAATCGTCTGGTCCGCGCCATCCTCCTGCACATGGAAGTCATCGCGCGTCAGGCTGGTTACCGGATTGCCCCCTCGGTCTACAACCACCATGTCAAGAACGACCAATCGAGCGTTCACATGGATTGTGTTCGCCGCATTCGGGGCCACCGCAGGCGCGGCCACCGCGGGAGGCGTCGCTGTCTGCGGGCCTGCGACTGCGGGCGACTGCGCAGTTGGGGTAGCCGGGGTTGTGGTCTCCGGAGCCGGGCTGGCCGGGGCAGTGCCTTGCCCAACCATGGCGCCCGACAGCATCAGAGAGCAGGCTCCAACCAGGAACATCGATCGAAGCGATCGCAAGGGCAGGCCTTGCCGGATGACTTGCATACTCATGGAGGGGACCTCGCTTCTGCGACGAATGATCTCCGGTCAAAGTTTCTTGCGTGCGTCGAAAATCAATCCTCGCAATGGTAATCCTCGTGCAGCGAAACGTAATGTAAAGATTGACGCGGCAGGGACGTGAGGTATGACATGATCACCACACGTAGGCAATACAACTTGCGGGTCCACGCCATGCCATCCCTCACTACGCTTGCTAAAGTTGCCAACTTTGCCAGATTTACCAGGTTTGGCGACTTTGCTAGCTGTATCGCCCTTACCGCGCCCCTCTTCGCCGCCTCGGCCGCCATGGGCCAGTCGTGCACCGGGCTTTGCTTGCAGCAGATGAGCTGCCCTGCCGGCGGCACAACCGCGGTCACCGGCACCGTATATGCCCCAAATGGGACAGATCCCCTGCCCGGCGTGATTGTTTACATCCCCAACGGCACCGTGGCGGCCTTCACCCCCGGCGTCAGCTGCGCGGTGGCCGGCCAACCACCCTCCGGCAACCCCCTGGTCGGCACGACCACCGCCGTCGACGGCACCTTCACCCTGAGCAACGTGCCCGCGGGCAGTAACATCCCGCTCGTGATCCAGTCCGGCCGCTGGCGCAGGCAGGTCACCATACCTTCGGTCGCTGCCTGTACCAATACGGCCTTCAACACACGCTTTCCCCAAAAGCAGACAGAAGGCGACATCCCCAGGATCGCCGTCGTCACCGGATCTGCGGATGCCGTCGAATGCGTGCTCCGCAAAGTGGGTGTTGCCGACACCGAGTTCACCGACGCCAGCGGCTCCGGCAGGGTGAACCTGTTCCGTGCGAGCGGCGGCCCGGGCTCGTCCATTGACCCGCAGACCCCCGTCGCGGACAACCTGCTCGCCAATCAAAGCTCCCTGGACAACTACGACGTGCTCATGCTGCCCTGTGAGGGAGGACCCTACGAAAAGTCGCTCGGCCAGCTGAGCAACCTGATCTCCTACGCCAATGCGGGAGGCCGGGTCTACGCCAGCCATTTCAGCTACGAGTGGTTCGTCGGCAACGGTGCCTTCAATACGGTCGTGAACTGGGATCCCGGTCAGCCCGCCCCCGAGCCGAACAACGGGGTAGCCACCATCGATACCGGTTTCGCCCAGGGCCAGACCCTGACCCAGTGGCTGGGCGACGTCGGCGCGAGCACCGCACCCGGCCAGGTCGCCATCACCACCGTGCGGCACGATCTTTCTGCGGTGAACCCGCCCACCCAGACCTGGCTCACGTTGAACAACGCGGCCTACGGCAACCCGATCATGCAGTTCACCTTCGACACGCCGGTAGGCGCCACCGCCAACGCCTGCGGCCGTGTGCTCTTCAACGAGTACCACGTCGAAGACAGCAACAGCAACACAGCAGGCCTCACCTTCCCTGCCGAATGCTCAAACGGCCCGATGACTTCCCAGGAAAAGCTGCTGGAGTTCAACCTCTTCGACCTGACCGGCAACGGTACCGCTCCCACCCTGACCCCCGCCTCGGCAGATTTCGGCGCAGAGCCTGTAGGCTCGACCAATGCCAGCCAAAAATTTCTCTGGACCAACAACACCTTCTTCCCGGTTGTGGTGGGCTCTGTCACGGGCAGCGGGGATTTCCACATCACGGGCAACACCTGCGCCACCGTAGCCGTGGGCGCCAGCTGTGCGATCGACGTCGACTTCGCCCCCACCGCCCTCGGCGTCCGCACCGGTACACTCACCGCGACCGCAAACACCGGAACCCTTGCTTCCTCGCTGACCGGGAATGGCACTTCGCCTCTGGTCGTCTCCGGCGCGGGCCTGGGTTTCGGCCTCGTCGACGTGGGTGCCTCCGTCTCCCAAACCCTGACCCTGACCAACACCACGGCCGCCGCCCTCCCGATCGCCAGCCCTGCCGCCTCCGGTGACTTCAACGCCACCACCACCTGCTCCGCTTCGCTTCCCGCCCGGAGCAGCTGCAGCGTCACGGTCATCTTCACGCCCTCGGCGACCGGTCCACGCACGGGAACGCTCAACTTCGCGCTGGCCAACCTGGCCGGCGCCGTTGCGTCCACCAATCTTTCGGGCACCGGGATTGACTTTACGGAAACCGTAGGACCCGTTTCCGCGCAAACAATCGCCGGTCTGGGCATCTCCACAACCGGCCTGACGACGCCCATCGCCGGCTTCGCCAACCCGGTCACCGTGACCTGCACCACCACGGCTCCTGCCTCGCAATGCACCCCTTCGCTGACCAGCTTCACTCCCTCCTCGCCCACCACGGATGCGGTGACCATCACCACCACATCGCGGTATGCTGTCGTTGGCTATGGGAGTTTGGGGGAGGGAGCCGGCGGCCTTTGCGTCGTCCTAGCCAGCGGCCTATGGCTCCTGCGCAAACGCCGCCGCCTTTCCGGTGGGGCGCTCAGCCTCACGCTGCTGGTGGTCGGCACGGCCGCAGTCGGGCTTTCACTGTCCGGCTGCTCCGGCAAGCAACCAGGGATGAACACGCCCTACACACCCGCCGGCACCTATAGCTACACCGTCACAGCCACCGATGGATTTCTGAAGCACTCCGCCACCTACACCCTGGTCGTAACGCAGAAGTAGAGCTGACACGGAGATCGCTCTCCATGCACACCGGACAGCGGATGGTCCCTACTCAGCCTCGCTGATGGCAAGAGCGGCAAGCTCAATCCCTTTTTGCGGCGTGACCAACCCTTCATTCTCGTCTTCGGGCAGGTGTTCCCGCACGGAATCGACTTCCAGGAAGATGTGCTTGATCTCCGGATACTGGGCGCGCACACGCTCCTCGATCCGGTCCACGCTCAGCTCCACCTGACGGCTACTGACACCCCGTTGAAATTGAACCGTCATCGCCAACAGCGCATCATGCGGACCGAAAAAGGTCGTGAAGGGGTACCCGGAGCGCTCCACGCCCGGTATGCTGGCAGCCATCTCGCAAATGGTGTGCAGAGCTTTCTTGTCCAGTCCTTCCCCAATCAGCAATGCTTTGGTCTTGGCGCCCAGCAGGATCGCCACAAACATGAGCAGCACGCCGATCAATACGGACGCGGCACCGTCCAACCACGCAATGCCGTAGTGCTGGCCCAGATAGATCGCCGCTGCGGCAATCGCAACGCCCAGCACAGCGGCAGAATCCTCAAACAGCACACTGAAGGAAGCAGGGTCCTTGCTGCGGCGGATGGCCTGCAGCAGTGAAATCTGAGGGTTGACCTTGCGGAACTCGTGAAACGCCACCAGCAGCGACGACCCTTCAAACAAGGCGGAGCAGCCAAGCACAATATAGGTGGCTCTCACATGGTCAAGGTGCTGCGGTCTGATCAGGTGCAGAATGCCCTCATAAAGAGACACACCACCGCCCAACGCAAACACCGCCAGAGCAACCACCATCGTCCAAAAGTAGAGTTCCCGGCCATAGCCGAACGGGTGGAGTTCGTCCGCAGGCCGCCGGCTCATCTGCAGGCCAAGCAGCAGCAGCCCGCCATTGCCAGTGTCCACAAGGGAGTGAATCCCCTCGGACAGCATCGCGGAGCTCCCCGTCATGCCTGCGGCAATCATCTTCGCAATCACGATCGCCAGATTCGCCAACATGGCCGCATACAGTACTTTGCGGGTTGAACTCAGGCCTTCTTCCAAAACTTGTGACCTCTGCTCGATACAAGCGTCAAGACAAACTATGCCAGCTTTTGAGTTAAAAGCTCATAAGGGAAATTGAAACGACGAACAAGTGCAGCTGGAATTCCACCGGGCGCTCTGACCCACAGCCCGCTTCTTTTCTCGTCCTGCCATAGCTTTTCTCATCCCGCATTTCTTTTTGTCGTCCCGCAGCTTTTGTCGTCCATCAGCTTCTTTTGTCATCCCGTAGCGCAGCGGAGGGACCCGCTGTTTTGGATGGCCGCAGCACCTGAAAGGAAACAACCCTAACCAATCCAGCCGGCACTCCCCTCCAGCACCTCCACTTGCCGCTCCATCCGGGCCAGCTGCCGCTCCGTGACGCCCTGAGCGCCTTCGGGAGAACTCGGTTCGAGCACGCTACACGCGCGCGACAAAGCGCCAATTCCAGGGCCAGCTTCAGGGACGGCGCCGACGGTGCCGAGAGCGCAAAGCCTCTCGGCCAGAGCCTCCACGCGCCCAACCGCATTCGATTGGACCAATCCACGCGGATCCGCGTGCTCAGCCAGGACCGTGATGGTGCGGGTAAGCCTTCGTAGCTGCGTGGTGAAGGAGAGAGCCCGCTCCGTCTCGGCGCTGCCTCGCTTCCGCCCGAAGTAGGGCTCAAGCAGCAGCCGGTCAAGATACTCCTCAGCAGCATTGGAAGCGAGCCCGCAGGCTCGGCGCCTCAGCGCCAGCCCGTCCCCCTGCCTCCCCACCGTCCGGTTCCAGACCTGCAGGGTAGCGTTCAGGTAATGTGCTTCCGCGATCGCTCCCGCGCGCAGCAGGCGAGCCATCTGGTCGCCATGCTTCTCCCGCCAGAGCAGTTGCATCGCCGCCACGGCGATCAGCGTTCCCAGCAGCGTCATCCATACGCGTACGCCGGCAAACTGCCAGTCGCGCGGATGCCGAAGTGAAAGCAAAACAAAGGTGGGCGTCAGAAAGAAGCTGTAAACACCATAATCGACCGCGTAGCTGGCCAGGGTAAATCCGGCACAAAGGATCACCACGAGGAGGAGGGCTAACTCGCTGTGCAGCCCCGCCGCGACAACAGCGGCAAAGATACCCCCGGCGACCGTGCCGCTTACGCGCTGCACACCGCGGCGCAGCGTACCCACCCCATAGGGTTGCAGGATAATAATGCTCGTCATTCCCAACCAAAACCCGTGGTTGATATGCAGTAAACGCAGCAGCAAAACATCCACGCTTCCGACCACGCCTACCCGGATCGAATGCCGAAACATGGGCGATTTCCATGACCAATCCGCCTGCCATCTGTCCAGCAGGACGCGGCAACGGTCGGTTGCCGTGGGTTTTTCGTACCGGGGCTTCATGGCATCCAGGTCCGCCCCAACGCCGGCGCGCAACGCCTCGAGAGCGCCAAATGCCGTTTCCAGATCGACCCGAGCGCCGTGCATCTCGGTTTCCACCGAGCGAACGAAGTGGGTATTGCCTTCGTCGAGGTCACTCCGGACAGCCGTCTGAAATACAGACCCGACCAGCCCGGCCCATTCCGCGGCAAGCCCTCCCGCAAAGGAGCGGCCGCTCACAGCAGGGCGTCGACGCAGTGCCCCTGCGATGAACGTCTCTTGACGACTGAGCCATTCGGAGCAACTCTGGATTAGAGCTCGCTCCTTGCCGGCCGCAAACTCACCCCATTCGGAAAGGATCAGTGTTCGGGCGAACAGACGGTCAAGCGTCTCCAGCAAAACCGCTAAATTCTGAGCCCAAACTGTTCTCGAAGGCGTTCGGGCTCGGGTTTGGCTGAGAGCCATACGCGCTTCCTCCAGCGCAAGTCGCATCTTCCGCATCCACTCCGGACCCCGGTCGTCTGCTTGTGGGGGTGATTCGTGAGCCAGAGAAGCCGTTGCAGCTGCTAGCAGCGCATATGCTGCTGCGGTGCTCCTGCGTGCCGGCCGGAATGGATCCAGTGGCCAGAGCAACAATGAAATGACGCCCGCACCAAACCCGCCCGCCACAAAATAACCGGCTCCCTCGGCGATGCTTTTTACACTGACGTTCCCATTGCCAAATCCCGAGAAGAAAAGCACCAGGATGATCACACTGGTCGAAGCAATTGGCTGCGAAAGAACACGTGCATACGTGGTACCAAAACAAATCACGCCGGTACAGAACACAACAGCCGCTGTCTGCAGGAAAGCCACGCTTTGGACGACAGACGTCCCCACACCACCCAGAAGACACCCCAGGCTGAAGGCCACCGCCCCGCCAAGAAGCACGGTGCACATCGTCTGCATTCGCAAGCGGTAGGATCCCCCGTTGTCCACGAGAATCGCCTCGAATGCGCCCAAAGCAGCCCAGCCGACGGGCTTGTGGAGACTTTGGCAAACAACAATTGCCAAACCGACCGCAACCGCCGCCCGCAGACCGCGCCTCCACTGCAACCGCTTCACGAAGGTGCTGGCAAAGTCCATCCAGCTATAGTGTCGTTCACCTTTGTCATCCGGCGTGTACGGGGCCGCTCCCTACATCACCCCGTAGCTTACCTTTTGCCATCCCGTAGACATACGGAGCGATCCGCATCTCCGCCGAGTCTTGCCCTCCAACTAAGAACACCGGCACCGACTCCTCGGCCCAAACGCGAAAAGGCCCACCAGGGCATGGTGGGCCTTTTCTTGATTTATTGCCGGCG
>CAXSCE010000068.1:0-8911 GCA_964236545.1 uncultured Bryocella sp.
CTGCTTCGCCTGTTCGCTGTTTCCCGACAGGAATACTGTAGCGGCTCCTTTCAAAATGGTGGGGTCTTCCATGACCGGAGAGAGGAGAGTGTTGAGAGTCTTGACCACGAACGTCTCCGGCAAGACCTGCTGCAGACGCTCCGCGAGGCTGTCTTGCGGATACATCAGCGGGCCAGGGCTGCCGTCAGGATTTCGAGTCGTGGCGTTTGCGACATCGACCAGAACCTTGCCGGCGAGCACGAATGCCAAAGGAGTGAAGAGTGCCACAGACTCTGCGCCTGGCGTGGCGTTCACAACCACCTGAGCCGATTGCAATGCCTGTTCCGTTGTCGCGAACCGCAGGTCAGGTCCCTGCCACTTTGCCTTTGCCGCTTGGGGGTCGCGGCTTCCAAAAGTTATGTTGTGGCCAGTTCGCGTGAGAGCCTTTGCCAAGGCTGAACCGACGCGGCCGGTGCCGAGAATCGCAATTTCTGTCATTTCTTTCACCTCAATCTAACGTTGTGAGCACATCGACAGCAGCGGCATGTAAATCACGCGCCGATGCCAGAAAGTCCTTGCTGTCCAGACGCCAGGGTCGGCCTTTGAAGTCACTGGTGACGCCACCTGCCTCAGCTACGAGGAGGCCTCCAGCCATCAATCCGGAGCGGACCTGGCTTGCTTGCCAGAAGACATCCCGTCGGCCCGCCGCGACTTCCACGAGTTGTAGCGTGGCAGGAACGGAGACATGCAGAACGAGTCCTGCCTGGAGCATGGCGCCGATCGAATCGATCATGCGGTGCTGTGTTGCCACATCCTCATTCGGCTTGGCCTGACCGGTTCCGATCAGAGCGGCTTTCAAATCCGTCTTCGCAGAGGCGTGCATGCGACGCCCGTTCTCGAACGCTCCCGCGCCGAGCCGCGCCGCATAGGTGGTTTGCTTCAGCGGGTCATGAACGGCGGTGAGTAGAGCCTGGCCGTCGACGACCAGAGTCGCGGTCGTGCACCACTCCGGCATGCCCTGAATCAGATTGATGTTGCCCTCGACTGCATCCGTGATCCACCAAAGTCCCTCCGGCAAATCCCCGCCGTCGAACTCGTCTTCATCCCAGTGCGTATTGGGCAACGCAGTTTCGAGATGGCTTCTGAGAATGGGTGCCGAAACACCTTCCTGCTGCTTGATGCTCGCCAGGAGCTGCTGGAGATCGTTCTGCCGTGTGCTTCGGTTATAGGTCTGCAGGAGAGCTTGTCCGGCTTCGGTGACAGCCTTCACCGTGCGACCCAGCAACTCCTCTGCGGCGGCACTGCTCAAGCCGGCTGCCTCATAGATTTCCAAATGGTTAGCGTGCTTGGCCTTTACAGCACTCGACATCTCTCACCCCATCTCCAACCTAGAACCATCGACACATGACGTCAAATGCATATACGGTCATCTGTGATATACGCTTAGAGGCATGGACCTGAATCAGCTCGAAACGCTGCACGTTCTTTTGGAGGAAGGTAGTGTCGGAGGTGCGGCAAAGCGCCTGCACCTTTCGCAGCCGGCGATGAGCCGGGCGCTTGCGCGTTTGAGAGAGTCAACCGGTGACGCGATCTTTGTCCGTTCTGGGCGCCGTATGGTCCCCACTCCCTTTGCAGAGGCTTCTCGCGCCAAAGTGCAGGAGGTGCTTCGCGATGCCAGAAAACTCTTGGAGCCGGAGCGCACTTTTTCTCCTGAAGCAGAAACGCGAACCTTCACGCTGCGTTGCCCCGAGGTGGTATCTACTTATCTGGCTCTGAAGCTCGCTCTGCCGCCATTTTCGACCTATCCCCATCTACGTTTTCGGTTCTTCTCAGAACCTTCCGGTGATGATCGCGAACTACGCTACGACGAAGTTGACCTGGACGTCACGGCTGCGCCGTCTCGCACCCCGGAAGTGTTTTCTCGGGAGATCGGGCATGACCACCTCGTTGTCGTGTCGCGCCGTCCCAAGCGCAAGCTCACCTTGAAGCGATACGCGGAGAGCCCGCACGTTGTGATCTCCCGGCGCGGCAGATTTACTGACCCGGTTGACTCTATTTTGTCCGCCGAGGGCTACACGCGTCATGTAGCCATGGCCGTGCCGAACAGTATCTCGGCGTTGCTGCTGGTGAGTCAGACGGATTTCCTGGTCACTGTTCCGGAGCGCCTCTCACAACCCACGCTGCGCACCTTGAAGTTACACACGACCTCCTTTCCGAAGCCACTGGAGCCGATTCCCATCGTCCTCTCCTGGCACAAACGAGTGGACGCTGATCCAGGGCATCAGTGGATCCGAGACACCATCGAGAAGCTTCTGACGCATGGGGGATAGGAGGGCACAATCACTGTCTGAATCCGCCTGTCTCCATCTACCCGTTGATACCCGTTACAGGATGATGTGCAACGTTTGCAATCCGCGTCCGACCTCTGACCGTCACAAGATGACGGTCAAAGATCGGTCAGGTGTTCTTGCCGGGCATGCGTTTGCGCCGGTAGCGGCGAAGCCGGCGTTGTTCGCGTTTCTCCTCAGGATCAGTCACCATACATCATCCGCAGAGCCTCCAGTTACGATTGGCCTCAGACGCTTGGATTGTTGAACACCATCTCTTTGTTACAGGCAAAATAGACACGATGACCCCGTCACCCCACGCCATGTTCGCCCCCTCGCAGCGAGTCCACTTTATCGGGATAGGGGGTAGCGGCATGAGCGGCATTGCAGAGATCCTGCTCACCATGGGCTACCCGGTCTCCGGCTCCGACCTGCGCGCCTCACCCACCACGGAACGCCTCGAACGCCTCGGGGCCAGGATCTATCTCGGCCACGCCGCGGAAAATGCCGCCGCCTCGGACGTCGTGGTGACCAGTTCCGCCGTTGCCCGCAACAATCCCGAGGTCCTCGAAGCCCGCGCCCGCAAGACGCCCATCATCATGCGCGCTGAGATGCTCGCCGAGCTCATGCGGCTGAAGTACGGCATCGCCGTCGCCGGCATGCACGGCAAGACGACCACCACGAGCATGATCGCCGCGGTGCTGGCCGGTGGTGAACTCGACCCGACCGTTGTCGTCGGCGGCCGCGTCGATGCCATGGGGTCCAACGCCCGCCTGGGCCGCTCGCAGTACCTTGTCGCCGAGGCCGATGAGAGCGATCGCTCGTTCCTGCGCCTTTCACCCATCATGGCCGTCGTCACCAATCTCGACCGCGAGCACATGGAGGCCTACCGCGATATGGCCGACGTCGAGGACGCTTTTGTCGAGTTCATGGATGAGGTCCCGTTCTATGGCGCCGTCACGGCCTGCCTCGACAACCCCGCGCTGCGAGCCATTCTGCCGCGCGTCACCCCCCGCGTCTACACCTACGGCGAATCGCCTGAGGCCGACTTCCGGCTGCGCGTTCTGCGCGCCGAGGCGGGCTGCCATGCCACCTTCGAGGTCAACACCCGCGGCCTGGTGCTCGGGCCGTTTCACCTCCACGTCCCCGGCCGCCACAACCTGCTGAACGCCACCGCCGCCGTTGCCATCGGCGTCCAGCTTGGCCTCACGCCGGAGTCCATCGCCGGTGGTCTGGGCAGCTTTCGCGGTGTTGACCGCCGTTTCCAGACTCGCGGCACGGCGCGAGGCGTTACGGTCATCGACGACTACGGCCACCATCCCACGGAGATCCGCGCCACCCTGCAGGCCGCCCGCGAGTGCGGCTATGGTCGCGTTTTGGTGCTCTTCCAGCCCCACCGCTACACCCGCACCCGTGATCTGATGGCCGATTTCGCCACCTCGTTCGGCGATGCCGACGCCCTGCAGGTGCTCGATATCTACGCCGCCAGCGAGCCTCCTCTCGAGGGCATCACCGCCGAAGTGCTCGCGCACAGGATCCGGGAAGGGGGAAGGGCCCAGGGCGGCGGCCGCGTCGCCTACGCCCCTTCTGTCGCCGAAGCCGTCGAGCGCCTGGCCGCCGACGCCCGCGAGGGCGACATGATCCTCACCCTCGGCGCCGGCAGCGTCTCTCAAGCCGGTCCCCTGCTACTCGAACGGCTCGGCGCAGGGGTCTAGATCTGTTTACCTTCAGGTGTGAATGGCATCGCCTCTCTTGTTGTCATCCCGCAGCGCAGCGGAGGGATCTGCTGTGGGGATGACCACTAAAGCCTGAGGGAAACCGCTAGTGCCTGTTCGCGCTGTTCACTCATGCCAAGCCGCGAAACCCAAAAGCCTCAGGCAGCCGATTCGTTCAGCAGATACCCGGCAACCGCCTCCGACAGGGCAGACAAAGGATTTGATCCAGCTGTTATGCACAAAATGCATCAGTGCTAATGCGTCTGCTCACCTGCGCATCTCCTTATGGTTTGTAAGAAGACTGTCCGTGCGCTTGAGTGAGTCGCGCTTTGCGTTAGCTCTGCCCCACTGTAAGACCCTTCGTTGAGTGAAGCCCATCTGCCGTTCCTGAGCCGGTACACCCGAAAATTGGGATTCCCGCTGCATCAGGACACCCTCTATAGTGAGGGTACTGGCGGTTTCTTCGCGGCCTTGCTCAGGCCTGCGGAATGAAGTTCGTGTACAAGCGCGGCAGCTCCGCGGCAACGGCCCTCGTGGAGCCAGAGGAAATCCTTGGCTCAGAAGATGCGGTGTACGAGGAGTCGACGCCTGCCCCGGCCGGCGCTCTGCACCGTGCCTTGCCTACGATGCCGACCGGAGAGGCTGGGACTGAGATTTATGTCCCGCAGCGCGGCTCCTATGGCATGCGTCTGCGTGGCGGCATGCCGGCGGGCACGGCCGGCCGCATCGTGCTTGCAAGCGCCTTGCTCACTATTCTGGCGATCCTCGCGTTGATTGTGGCCGGGGTGCGCCAATTTCTACTGCATGATCCTCGTTTTCTGATCGCCACCTCGTCGGAGATCTCGATTGAGGGAAACGAGCACATCTCCCGTGGCGATGTGCTGGCCGTCTTCGGCGCGGATCTCGAGCGCAATATCTTCAAGGTGCCGCTGGCGCAACGCCGCTCTGACCTCGAGCGTCTGCCCTGGGTCGCGGACGCCACCGTCATGCGCTTTCTGCCAAATCAAATCCGCGTGCGGTTGGTGGAACGCACGCCCGTGGCGTTTACCCGCCACGGCACCCAAATCGGCCTGGTGGACGGCGACGGCGTACTGCTGGACATGCCGCCCGAGTCGGCCGGTGATCCGCACTACTCCTTCCCGGTGCTGACCGGCCTCGCGTCGAACGACTCGCCGGAGGTCCGCGCCACGCGCATGGAGGTGTTCAAGCGCTTCATGAGCGATCTCGGCTCGTCCGGCGCCAAGGTGACGCAGTCGCTCAGCGAGGTCGACGTGACGAACCCCGAAGACGTGAAAGCGCTGGTCACGGGTGATGGCGCCGATATCCTCGTGCACTTCGGCGATGAAAACTTCCTGCCCCGCTATCAGGCCTTTGAGCGGCACCTGCCGGAGTGGCGCACGCAGTACCCGCATCTTGCCTCGGCGGACATGCGCTATGAACGCCAGGTGGTGCTTGAAATGCAGCCCGGCACCAATGCATCCTCCGCCGAAAGCGGCAACGGCACAGCGGGTGTGTTTGACGGGCAGCCCGCCGTACCCTCTAGAACTTTGAACTCCGCAGTCCCCGCGGCCGCGCCGTCCGCCGGGGCCGGAAGGCCGGGAAAATCCGCGATTCGGCCAGCAGTGCCCGGTCATCACCCTTCCTGGAAGGCTGAGCGCCGCACCGCGCTCCGCAGAGAGCAGAGGGCGCATGGCTGAAAAAGCAACACTGCCCGCTGAAACGAAAGCCGTGTTGCGGATCGAAGCCGGCGCTCGAAGCAGGCGTAACCGGCAACGAATGTAAGCACCGGGATACCTGCCGAGGTACCTGGGCAGGAAACCCGCTGCAGGGACAGGATAGGGTAGAAGCATTCGGCCGGGGTGCTATCCATGCCTGCCGGAGGGCGAGGGCCAGACCATCATGATTCCGGTGCATCCATGAATCCAAAGACAAGCAACCTGATCACGGTGCTGGACGCAGGCAGCTCAAAAAGTGCGGTTCTGGTGGCCGAAGCCGGCGATGGTCTACGTTACCGCGGCCACGGCGTGGAGGTCTCCAAAGGCATGCGCCGGGGCATGATCTCCGATCTCGGTCCCGCCATCGAAGTCATCGACAAAGCAGCGCTGGCAGCGGAAAAGACGACGAAGGCCCCCATCGAAACCGCCGTCGTCGGCATCGGCGGACCGCATATCAAGGGTATGAACTCGCAGGGCGGCATCAGCATGGGCAGCCGCATGAAGGAGATTACCCGCGAGGACGTGCGTTCGGCCATCGACCGTGCCCGCTCCGTCGGCCTCGCCCCTGACCGCGAGGTTCTTCATCTGCTGCCGCAGCAGTTCATCCTGGACGACCAGGCCGGCATTCACGATCCGGTGGGCATGGTCGGCAACCGGCTGGAGGTGAATCTGCACCTTTCCACCTGCTCCGGTTCCGCCGCGCAATCGGTCGTCACCTGTGCCAACAAAGCCGGCCTGGAAGTGATCGACACCGTTTTTGAGGGCATCGCCTCAGCCGAAGCCGTGCTCCACCCTGACGAGCGCGAACTGGGCGTCTGCCTTGCCGACATCGGCGCCAGCTCCACCGAGTTGGTCGTCTATTTTGAAAGCGCCGTCGCCCACACCGCCGTCCTGCCCATCGGCGGCGACCACTTCACCAACGACCTGGCGGTGGGCCTCCACGTCGGCGTCGAAGAAGCCGAGATGATCAAGCGGCAGTACGGCCACTGTGTCGTCACCGCGGTCCCGCAACTGAACGAGATCGAGGTAGGTGGCGATCTGACCCTCACGGGCAGCGCCCCGCGCATGATCCGTCAGCGCTTCCTCGCGGAGATCCTCGAACCTCGCGCCCGTGAGCTGCTCACCATGCTGCGCGACAACCTGCGCGCCGGCGGCGTGCTTGAAGCCATGGGCACGGGGGTCGTCTTTACCGGCGGCGGGGCCCTTCTGCCGGGACTTTTAGACCACGCCGAAAGCCTGTTGCGTGTGCCCGCCCGCATCGGCTACCCGGTGCCATTGCCCGGCATGCCGCCGGAACTCGCCCGCCCGGAGTTTTCCACGCTCATCGGCATGCTGCTCTACACCCACCGCACCCAGATCCGCAAAGCCAATGAGGAGCAGGGCCTGAAGGCCAAAATTCAGGGTCTGTTCAAGGGCAGTTTCTAGTGCACCTCATGCTCTCTCGACCTGGAGGATGTGTTTCTTTCTTCGCGGTTCTATGCTCCTTGCTGTACGCGTCCGTTGTATGCGCACAGGACCCCAAGGCACTTTCCATCAAACCTCCAGACAGCTTCAGATTCGATGGAGGGTGGGATTGTGATGGAACCTTCAGAAATGGCAAAGTTCATAAAGCCATCTTCGCAGGGAGCTCCATTCTCGATGCAAAGTGGCTTGAACTGACCGAGCAGGATGTTCAACCCGCGACCGGTATGTTGCTAAGTACCTCCTCGGCTACGACTCGCAGCAAAAGCGTCTTGTGGAGTTCGACGCAAACAACTTTGGGGCAGCGGTCTACTCAAGCCAGGAAAGCTGGACCGATCATGTGCTCACCATGACCTCGCCCGTGTCCCAAGATGCAGGAGCTCCGTATGCTCTGAATCGCTTCATCTATTCCATCACTGGGGCGGATGCTTTCACTATCGATTGGCAGATCAGCAAGAGCGCTGCACCCAATTGGATCCCGGCCGACCATCTCACCTGCAAGCGGAATAAGTCCTGAGTCGCCAAGTCATCTGAAACAGAGATCCCGGCTCGCACCGAACGCAACTGTCTTGCCTGGATCAGCGTGGGTACAATGGAGATCATGCCGTTTCGCAAGCTCCTGCCGTTGTTCGCCCCTGTTCTGATTGCAGCCTCAAGCGCCGCCCACGCCCAGTTCGGCGTTTATGGCACGGTTTCGGGGCAGCGCTTCGGGGGTGTCACCTGTCCCGCCTTTGCGACGCCCTGCGGCAACAACAGCGGCCACATCAATCCTTATGGCGGCTCCTTTGGGGGTTATTACGATTTCTATGATCTCGGCCCCGCCCGCCTGGGGGTAGAGGTCCGGGGAGACGTCCTCACCTCCAACAAGCGCGCCGACAGCTCGGCCGGCAGTTCCGGGATTACCCGGCAGTATTCCGCCATGGCCGGGGTACGCGGCAGCTTTCGCACCCCGATCTCTTGGCTGGTGCCTTTTGCCTCGATCGACGGCGGGTATATCCGCAACAACGCCAGCGGCCTCTATACCAACATCACGACGGTCAACACTTCGACGACACCCAACATCACGACGTCCGACACAAGCTTCAACCCTAACCTGTACACCACCTACGGTCTGGTAAAGGCGTTTGTTGGGCTGGATGTGAAAGTTGCCTCGTTTCTTGATATCCGTGCCATTGAACTCGGCGCAGGCGACGCGCTGGGCAGCGCGCCTACCGTAATGACCGTGACCACGACCACTAATGGCGCCGGTTCCAACACCACGAGCAGCGCGATTACCACCTCCAGCTCCAACTCCCACGGGGTGACCTCCATCGGCGCTGGCGTGGTATTCCATTTTCCGCGCTAGAAACTTTCATCAGGTCCCGTGCGGGGACCCAGCGCACCACGCCGCCGGGTTTGCACGCGGTGGACCAAAATGGAACCGAGGGAGGTACGGTTCCTCTTCGCTTGCCCCATACTTGTTGCACACAAGTGGGCCGTTGCGGCGAAAATGAATTGGAGGCTCCTCGGCCCCTTCCAGGAGAGCACCCCCTATGTCGACCCAGAGTTCCCATCCAGACGACGCCCTGCGCATCCACTACCACGATGAAACGCAGCGTTCCGCGCGCATCAAGGTGATCGGCGTCGGCGGCGGCGGCAACAACGCCGTTAATCGCATGATCGCGGCCGGGGTGGAAGGCGTGGAGTTTATCGCCGCCAACACCGATGCCCAGGC
>CAXSCE010000069.1:0-6812 GCA_964236545.1 uncultured Bryocella sp.
CCAGCGTCCCCATCACGCGCCAAGCGGGTCTGCAGTCTCGCCTCCGTACCCTCACTGTCCGGCCCGGCGAGAACCAGAGCGGCATCCGGGTAATCGCGCCCGACCTGCAGCCAGGCGTCCGCCAGCAGGTCCAAACCCTTCTTCGGGTGAAGCCTGCCCAGAAACAGCACCAGCCGGCGGTCCCGCAGCTGAGGGAAGGCCTCCAGAAAGGGCGCGGGCGACCGATCGTCCGGGATCTCTACCGCGTTCGGCACGACCGCGATCGGCCCCCGCGCGCCAAAATCGCGATACTGCTCAGCCTCCGCCGCTGTCAGGGCGTGCAGGCAGGCAGCCTCGCGCACGTGAGCGCGTTCCAGCAACGTGGCATACAACTTCTTCTTGAGGCCTTTGTTCGCCAGGGCCCACGGCTCGAGCATTCCATGGGCCGAAAGAACATAGGGACGGCCCTCGCGGCGTGCACGGCGGCAGCCAACGGCCGTGCTCATCTCCCATAGCCCGTGGATATGTACACCGTCTGCACCCCGGAGGACGTCGCCAAAGTCGCGCCAGGGGGTAGCCGACTGCAGCCATTGCCGCCTCCCGGCCGGCCAGAAGCTGACCTGCGCCTCGGCATACCCTTCCGGCAGGAAGTCCTCGCCGGGTGCGCAGAAGGCGGCCAGCTTCATCTCATAACCGGCATGGGCGAGGCTGAGCCCCAGCCGTGGCACCGCGGTACTGAGGCCGCCGTAGCGGGGGTCGGTGTGAGTCACCACGGTTAACCAACGTCGACCCGGCCGTCCACGCCGGAGTGCCGCTGAGGCAGGCTGCTGTTGTTGCGCCGGGGCGACAGTTGTGACAACGGGGCTCATGGTGCGACCTCCGGCAGCAGATGCGGACGGTCTGCCCGGTCCTCACGCCGGACTATCGAAGCCACCGCGCGGCCAAACCCAAGCGGCGTGTAGCCCGCGATGATGCTGGCGGAGCGCAGACCCATGTAGCCTCGCTGCTCCACGGGCAGTCGTTCCATTCTCAATAAAAGCGCGGTTAAAGCCGCGCCGTCCTCGGGGTTGAAGCTGAAGCCGTTCTCCCCTTCCAACAGCAGATCCTCGTGGCAGCCGCAGCGGTTGGACACGAGCACGGGAAGCTCGGCTGCCATGGCCTCGTTCACCACCAGGCCCCATGGCTCACGGGTGCTCGGCAACACAAAGCAGCCGGCGGCGGCGTAGAGTGGCAGCAAATCCTTGGCGCTGCACAGCCCGGGAAACCGTACATCCGCCCCAAAGGGTGAGGCTGCCGCCATCGCTCGCAGCGCCTCGCCACGCGGCCCATCGCCGGCGAGCACCAGCGGCCAACTTCCACCCTTCGCGCGGTAGGCGAGCCAACTTTGCAGCAGAAGCTCCACATTTTTCTCCTCCGCCAACCGCCCCACAAATAGGAAGCTCGGTCTTTGTCGCAGGGAGTGTGCGGCTCGCCGACGGAAAACAGCCGTCCCGGCCTGGATCGTGTCGTTATCCACTACGTCATAAAAGCCACCGATACGGTTCTTCGGAAAGCCGAGTTGCTCCAGATAACGGACGTGCGCCTTGCCCCCTGTCACGGCCCAGTCGAACAATAAACGAATGACCGTTTTCTTCAGAAGCTCGCGCAGGATCTTCCGTTTGTGATCGAATGCCGTGCTTTCAGTCATCAGCACGCTTGAGCGCCTATGTACCCTGGCCCACACAGCCGCTGCGATGGCAGGTAGCGTGTAGTACCCGGGCACCAGCACGACCCCGGGCTGGAGCGCCCCCAGCCGCTTCCAAAGCAGCTTCGCCATCTGGATCTTGTTGGCTGAGCCCCAGCTGACACCCGGCATCAAGGTCTCGATCCGGAGTTCCTCCGGCAGATCCTCGCGGAACCGAAGTCCGGGATGCACCCCTGCACCACTGACCATCTCGATCCCAGTGACCTTGCCCGCTAGCAGCGGCACTTGGTTCAGCCCGCGGAAACGAGCGACATGGTAGGCATACCAATCAATCCAGATAACGGCGACCTCGCAGCCACGCTGCGGACTGGAACTAGACATGGCGCGCCTCCACCGGAGAAAGGGCTACTTCGGACGGTCGTAAACGCGGCAAAGGACCACGTCTCAGCCGTCCACCCACAAGCCGGCGCCGCACCTTCACCCGCACCGGCGCTTCAGCCCAGCGCCACACCAGCCAGGCAGGAATGGACAGCATCAGCGTACGGAACAGAATCGCTTCCACTGTCTGCATGACGAGGTAAATGGAAAGGCAGCTCAGAATGGTGAACTGCGTCGCCCACGGACCGCCGCGGAGCACGGCGCGCTTCCATACAAAGCCGTAGAGCCAGCCCAGCAAAGCCATCGCAACAATGGCGAACCACCACACCTCGACAAACAGATCCGCCACTAAACCCGGAGCAGAACCGACCGCGCCGACCCAGCCCAGCGTGTCGCCGAACCCCTCACCCGTGCCGGCGTTGAAGAGCAGCTCCGGTACACCGAAGTCCTCATACTTTGTCGGCCAAATCGCACTTGGAATCGGGCGCACCAGGATCTCCGCCAGATAGCGTCGCATCCAGAAATAATGATCGCGGCGTTCCGAGCTCAGCACGGTACCGCTGCCGTAGATATACTCGTTGCCCGTATCAGGCGTGTCCACGATGTGGCTGACATCGTCGTTCATCTTGAAGTCCGAGCCCAGGTACAGCTGACTGCGGTTGGTCACCAGGAACAGCACCAGCCAGCCCAGGCAGGCGCCTCCCACAGCGATCAGCAGGAGCGGTGGGCGTTTGGAGCGATTGAAATACCAACCCATCATGAGGATGATGCAGAGGCCAAAAGTCGGCCCGCGGCGTCCCATCAGCAGCGCGCTGATCATCCAGGGCGTCCCGAACAGAACCACCTCCAGAAGGCCAATCAGCCTCGGCCCTCCGGCCGACACGGAGCTCAGCGCCAGCAACACGCCTAGGAGCAGCATGAGGCTGCCGTCACGCACATACCCGCTCGGATCCCAGCCGCCCGAATAGGACGTGCTGAACGCCTGTTCAAAACCGCCGACGTTCACAATCGTGATGCCCCAGCACAGCAGACCGATGCTGCCAACAAGGGCCGCCCCGATCAGCAGTCTTTGTGCCGTACGCTCCGGCAGCGGGCGCGACACCGCGCGCGGCCGCTTCATCCGCGTTCCAACCAACAGGCAGCACACAACAAAGGCAGACACCCCCAGCAGGTTCAGCAGCTGGACATGGCGCAACTGATCGCCGTCGAAAAAGCGCGACAACCCATCCTGCTGCAGCAGCTTCCACGGCATCCAGCCGTACAAAAAGGCCATCATGGGCCCTATAAACACGAGCGGATGGAAGACATCGCGGCTGCCGTCAAAGGCGGCAATCACCCCGAGCAGGGCGACAGACGCCGCCGCAAAAAGCATGAACTCAAACATGCCGTGCCCTCCATGACGACACCAGCGGGAGCCGGGCGAGCAGCTTGGCATACACGTGCCGGGGAGGCAACCACTGATAGCGCCGGCCGAAGCCGTACAGCACTCCGGCCGTGGTGATCAGAATTGCCGCGATGAGCAGTGTGGGCAGCGCGAGATGATCGCTTTCACCCCTCCATAGAGAAATGGCCGCCGCCCCACCCACGCTCAGCAGCGATGTGCCAAAAAGAGGCAACAACCCGGCGGGCAAATTATCCCAACGCTTGAGCGCAAGCATCGCCAGGGTGGAGGACATTGCGTGGGCGCTGAAATAGATTGCCATCGCGATCCAGGCATTGCCGCCATGGAGCAGGAATAGCGTCGCGGCAACCGCCACGAAAACCGCCCAAAGCGTGTTGATGACCGCGGTGGAGCGGATGGAGACAATCGTTAGCCGTGCTGACGCAGGCGCCGTGCCCATGTGCGACACCGCCGTCGCCAGCGCCACGGCCACCGCCGCGCCCGCACCCGCCGAACTCTTGCCGTACAGCAGTGCCAGGCCCCAGGGCACGAGGGTGATTCCCGCCAAGCCAAGCAGAAGAGACACACTCAAGGCACCAAAGGTGCACAGAGCCATGACGCGCTGCGGGGTTTGCGACTCCTCGTGCGTCGGGTCGGCCATAACGGCATAGCTGCCCTCGGTCAACAGGCTCGGTGGAAGGCTCACCAGATTGCGAAGCTGGTTGGCAATGGTAAGAAAGCTCATCTGCACCAGCGTCGTATCGCCCCGGGCGACCAGAGCCGTGGCCCACCACCCTGAGAGGTTCAAACCCACCAGACCCGCCAGCTGAATCAGGCCGAAAGACCAGATCTCTCGCAGCACCGGGCCAAGCGGCTCACGTGTCGCCGGATCCGCGGGCACGCGCCAGCCGAATCGTTTGCCGAACAGGTAGCAAAGCAGCACAGCCACAAGTGAGATGGTGCCCTGCAGCTCCACCATCGTCGTCGGCTGGTGGTGATGCGCCGCGTAGGGCAGCAGAAACACCATGCCTGCGCCCACCGTCACCGACATCGTCAACAAGGCCGCCACAAACCGCTGCCCGACCAGGAAACCGCGTGCGCATTCCAGCAACACCACACCGGCGGCCGAGACCCAGGCGCAGCGCAGCAGGGTCGTCAGATTTTCATTATGGAGCAGGCGGGCGATCGGTCCGGCGCCGAACCAGATGGCGAGGGCGGCCAAGCCCGCGGAAACAGCCGAGACAATGGCCAGGGCACTGATCAGGCTATGGTAGCCGCGCGAGTCGCGGGGGTATTTGCCGGAGAACCGCGCCGCCGTCGCGCCGATTCCGCCCGCGGCGTAGGTGGAGATGTTTGTCGCGGTATTGATGGCCAGTGAATAGGCCCCGAAGGTCTCTTTTCCCCCTAAACGAAACGCCAAAATATTGGCCAAAAAGCCCGCCCCGCGTTCCAGAAAAACACTGGCGCCCATGGCCGAGGTTCCGGTCAACACATTGCGCGCGACTTGGTCAGGCAAGGCGTCCGATGGCTGCTCGCTGAGACCGGCGGAAACGCCGTTCCCGCCGATCGCCGCATCGATTGCCTCCATGCCCAGCACGGGCATGGCCAGCGGTGGCCAGTCCTCGCCATGCGGATTGCCGGAGCCTAGCGTCTCCGGTACCGGTTCCGAGGGCCCGCTGCGCTCGGCTCCTGCAAGGGATGTCATGCCGCGGTGACCGCCTTCTCCGATCCCTTACCGCCGTTCGGCTTCTGGTATTGCTCGTACGCTTTGTAGTAGCCGCTGTAACCCTGGCGCTGTGGATCGAAGTCGTTCAGGATGGTCCCTACCAGGTGCACCCCGTCGCCGTCGAAGAGGTCACGCGCCTTGGCCGCCTCGTCCAGCGTCGTGACTGAGGCACGCACAACCAGGATCACGCCATCGCAGGCGCGGGCGATCATGCGGGTATCCACCATGTGCAGCGCCGGCGGCGTATCGATAAGGACGATGTCAAAGTGTTCGGAAAGTTCATGCAACAGCTTAGGCAGACGCTCCGAGTGCAACAGCTCAACGCTGTCTTCTTCGCCCGCACCGGCCGTCACCACGGATAGGTTGGGAAACGCAGTTTCGCGCAGCAGGCCCATCTTTGTCAGCTCCGCCACTCCCATCGAGCGATTGCGCAGAATGTCGCGCATCCCCGGTCCGCGGGTCAGGCCGAAAGCCTTGTGCAGGCTGGGCCGTCGCAGGTCGCCATCAATTAGCAGCACCCGGAGCTTGGCTTTGCTGAGAGCCACGCCCAAGTTGGAGGTGATGGTTGTCTTGCCTTCACCGACCTTCGGGCTTGAGACCGCATAGGTCCGTGAGGACCGTCCCGCTCCGGCCTGCAAGATGGAAAATGTCGCGTTCGAGTACGCTTCGGCTGCTAGGGAAAATTTCTCATCCCAGCGTGTCATATCCACAACCGGACCGGAGGCGTTTTCATCCCCACCCGCTGCCATGCGCAGCAAACCGCCCGGCGCGGGCATGGCAAAGGATCGTCCCTGAGTCATCCCGGCTGGGATGACCCCGAGCTCCTGAACATCCAAGATGCGCATCATCTCGCCCGGCAAGCGGAACACATTTTGTGTGCGCTCCCGATAAAAGGCTGTCACAACGCCGGCAACGAGGCCGAGCAGAAGGCCCACCAGAATCTCCATCGAGCGGCGCGGTGAGGCCGGCACCTTCGGCACCTGCGCCGGGTCGACCACGCGGATTGTCGCTGCCTGCATGGCAGAGGCAAAGCCCGCCTCGCGGGCCCGCTGCAGCAAGGTCTGGTAAAGCTGCTGCTCGGAGTCCATCTCGCTACGCAACAGGCTCACCTTGGCCGATTGTTGGAGGTCGGAGGAGACTGTCGCCAGCTGTGCGTTGTAGGTCAGCGTCAATAGCTCCTCGCGGTGCCGCGCCGCCAGCAAGTCATTGTGATCGCGAGCTACACTGTTGCTGGAGGTCGCCTCGAGACCCGCCTCCGCCTCGTGGATTTGCTCCTGCAGGACAATGATCTTCTGGTTGTTGGGCATCAAGACCGGCGTCAGGGCTGCCAACTGGCCTTTCAACTCCGCGAGACGAAGCTCATAGGCACGGTGGGCAGGGTCTTGCTGCACACCGGATAGGGTTCCGGGCGAGGATGCCGCGCTGTGATCCTCATCTGCTGCCGCCTCCTTGGCGATGCGGTCGGCCTGCGCCTTCACCACCTCGCCCTGCAGTGCTTGCAGCCGCTGCTCGCCAATGCTGGTATTGGCCTGGCTCAAGCGCAGGCCGTTATTGCCGACCGCCTTTTCCAGCTCTCCCTGGGTCTGCTGTACCCGCTGGCGAATGTCGGCCACCTGCCGCGTCAGCCAGCCACTCACCTCCGTGGCCTCCTGGCTACGCACCTG
>CAXSCE010000070.1:0-6362 GCA_964236545.1 uncultured Bryocella sp.
AAGGGCGACCTGCGATTCGGTGATGCCCGGATACGCGGAGCGTTGCAGGCCGGTTGAGAGGCGATCGTGGCCCTGGCCCGGTGACTGGAGATGCGGCCGCGAGCATCATCCAGAGATACAGCCGCTTTTCGGCAGAGCAAGGGTATGACGACATGGTTGATGTCATTCGGCGACAATGCCTTTCCGCGATGCGAGAAGAGCCGATGCACCCATTCGCCCGTCTTAAGATCGAGTGAAGCGCGCTGAAGCGGACGCACCTGCTCCCAGAGCTCGACGGCTCGCCCCACCGCGCCGTCCACGGGTTTGAAAAAGGCTGTCCCAGTCTTGTTGACCGGGACGTGCAGGAAGCGTAGTGGCCGAATGCTCTTCGCCGTCCTGCAACGTATGCAGCCCACGCGCAACCGGGCCACTAAGGTGGATGTAGATCAGGGTGGTGTTGGTGTTACGGTGGCCAGCGAAGTTGGCGATCTCGTGCAGTTCCCACCCGGCACGTGCGAGGTCTGTAAGTCATAGATGGCGGAAGGTGTGGGTGCTTAGCTTTGGCAAATCGGCAAGTGCCGTAAGGGGTGTACGACATTCGATTATGTCTAGAAGCTCAGCGGGTTCCCAGGATTATGGTGTGATTCCGAGAGGAACAGTGGACCTCGAGCGCGGGAGAGGGTCCTGCGGTGTGCAAGGTAGGCGAAAAGTAATCTGCCGGCCGCTTCTGAGTATGGGACAACCCGGCGCGACATGACTTGGTTGTTTCTGGCCTTACGGTCAACAGGCGATGTGCCGGGTCGATATCCCCTGTAGACAGCAGGCAGAGCTCCTCGCGACGCAGCCCGGCGTCATAGGCCAAGGCCAGCATGACCCGATTGCGGAGCGGCTCAGACCTGGCCGTCTGGAGCAAATGCTTCCACTCTGCGTCGGCAGGGACCCAGGGCAGGGCTGTAAAGCGGGGCACAAGGGCGTGTGGCCGAGCGCCTCCAAAGCCACCACTCTGCGTCTACCGGCCTCGCCCAACCGGATGATCTGCTCGAAGACCCTGCTCGACCAAGTGGTCGTGGAAGAGCCGTACGGCTGTCAGGCGCAGCCGCACCGTGGCGTTGGCCATCCCGGACCGCTCGCTCTTAGTCTTCCTGCTAGGGAGCCTGTGCCATCTGTTCCACTGCTTGGACGAGCAGTGGAGCAGATGACATTCGGACCAAGGTCGGTAGATTGGGAGAGTGTTACCTCCAGGTACGTGCCCGCAACAAACTTGCCTTAGTGCAGAAGGATACCCAAAGCTACACACTGAGATGACGACCTGCGGACGGGCCGGTACGTAGCGCGCGGCGCTGAGATAGCAGGGAAGTATTGTGAAGATTGCCGCGTGACCGCAAGTTGCGGATGACTAAGCCTCCGGGATCTTGACCTGCGGAGCCACCGATCATCAGAAAGTGGTCCCGCTTCGCGCGGTTAAATGCAACGATCGTCGCGATGCGTGAGCGGTTCTGGACCAACTGTAGTGACACATTGATGGCTTCCTCGGTGCCGGCAAAATCGAGCGCTGCGTTGATACCCTGCGGTGCCGCATCGCGCACACGATCCAGAAGGCCTTCACCATACTTCACTGGGGTTGCGCCATGCTATCTAAGCAGATCGAAGTCCTTCTCACTCGCTGTGCCGATGACGCTGATTCCGTCCAAGGCTGCCAGCGGCACCGCGGAAGACCCACGCCTCCTGCTGCCGCATGAATCGGAACGGTCTGGCCCGGGCGCGCGCGAATTGCCGCTAATGGCTGTCGTGCCGGTTAGCATAATACTGCCGGCCTGCTCCCAGCTCAGTTGTGGGGGCTTCGGCACAACGCGATCGACGGAAACGGTAACCATGTCTGCGTAAGCATCCGTCGATGCAGTAGACGATCACCTCATCTCCAGCGACAATCGGACCTGCAACGCCCACAGCCTCCGCCCCAACTTCGCTCACGATTCCAGCCGCTTCAACCCCAAGTCGGAGAGGGAACTTCGGCGGATCCAACCCGAGGCCTCTTGTGTAGTCCCGACTGGCGTAGAACTTAAGATCGCGGGTTTACCGCGGCTGCGCGCACGGCAACGGTGACCTCTCCTTTACCGGGGGTGCTGGCCCTGGACTGAATCGCTTCTAAAACACCAGGGCTCCCGAAACCTGTCGCAACGATTTGCATATCTGCCGTTCCTGCTTGGATATAGCGTAGGTCGTCTTGCATGATCATGGGCTGGTGCCGGTCATCCAAATGGCAGAATGCATACGGAACGGAGAGCAAATGATCGCCGTCACCTCAAGCGCATACAATCGGGAGATGCTCGAAAGAGCAAATAACTTAAACTTCTTTCATATGCAAGCACGTTTAAGTCCACCTCCCGCCCATCGTCGGTCCTGTCAAGTCGCATTCTCGCCAATAACGGCGTGAGTTCTTACCGGTAGACTGATGAAGTATGGATTCAACAGCATCCACCACCCAGGTTGTGCGTCCGGCGCGCAGGGTGAGCGGCAGCGTTCCGCTGCCCGGCGAGAACAGCGTTTCGCACCGCGGCCGCTTGCGCGGCGCACCACGCACAGGACACTCTCATCCATGACCCAATACTCCAGGCGGCATCTTTGCGCGGCACTTGCGGGCACTACCTGTCTTGCACTCCAAGAGCGCTTCAGCTGGGCGCTAGGGGGCGAAGCGGCTACGCCACCGAACCGGGCCACGGATCGTGCCCTTGCCGGACAGATCCTTGGCGACGAGCGTTTGGCCATCGTTCGCGATCTGGGCCGCCAGCTGCTTGGCACCGGGCTGCGCGCGGGCACGACCTATCCTGAGGTTTGGATTCGCGACACCAACACCTTCATTGAAGCCGCCCTGCCGGTTACTGGTGGCGCGCCCATGCGGGAGGCACTGCGGTCGTTTTTCCAGTTCCAGGGCGGCGAGGGTGACATCCCGGACGGCTACCTGCCGAAATCGTCCAACCGCACAGCCGCTTACCGCACGACGCCCCACTTACCGGAGACCGCAGCATTCAAGAACACCGTGGAAAGCGATCAGGAATCGTCGCTGGTCTCGGCGGTGCGCAAGTACGTCGATTCAACTCACGACACTGCCTTTCTTGACGAGGACATCGACGGCAAAACCGTACGGCAACGCCTTGCACTTGCGCTGCGCTACCTACTGCGGCAGCGGTGGGACAGCACGCGCGGCCTGGTCTGGGCAGGTGCAACGATCGATTGGGGCGATATCGAACCAGAGGACAAGCTCGGTGACCAGATCAACGAGCACAGCCATCCAGCCTGCAGCATCTACCCCAATGCCATGTTTGCAGTGGCCATGCAGGACTACCTGCACCTGCACGGCATTCCAAGCGACGACCGTGCGTTCTTTTCCAGGACTCGGAATGAGCTCGCGCGCTCGGTGCGCCGCCATCTATGGGACGCGCCAGCCGGCAAGTACCGGACCCACCTGTACCTGAAAGGATCGCCCTTTCCGCCAGGCTTTGACGAAGATGCGATCTACTACCTCGGGGGTACGGCCATCGCGGTCGAGGCAGGTTTCCTCACAGCAGACGAGATTCGTCTTTCGCTTGCCCGGATGCGCCGCGCCGTGCAGGATGCGCATGCTGCGTCCATCGGATTGACCGTCTACCCGCCGTACCCTAAAGGGTACTTTCTTAATCCACAAGCCGCCGAACCCTACCAATACCAGAACGGGGGAGACTGGTGCTGGTTTGGCGCGCGAATGGTGCAGCAACTGATCGCGTACGGCATGGTCGCGGATGCCTGGCAGGAGTTTGTCCCCATGATCGACCGCGTTGTGAAGCACCGGGGCTTCTACGAGTGGTGGTCACCCAGCAACGAACCACATGGCTCCGGCAGCTTTCGTGGCAGTGCCGGCGTCCTTCTGAAAGCCATTGACATGTTCACTGCCTGGGCCAGCGCCCACGCATAGGCGTGGTGAGCGCGCATCTGCTCGTCTTCTTCTCCGGCGTAGTCGTCAATGCAGAAGATGTAGCGGGGAGATGTTCGGCAACGACTGGCTGTGCAGCACGCTGGCACACCTGACCGACCGCTCCGCCAAGGGCGCAGTAGTGAAGTGCTGGAGGGTGTAGCGAAGTTCAAGGCCGGACGAGGGCACTGTGGTCCTGCGCGTCCGTTGATGCTCACCGGCGTTTCTTACTACTAAGGTGAGAGGAGGACATTTGTGAGGACTTGACGTGAGGGTCGCACGTCAGGGTGGTCTAGCCCTCCTATGTTTGTGTGCGCAGCTTTACAACCAGTTTTACTGATGGAGACTGCTACGTGTCGCTCCTCTGGAGGTCTTACTATGTTTGTTCGTGCTCTTTTGCTGCCCTCGTTCTTTCTGCCATCCCCGCTGTCCATGCCCAGGAAGCAGACGCGAAGCGCAAACTGGGAATCGCTGGACAAGCCCTGGCAAAGCTCTCGCTATGCATGACCAAGCTGCGCTTGAGACGTAGTGGTCGCCGCAGATGATTTGCCAACGACCCGAACAACATGGTGCTCACATGCGCCTGAGATCTTTTGTAGGGATGAAGAACGGCCAGCTCGACTACGAGACAGGCAACAAGACCGCCCTTGAGAAGGTCGAATTCTTCGGAGACGTTGCAGTCACCACGGGTGAAGACACCTACATGCCCGCTTTTGGTCCCGGCAAAGGAAAACTGCTGCATCGGCGATCCACGAATGGCTGGCAATACACGGACGGGAATTGGAAGATGATCGCCCGCCAAGCAACGATCTATGATCCCGCTGCGAAGCATTACTAAACTGTGCCGCAAAAGAGAGAGCCGCCTATAAGTCCGACAATCCTCTGCAACGGCAAAGGCTTCTGGCCGCGATAAGCGATCCATCATCGTCCATCACCGCGTTCCGGGAAGTCCGTTTTCGGCCTCATGATCTTGCTTTGCCCTGCTTGCCATGCGAAGATTCACCGAACGCGGGTCGTAATCCGTTGAATGCCACCTCTCCTGTTGGAACTATGGAGAGAATTACACCCGAAAGGCCACGAGCAGACCGCCCTGAACTTCTCGCCAGTCTGCCCATCTGCCCATCTGCCCCAATTACGGCATTTTCCCATGGAATGATGCTTGACGCTTCCGGCATCGTGGCGCATGAGTGACGCATCTTTGCCGTTCAGCCTACACTTAATAAGTGTTAAGGATGGGGTCGCCATGCGGCTCACTACCCGATCACCGCGAGGCTGCTTGAATGGCTCTGGTCCTGCTTTCTCAGTGATCGGTGGCTCATGCAGCTTCAACATCAAGGATGGGCACTACAGGTTGATACCTGGTGCCCATTCTTTTTGGTGGTGTTGATGCTCAACTTCCCACAACGCGTTTCACAGGACGAATTCCTGTCTTCAGCTTGTCCTTTGCCCTGCTTTCAGCATGTCGAGCAGCACTTTAAGTGAGGTCGGCATGAAACGCTGTTTGCGGTAATAAGCAAAGAAGCACGGGAAGTTCGGAGACCAATCCTCAAGCAGGGCCACGAGCTTGCCCGAAGCCAGAAGCGGCCGCAAACGATGCTCCGCCCAGAACGCGATGCCAAGACCCTGCTGGGCGGCAGCGACGGCAAGTTCGCGGTCGTTTAGGATCAGTGCTCCTTTTACCGCTACGCTCAGCTCCTGGCCATCCTTCTCAAACTCCCAGCGATACAAAGAGGCCGAACCGTCCTGCCGCCAGCTGATGCAGGTATGTCGATGCAGATCTTCCGGTCGCGTTGGAGCACCGTGCCTGGCAAGATAGTCGGGCGAAGCAACAGCAAGCTGGCGAAGTGGAGCTCCAAGCCGCACGGCGACTACTTCCTCTTCCAGCAGTTCGCCGAGCCGGATGCCGACATCGAAGCCATATGCCACGATGTCCGTAATGGAATCGCTGATTGTGATGTCGAGCACGACCTCCGGGTATGCCCTGTGAAATCTCGCGAGAACCGGCTGCAGGTGATCGACATAAGCGATTCGGGGAGTGACGATGCGCAGCGTTCCTGACGGCACCTGCTTGAGGTCTTCGATCTCTCGTGTTGCTGCTTCAATTTCCTGAAAAGCCGGTTGCAAGCGTGTCAGCAATCGACTTCCAGCATCGGTAAGCGAAACGCTGCGCGTGGTTCGATGAAGCAGTCGTATGCCGAGGCGACCCTCCAGCGTGCGAATGGTCTGGCTGAGGGCGGATGCCGTAAGCCCCACTTGCTCTGAAGCTCGAACGAAGCTGCCATGTTCCGCGACGGCGAGAAAGGCTTTGAACTCGGCGAAGTCGCTTCCACGCATCTTGGGCCTCCTTCTCATTATGTCCGCTTTGGTTAGTAATCAATGAAGTAAATAGCTGATTCTAGGCGCAGCGCCAGCCATTTACCGTGGTCTAGAGGGGTGG
>CAXSCE010000071.1:0-6045 GCA_964236545.1 uncultured Bryocella sp.
TATGGCGTGAGCGCCGGCATCCTGTTCCGCCTCAACCCGGTTCACCGCTATCCATGAACCCCACGCAAAAGAACTTGGCCGAACGCACATCCGGCTCCCTCTCCGCTTGCGGCTTTGGTCGCAAGCGGCCTAGTCTGGCCTCATGCCGACCTCCCCCGAGCAGCCCAGCCCGCTTCCCCCTGACGAGCTTCGCAAGATGAACGCCTACTGGAACGCTTGCAACTACATGTCGGCCGGCATGATCTATCTCCGTGCCAACCCACTGCTGCGTGAGCCGCTCAAGCCGGAACACATCAAGCGCCGCCTGCTCGGTCACTGGGGCACCGACCCCGGCCAGTCCTTTGTCTGGGTTCACCTCAACCGGCTCATCAAAAAATACGATCTCAACGTGCTCTACATCGCCGGCCCCGGCCACGGTGCGCCCGCCACGCTCTCGAACGGCTACCTCGAAGGCCATTACTCGGAAATCTACCCGGACCGCGGTCGCGACGAAGCGGGTATGCTCCGACTCTTTCAAATGTTTTCCTTTCCCGGCGCGCTCGGCAGCCATTGCACGCCGGAAACTCCTGGCTCCATCCATGAGGGCGGGGAACTGGGCTACAGTCTTTCGCACGGCTTCGGCGCGGCCTTTGACAACCCCGACCTCCTGGTCGCCGTGGTGGTCGGCGACGGCGAAGCCGAAACCGGCCCGCTCGCCACCTCCTGGCACTGCAACAAGTTCCTCAACGCCGCCCGCGACGGCGCCGTCCTTCCCATCCTCCACCTCAACGGCTACAAGATCGCCAATCCCACCATCCTCGCTCGGCTAGACGACGAAGAACTCGAACAGCTCTTCCGCGGCTACGGCTACACGCCCTTCTTCGTCGAAGGCCACGAGCCCGAACAGATGCACCAGACCATGGCCGCCGTCATGGAACAGTGCGTCCTCAGCATCCGTGACATCCAGGCGAAGGCCCGCGCCGCAGGCGCCCCGAACGCCGAACGCCCACGCTGGCCCATGATCGTGCTGCGCTCGCCCAAGGGCTGGACCGGCCCCAAATCCGTGCACGGCCACAAGGTAGAAAATTTCTGGCGCGCCCACCAGATACCCGTCATGGATCCCATCACAGACCCAACCTCGCTCGCCATCGTGGAAGGTTGGCTGCGCAGTTACAAGCCTGAAGAGCTCTTCGACGAGCACGGCACCCTCATCCCGGAACTGCAGGCCATGGCCCCGGAAGGCGCGCGCCGCATCAGCGCCAGCCCCCATGCCAACGGTGGCTATCTCACCGTTCCGCTCAGGCTGCCCCCGTTCAAAAACTACGGCGTAGACATCGATATGCCTGCCGCGAAGTACGAGTCACCCACCGGCACCCTCGCCAATTTTCTCCGCGATGTCATGAAGCAGAACATGACCAATTTCCGCGTCTTTGGCCCGGACGAAACCGCCTCCAACAAGCTTGAAGAGATCTACGAGGCCTCCAAGAAAACCTGGCTCGAGACCGAGCTCCCCGAAGACCTCGACGGCACTGAGATTTCCCGCGACGGCCGCGTCATGGAAATGCTCTCCGAACACACCCTCGAAGGCTGGCTCGAGGGCTACACCCTCACCGGCCGCCACGGCCTGATCAACTCCTACGAAGCCTTCATTCACATCATCGATTCCATGTTCAACCAGCACGCCAAGTGGCTGGAAAAGTCGAAAAAAGAACTCGGCTGGCGCGCTCCTGTGCCTTCGCTCAACATGCTCATCAGCTCGCTCGTCTGGCGGCAGGATCACAACGGCTTCTCTCACCAGGACCCCGGTTTTCTCGATCTCGTCACGAACAAGAGTCCCGAAGTCGTGCGCATCTATCTTCCGCCCGATGCCAACTGCCTCCTTTCAGTAGCCGACCATTGCCTCCGCTCCCGTGACTACATCAACGTAATCGTCTCTGACAAGCAGCCGCACCTCGTCTTTCTCACCATCGACGAAGCCGTCAAGCACTGCACCAAGGGCATCGGCATCTGGGACTGGGCCTCCACCGACGATTGCGTCGAACCCGACGTCGTGGTGGCCTCCGCCGGCGATATCCCCACCATGGAAGCCGTCGCCGCCGTCGCCATCCTCAAAGACAAGTTCCCCGATCTCAAAATCCGCTTCGTCAATGTCGTCGATCTGTTCAAACTCTTGCCCGAATCCGCCCACCCGCACGGCCTCTCCGACGACGACTTCGACTCCCTCTTCACCGTCGACAAGCCCGTTATCTTCAACTTCCACAGCTATCCCACCCTCATCCACAAGCTCTGCTACAAGCGCCGCAACCACGAGCGCATGCACGTCCACGGCTACCGCGAAAAGGGCAACATCGATACACCCATGGAGCTCGCCATCCTGAACAAGATCGACCGCTACCACCTCTGCATGGACGTCATCGACCGCGTTCCCCGCCTCCAGAAAACCGGTGGTCATGTGCAGGAGTGGCTTCGCGATCAGGTCATCGAAAGCCTCAACTACGCCTATGGCGAAGGCGTCGACCGCCCCGAGATCGCCAACTGGACCTGGCCCGGCAACCAACCGGAGGTCGGGGGAGGTCAAGGCCCGACGAGCCCGCGCGAATGACCACGTCCAACTCCGGCACCATCCTCGCCCTCAACAGCGGCTCCTCGTCCCTCAAGCTCGGCTGCTACCAGCCCTCACCCCAGCACAGCGGGGAAGAAGAACTCATCCTCACCGGGGCGGCCGAAGGCATCGGCCGCCCTGAAGGCAAACTCTCCCTGCGCTCGGCAAACGGCACCGTCCTGCTCGATGTTTCGCATCTCTGCGAATCGCAGGACGAGGCCCTGGACCGTCTCGCCGCCGCCCTCGCGCAGCACCTGCCCGCACCGGTCGCCGCGGTCGGCCACCGCATCGTCCACGGCGGCCCGAAACTGCGTGAACACCAACGCCTCACCCCCGCCGTCCTCGACGAGCTCAAAGCCGCCGAAGACCTCGCCCCGCTCCACATCCCGCAGGCCCTCAAGCTCATCCGCAAAGCCGAACAGCTCTATCCCGGCATTCCCCAGTTCGCCTGCTTTGACACCACCTTCCACCGCACCCTGCCGCCCGTGGCCACGCATTTGCCCATTCCGGCTCGCTTCTTCGCGGAGGGTGTACAGCGTTACGGCTTCCACGGCCTCTCCTGCGAGTCCGTCATGCGCCGCTTACATCGAGAGGCCTTGCAGCCGCCTGCCCGTGTCGTCATCGCGCACCTCGGCAACGGCTCCAGCGTCACCGCAGTGCAAAACGGCCAATCCCTCGACACCTCCATGGGCCTCAGCCCCACGGGCGGCATCCCCATGAGCAGCCGCTCCGGCGACCTCGATCCCGGCGTCCTCCTCTACCTGCTCCGCACCGAAAAACTCACCCCTGAGACGCTCGAACACCTACTCGACCACGACTCCGGTCTAGCCGGCCTCTCCGGCGGCGAAAGCGACATGCAGGCGCTCCTGAAACGTGTCGCTGCCAATGACGCCCCCGCGACGCTCGCCGTCGAAGTCTTCACCACCGGCATCCTCAAAGCCATCGGCGCCTATACAGCCCTGCTCGGCGGCCTCGATCTGCTTGTCTTTACCGGCGGCATCGGCGAGCACAGCGAAGAGATCCGCAACCGCATCCTGGGTCGCCTGAACCACCGCCCTGGCGGCCCACCGCCGGCCCGCGTCTTGCCCGCGCAGGAGGAGCTGGAGATCGCCTACCACTGCCGTCAACTCCTCCGCACGGAACACTGACGCCCAACGGGGCACCCGGCTCTCTTTAGTGGTCGTTCCCTAAAGAAATTTGCGTTCGGCGCTGCGGGAGCGGCTTCCGTCTGTTTGGAGGTTCCTCTCAATCCTGTTTTGTCGCAGACTGAAACGATCTTGTGCTGATCTGTCCCGTTCGGGGGAGAGAGTCAGTCCAGCACAAACCGATAAACTAGCCGCACGGTTCTGGAGTCAACGTCCGGCACCCAAGAGAACCTGCAGCCATGAAACCGCCCATCGGATTTGTCCTTGTCACCTATAACCGGCCAGAGCAGACGATCCATCTCTGCCATCGCCTGAACACGATGTTCGGCGACCCTCCGATCGTCATCCACCACGACTTCGGCCAATGTGACTTGGACCGTTCCGCCCTGCCCGGCAATGTGGGCGTGGTGGAGAAATGGCGCGGCACCGGCTGGGGCTCCCTTGCCGTGGTGGACGCGCAACTTTCTGCTATCCGCCAGCTCTATGACACTGCCGATCCCGACTGGTTCGTGCCCCTGAGCACCTTCGATTACCCCATCCAGACCGCTGACCGTATCCTCGAGGACCTGCGTACCGCCGACGTGGACGCTTTTTTCGATCTGCGCCCCATCCGCGACCTCGGGCAGCGCTACGTCAACGAGGGGCATGGTGAGCTCGCCTTCAATCATCCGCGCTACCCGCAAAGCGCATTCAATCGCTACGTCGCCCTCCCCCTGATCAGCGTCAAAACGGCCCGGCGCATCCGTCAGCCCAACGAGGCCTGGGTGTGGAAGAACAAAACCCTGATCCGCCGCTTCACGCCCTTCGATGGATCGCTCGAATGCTACGGGGGCGACTCATGGTTCACGGCCAACCGCCGCATCGCCCGCTTCTTCCTCGAGGAGACGACCCTTTGGAAGAAGCTGCATCGGCATTTCGCCTCCCGCTCCGTTCCCGAGGAGGCCTTCTACCACACCCTGCTCGGCAACACGCCAGGTTTCCGCCTCTCAACCGAAAACCTCCGCTACACCGACTGGAAAGGCTGCTACGCACATCCGCGCACCCTCGGCCATGCCGACTTCCCGCGCCTGCTCGCCTCCCCCAAACACTTCGCCCGTAAATTCCCTTTCGACCCCGGCCTCTTCCGAGAACTGGATACGGCGATCGCAGGGAAGCTGGCGACCGTTTAAGCTGGGGAGCATGACCGTGCCTCGCACCAACTGGAGCGGCAATTACCACTTCCGCACCGACCGGGTCTTCACCCCATCCACCGTGGCTGAGGTCCAGGACGCGGTCCGCAGCGTGCCGGGTCTCCGCGCCCTTGGCACCCGTCACTCCTTCAACAGCATCGCCGACTCCGAAACCGCGCAGATCTCCACGCTCGACCTCCGTGACGTCCAGATCGCCCCCGACCGCGGGACCGTACGCGTCGGTGCCGGCATCCGCTACGGCGAACTCGCCCTCGAGCTGGAAGCCGCGGGTTTGGCTTTGGGCAACATGGCTTCGCTGCCGCACATCTCGGTTGGCGGCGCGATTGCCACGGGAACTCACGGCTCCGGGCTTGGCAACGGAAGTCTTGCCACGGCCGTCACCGGCCTCGAACTCGTCGATGCGGACGCCCGCCTGCGCACCTTGTCACGCGCCGCCGATCCCGGCTGTTTTCCCGGCACGGTCGTCGCCCTCGGCGCCTGCGGTGTTGTCACCCACATCACCCTTGCGGTCCAGCCCACCTTTCAAATGGTGCAGACGGTCTACCAGAACCTCCCTTTCGCCGAACTCGGAGACAACTTTGACCGCATCATGGACGCGGCCTACAGCGTCTCCCTCTTTACGGATTGGCAGAACAGCCAGGCCAGCCAGGTCTGGCTCAAGCAGCGTTTGCCCGCAGGGGCACCCGCCACGCACACCCCGGCGTCCCATTTCTTTTCCGCCACCCACGCTACGGCCAAACTCCATCCACTCATTAGCCAGTCTGCTGATGCCTGCACGGATCAGGATGAACGCGCCGCTCCCTGGTTGGAGCGCCTGCCGCACTTCCGCCTTGATTTCACCCCGTCCTCCGGCGACGAGCTGCAATCGGAATACCTCGTCCCGTTGCGCCGCGGTTATGAGGCCATCCGCGCCGTTGAAACCCTTCGTGACCGCATTACGCCGCTGCTTCACATCTCCGAACTCCGAACCGTAGCCGCCGACGACCTCTGGCTCAGCATGGCCTACGGCGAGCCGATGCTCTGCATCCAGTTCACCTGGAAACCCGAATCGGATGCCGTCCTCGCCATTCTTCCGTCCATCGAGGCCCTGCTCGCGCCCTTCGACGCCCGCCCCCACGGGGGAAAGGTC
>CAXSCE010000072.1:0-5600 GCA_964236545.1 uncultured Bryocella sp.
CCCCCATGGCCTTGTTTTCAAGCAGGCTCTCGCCCAGGGCGCGGTTCCTGTCCGACAGCTGGTGGCTAAGCTCGGCCACCTCCGCCTGGAGATCGCGGTAGGAAAGTTCCAGCCGGGAGGACGCGGCGATGAAATCAGAAAACGCCTCCGCCAGCAGCGCACCCTCCGCGGCGGAGGCGGGGGGCGGTTGCGGCAACTCCATGAGAACTTCGTGAGAACCGGTGGGCATGCACCTGTCCTCCCTGCACCTGCCGTGCCACAGCGGCCCCGCCCAACCCACAAGTTGCAGGGCTGCCACCGATGTTCGCCTCGTGAATGGTTAAGGGGGCTCGGAGATCGTTCCCCGGTGTTCCAGTCCCCAATTAGCCATCGACGCCATCACGGGACGAAGTGTATTGCCCAGGGCCGTAAGGCTGTACTCCGTCTTGAGAGCGGCATCAACCGCTAGACGCTACCCTTTTTCGATTGCAGCAATCGATAAATTATCGAGTCGTATTCTTCGTAAGCTGTACGCCAGGCGTGGGATCATGGTGACTCAATTTCAGGATGTAGGTGATCTGGAAATACCCGAGAGTCAGCGGGGGAGCCTTTCCACCCTGAACAAGCACGCGGCCTGGAAAAAGGTGGCCGACACCGACCTGTACATCGAAGTATTTGCGAAAAAGATACTCGGCAGAGGCATCCAGGCCCTGCCCGATGTCGGTGTTGGTGAAGCCGGTTGCGGGTGGCTTGATCAGCACGGTGCCCGCGGCGGAATACACTCCATCACGCACAGAGGCGACGTTCAGGTATTCGCTCTGAAAAAGAAACGTCAGGTTCGGGGTGGGTGCCAGATCCACATTCACGCGGGCCTGGGTAATGTTATCGAAGCCGAAAAGATCAACCAGGCCGAAGGCATCGTGGTTGCTGGGGTAAAGCTGGTCAAAGGTGCCGACGCGGTTGGCCTGGCGTCCGCTATTGCCCGTGGCGTAATCGTATTCACCGGTAAGCCGAGGTTTCAGAGGCAGGTTCCGTAAAACATAGCCGGCTTTTGCGTAGGCAACGCCGGAGTGAATCGAATCGTTTGCATAGGCTCCGCGCTGCAGGGCGGCGAGGAGGTCATATTCGAAGTTGCCGTGAATGTGCCCATTCACTTCCGCGCCGAAGGTGGTTTCAAGCTCGCTGCCGTGCCTTGATTCCTGGCTGGTGACTTTACTCACCCGGCGAATATAGACAAACGGTTGAATTTGCGTCTGCGGTATGACGGTGGTCAGCGTGCCCACAAGACCGTAGAAGGTCAGGCCGGTCCCGTGCTTGTCGAGGGAAGTGGGGTAGGTCGTGACGACGACAGAGGTGGCAAAGGCCTCAATCCAGTCTTTTCCGCCGTAGTGCCCAACGAAGCCGTCCCAGGTGCGGCTATTGTTAGTCCAGTCGCTGATGCCGACCAAACGTTCGTTGCCGTAGCGCAGCATCTGACGGCCAGTCACCAGATCGAGCTTGGGAAGCGGGTGGATGTCAAGGTAGCCCTGAAAAAGATCGAACTGATCGCGCTGATTGGAAGCGACCTGCGGAAGGGGCAATCCCAGCGCGTGGGTGTCCTGAAATTGCAGGTAGCCGCGCAGAAACGGAGCCGGGACAATACTGATTCCGCCGCGCACGCGGGTAAGTTCGTAAATGCGGTCATTGGAAGAGACCTCATTCAGCGAGGTCTGACCCTCGGTGCGACCACGAACTTCCGTGTCAAAGGACAGCCACTCGGGTAATGGTGTCCACTTGGCCGTCTGCGGCTGTTCGCGGGTGTTCGGGTAATCAAGGTAGATGGGCTTCTGCCCATGGACCTGAAGAGCAAAGACCCAAACAGTGATGGCCGACACCAACCGAAGACAACGGGCAATGTTGAACGAACGCACTACGGGCAAGGAACAGAGACAAGAAATGGGACTACCTGCTTTCAAAGCGAATGCAACAGGATGCTGAAGCGTCCTGAGCAGCTGGGCACGTTAGAAGAAAACGATGTATTCCCAGGGGCGAGATCAAAGCGTCAGCTGGCGCGACGTTCAAAGTGGTGAACGTGCGGCGGGCGCATCCAGATGTAATCTGCCATCGACGGGATCAACACTTCCACCAAGAAGCAACAAGCGCGACGTCCCCAGAGGTGAGATCTCGACCGGAGCTCACTTCGTCAGCGCAGTGGAGAGACCCCTGTATTTCGTCCAGTCAAGTCGAGCCCCTCTAGCCGCTCTAAAACACAGAGCACCGGATCTACAAAACAATGTCTTCGGGCAGAATCGCGGGGCGGCCTTCGGCAAACAGGCTGGCGCGCTCCATCACATTGCGCAGCTCGCGAACATTGCCGGGCCAGCGGTGCCCTTCAAGCAGCGCAAGCGCCTCCTCGCCGAGCACCGTACCCGGGCAGAAGCGTTCCAGAAAACCGGCGCACAGGGCCGGGAGATCGTTCATGCGCTCGCGCAGCGGCGGCACCGCAATGGGCATCACCGCCAGACGGTAGTACAGGTCCTCCCGAAACTGCCGGGCTTTGACCTGCTCCGGCAGATCCGCGTTGGTCGCGGCCACGATGCGGCAGTCCACTTTGAGGGTATCGGTGCTGCCGATACGCTGGACCTCGCCCTGCTCCAGAAAGCGCAAGATCTTGCTCTGCAGCGACAGCGGCATATCCCCGATCTCATCCAAAAACAGCGTGCCGCCATGCGCCGCATGCACCCGGCCGGTGCGCGACTGCGAAGCCCCGGTAAAGGATCCCTTGGTGTAACCGAAGAGCTCGGCTTCCAACAGCGTCTCCGGAATCGCCGCGCAGTTTATCACCACAAAAGGCTGCCGGGCGCGCGGTCCGGCGTTGTGAATGGCCCTTGCCAGCAAATCCTTGCCGGTGCCGCTTTCCCCGCCGATCAGCACGGTGGTGTCACGGCGCGACACCAGGGCCGCCATACGAAACACACGCTCCATCGCCGGCGACGCTCCCACAATCCCCTGCCAGTTCCGCAGCGCCACCGCTGCCCCATCCCCGGCCGAAAACCTGCCCGGCATAACCGACGGAAGGCCTCCTTGCAGTGCGGCGGGGGAAGCGGTCCGCGCGTTTCCCGCCACGGAAAGTTCCCTGCCAGCTGGTTGCAGTTCGCTGCCAGCCGGTTGCAGTTCGCTGCCAGCCGGCTGGACAAAGCTCTCCAGGCTGAACACCTGCACGCCGGGAAACCGCGCTTTCACCAGCTGCTGAAACTCCCCGGCGTGGAGATCCGGCAGCACGGGCGCCACCAGCACCAAATCACTAGCTTCCTGCTCCAGCAGGTGCAGGGCGGCGACCCCGCCCCCGGCCTCGCGCAACCGCCAGTGCGGTGAAAGCAGGCGGTGGCGAAGGTTGGATTGCAACTCCGAGCCGCAGCCCACCAGCAGCACCCGCACGGCCTCGCTGCCACCCGCCTCGCTGCTGCCGGCTTCGGGCCGCAAAGACGACGGGCTTTGAAGTAAACCTTCTTCCGCGCCCTGGGCAAAGGAACGGGAAAAAACGGGAGCATCAACCATAAACTCTGAAAAGGATGGCACGACTGATCCCACCCTACCGCGCCCCTCGGCCCGTTTGAATGGCTCCTTGGTGGGAGCGACCAAGAAGCGGCCAGGAAGCGACCAGAAGTGGCCGCCTGTTCTCGGCCATCCGACGCGGGTGTGTCGACACATTCACCGGCTCTACCGCAAAAGGTGTCATCTCGACCGGAGCGAGACAGCTTTACGTCTCGCGGAGTGGAGAGACCCCTGTATTTCGTCGGCCACTACGATTTTTGGCGCACCGGGCCGGAGATGACACAATTTCAGACCTGTTTCCCTTCAGGTTCGGCTATAACATCGCCTCTCTTGTTGTCATCCCGCAGCGTAGCGAAGGGATCTGCCTCAGGTATAACCACGCCGTCATCCTGAGCGCAGCGAAGGATCTCTGTATTTCCTCGCAGCTGGACACACCTACAGGAAAACTGGTCTAGTGGCAGCAGAAGATCCGCTCTCAGGCCGCGCTCACCATGTACCCCGTTCCCCGAACCGTGCGCACCAGCCTGGGCAGACCAGGCTGATCGACCTTGTCGCGCACATACTTCATGTACACATCCACCACGTTGGTGGACGGCTCAGGGGCGGCGCCCCAGACCTCCCGGAGCAGAACGGCGCGCGAAACCGGCAGCTCCGGCGTACGCATCAGGTACTCCAAAAGAGAAAACTCGCGCCCGGTCAACTCGATCCGCCGGTCGCCCCGCTTCACGGAGGCGTGTTTCCGGTCCAGCACCAGATCCGCGCAACAGCTCGTGCTTCCAGCTATCGGCGCGTGGCGCCGCAGCAACACGCGAACGCGCGCCAGCAGCTCCAGGTACGAAAACGGCTTCAGCAGGCAATCGTCCGCCCCGCTGTCGAGCGCCGGCAGAAGACCGTCCGACCGGCTGCGTGCCGTCAACACAAGGACGGAAAGCCGGGGAAAGCGCGGGCGCAGCTCCTGCAGGACGCTTAGACCGTCCAGATTTGGGAGGTTCAGGTCCAGCAGCAGCAGGTCCAAACCTCCATCCACCCTCCCCAGCACCGAGGGGCCGTCATAGGCAAACTCGACCTGGTAGCCCTCCGCCGTCAGCAGCCGTTCCAGGAACTGCCCAAGCATCTCGTCGTCTTCGGCCAGCAGAATGCGGCTGGGGTGCCGCTCTTCGGCCGCGATGGGCGCAGATGCCTGCTCACGCAAAGGGGAATCCACCAGATCCTTTCCAGACAAACTCATACCAACAGCTCGTTACCGGAGAGCTGCCGGGCAGACACCACCCGGGCAACGATCCCTCTAAAGATCGCCCACGAGGAGCTTTGTTGCGATCACCTGAAAGGGGCAGCTCTCCCCCACCGCCGCACCTTACGATAGGAGACAGGGACTGCCATGACCCAACCAAGTCACTCGACCGATTCACACCATTCGACCGACGCAACCGACTCCATCCATTCCTTTGCCTATCGCAACCCGCGCCTCACCGCCACTCTGCCCGTCGAGTTCCTGACCGAAGGCGGTGCGCTGTTCGGACACACCCGCGACATCAGCGAAGGGGGGCTGCTGGTGGACTTCGGCGAGCCCGTGCTGCCCCACACAACCGGCGGGGTGCGCCTGCGCCTGGGCCACTGCGTCCTGGAACTTCACGCCGAGGTCACCCACACCGAAGGCTTCACCGCCGGCCTCGTGTTCGCCTTCTCCTCACCCCGGGAAAGCGCCTTTATCCGCGCCATGCTGCAGGCCCTCACCGCGGCCGCCGAAACCTCCGGAACCCCAGCCGGTTAGAGCAGATCTCCTGTTACGTGAAGCCGAGATCTTTGTTCAGTGCCGCTTTCCTTGTTGAAAACCGGCGACGGAGCCAGTTAGCTCGCTGCACATCCTCAGGAGATTGCGTTAACCCTTCAGGGCTTACCGCCCTCCTTGCCGGGCTGCGTTGAAGAGGCCACCTCGGTCCTCGCCGCCTCGGTTCCCGCCGGCGGGGGCGCCCCTGCGGCCAGGGCATCCACAATCACCGTGATCCGGCGATTGCTGGGGTCCTCCGGATGCTGGGGATGGCGGGGCAGCTGGTCGGCAAAGCCGCGCACCTGATGGATCTGCCCGC
>CAXSCE010000073.1:0-5343 GCA_964236545.1 uncultured Bryocella sp.
GGCGTCACCACGCTGTATGCGCTGGACGGGATTCAGGATCGCGGCATCCTGTTCCTCGGCGATGGTGTGGAAGTGTACGAGGGCATGGTCATCGGCGAACACTCGCGCGACAACGACCTCGACGTGAACTGCGTGCGTGAGAAGAAGCTTACCAACATGCGCGCCTCGGGTTCTGACGACGCGGTGCGCCTGGTTCCGTTCAAGGTGCTCACGCTTGAGCAGTCGATCGAATTCATCGCCGACGATGAGCTCGTTGAGGTGACGCCCAAGAGCCTGCGCATGCGTAAAAAGGTGCTGCAGGCCAACCGGCGTCCCAAGAAAAATCAGCCGGTGGAGTAGTGCGGGAGCAGACTTCTTGTCTGCTTCCCGTTGTCAGGGGAGTTGCTGAGGCAGTCTACGGCAGCTGACCCCGCACAGCATCGTCAAGCGCAATGTGGTTCTTTTCGAGCAGATCGCCCAGGGCGTGGTCAAGCTCGATCCTGGCCTTCATGTAGTTGGAGCGTGCCGCAATTTCGGTGGAGCGCGCCTGGGCGAGGAAGGCCTCATCCTGCAGGACGGCCAGATCGGTGGACTGGCCGACCGAAAGGCGGTCGCGTTCAGCATCCAGAAGGGCGACCTGGTAGTCGCGGCTGGCGACCGCGGCGCGGTAGGAAGCGTCGGACGTTTGCAGCGCGACAACGGCGGTTTCCACGTCCTGGCGCACGCCCTGAGCAAGCTTTTCGGTGCGGGCCTGTACCTGCCGCACCTGCACGCTGTCGCGGGCGGCATCGGCTTCGGCCACCCGGTTGCGGAGCGGCAGGGTCAGCTGCACGCCCGCCTGGTAGATGGTGGAAACGCGCAGACCGCCCAGCGAAAGCTCCTCCGGCACATTGGCCTGGCCGGTGCCGGTGGAACCGGTGAGCTCGTAGGGCTGTTCGCTCGATCCGCGATCCTGGAAGTTGGCGTAGACATTCAGCTGCGGCAGCGCTTCGTTCCGGCTGGCGGCACTTTGAATCTGACCGGTCTGCACCTGCAGCTGTGCCTGCGCGAGATCAGGCCGGCGAGCCAATCCCTGCTGAATGAGTGAAGGAACATCCAGCGGCTCAAGCTCAGTCGGCACGGTGATTGTATCGGTCGGTACGATCTCGTCAAACTGCGCGGTGAAGGCCGGCGAGGCGGTGCGCAGCAGCTGATTGCGCAGAATGATCTCCTCGGTTTTATACAGCCCCTGCGATTGCGTCAGGGCAAAATGGGTCGAGCTTTCCACCGCCTGGGCGCGGGTCAACTCAATGGGCGCCAGGGTGCCCTGCGCGACCTGATCCTGATCGTCCTGACGCTGTTTGGTGGCAGCGCGCAGCGATTCCTCCTGCACGGTCACGTTTTCGCCCAGGGAAACCAGGTCGTAGTAGAGGCGCGAGACGCCGTATACGGTCTCCAGCACCTGCTGTTCAAAGAGCAGACGCGAGATCTTCTGGTTCGTGCGCGCGACACGCAGAAAACGCAGATTGACGTCCCGCCCGCGACCGCGCAGCAGCGGTTGCGTGACGGAGACGGAGGTACTCGGCGTGGAAAAGGGGTCCAGCTGCGCTACGCTGCCGTAGGTGGCCTCCGGCGCATTGTTGACGATGGCTTCGACCTCCGCGCCGGTCGAGAAACCTTGGATGTACGCGACGTTCAGGGAGATGAAGTTGAGGGTCTGCGGGGTGGTAACGGTACCCCCGGCCGTTCCTGATCCTGTTCCCGTTCCTGTGGTGCCGGTGCCGGTTCCGGTGGTGTCGGTCGTGTTGCCCAGGGTCACGGTGTTTGAGCGGCGAAAATAGCCGACCGTGCCAAGGAACTGCGGGTCAAACAGCGGAATATTTGGCCCGGTGGCGTAGGTAAATCCCACCCCGAGTTCACTGAGGTTGTTCTGTATCTGGGTTGTGGAGTTCAGGGAGGTAAGGTCCGTGACTGTGGGCGTTGTCGGATTGGAGCTGGAGATTGCCGCATTCAGCAGCGGCGAGCCGGGTCCGCCCACACCGGCAGGCGGCTCGATGATGCCGTAGTCGATACCGCGCAGGTTGCCTCCGCCGGCGGCGCGGGTCTGGTCCGTGTGCGCGACCACCAGGTCGTAGCGCTCTGCCTCCACATCCAGGTTGTTCTCCAGAACGAGTGCCAGCGCATCCTGCAGTGAAAGGTAGAGTCGGCGTTCCCGGATGGATCGCCTGAGCCGGGCGCCATCCCCGGCGAAGAGGGGAGCGATGACCGGTCGGCGGTACGGTCCCAAAAAGCCCAGGAAATCCGGCGTCAGGCCGTGCGCGGCTTCCCGCGGCGGCTGCAGGTCCTCGGTGAGGGACTGGCGGATCTGCGGTGCGGGGGCGTTCGGCGGTCCTACCTGCTGATCGAGCGGGGAAATGGTCGGCGGGCGGATCCCCAGGGCGGCTCCGGTGGGAATGGTTGGTCCCGTGGGCACAGAGCGCTGGTTGGGCACAGGGCTGAGCGCCGGGAGTGGAAGGTCCGGCGGCAGGACCGGAGATGGCGAAGGGTTCTGCTGCGGCGTGGGACGTTCCGTGGGCGGTGTATCGGTCTGTGTGGGCGGCTGCGCGGAGGACGGCTGCGGTACCGTGGAAGGCACCTGAGCATGCAGCGCACCAGCACCAGCGCCCAGCGAAACGCCGAGTGCAATTCGCCATCCCAGACGTTCCCCCAAAGAGCTACGCCGTTTGCTGACAGCCCACCTCACATGGGCGGAGATCTTTCTCATGGTTTGCTCTGGCTGCCGCCCTGGTTATTGCCGCTGCTGTTTGGTGTCTTGCCGCCGTTTGCCTTGCCGCCGCCCGCGCCGTTGTGATTTTGCTGCGCGGCCTGCCCCTGCATGTCCTGGTCGGTGATGCCGATGTTGCCGTAGCGGCTGGAGCCGCCAGGCGGCGTGAGCTGTGACGGCGGTTTTACCGGTGTTTCCATGGGCGGTTTGGTCTCGTGGACCTGCACGGCAGCGCCAGGAACGACGTCATCCGTCACCTGCGAGACGATGAGATCACCTGCATGGACACCGCTGACCACCTCAATCGCACTGCCGAAATCACGCCCCACCACCACCGGCGAAAACTGGATCTTTCCATTCACCACCTTGGCGACGGTCGTCTGGTCGTTGCGAATGATGACCGCATCCCCTGAGATCATCAAAGCTGCACCCAGCCCCCCCGTGGGCGGGAAAGTGACCACGGCATACATGCCGCTCTTCAGCTTGCCCTGCCGGTTATCCACCTGCACCTCGGTGAGCATGGTGCGGGTGTTGGGGTCAACCGAATCGGCGGTGCGGGTCACGTCGCCGGTGAAGAGCACGCCGGGGTACTCCTGAAAGTTCAGCTGCGCTTTGCCGCCGGCATGGATGATCGTGGAGTAACCCTCCGGCACGGAGACCAGGATGCGCAGCCGGCCGACCTGGGCCACGCCGAACAGGGGGCCTCCCTGACCGGGCGACTGGCCGGGTGTGGCTGCGGAGCTGGTATTGCCGGTGGTGCCGCCCGTGTTGGATTGCCCCGCCTCCTGCGAGCCGCCCGTCGCCGAGGTCTGCCCCTGCGGCGCGGGGCCGCTGATGGGGCCGCCCGTGGAACCCGCCCCCGAGATCAACGCTCCCAAGTCCACATTGCGCTGGGTGATGATGCCCGTAAAGGGCGAGCGGACGTACTCATAGCCTTGCAGCGCGATGTTGCGGTTCAGGTTGTCGCGGTAGGCATCCACATTGCGCTGTGCCGCCGCGACGTTGGCCACGTTGGACGAGTAATTGGTCTCCTGCGTGTCGCCGTCCTGGCGCGAAAAGACGCCTTTGGCGACCAGCACGCGGTAGCGATTGACCGTTACGCTGGCCAGCGCCAGCTGCGAGCGCTGCTGTTCCAGCTGCTGTTCCGCCTGCGCGAGCTGCTGGCGCGCCTGCGCAACCTGAGCGTCCAGGTCCGGTGCATCGATGGTGCCCAACAGTTGCCCCTTGATGACGTGGTCCCCGATGTCCGCATAGCGCTTCTTCAAATAGCCGTTGGCGCGCGCGTAGATGTAGGCCTCCGTCAACGGAATGGTGGTGCCGGGCACCACCAAACCCTGCTGTGTCCCCACCTGCACCACGCGTTGCACCTCAACCACCGGCTTGGCATTGGCCTGGTCCTGCGCCTGTTGGTCGATCTTTTTGTCGCGCGCATGTCGCGGGAGGTAGCCGAGAAGGCCGCCGACGACCGCCAGCAGCAGGATGGCCGCCACGATCAGCAGCACCGGCCGGAAGCTTGACGGTTTGTGAATGCGTTCGCCCAGCGGCACCTTGTGCTTTTTGCCGCTGAAGTTGGCCTCTTCAAAGCTCTCACCCAGCCGAGTGTCGTCCCCGGAATTGGGGTCGGCGAAGCTGGCACCGAGGCGTTGGTCCTCGGCGAAATGCGGGTCGGCGAACTCGCGACCCAGCTCCCGGTTCTCGGCGCGGGCGTCCGTCTGGTGGGCGAAGCTCTCGCCCAGTCCTCGCTGGTCCGGCTGGGGCGCACGCGCAAAACCTTCACCCAGCCGTGCCGGATCGGTCTCCCCGGGCCAGGGCAGGCGGTGCCCGGGGTCACTGCCTGGAGGTGCAGGGAGGCTGTGGCTGCCCGGAAGGGGCACTTCTTGCTTCTCCGAACGAGGGTTGGCGTCGGACGGATCCGGGTAACCCCCATGCGTCAGGAAATCAGGCTTATCTTGTTCGTCAGCCATCTATGCCGGTTGCTCCTGCGGTGTTGCCCTGCCCCCATGAGGCACTTTGCCGCCCTCGGGTAGCCCGGACTCGTCCGCGATCTCCTGGGCGTAATCCACGGGAGGATGTTTCTTTAACAAGGAATAGATGGTGGGCACAAGGAACAGGGTGCCAAGGGTTGCAAACAGCAGGCCGCCGATCACAGCGCGGCCGAGCGGCGCATTCTGTTCGCCACCTTCCCCAAAGGCCAGCGCCATGGGCAGCATGCCGATGATCATGGCCAGCGCCGTCATGATGACCGGCCGGAGCCGGGTATGCCCTGCATTTAGCGCCGCTTCGCGCTGGTCCTTGCCGGCGATGCGTTCATCATTGGCAAACACGATCATCAGGATCGAGTTGGAGGTGGCGACGCCGATTGTCATGATGGCGCCCATGAGCGAAGGCACGCTGAAGGTGGTCTGGGTGAGAAACAGCATCCAGAGTATGCCTGAAAAGGCGCAAGGAATCGCCATCAGGATAATGAGCGGATCGAGCCAGGACTGAAAATTTACCGCCATCAGCAGGTACACCAGGCCGATCGCGAAGACGATGCCTATGCCCAGACGAAGAAAGGAGTCATTCATCGTGGCCACTTGGCCGCGCAGGGCAAGCGTCGTCGTTTTGGGCAGATTCGGCTG
>CAXSCE010000074.1:0-4534 GCA_964236545.1 uncultured Bryocella sp.
CCAACGCGCGGCTATGGCAAATGGTTGACTTCATGAAGGGCAACCACTTCCCCTGGAACTGCCGCGCTGGACAAAACTCCATGATCATCCGCGTGGATGGTTCGCTGGCGCCGTGCTTCCCCATGTACACCGCCAACTATGACTGGGGCACGATTGAAAATCACAAGTTCGACACCAAGCAATTGGATCATCAGAAGGAGAGCTGCCAGACGCACTGCTTCTCCACACTGAACCACATCCTCGGCTGGTGCTACAACGACCAGCGTGTCATCAAGTACTTCTTCAAGCAGCTCGCTCATGGCTTCCAGGGCATGAAGGGCCAGATGGATTAGGGCAAGGCGCGTCCGTACGACGCGCTTTTCACCTGTCGTTTTTCGTGAGCGCAGCGAAACCTGGCTTTCTGCCTGGACTGCGCCGCTTTTTCAGCCATTACAACTTTTACTGCAGGAGACATAGTGATGCCCTTGGCCGAACAGCAGCTAACCCCCGCGCAGCAGGAACTCAACCAAGCCAAATTCGACATGGAGATCCAGGCCATGGTCGATGCGGAGCGTGCACGGCTGCGCGCCGAAGCCGGCATCGGACGCGCTCGCACTTTCAACAAGCCCGTCGAGCGCAGCTTCGGTGCCGCTGAGCGGGACACCACCACCATCCTCTTCGGCGGGCTTACCTGGAAGCATGAAGAGATGATCAAGGCTGTCTTCCACGGCTCGGGCTACCGCTGCGAAAACATTCCCACCCCCGACGTCTCTGACTTCCAGGCCGGCAAGGAATATGGCAACAACGGCCAGTGCAATCCGACATACTTCACTGTCGGCAATCTGGTGCAGTACCTGCAAAAGCTTGAACACACCGGCTTGACCAAGCAGCACATCATTGAAAACTATGTCTTCTTCACCGCGGGATCCTGTGGTCCCTGCCGCTTCGGCATGTATGAAGCGGAGTACCGCTTCGCCTTGCAGAACGCCGGTTTCGACGGCTTTCGCGTGCTGCTCTTCCAGCAGACCGATGGCATCAAAGCGGCCAGCGGCGAGCCCGGCCTGAAGTTCTCCGTAGACTTCGGCATGGGCATGCTCAATGCACTCAACCTAGGCGACGTCATTAACGACATGGTGTACCAGGTCCGGCCTTTTGAGGTGCACAAAGGCGAGACCGATCGTGTCATCAGCGAATCCGTCAAGCTGATGACCGATACGCTTCGCGAGCGCAAACGCTGGCACATCGACGATGCTGCACCTGCGTGGATGAAGCCCGCTCTGGCCAAGCAGCCCAAAGTTGCCGGCATTCTCTGCACCCTGGGCAAGGTGGCGCACAATCTCTACGGCAAGGAGTACGTTGAGGCTCTGCACACCTGCCGCGATGCCATCGACAACATCGAGATCGACCGCCTGCGCGTAAAGCCGATCATCAAGATCACCGGCGAGTTCTGGGCGCAGACCACCGAAGGTGACGGCAACTTCAACATGTTCGCCTTCCTTGAACGTGAAGGCGCGCAGGTTGTCGTCGAACCGATTGCCACCTGGATCGATTACATGATGTACGTCGCCAAGGAAGGATCACGGGCCCGCTTCCATGCGGAAAAGAAGCACAAGGACGTGAAGTGGTATGAGCTTAACAAACAGGCCGCCAACAACTTCGGCGAGTTCAAGAAGACCGCGGGTCTTACCGTGGGCAGCAAGATGTGGACCCACTTCTATCACCGCACCATCCAGCACCTCGGCGGCCTCACGCATCACCTCATTCCGCAGGGGGAGCTCGCCGGCCTCGCGCATCCGTTCTATCACCAGCTGGCGCGCGGTGGGGAAGGCCACATGGAAGTCGGCAAAAACATCTACTACACCGTCAACCATCTCTGCCACATGGTGCTTGCATTGAAGCCTTTCGGTTGCATGCCCTCCGCGCAATCCGATGGTGTGCAATCGCGCGTCGTGAACGCCTACAAGGACATGATCTTCCTGCCGATTGAAACCTCTGGCGAAGGCGAGGTCAACGCGCACAGCCGTGTGCAGATGTCACTTGCCGAAGCCAAGGCCAAAGCGCGCGCGGAGTTCGACGGCGTACTCAAACAGACCGGCCGCAGCCTGGACGAGCTGCGGGGCTATGTTGCCGAGCATCCAGAGCTCCGCCGCGCCCTGTACCATGTGCCGCATCAACCCGGAGTCGCGGGCACGGCCGCGCAGTTTGTGCTGCACCTCGACAGTCGCATGCGCAAAGAGGAGAAAAGCTGGCTGCGTACGCGACCCTCTCTTGGCAGAACCGCCAAAGCCGCGTAACACAGGCCCTCTTTTCGCTCATGGCTCGCACGTTCGGACGTGCGGGCCACGCGCCCATCTCAGCCAACAGCACGGACCCAACCAGCAGGGGACAGAGTAATGGCAAAGTTTCTCGTCGGACTCGATGTAGGCTCTACCACCGTTAAAGCAATCGTTGTAGATGCTGTGACAGACCAGACACTGTGGCAGGATTACCAGCGCCATGAGACACGCCAGCCGGAAAAGGTGTTCGAATTCCTGGCTCGCATGCGTGAAGAGGTCGGCGTGCAGCCAGGCAACACGCGCATGTTCATCACGGGCTCCGGCGGCGGCACCTTGGCAGACATGCTGGGTGCCAAGTTTGTGCAGGAGGTGCACGCTGTTTCGCTTGCCGTGGAGAAGCTGCATCCCGAGGTGTATTCCGTCATCGAACTCGGCGGACAGGATGCCAAAATTATCGTGTTCAAAGACGACGCGGACACCGGGCGCAAGAAGAAAATTCCGTCCATGAATGACAAGTGCGCCGGAGGCACAGGTGCGGTCATCGACAAGATCAATGCCAAGCTGAAGATTCTCGCGGAGGAGCTCAGCAACCAGGCGTACCACGGCGTCAAGCTGCACAGGGTGGCCGGCAAATGCGGCGTCTTCGCCGAGACCGATATCAACGGCCTGCAAAAGACCGGCACTCCACCTGATGAGCTGATGGCCTCGCTCTTTGAGGCGATTGTTTTGCAGAACCTCAGCGTGCTCACACGGGGCCACACCCTGCGGCCACACGTGCTTCTGCTCGGCGGCCCCAACGGCTTTATTCGCGGCATGAAGGAAGCCTGGCAGGCCAATATTCCGCGCATGTGGAAGGAACGCAAAGTTGAGCTTCCAGAGGGCATGACGCCTGAAGAACTCATCAAGGTTCCCGACAACGCACAGTACTTTGCCGCGCTTGGCTCGGTGGAATTTGGCCGGGACGAAGAGGAGGAGGTCGGTCAGTACACCGGCACCGAAAGACTCGATTACTACATCAACTTCGGCCGGCAGGAGGAGAAGGCTGCCTCCGGCGCAAAGGGCTTGGTGGCCGAGCCGTCCGAGCTGGATCGCTTCAAGGACCTCTATCGCAAGAAGCGCTTCATTCCCGCACCGTTTGCGGAGGGATCGGTCGTGCGCGGCTTTGTCGGCGTCGACGGAGGCTCTACCTCGACCAAGGCCGTCCTGCTCGACGAACAGGGCGAGATCCTCTGTAAGGCGTATCAGCTCTCCAACGGCAACCCCATCCAGGACACCATCGACATGTTTGCCAAGCTGCGGCAACAGGTTGAAGGACCCGGCGCTAGACTTGAAGTTCTCGGTGTCGGCACGACGGGCTATGCGAAGGACATTTTGAGGGACGTGCTGAACGCCGATGTCGCGCTCGTGGAGACCGTCGCGCACACTGAATCAGCGCTGAAGTTTTATGACGATCCCCACGTGATCGTCGATGTCGGCGGCCAGGACATCAAGCTGATTGTCCTCAAGAACGGCCGCGTGAAGGACTTCAAGCTGAACACGCAGTGTTCAGCGGGCAACGGCTACTTTCTGCAGTCCACAGCGGAAGGCTTCGGGAAAAAGGTCGAGGAGTACTCCGATCTTGCCTTTGCTGCAACCTCCATGCCTGTCTTCGGTTATGGCTGCGCCGTCTTCATGCAGTCCGATATCGTGAACTTCCAACGCCAGGGCTGGCGTGCGGAAGAAATCCTCGCCGGCCTCGCTGCAGTGCTTCCCAAGAACGTGTTCCTGTATGTCGCGAGCATCCCCAATCTCGCCGCGCTCGGGTCGCGCTTCGTCCTGCAGGGCGGTACGCAAAACAATCTCGCCGTAGTGAAAGCTGAGGTTGATTTCATCAAGCAGAGCTTCCGTGATGGAGGCAAAGAACCCGAGATCATCGTGCACGAACACTGCGGCGAGTCGGGCGCCATCGGAGCGGCACAGGAAGCGCTTCGCCTGTGGAGTAACGGCAAGTCGACCACGTTCATCGGTCTTGAAGCGGTTGCCAACATCCGTTACCGCACCACGAGAAACGAAGACACCCGCTGCTACTTCTGCAAGAACAACTGCCTGCGCACCTTCATCGACGTCGATGTAAACGGTGAGTCGCTGACCGTGGAGCAGTCCGTTCATGCCGACGGCACACACAAGCACGTGGCAACCGTGTCCGATGCCAAGCAGCACGAGCACGCGGCCGTAGGAACTGACCGAGCCGCGACACCGGCAGAGATTGCTGCGGCTTTGCCAAGCCTGGGACAGATCGA
>CAXSCE010000075.1:0-4172 GCA_964236545.1 uncultured Bryocella sp.
GGCTGTTGGCGGCCGTAGGCGTCGGGTTCGGCGAAGGTGATGTCATAGCCGAGGCGAGCGAGGTATTTGTAGCAGCCGCGATAGTAGGTGGCGGCGCCGTTCCAGTAGGAGCTGACGATCGAGGAGCCGAAGGCGAAGATCTTCAACGCAGAAGGTCCTCCAGGATGTTGCTGAGCTGCTCGGCGCGGTGGCGGCAGGTATGGCGGGCGAGTACGGTTTCACGCCCGCGTGCGGCCTGGGCGGCGGCTTCGGCGGGGCGAGTGAGCAGATGGAGCATGGCCGAGGCCATGTCTGCGGTGCTGTGCGCCCAGGTGAAGTCGCCTTCGCGAAACAGCGATTCGGTGTCCTGCCAAGGGGCGGAGATGAGCGGAATGCCGCAGGCGAGTGCCTCAAAGACGCGGATCGTGGGGATGCCGTGCATGGCGGCGGCATACTGCTGACGCGGGACGTGCACGGTGAGGAGGGACGCGGCGTAGATTTCGGGGGCCTGGAGATTGGGAAGGTAACCGCCGTAGTGGACGCCAGCGGCGGCGAGCGCCTGGAGACCGTCCTCGGGGTAGCGTACGCCGTAGATGGTCATGTGGAACTGCCGAAGCTGTGCGGCGGGGTCGAGCAGGAACGTCCGGATTTCGGCGGAGCGCTCGTTGTCGCCCCAGTTGCCGATCCAGACGATGTCCTGTGTGCGTTCGGTGCCGGGCACCGGGTGGAACAGGCGGGTGTCGGCCGCCTCGTGCAGTGTCCAGACGTTCGGGATGTCCAAGCGATCGCGGTAGAGGGTACGGAGGGTTTCGCCGAAGGCGAGAACGCCGTCGAAGCGGTCAATGCCGAGGGCGCGGATGGACTCGGGGGAGGAGGAAGCGCGGTGGTGGGTGTCGTGGAAGAGGAGTTTGAAGCCCAGCTGGTCGCGGAGGGTGAGGAGGGTGTGCGCGAGGGCGGGTGGGTTCCACTCGTGGAGGATCACGACGTCGGTGTCGGCAAGCCGGGTGCGCCAAGCGGCTTCGTTGGCGACCTCGGGAGCGCCGTAAAGAGCGACGTGGAGATCGGGATAGAGCTGAGCGAACTGATCGAGCGAGGCCTGGCCATTTGGTTCCTGGAGAAGATTTTCGAGGGACCACTCGTTGGCGGGCTCGTAGGCGGTGATTTCGTGGCCGAGTTCGCGGAGGTTGTTGAGGAGTCCGCGCAGGAAGTGGGCGTTGCCGTTGTTCCAATCTGACCGCAGCGCGTGCGCGAAGTAGGCGAGGCGGAAGCTACGCGACATGCCGCGCCTTGCTTTGCAGAACGGACTCACAGACGGCGAGGTAGCCATCCGTCATGCGTTCGACGGTGAAGGACGCTGCCCGCCGCCGGGCAAGCAGCTGAGCTTCGGCGAGCGCCTCGGGGTTTTCGAGCAGCGACGAAACGGCGGTTTGCAGAGAGACGGCGTCGGTGAAATAGGTGGCACTTTCGCCCCAGACCTCGCGCAGGGAGGGGAGGTCTCGGCAGACGAGAGCGCAGCCGCAAAGGGCGGCTTCGAGGGGGGCGAGGCCGAAGGGTTCATAGAGCGAGGTGCAAAGGTAGAGGGCGCTTTCGCGGAAGATCCCATGCAGCGCCGAGGGCGCGAGGGGGCCGAGGAAGGCCAGGTTGGCCGGTGGCTGAGGTGCGGGCGTTTCGGCATGCCTCGCGGTTTCGCCGGCCAGCAGCACAGGGCACGGAAAGGAGGTTTGCAGGAGGAGCTCGAAGCCTTTGGCTTCGTCCCAGAGACGGCCGGCGGTGATTGCCTGCAGTTTGCGGACCGAGGACTGCGAAGCCGGTGCGATCTGACGGCCGTTGGGGATGACGATGCCGTTGGTGGGGAGAAAGAAGCTGTTTTTTAGGCCCCTAACGACCGATTGCGTGGGTGCGGTGACGGCGTCGGCCTGCAGCAGGCCTCGCTGCACCAGGGCCGTGTAGCGGTTGAGCCAGGGGGTGCCGGCGAGGGCGGCGGGGTTCGCGGCGCGGGCCCAGCTGAGGACGTCGCTGTGGGCGGCGACGATGCGGGGGATGGCCAGGGTGGTGGCGCCGAAGCAGAACTGGTTGGAGAGCAGGAGATCGGGGTGGAAATCCTCGGCGGCGGCGTGCAGGACCGCCTCGCCGGCCTCGAAGGCCTCTTCGTTGTTCTGCATCCACTCGAGCGGGATATCGGTGGCGGTGAAGCGGAAGTGGTTGTTGCCGCTGGCGTGCTGAGCGTCCACCCAAGCCTGTTGGGCCGCGGAGGGAGGGCGGCCGAAGCTGATGAGCGAGACGGCGTGACCGCGTGTGAGTAGAGCGGCGGTGAGTTCTTCGGTGAAGGTCCAGACGCCGCCGACGGTGTCAGTGGTGATCAGCAGGCGCATACGGCTTCCCGCTGAAGGGGCTGGGTTTCGAAACCCTGGGCTTCGAGTTCGGCGAGGGTGAGAGGGTGCTCGGCCTGGATATCGGAGAAGCCTTTATCGGCGAAGAGGTTGAGGTAGAAGTGATGGGCGCGTTCCCAGGCTGCTTCGTCGGGCTGGGCACCGAAGGTGTTGACGTACTGCGGGCTGCCGGGGAAGGGGAACATGGGGACGGGTTCGGAGACCCAGACGCCGTTGGATTTCATGCGGGTCTGCCATTCGGCGACGAGGGCTGGGTCGTCCTGCGGGGTCTTGATGAGGTTGGCCTGGACCCAGGGAATGCGCTGACGGGCGTAGAGGAGGAGGTCGCCGATGCGCTCTGTGCTCATGCGGCAGTTTTTGTTCATCTCGTCGCGACCGGCTTCGGTGATGGATTCGACGCCGCACTCGAAGCTGACGGTGTGGGCGGCGGCGAGGAGATCCATGCCGGCCTCGTCCCAGAGGTCGATGCGGGACTGGAAGCCGATGGCGACGGGGCGTTTGGCGATTTCCGCGAGCAGGGTGCGGACCTGCTTGCCTACCCCGAAGATTTCGTCGATGAAGTAGATGTAGTCGACGCCGCGGCTGATCAGGTGATCGATTTCAGAGAGGACGGCGGGGAGTTCGCGTTCGCGGTACTTGTTGCGGAAGAGAGTTTTGTTGCAGAAGGTGCAGGCCCAGGGGCAGCCGCGGGCGTACTCGACCTCGGCCCCGAGGAGCAGATGGTCGGCGCCGTTGCCGGGGAAGATGTGGTGCTTGTGGCTGTGGCGTTCAACGGGGTAATCGGTGTAGTCGAGTGGGCCGAGGGAGCGCATGTCGGTGGCGCCGAGGCCGGGGGACTGGTGAAGGGCGCCGTTCGCGTCGCGCCAGACGCAGCCGGCGATCATTTCAAAGGGCGTGTTGGCCAGTTGCGGCAGGGTTTGGTCAGGTTCACCGCGGAGGACGATGTCGGCGCCGGTTTTCTCAAGTGTGGCGACGGGTGTAGCGGAGCCGTGCGGGCCGATGACGACGGTGCGGGAAGTGCGGTTGAGGGCGGCGATCCACTGCTTTGGGATGCGGAGTTCGGGTTGCGGGCAGCGCCAAAAGAGGTAGGAAGGCGCGGTCGGGATGACTAGGAAGTCTTCGCTGAAGCGGTCGAGGCGAGAGCGGACCTGCTCGGGGGAGAGGTCTTCCATGAGCGCGTCGACGAGCAGGACCTCGTGGCCGGCAGAGCGGAGGAACTCGCGGGCCGAAAGGAGTTCGAGCGGGAAGTGGGCGTCGGGGCAGCCGAAGTAGGTGGAGCCTTCAAAGCTCCAGCGAGGGTTGACGAGGGCGTATTTCAGGACGCCACCTCCTCGGGGACGAGTTCCGGCGCGGCGGGTGCGGGGGTGGCGCGGTGCCGGCGGATGAGGCTGGCGTTTTCGTGCCAGAAGCTGCGGATGTCCCGGAGGATGTCGTCGAGCGAGCGATGGGGGCGCCAACCGGTGTCGCGCTCGAGCTTGGCGGTGTCGGAGATGTAGAGCGGCTGGTCGCCGGGGCGGGTTTCGGAGAAGCGGAGGTCGAGCGGGCGGCTGAGCTGTTTTTCAATGGAGCGAAGGAGTTCCAGGACGGAGATGGAGCGTTCGAGGCCACCGCCGAGGTTGTAGATTTCGCCGCGACAGGTGCGTTGGTGGGCGCGGGCGGCGAGCATGGCGTCGGTGAGGTCGTGGACATGGAGGATGTCGCGTACCTGGCGGCCGTCGCCGTAGACGGTGATGGGGGTGCCGTTGAGGGCGGAGTAGAGGAAGTGGGCGACCCAGCCCTGATCCTCGTTGCCGAACTGGCGCG
>CAXSCE010000076.1:0-3936 GCA_964236545.1 uncultured Bryocella sp.
CGCGAAGTCAATATAGGCGTGCACCGGATCGGTACTCACCAGCGTCACCGTCGTGGTATCCCCCACGTCCAGCCCCTCGGCTCCGCGCACGATCTTGCCCTCGACCGGCGGCCGAAACACGCGCAAAAACGTCCCCTTGTCGTTTACCCCGGTAATCACCCCGTCGAAGTGCTCGCCCAGGCGCCCACCGAGCGCCACGGCCGCGACTCGCTTCTGCATCGAGCGCTCCACCTTCCGCGCCGCCGAGTCCCGCTCGTTCAGGTGCTGCGCGATCGCGGCCAGCTCGTCCTCCGTGTACGGCGCCGGCTCCCCGGCCAGCATCGCCTTCACGATCCGCTGCGTCACCAGGTCCGCGTAGCGCCGGTTGGGCGCCGTCGAGTGCGTGTAGTCAAGCGCCGCCAGCCCAAAGTGCCCGGGCTGATCGTCCTCCCCGCCGCGCGCCAGCACATACTCGCCCGGGCCCATCAGCTTGATGATCGCCAAAGAAAGATCGGGGTAGTGCACCGGATCGGCCACGCGCTGCGCCTGCAAAAACGTGTTCAGCGCCGACGAGTCCGGAGCCGCGGGCAGCGTCGTGCCCTTGCCCGCCACCAGAGTCACAATCCGTCCCCAGCGCTCCGGCGACCGCACCACCCGCCGCAGACAGCTGCGCCCGGACCGGCGCAGCGTCACCGCCATCGTCTCATTGGCCGCGATCATGAAGTCGGCGATCAGGTCGGTCGCGCGATTTCCGGTTACCGCCTCGATCGCCTGCACCTTGCCGCCCACCACCACCGGATCCGCCTCGACCCGCTTAAAGTCCAGCGCGCCCATCGCCAGCCGCTGCCTGTGCAGACGGCGCGCCGCCTCGTCCTGCAGCCGCAGCTGCGCAGCCAAAGCAGAGTTACTCTCGAGCTTCGGCACCTGCGCGCCCGCCTTCTCCTCCAGCCACGGTCCTACGCTCGAGTACGCCAGCTGCGCCCCATTCTTCGCCCGCGCCGCATAGATCGCCGCTGCCGTCGGCAGGCCCGCGCTGTCCACCGTAAACTCACACACGATCACCCGGCGCACCTGGCCCTCGTTGAGGCTGGTCAGGTCGGTTGAGAGCTCCGTCGGCAGCATCGGAAAGTTGTGCACCGCCGTGTACACGGTCTGGGTCTGCGCCGCTGCCGCGCGGTCCAGCGGTGAGTCTTTTGCGATGGCCGCAGCCACATCTGCGATCGCCACCAGCACCCGGATTCCCACGCCATCGGCCGCGCGCTCCGCGTACTCGATCTGGTCCAGGTCCCGGGACGTATCATTGTCGATGGACGACCAGAGCAGGGAAGTCAGGTCTTTTCCGAACTCATCCACCTTCGTCAGGTTCGTGCGGATGGCCGCCACCTGCTCGTCGCCGCCCGGAGCGTCGCCTAACGGAAATCCTTCGTGAACCATCTCGGCGCGTGCCGCAGCAGCCAGATCAAAGGAGGCGTTGTCGTCGAATGCATGCGCTTTGCAGACTATCACCCGTTTGCCTCCAGCCCCGCAAACAGATCCGTGCCCACCACCGCTGCCTGCGGTTCTGTCACCGCCGCCAACAGGTAATACTCTGTGTGTCCGAACTGCTCGAACTTCGCCCGGCTGCTCTCGAGCAGCGGCCGCTGCGAGCTATGCTGCGCAAACGCCTCCTGTTTGCGCGCCTGCACACGGCGGATGTCGAGCGCGAGCGTCCACGGCGAAGGCAGCGGAGCGGGCCGTCCCTCTGCAAAATAGCTCGTTGATAACGAATAGAGCCGCTCGCCCGCATGCACCGGACCAAGCTCCGGAAAGCGCTTCGCCGAGGCCGCCCAGTGAAACGCCGCCGTTGTGAGGATCGACGCCATGGTGTGATCCGGATGCGTGTTCAGCCCGCCATCGGCGCCAAACGTCAGCACAATCTGGGGCCGAAAGGCGCGCATCGTCGCCACCAGCCGCGACGCGGTCTCCCGGAAATCCGCAAACTCCAGCCGCCCATCCGCGAAGTCCCAAAGCTCATGACGGCTCACCCCCAGCACCGCGCAGGAGTCCGCAAACTCCTTCCGCCGCATGCGCCCCAGGTCCTCGCCAGAGGTGGCCGTGCCCCGGTTGGTAGCCGCCTGTCCATCTGTCAGGCAGATCACATACGTCTCGACCCCACGCTCGGCGGCCAGCGCCAGCGCCCCGCCAAAGCCAAAGCACTCATCATCCGGATGCGCCACTACCAGCAGCAATCTCAGGCCCAAGCCGTACTCCCGTCCAGTTGTTCGCTCAACTCCGCATCGTCAAAGAGTAACTCGCCCGACTCCAGCTCGGCCTCAAGCGCTGCATCCGGGTCCGCAGCCCGCACCGGGGCAAAGCTGCGCCGATGCAACGGCGTCGGTCCATACTCAGAGAGCGCCCGCCGATGCTCCGGGGTCGCATACCCCTTGTGCGAAGCCAATCCGTACTGCGGATGCAGCGCGTCCAGCTCCCGCATCTGCGCGTCCCGATATACCTTTGCGACCACGGACGCCGCAGCGATCGAAAAGCTCAGCGAATCCCCATAGAACAGCTTCTGCTGCGGACATGGATGATCCACTCGCATGGCGTCGATCAGCAGGTGATCCGGCTCAACGCTCAGTCCTTGAATCGCGGTCAGCATTGCCAGCCGCGTCGCCTGGTAGATATTGATTCGGTCAATCGTCTCCGCGTCCACCGCCGCCACGCTCACGGCCACGGCTATTTTGCGGATGCGCCGGTCCAGCTGCTCCCGCTGCTCGCGCGTCAACTGTTTGGAGTCCGTCAGACCCGCGCGGCCCAGGCTCGCCAGCCGCGTGGGCAGCACCACCGCCGCCGCCACCACCGGCCCAAACAGCGCGCCGCGCCCGACCTCATCCACCCCGGCAATCACCGTCGCTCCCCGGTGGCGCAGCGCCTGCTCCGGGGCGTCGCTGCACACAACTAGTCGCAGACACTGCTGTTTCAGCACCGACGGCGGCAGCTTGTTCGGATTCGGAAAACGAAAGAGCACACCCATGCAGCTCCAGTTTACAGCGGCTAAAGCCCACAAAACAAAGCCACGACCCGCAGGCCGTGGCAGTTGTGGAAGACGCAGACCAAATTTACTTTGCGGTAGCCGCGGGCTTGGCGATCACGCGCTCCACCTCGCGCAGACGAGCCGCCTTACCGCGCAGACCGCGCAGGTAGAAGAGCTTGGCGCGCCGCACCTGGTAAGAACGAATCTTCTCGACCTTGTCGACCACCTTCGAGTTAAACGGGAAGATGCGCTCGACGCCCTGGCCGAAGCTCATCTTGCGTACCGTGAAGGTTCCCTGCGCTCCGCGACGGCAGGCAATTACCATGCCCTCAAACGCCTGGAGCCGCTCCTTCTCGCCTTCCTTGATCTTGACCTGAACCCGGATAGTGTCGCCGGGAGCAAACGCGGGGAGATCGGTCCGCGCATGTTTGGCGGCCAGTTTCTGCATAATCGGATGGATGGACATGACTGCTTTCCTGTTCAAAAATCGAGTCTTCAGTATATAACGGAATTTCGCCGTGTCGTTACTTTATGTCTGCCGGCAGTGTCTCGAGAAATGCCCGATCCTCCGCCGTAAGCGTCGCGCTCCCCAGCAGATCCGGGCGATTCCGCCACGTTTTCTCAAGCGATTGGCGCCGCCGCCACCTGCGAATCTCCGCATGATCGCCGCTCAGCAGCGCCTCCGGAATCGCATGCCCGCGAAAGTTCGCCGGCCGCGTGTAATGCGGGTAATCGAGCAGCCCTCCCGCCCCATGGGTCGCCGGGGGCACCTCTCCCCGCGCATGCGCATCGCCTGCATCGTCCGCGCCAAAGCTCTCAAAGCGCGCCGAATTCGGATTGCCCAGCACCCCCGGCAGCAGCCGCACCACCGTGTCGACGATCACCGCCGCCGCCAGCTCGCCACCCGAAAGCACATAGTCGCCGATCGAAAGCTCGCGATCGCA
>CAXSCE010000077.1:0-3844 GCA_964236545.1 uncultured Bryocella sp.
ATTGAAAGAGCGAAAGTCCCCCGTGCTCACAAACACTGCTAAAACGTGCTACTCGTTGCACTTAGAGCCGCGTGACGGCAATGCTTGACGCCTTATTGTACACGACAAATGCCCGGGGCTCGATCGGTTGGCAAAATTTTGCGGCAGCACCGGCGGTCGATCCGCGAGTCATGCCACCGCTTCTCCCTCGCTCCGGCACGCGCCCAAACCGCCCAAGACCTCTCGACATCGCCCTTCGCTACAATGTCACCCATGACTCTGGGCGAGGTGGCGGAACGGCTGGGTGCGAATCTGGTGGCTGGCTCTGGCCTCTCCGAAGCTCCCTACGACGTACCCGTCACAGGCGTTGCCGGCATCGAGGCGGCAGGGCCGTCGCAAGTTTCCTTCGTGGCCAATCCCAAATACGCCCGCCTCGCCCGGTCAACCCGGGCCGCTGCGCTGATCGTGGAACCCCTTTTCGCCGCTGTTTCTGTACCTACCCTGCGCATCGCCAACCCAAAGCTGGCCTTTACCCGCCTGGTCGGCCTCCTTCACCCGCCTTCGCTCTATCCTCCGGGTGTTCATCCCTCAGCGGTGATTGCTCCTTCCGCCAGGATCGGCGATCGGGCACACATCGGCCCCTATGCTGTTGTCGGCGAAGGTTGCCGCCTCGGCTCCGACGCTGTGGTGCTGGCGCACGTCGTGCTCTACCCCCATGCCACCATCGGTGACCGCTTCTTCGCCCACACCCACGCCGTCGTGCGCGAGGGCTGCACCCTGGGCAATGACGTGATCCTGGGCAATGGGGCCATCATCGGTGGCGACGGTTTCGGTTTTGCCCGCGACGACGATGGCTCCTGGGTAAAGACCCCGCATCCAGGCCCGGTCGTTCTTGAGGACGAGGTTGAGGTGCAGGCCCACGCCTGCGTTGACCGGGCCGTGGTCGGCGAAACGCGCGTGCGCCGCGGCGCCAAGATCGACAACCTCGTCCAGGTGGGTCACGCATCCACGGTGGGAGAAAACACCCTGTTGTGCTCGCAGGTTGGCTTGGCAGGGTCCACGCACATCGGGCGAGACGTCATTCTGGCGGGACAGGTCGGTGTTGCGGGGCACCTTACGGTCGGCGACGGTGTGGTCGCGACGGCTCAAACGGGCATACCCGGCGACATCGAGGCGGGCAAAGTGGTAAGCGGCTATCCTGCGATGGACAACCGGGCCTGGCTGCGGTTGACGGCGGCACTGCAGCGGCTTCCCGATCTGATTCGCAGCTCCCGGCGGGAGAGGGCTTCGTGAAACTGGTCGCCAACCCGAGGAGACGTGGAGGGTTCACCCCTGCGCTTGGGACCCTGTTGATTTTGGGCGGCGTTGCAGGCGCTACGGTGCTCACGGGGTGCCACTCCGCCTTTGTTGAAACCACGCTGGTCAATCGGACGGACAAAACACTGCGCCTCGTGGAGGTGGACTACCCCAGCGCAAGCTTCGGCACGCAGAGCCTCCCACCCGGAGCCTCCTTCCATTACAAGTTCAAAATTATTGGGGAAGGTCCGGTAAAGCTCACCTGGACCGACGAGGCGGCGAAGGAACACACCGTGGACGGCCCTTCGCTGCACGAGGGGCAAGCGGGCTTTCTGACCATGACCGTGGCCGCGGCCGGTCAGACAGCCTGGCAAACGACCCTGCGCTAATTCCGGTAAACTGGAGGGGTGACCGTCGGCATGTTTATCACCTTTGAGGGTCTGGACGGCTCCGGTAAAACCACGCAGCTGCAACGTCTCGCGGCTGCACTGGAGGCGCGTGGGGAGCGCGTGACCAGCCTTCGGCAGCCCGGAGGTACGCCGCTCGGCGACACCATCCGCGGCATGGTGTTGGACTCCCGGACTGATCTCGCAGCCGGTGGGATCGCTCCCGAGGCGGAACTCGCGCTCATGTTTGCGGACCGCGCGCAATCTCTCGCGCAGATCATCCGGCCGGCCCTTGAAAGGGGCGCCGTCGTGTTGTGCGACCGCTACACGGACTCCTCGGAGGCCTACCAGGGTGCCGGCCGCGGTCTGGGCGCCGCGCGGGTGCGAGCGGCCCACGAGGTCATCTGCGCCGGCTTTCAGCCCGATCTGACGATATTGCTGCTGCCTCCCCTGGCGGCGTCGTTGCCGCGCGCTCGCCGCCGCAACCGGCGCGTTCTCCATACGCAAGGCACCGACGAAAACAGGTTTGAGCGCGAAGATGACGCCTTCTACGAGCGCATCCATGCGCAGTACGACAGAATCGCAGGGAGAGAACCACAACGTGTGCTCGCCATGCGAGAAAATGATTCGATAGAGTCCATCGGCGGGCGTGTTCTTTCCGCTGTGCTGGAGCGACTGCGGCTACATCGCGGACTGACCGTCGCAGCCCGCCCCCCGGCGGGCGTCTAAGGCAAAGAGCATGACAACGACCACGAATGACTCCGTCGGCCCCACGACCAAGGGCGAGTACCGTCTGCCTCCCGGCCTCAAGTACTCCCTGGAACGCTACATTCGCAGACCGTGGCTGAACTTCGGTGACCCAATTCCCCTTTTCGTGCACCTCGAAAAGGAATTCGGGCGCATCGCGCATTACCGGTTCATGGGCATGCTGATCGTCTTTGTCAACGATCCGGATTACGTGGGCGAAATCCTGATCAATCAATCGCAGAGCTTCGTCAAGGAACGCACGCTGCAGCGCATGAAGATCCTGCTGGGCGAGGGGCTGATCACCTCCGACGACCCCATCCACATGCGCCAGCGCAAGCTGGCGGCACCGGCCTTTCACCGCCAGCGCATTGCCGGCTACGCCGGGGAGATCGTCCGCAGCGCTGCCGAGCAGATCGAGCCCTGGAAGGATGGCGACACCGTCGATATCGGCGACGAGATGATGCGGCTCAGTCTGCGCATCATCGCCCGCACCCTCTTCGCCACCGAGGTCACACCGGATGTTCTCTCCGTGGTCGACGAAGTCAACACCATCATGGATATGTACAACGTCCTGGTTGTCTTTCCGCGGGTGGAAAGCTTCCTGAACTGGCCACTGCCCTACATCAGCCGGTTCCGCAAAGCAAAAGACCGCCTGGATCGGGTCGTCGATGGCATGATCGCCAGCCGCCGCGTTCTTCCCCGCGAATACCTGGAAAGCCGGGGCGACCTGCTTTCCATGCTTGTGGCCGCACGCTACGACGCCGAGGACAGCCTGCAGACCGGCGGCGACAGCATGACCGATACCCAGGTGCGGGATGAAGTGCTCACCATCTTCCTTGCCGGCTATGAAACCGTCGCCAATGCCCTGACCTGGACGTGGTACCTGCTCAGCAAAAATCCAGAGGCAGCCGCCCGCATGTACGCCGAGGTCGACCGGGTGCTCGGCAGCCGCACCGCCACGCTCGCCGATCTGCCGCAACTGCCCTATACTGAAATGGTCTTCGCCGAGTCCATGCGGCTTTACCCGCCGGCCTGGGCCATGGGCCGGAAATCCACGCAGGCTGTTGAGCTCGGCCCCTACCGGTTCCCGCCGGGCACCAGCTTTTTCTTCAGCCAGTACATCATTCAGCGCTCGCCCGACTTCTGGGACCAGCCAGAGGCTTTCCAACCGGAGCGCCACACGCCGGAAGCGAAGGCCGGCCGCCACCGCTTCACCTATTTTCCGTTCGGTGCGGGCCGCCGCCAGTGCATTGGCGAGAGCTTTGCCTGGATGGAAGGCGTGCTTTCGCTGGCAACAATCGCCCAGCGCTGGCGGCTGGAGCTCGTCCCCGGACAAACCATCCAGCCGCAGGCCAAAATCACCATCCGTCCCAGATTTCCGCTGCGCATGAGGGCCGAAGCTCGGGCGGCTCACTAGGGTTGATCTTCAGACAAGT
>CAXSCE010000078.1:0-3547 GCA_964236545.1 uncultured Bryocella sp.
CCCCCATGGCCTTGTTTTCAAGCAGGCTCTCGCCCAGGGCGCGGTTCCTGTCCGATAGCTGGTGGCTGAGCTCGGCCACCTCCGCCTGGAGATCGCGGTAGGAAAGCTCCAGCCGGGAGGACGCGGCAATGAAATCGGAAACGCCTCCGCCAGCAGCGCACCCTCCGCGGCGGCGGGGGGCGGTTGTGGCAACTCCATGAGAACTTCGTGAGAACCGGTAAACATGCACCTGTCCTCCCTGCACCTGCCGTGCCACAGCGGCGCCATCCAACCCACAAGTTGTATGGCTACCACCTTTGTCTCAAGCCACGAAAGTCGGCTCCAGCAGGGCGTCCGTACCTAGCCTACAAAAACGCCCGGCTTACAGAATAATGTCTTCGGCCAGAATCGTGAGGCGGCCTTCGGCAAACAGGCTGGCGCGCTCCATCACATTGCGCAGCTCGCGGACATTGCCGGGCCAGCGGTGCTCCCCGAGCAGCGCGAGTGCCTCCTCGCCGAGCGCCGTGCCCGGGCAGAAACGTTCCAGAAAGCCGGCGCACAGCGCAGGCAGATCGCTCATGCGCTCGCGCAGCGGCGGCACCGCGATCGGCATCACCGCCAGGCGGTAATACAGGTCCTCCCGAAACTGCCGGGATTTGACCTGCTCGGGTAGGTCCGCGTTGGTTGCGGCCAGGATGCGGCAGTCCACCTTCAGGGTGTCGGTGCTGCCGATGCGCTGGATCTCGCCCTGCTCCAGAAAGCGCAGGATCTTGCTCTGCAGCGGCAGCGGCATGTCCCCGATCTCATCCAAAAACAGCGTGCCGCCATGGGCCGCATGCACCCGGCCGGTGCGCGACTGCGAAGCCCCGGTAAACGCGCCCTTGGTGTAGCCGAAGAGCTCGGATTCGAGCAGCGTCTCCGGAATCGCCGCGCAGTTGATCACCACAAAAGGCTGCCGGGCGCGCGGTCCGGCGTTGTGAATGGCCCTTGCCAGCAAATCCTTGCCGGTGCCGCTTTCCCCGCCGATCAGCACGGTGGTGTCACGGCGCGACACCAGAGCCGCCATGCGAAAAACGCGCTCCATGGCAGGCGACGCCCCCACGATCCCCTGCCAGTTCCGCAGCGCCACGCCTGCCCTGTCGCCGGCCGGAGACTTCCCCGGCAAAACCGCCGGAAAGCTTCCCCGCAGTGGTGCGGGGAGAAGAGCGGGCCGCTCCTGGCCCGCCACGGAAAGATCGCTGCCACGCGGTTGTAGTTCGCTGCCAGCCGGCTGGACAAAGCTGTCCAGGCTGAACACCTGGGCGGCGGGAAACCGCGCTTTCACCAGCTGCTGGAACTCCCCGGCATGCAGATCCGGAAGCAGGGGCGCCACCAGCACCAGATCACTAGCTTCCTGCTCCAACAGGTGCAGGGCGGCGACCCCGCCGCCGGCTTCGCGCAACCGCCAGTGCGGCGAAAGCAGGCGGTGGAGAAGGTGGGACTGCAACTCCGGGCCGCAGCCCACCAGCAACACCCGCACAGCCTGGCTGCCCCCAGCCTCGAGCTCTCGAGACCCCGGGCTTTGCAAGCCTTCCTCCGCGACCTCGGCGGAGGGATGGAAAAACGGAGGGCAATCAACCATAAGCTCTGAAAAGGATGGCACGACTGATCCCACCCTACCGCGCCCTGCCACCCCTTTGAATGGCTCCTTGGTGGGAGCGACCGGGAGTGGTCGCCTGCTTTCGGCCCCCGACGCGGGTGGTGTCAACACATTCACCGGTTCTAACCGCAAACTGTGTGACCTCGACCGGAAGGAGACAGCTTTACATCTTGCGGAAAGGAGGGACCCCTGTCTTTCGTCGGCCAATACCATTGCTTTGGCGCACCGGGCGAGATGCCATATTTAAGGGGAACAGAAAGTTCAGAGGAAACAGAAGATCCGCTCTCAGGCCGCGCTCACCATGTACCCCGTTCCCCGAACCGTGCGCACCAGCCTGGGCAGACCAGGCTGATCGACCTTGTCGCGCACATACTTCATGTACACATCCACCACGTTGGTGGACGGCTCAGGGGCGGCGCCCCAGACCTCCCGGAGCAGAACGGCGCGCGAAACCGGCAGCTCCGGCGTACGCATCAGGTACTCCAAAAGAGAAAACTCGCGCCCGGTCAACTCGATCCGCCGGTCGCCCCGCTTCACGGAGGCGTGTTTCCGGTCCAGCACCAGATCCGCGCAACAGCTCGTGCTTCCAGCTATCGGCGCGTGGCGCCGCAGCAATACGCGAATGCGCGCCAGCAGCTCCAGGTACGAAAACGGCTTCAGCAGACAATCGTCCGCACCGCTGTCGAGCGCCGGCAGAAGACCGTCCGACCGGCTGCGCGCCGTCAACACAAGGACGGAAAGCCGGGGAAACCGCGGGCGCAGCTCCTGCAGGACGCTGAGACCATCGAGATCCGGCAGGTTCAAATCCAGCAGCAGCAGGTCCAAACCTCCATCCACCCTCCCCAGCACCGAAGGGCCGTCATAGGCAAACTCGACCCGGTAGCCCTCCGCCGTCAGCAGCTGTTCCAGGAACTGCCCAAGCATCTCGTCGTCTTCGGCCAGCAGAATGCGGCTGGGGTGCCGCTCTTCGGCCGCGATGGGCGCAGATGCCTGCTCACGCAAAGGGGAATCCACTAGGTCCTTCCACACAAATCAAGGCAAAACCATCCAGGCAAAAAACTCAGCCCAACAGATCGTTCCCGGAGGGGCTGCCGGAGAGACAAAGCCCGGCAACGATCCATCTAAAGATCGCCCGGGAGGAGCTTTGTTGCGATCACCTGAAAGGGGCAGCGCTCCCCCATCGCCGCACCTTACGATAGGAGACAGGGACTGCCATGACCCAACCAAGTCACTCGACCAATTCACACCATTCGACCGACGCAACCGACTCCATTCATTCCTTTGCCTACCGCAACCCGCGTCTCACCGCCACGCTGCCTGTCGAGTTCCTGACCGAAGCCGGTGCGCTGTTCGGACACACCCGCGACATCAGCGAAGGGGAGCTGCTGGTGGATTTCGGCGAGCCCGTGCTGCCGCACACAGCCGGCGGGGTACGCCTGCGCCTGGGGCACTGCCTTCTGGAACTTCGCGCCGAGGTCACCCACACGGAAGGCTTCACCGCCGGCCTCGTGTTCGCCTTCTCGTCACCTCGGGGAAAGCGCCTTCATCCGCGCCATGCTGCAGGCCCTCACCGCGGCCGCCGAACCCTCCGCAAACATAACCGGTTAGAGCAACCCTCCCGTTACGGTGAAGCCGAGTGTTTCGTCCAGTGCCGCTTTCCTGTTGAAACCGGCAACAGAGCCAGTCGGCTCACGACACCTCAGAAGATTGCCTTGACCCTTCAGGGCTTATGACTCTCCTTGCCCGGCTGCGTTGAAGAGGCCACCTCGGTCCCCACAGCCTTTGTCCCCGCCCCCACCGCCGCGGGCGGCACCCCTGCGGCCAGGGCGTCCACAATCACCGTGATCCGGCGATTGCTGGGGTCTTCCGGATGTTGGGGATGGCGGGGCAGCTGGTCGGCAAAGCCGCGCACCTGATGGATCTGCCCGC
>CAXSCE010000079.1:0-3482 GCA_964236545.1 uncultured Bryocella sp.
CCGCAGCAAGCCAAGGCACTGTGGAATGTATTGGGACAGAACCTTGCGCAATACGAGTCGACCTTTGGCCGGCTGGCGCTTGAGCCGCAGGGACAGGCCCAGCCGCAGCCGGTGTTTAAGGCGCAGGTCCCTCCTGACGGCGGACCCATCAATTAACTAGAGCTGTCGGCTACGGGGAGGAACCGAGGTGGATACGCTTCTCCGTCGACGCGCACCCAGGTCGGGTCGTCCTCACTTCAGTGACGTGGCGGCTCCGGTCGAGAAACCGCTACCGCTGTGGATTCTGTATCCACTGTTTTTTGTGGCCATCTATTTCTCGCACTGGCCGCTGCTGCGCCTGCCCTACTTCTGGGATGAGGCCGGATACTACATTCCGGCGGCACTGGACTTCTTTCGTACCGGCTCGCTGATTCCGCACTCAACCTTGACCAACGCCCACCCGCCGTTGCCCTCGGTGCTGCTGGCTGCGTGGTGGCATGTGGGCGGGCTGGCAATCAGCGGTACGCGGACGTTTCTCGCGATGATTGCGGCGGCCGCACTGCTGGGAGCATTTCGGCTGGCACGGCAGCTTGCCGGCCCGGTTGTGGCCGCGCTGGTAACGCTGCTGACGGCGCTCTATCCGGTGTGGTTTGCGCAAAGCACGATGGCGCATGCGGACCTGTTCGCGGCGGCGTTTACGCTGTGGGCGCTCTCGTGCTACTTCGGGCGCTTTCTTCGGGGAACCTCCAGGCGCGGCGCATGGCTGGCGGCGCTGCTGTTTTCACTCGCCGCGCTGGCCAAGGAGACCGCCATCGTGACCCCGCTGATGCTGGGAGTGTGGGAGTTGACGCTCCTGCTCACAGAGACCGGGGGCAGGCAGGTGCGGGCGCGCCTGGCGTGGCTGGCGGCGCTGCTGGTTCCGGTGATTCCACTGGCCGGATGGTACGCCTATCACTTTCATGCGACCGGCTTTGTGTTCGGCAATCCTGAGTTTTTGCGCTATAACGCGACAGCCAACTTCAGTGCGACGCGCGTGGCCGTGAGTTTGTGGCACCGGATCGTTCACCTTACGGTGCACATGGATCTGTATGTGCCGGTGTTCGCCACGGTGGCGGTCCTCTTGATGCCGGCAATGAAGGCACGAGCGGCTCGGCTGGTGGCACTGCGACCGGCGTGGATGGCAATCGGGATCGTGCTTGCCGGCAACGCGTTGGCGTTTTCGATTCTGGGTGGTGCGTTGTTGACGCGGTATTTGCTACCGATGTATCCGCTGGTGCTGCTGGCGTGTGTGACCGTATGGCAGAGCCGCGGATCCCGTGTGCTGTACGGACTGAGTGCGCTGACCGCGGCGGCGTTCCTTGCGGCCTTGTTCGTCAATCCGCCCTATAGCTTTGCGCCGGAGGACAATCTTACCTACCGGGATTTCGTGCAGCTGCATACGAGCGCCATCGCCGTGATCGCGCATCGCTTTCCAGACGCGACTGTGCTGAGCGCATGGCCGGCGACCGCAGAGATGCAGCATCCGGAGCTTGGCTACACCCGCCGGCCTATCAAGACGGTGGCGATTGACAACTTCGAGGGTGAGCAAATCGCGCATGCCGCGCAGGACCCCGGAACGTATGACACGGCGCTGGTATTTTCGACCAAGTGGGTGCCGCCGGGCCGCTTTTCGCTCAGCCATGCGACCGAGCGGAGCGATGCACAGTTCTTCAACTTTCACCACGAGTTGAATCCGCAGCAAATTGCCGAACTGCTGCATGGCGATGTGGTGTGGCAGTCTTCGCAGCATGGCGAGTGGGCGGCCGTGCTGCGGTTCCCGCGCTCGCTGGATGCATGTGTTGGGAGTAGCGTGACAAGCGTCTATCAAGCTGGTCTAGACGTTGAGTCTCGGAGGTAACCTGTACATGATGCGGTGCTGCCGCGCTACGCAACCGCCGCCACGACTCCCGAGGGAGCTGCTTCCGACAGACCTTCCAAAGATTTCGGCGGCCCAATCCTTCGCTCGTACGTACACCTTGGCGTGTTCGATACCTCGGCCGGCGCTCCCTTCTTCGGCCGGCGCTTAGGAAGAAACTCGTGATTGTTGGGGCAAACGAAGTAGGTGCCTTCCTTGTTTGCGTACTCCAGCAGATATGCTGAATCGCACCTTGGACAGGTCTCGTTGACCAGCTTCAGGTTTGAAGCGAAGTCGCACTTCGGATAGTTGACGCAACCATAGAACGTATCTCCGCGCTTGGTTTTGCGCACCGCAAGGTCGCCGCCATCTTTGGGGCACTTCGCATCCAGCAGCTCCTGTTTCACGTACTTGCACTTCGGATAGCCCGAGCATGCGATGAACTCACCATAAGCTCCATCACGCTGCAGTAGAGGCTTGCCGCACTTTGGACACGGCTCATCAAGTTGTACTGGGGGCTTTGTCTGCACCTTCTGCGTGAGCTTGCGGATCGTTTTGCACGGCGGGTCGTCGGAGTAGCCCGGGCAGGACATAAACGGTCCCCATGGGCCATTCTTGAGCACCATCAATCGCCCACAGTTATCACAGAACTCTTCCTCAGGAGCCTCATCCGCGCCCGGTGCTGACAGGTCCGGCTTTGCCGAGAAGTTCTCCTTCGTGAAATCGCAGGAGACTGGCTCCGCGGTCACTTTTTTGCCCTTCTTCGCAGCTTCAGTCACGGCCTTTGCAAACTCCTTGGCATCGGCCACCTCCTGCTGATAATGCGTGTCGTCGAAAGTCACACCCTTGACAATCATCGGGAAGTGAAACGACGCCAGCACCTTTTTCAGTACGCTCTTCGCATCTTTTTTCCAGGGCGCAGCTGCGATCGTCACCGGCTTAGCCTTGGTGAATGCGCTGCAGGAGTAGAAGCTGCCAAACTTCCCCCACTTCAAAATCAACGGCGACCCGCACTTGTCGCACTTCTCTTCCGTTGCCTCTTCGCGTCGCTTGATGTCTTCCATCTCGCGCCCTGCGACAGCTAATTCCTTTTCGAGATGCGCATAGAATCCATCCAGCAAGTCCGTCCAGCGTTCCTGTCCAGCCTCGACCGCATCGAGTTCCCCTTCAAGGGTAGCCGTATAGCCCGTCTCGAAGATGTAAGGGAAGTTCTTCACGAGCAGTTCGGTGACCACCATCCCGATCTCCGTGGGCACAAACTTGGCGCCCAACTTCTTCACGTAGTCCCGATCCTGGATCGTATTGATGATCGAGGCATACGTCGACGGCCGGCCAATGCCTTTCTCCTCCAGCGTCTTCACAAGCGAGGCCTCGTTGAAGCGTGGCGGTGGATCCGTGAAGCGCTGCTCGGGAGTGATCCTGCTCTGCCTCAGCACATCGCCCTGTTTCACCTCCGGCAGAAGGACATCCTCAGACACGTTCTCCCAAACCTTCAGGAATCCATCAAACACCAGAATCGATCCACTGATCCGGAAGTCGTAGGTCCGGTCTCCCTTCGCCGCAATCTCGATCGTGGTTTGATCAAAGACCGCGGGAACCATCTGCGAGG
>CAXSCE010000080.1:0-3025 GCA_964236545.1 uncultured Bryocella sp.
CCCCGCCGTTAACGGCGGGGAAAGTTCGTCACGCCGGCGAGACAGGCCTGACGATAGCTGCTGATAGAATCAGCGTCAAAGGTCAGGATGGATCGGCGCAAGCGATTGCGACCAAGATTGCAAGTAAGGGAGAGCGGAAAGATGGCGTATGTGATTGCGGAACCGTGCATCGGGACGAAGGATTCGGCGTGCGTGGATGCGTGCCCGGTGGACTGCATCCACCCCAAGAAGGATGAGAAAGGCTATGCCGACAACGAACAGCTGTTTATCGACCCGGTCGAGTGCATCGACTGCGGCGCATGCGTGCCGGTGTGCCCGGTGTCGGCGATCTACGCTGGAGATGATCTGCCGGATAAGTGGGCGTCGTTTCAGGAGAAGAACGCCACGCACTTCGGGCGGTAAGTTTAGGTTCGGTGCGACGCGCGGCCTTTCGGGCTGCGCGTTTTGCTTTTATGCCAGGAGCGATTCGTGAAGGAAGGCCGGGTAGTTCCGCGGGTGGGCGAGGCGATTGTGCTGCGGACCTGGCCCTTCCAGGAGGCGGACCTGCTGGTGAGCCTGTTTACGCGCGAACATGGCCGGGTGAAGGGTGTGGCGCGCCATGCAATGCGGTCGCGGCGGCGGTTTGGCGGGGCGCTTGAGCCGATGACGCATGTGCGGGCGAGCTGGGCGGAGCGTCCACGGCAGGAGCTGGTGCGGCTGGATGCGTTTGAGATTTTAAGCTCGCCGCTGACGGGAGGGATCGACTATGCGCGGGTCGCGGCGCTCGAGCTGATTGCGGAGGTGCTCGACGAGCTGCCGGAGGGCGCGGTGGAAGATGCGGTCTTTCGGCTGACGCTGGCCGTGCTGGCGGAGCTGCAGCTGGGCCGCATTTGGATGCCGGTGACTTACTTTTGCCTGTGGATGAACCGGCTGATGGGGTGGATGCCGGAGCTGGGGCGCTGCCTGATCTGCGGCGCGGGGCTGGCCGGCGGGCCGGTTTGGTACTCGGCCACGACCGATGGGGTGACCTGCGGGGAGGACCGGCGTCCGGGGGCGATCGCCTTGAGCGCGGGCAGCGTGGCGGAGGCCATGCGCATGTTCCGCGGCACGGTGGCCGGGCTGGCCGAGGAACAATGGCCGAAGTCTCGCGGTGCCGAGCTGCGGCACTTCGCCGTGGAGCTGCTGGAGCGGCATCTGGAGCGCCGGCTGCTGAGCGCGCGGGCCCTGGCGCGCGCCTAAGCTGGCCTTTGGGGGATATAATTCACCCGTTCGGGCCGTATCCGCTGCAGGCCATGGCGGAGCGGCACCTGGAGACGAAGATGAGCGCAAGACCCGAAGGCACGGCAGCCGTGAAGATCACGGCGCAGACCCTGATGAACTCCAAACGCAGAGGGCAGCCGATCTCGGCCGTGACTGCGTACGACTATCCCACCGCAAGGCTCGCTGATGAGGCGGGCATCGAGATGATTCTGGTCGGCGACTCGCTGGGCATGGTCGTGCTGGGTTTTGAGAGCACGCTGCCGGTAACGATCGACGAGATGCTGCACCACGCGCGGGCGGTGCGGCGCGGAGTCCGGTCGAGCTTCCTGGTCGTCGACATGCCCTACGGCAGCTACCACACCGGGGCCGACGATGCGGTACGGAATGCGCTGCGGCTGATGAAAGAGGGCGGCGCGGCAGCGGTGAAGCTCGAGGGTGGTGCGGATCGAGCGGCGCTGGTGGAGCGGCTGACGCGCGAGGAGATTCCTGTCGTGGGGCACATCGGGCTGACGCCGCAGGCGGTGCATCGCATGGGCGGGTACCGGGTGCAGGGCAGGTCGGCGGCGGCGATCGACCAGCTAATGGCGGATGCGGCGGCGCTCGAAGGTGCGGGCGCGGTGGCATTGGTGCTCGAGGGAGTTCCGCGGGAGGTGGCGGCGCGGCTGACGGCGGCCGCGGGAATTCCAACGATCGGGATCGGTGCGGGCCCGGAGTGCGACGGCCAAATCCTGGTGCTGCACGATATGTTCCAGCTTGGGTTTGGAACGCCGGCGAAGTTCGTGCGGGCGTTTGGCGACGCGGGTGCGCTGCTGCGGCAGGGTTTCGCGGAGTATCGGGCGGAGGTAGCGGCGCGGAGCTTTCCGGCCGCAAGCGAAAGCTATCACCTGGCCCCGGAGGTTCGGGCAGAGCTTGAAGCCGAACCGGCCGGACGAACCAAGTAGCGATGCAGATTCTACGGACGATCCGGGAGATGCGGGAAGCTCGGCGAGAGGCGGCTGCGGCTCAAGGCCTGCTGGGACTGGTGCCGACCATGGGCGCGCTGCACGCCGGCCATCTCTCGCTCGTGCGGGCGGCGAAGGCGGAGTGCGCCGTGGTGGCGGCGTCCATCTTTGTCAATCCGGCGCAGTTTGGACCGAACGAGGACTTCTCGCGCTATCCGCGGACGTTCGACGATGACACCGCGCAGTTGGAGGCGGAGGGCGTAGACCTGCTGTTTGCGCCGGCCGCGGAAGAAATGTACCCGCGAGGGCCGCGGACGTTGATTGAGGTTGACGGGATCGGGGATCGCCTGGACAGCGTATCGCGGCCGGGGCACTTTCGGGGCGTGGCGACGGTGGTGGCGAAGTTGTTCCACATTGTCGGGCCAGATCGGGCGTACTTTGGGCAGAAGGATGCGGCGCAGGTGGCGGTGCTGCGGGCGATGGTCGAGGATTTGAACTTCCCGCTGGAACTGGTGGTTTGCCCGACGGTGCGCGATGCGGAGGGCTTGGCTCTAAGCTCGCGCAACCGGTATTTGAGCGCGGAGGAACGGGAGCAGGCGCTGGCGATCTCGCGGGCGCTGCTGGCAATTCCATCTGGACTTTCGGTCCAGCAGCTGCGGGGCTGGCTGCTGGAGCGGTTGGAGAGTGCGCCCGGGTTGCGGCTGGAGCATGCGGAGGTGGTCGACTCGCGGACGCTGGAGCCGGTGGCCGACCTGCGTAGGGGAGCGTTGGTGGCAGTGGCCGCGCACGTGGGCCGGACACGGCTGATCGACAACGTGGTCTTGGAGGGCAAGCGATGAGAGTGC
>CAXSCE010000081.1:0-2642 GCA_964236545.1 uncultured Bryocella sp.
CGACGTTGAAGTAGCGCAGCGACGCATAGCGCAGGCCGTGGAGGCGGTTGAACCAGGTGAGCATGTGCTCAACAAGGAGCTTGGACTCACCATAGGCGTTGGTTGGGGCCAGCTTGGCATCCTCGGCAATGGGCACGGCTTCGGGTTCACCATAGACGGCGGCGGTGGAAGAGAAGACAAACCTCTTCACCCCCGCCGCATGCATGGCTTCCAACAGCGAAAGCGTGGAGGCGGTGTTATTACGGAAGTAGATCTCCGGCTTCTGCATGGATTCACCGGCTTCAATCAGCGCGGCGAAGTGGAGAACGCCCTCAGGGTTTACCTCGCGCAGAACCTTTTCAATGCGTTGCCGGTCGGCAAGATCGGCCTCCACGAACTCTGCGCCTTGGGGGACGGCCTCACGACGGCTATGACACAGATTGTCAATGACGGTGACCCGGTGGCCGGCCTGCAGCAGGAGCGTAACCACGGTTCCGCCGATATAACCCGCGCCTCCGGTGACAACGACATTCATGGGGTGGCCTCTGTGAAAAAGGTGGCCGCAAGGTGTTCGCGGCTGTCGACGTAAGTAGGGTACATGAGTGGCTTGGCTTGATGTCCGATAAACGTTTCTTGTCGGTTCCTCCTTTTATGCATCAACTTATGCATCCACGCCGAGGCATTCTGCTTTAAGCCGCCGTTTGGCCGATGGCGTTGAGCTCGCCTACTGCTTCCTCGGGAAGCACAAGGGAGGCGGCGTCCATGTTTTCGCGCAGGTGTTCGGGTGACGACGTGCCCGGAATCAGCAGGACATTGGAGGCGCGCTGCAGAAGCCAAGCCAAAGCGACCGCGAGGGGTGTGCTTTGAAGCGAAGCGGCCACCTCCGTCAACACTGAAGATTGCACAGGCGAGAAGCCTCCCAGCGGGAAGTAGGGAACATAGGCGACGCTTGCGGCTCCGAGCCGATCGAGAAAGGCGTCATCCTCCCGATGGGCGATGTTGTAGTGGTTCTGCACGCAAACAATGTTTGCGATCTTTCGCCCTTCCTCGTACTGCTCCGGTGAGATGTTGCTGAGGCCGATGTGCTGAACGAGGCCTTCGCGCTGCATGGACCGAAGTGCCTGCAGTGGTTCAGCAATCGAACCTGCGGTCGGCGCAAACGGGCCGCCGACGCGGAGGTTGACGAGGTGAAGGGACTCGAGCCCCAGGTTGCGGAGGTTATCCTCGACTGAGGCCCTGATGCTGGCCGGGCTGCGATCCGGATTCCAGGAGCCGTCCTCACCGCGCCTTGACCCAACCTTTGTCGCGATGACCAGATGCTTCGGATAGGGATGAAGAGCGCTCTTGATGAGCTGGTTCGTGATGTGAGGACCGTACACGTCGCTGGTGTCTATATGGTCGATGCCGGCCTCCACAGCGTCCCGCAGCACCTTGCGTGCTGCCTCTGGATCCTTTGGCGGCCCGAATGCATTGGGCCCGGTAAGCTGCATGGCGCCATAGCCCAGCCGATGCACCGTGGTGGATGAATCTGAAAACGTAAAGGTGTCGCCGAGATTCCTAGCGGATGACATTGAGTTCTCCTCGAAGTTGCTGGATGATTGGATGAACCACCATTCAGGTTCGAGGGGTCGCATTCCATGGCCACAGCTGGAGTAGTCCTAAACCCAAGGAAAACGCCTACACAGGCGCGCTCCAATGCCAGCGTGGACGCTATTCTGCAAGCGACGGTTCAGGTTTTGCAGAAGGAAGGCGTCGCAAAGATCACCACCAAACGGGTAGCGGCCCGTGCCGGTGTTTCGATCGGAACGCTCTACCAATACTTTCCAAATAAGCAGTCGATTCTGCACGTTCTGCTTCGGCAGCAGATCGAAGCCTTTGAAGCAAATTTCGGCCAGGCCTGCGCCGCGGTGCATGGAGCAAAGCTCACCGAGATGGCTGAGGCGTTGGCCTCGGCGTTCGTCGGGAGTAAATTTCGTGACCCCGAGACGAGCGTCGCCCTGTACGCCGCAGCGGGAAGCTGTGATGGTTGCCGGCGCATGCGGACAAGGACCGCCTCCACTCTGGCGGCTACGATCACAACGGCTGCGGACCGGACGGTGACCGACCCCTCCCGCGTGGCAGGTACGCTCTTCAGCGCGATGGGGGGGATCAGCCGCGATATCCTCGCTGCCGGGCTGAGCCGACATACAATGAGCGAAATGGAAAGGGAACTCGCACATCTGCTGCGCGCGTTTCTAATGGACTCCTCCGTGCCGAAGTGGACCTCCGTAGGGAAGTTGTAGAGGCTCCGCAGCTTTTTTCCATGTTGCGGCGCGATCCCCAACTACCGGGGTCCGGGGCGGGTGAAGTCAGACTGGCCTGCTACTCATCAGGCAGGCTGAAGACAGCTATGACGGAACGTGCCAAAGGCAGGGCGTCTTCTGGTACACTCTGAAAGTCGCCGCGGTAGCCGATGCGTCGTTCCTCCCGTGTTCAGGTGGAAGCGAGGCTGGGTCAAGCGCAGCGACGAAGGAACAAAGAGGACACGGCGACAGCTGGAGCTCTTCGTTTTTCTGTGGTTTACCACGATGTTGTTGAAACAACGTGGGGACGTAGCTCAGTTGGTTAGAGCGCTGCCCTGTCACGGCAGAGGTCGCGGGTTCGAGCCCCGTCGTCCCCGCCAT
>CAXSCE010000082.1:0-2541 GCA_964236545.1 uncultured Bryocella sp.
GAGGCGCGCCTCGTCGGCAGCACGTGATGAGCTGCACCAAATCTGCGTCAGAGCCAATTTTGGACGCCGACTACCCCGCTCAGGGGGTCATTATTCAATGCCGATCTACACCCGTATCGTGTTCCACGGCAAACGCGGCGAGTTGCGGCAGCGCTACCGAGAGGGCCAGGAGGATCAGCTCGGTGCGCTCGGTCTCGTGGTCAACGTCATCGCGCTTTGGAACACGATCTACATGGATGCTGCCCTGAACCAGCTTCGCGCCGAGGATCACGACGTGCGGGACGAGGACGTGGCTCGGCTGTCACCCCTCGGCTTCGATCACGTCAACATGCTCGGACGCTACGCCTTCATCCTCCCGGATGCCATTGCCCAAGGACAGCTCCGGCCCCTCCGCAATCCCCGGATCCCGGACGATGACGGCTAAGTCGAGCTTTCTGCTCCGTTGCTAGCGGACCCCGTGGATCGCCTGACTTTAGAAGACATCTTTAGCCTTGATATTCTCGTCATCCGGAGGAAGCCCAAGCCGGGCACGGAGGCCGTACGCGCGCGGGTCGGGTTCTCGACCGCCGGGGCCAAGTCCAAACCCCTTGTCCAGCAGGCTGCCGTCGAGGGCGATGTAGCGATACCATTCGCCGCTGTCGCCGCAGAACCGGGCCGGCACATCGTCGGGAAGTGTTTGAGGGCAGACGTACATGAGAATGATGAAAGAGGCTTTCGGCGTTGTGACGCAGGCCCATCCCCCAACCTTGTCCGCCAGAACGGCAAGGCCCGGCATGCCGTGCTGGAGTACGAAGGTGGATTGCCGCAGATCGACCTTGCGGCCGTGGTTCGCGCCCTGCGGGCGGGCCCACATCTCCTGCGCCGTCGCATAGTCATGAACGCTGTGCGAGATCGCTGTGAAGCGCGTGCCGCCACAGATCAGGAATACTGTTCTTGTCTCATCGGCATGGGCGCGTTTGATTTGACCTGCGTATCCCATGATTGCCAGAACGAGGAGGACGCATCTCATTTCCGGGACTCTCTTAGCTGCTGCCAGAAATAGTCCTCGGCTTCATTTTCCGAAATCAGTTGGTGGGCTCCCCCCGGAAGGGAGTTCCACGTTCTGTTGAGCATCAAGAATGCTCCTTGCAGCTGACCGTCCCAAATCAATGATAGAGCGCCTTTGTCGCGGAGGATTTGGAGTGCCAGCTCATCCTGCGATTGTGGAGAGAAGTCTCTCGGGCCGCCATGCTTTATTAGAGTTTGATCTGTATCAAATGTGATCTGATAGGCCCCTGACGCCGACGACTTTCCTGCTGGACCGAACGTTTTGCCCGGATATCGGTGCATGTTGGAAAAGTGAGAGCCCCCATTGCGGCGATTATAGGCGTCCGGCCGCTCTTGTTTATTAGATTCAGCATACCGAATGACCGCAAGCAATGCCTGCTCCCGCCGCTCGTTCTCGTTCATGTTGGGCATAGTGCGCTTCCAATAAAACCGCCAGTTTAACTGACCCTACCGTGCAGTACGAGCGACGTGACGCCTGTAAGGGCGTGTCGCTCCGCAACGTCTTGGGCCTCAGGTACAGTCTCTCACCCGAACGTGCTGGGCTGCACTCTTCGGGCGTAGGTGGTGGTCCCACAGATGCGAACACTGCCCGAGCCCGCAGTCCGTGGTCAGGTCCTCCGGTTGGCGGCACAGAAAGTCCACGATGCGGAGGCTGCCACACCGCCGCTGACCCGCAAGCCGCTGCGCGGCTCCTCCACTTCGTTCCAGCCCTTGGTGCAGGCCAGATCATGCCTCTCCGTGATCTCCGCGTCCTGAACGATGACGGCTGGTTCGAACTTTCTGCTCCGCTGCTACCGGACCCCCAGCTCCATCAGCTTCCGGGCGTAGCGATTACCGGCCTCATCGGCGTCAGTGGCCGCCACCAGAACCGCTTCGGGATGCAATGCGATCTCCTGCAGCAGAGCTTCTAGGGCTGCGATCGTGGACGGACCCATGCCACCACCGGTTGCGACATAGAGGGTGTCAGCCCGCATCCGCTCGATCCCCGCCAGGCTCAGGGCGTCGATCGGCGCCTCCAGCACGGCAAGCCGCGTCGGCGTCTGGACGTCGGCGTTGCCCGGCAGCTGGAACAGGGTCTTGTCGCCGTTTTCGGAGAAGCCCCGGAACTGCGGGCCACGCATCTCGAAGCCGGCAAGCACGCCTGTCCCATCACGGTGGGCGAACCAGGCACTGCCATAGGGACCTTCGCGAACAGCGTCTGCTCGTGACGCGGCTAAAAGAACAGGCACCTCACGGGCGCGGTTCTCGGTCAGGTATCGCCAGGTCGGCGAGCCTGCCGACAGCCGGCGACGCGCGCTCCAGCGCTCGACTAGCGGCTGGCCCGCGACCTTTTCCCGCTGCGGCGGGAGGGCCACCGGGAAGGACGGCACGATACCCGACAGCTCGCGCAGCGAGTGGCGTACCTGGCCGAAGTTCAGGCCCGGCTCCAGGAACTGGATCAGGGCGAAGACGTCGCCCTTGCTGTCGCCACGGGGGTCCCACCAGCCCCGTCCC
>CAXSCE010000083.1:0-2263 GCA_964236545.1 uncultured Bryocella sp.
CGTAATCAGCAACACGTCGATCGTGCGCGCCACATGCTGCCGGCGTCGGCAGTGCATGCACTCAGTCAAATGCTGCTCGTAATCGGTGCACATCTCCGGAGAGATGTTCGAGATGTCATACCGCCAGCCGGAGAGAATCGCCCCGACGATCGGATCAGTGCAGGTTTTACGGTGAGCCGGAAGCATGGAATAGTTGGTCTGAGTAGGCATAGAGTCAACCCTTATTTTATCCTTTTGATTCCGGAAGCGCGAACAAAGGTTCAACCTTGTCCGCCGTCTCCGCTGCGTTCGGCCAAAGCCAAGCCGCCCCCCGTACTCCGCTTGAGTCGCCAAACCGGGCCGGCACAATGGGCGTGTCGAAGTCCCCACCGAAAACATACTCCCGCACCAGCCCAGGTACATTCCGGTACAGCCGTTCCACCCGCGACACACCGCCCCCCACCACGATCACATCCGGGTCAAGCACATTCACCACGTTAGCCAGCCCGCGCGCCAGCCGGCTCTCAAACCGCGCCAGCGCCGCCAGCGCCTCAACCTCCCCCGCATCGGCCTGCCCGGCGATCTCCCGCGTCGTCATGCTCCGCCCCGTCACCCGCATAAAGTCAGCCGCGATTGCCGTGCCCGAAACCCACATCTCCATGCAGCCATGCAGCCCGCAATAGCACGCCGGCCCCGGCAGCTCCTCGGGCGCAGCCCATGGAAGCGCCGTATGACCCCACTCCCCCGCCACCCCGTTTGGCCCTGCATGCACCTTCCCATCGAATGCCAGGCCGCCTCCGCATCCCGTGCCGAGGATCACCGCAAAGACCATGCGCGCACCGGCCGCCGCTCCGTCCGTCGCCTCAGACACCGCTAGGCAGTTCGCATCGTTTGCCAGCCGCACCTCGCGGCGCATCGCCGCGCTCAGGTCCCGCTCAAACGCCCGCCCATTCAGCCACGTCGAATTCGCGTTCTTGATCAATCCCGTTGCTGCCCGCACGCTGCCTGGCATGCCGACCCCGACTGTTCCCTTCCGGCCAAGCTCGCCCTCTAAGTACTCCACCAAGCCTGCCACCGCCGCGACGGTCCCGTCGTAGTCTCCCCGCGGCGTGTCCACGCGCCGGCGGGCCAGCTCCGCTCCAGCGTCATTCATCGCCAACGCCTCGATCTTCGTTCCGCCCAAATCAATCCCAATGCGCATCCCGTTCCTCAATCCAGCTTTACCGGCCCCGCTCCATCGGCGATCTTGCACACAAAGACCGGAGCCTCTACGCCCGTCGCTTCTCGATATCGATCCGCGAGCGACTTAGCGAACGTCTCCGCCTGGGCCGTTTCCACTAACGAGACCGTGCACCCGCCAAATCCACCGCCAGTCAAACGCGAGCCGAGACATCCATCGAGTGACATCGCCAGCCGCACCAGCAGGTCGCATTGGTCGCAGCTCGCAGCAAAATCGTCCCGGAAGCTGGCGTGCGCATCGGTCATCAGCGCCCCGAACACTCGCGCGTCCCCCGTGCGGAGCGCCGCAACACCAAGATGTACCCGCTCACTATCCGTAATCACATGCCGCCCCCGCAGGAACGCCTCATGCGACATCCCGTCCTTCGCCGCAAACAGGTCCTGGAGGGTCGCATCTCGCAGCTGATACGTCGCCTCATCTTTCCCCAGTTTGCGGGCGACCGCCTTCGCGGCCTCCTCCACCTCCCGCCGTCGCGCGCCGTATTTTCCATCCCCCACCGAGTGCTGCACCATCGAGTTGCACACCACTAGCCGCAGGTCCGCCGGAATGGGCGCCAGCTCCGAGGTCAGCGCACGCGTGTCGATGGCTAGGGCATTGCCCTTCACTCCGCACGCGGAAACGAACTGGTCCATAATCCCGCATGGCGCACCGACAAAGTCGTTCTCCGCCTTCTGGCACGCCAAGGCCACCTGCGGCTTGGGCATCTCCGCTCCATGCAGCGCCAGCAGCGCCGTCGCCGTTGCCACCTCGATCGACGCCGAAGAACTCAGCCCCGCGCCCAGCGGCACGTTGCCCGAAAACGTCAGGTCCGCGCCTTCCACCTTCACGCCGCGCAGTCCAAGACTCCACGCCACCCCCGCCGGATACGCGCTCCACTCATCCTTGTCCCGCGGCCGCAAATCCTTAAGATCGAACTCAGCCGCGTTCTTGAAGTCCAGCGAGTACATCCGCAGCAGCGTATCGCTTCGCGGACTCGCCGCTACCAGTGTGTTGAAGTCCAGCGCCGCCGGCATACAGAAGCCGCCGCTATAATCCGTATGCTCC